>NZ_JBFBLP010000003.1:0-963955 GCF_040686775.1 Streptomyces sp. NPDC079141 | reverse complement strand
AGCATGTCCCAGGTCTTCCTCGCCATCCTCCTCATCCTCCTCGTCGGCATCGCCATCGACCTCCTCCTGTTCAGCCCCCTCGAACGCCGCGTCCTGCGCAGCCGCGGCCTGCTGACGAAGAGCTGAACAGGAGGATCGAGCCGGTGCTCAGCCAGTGACCGGATCGAGGACCACGAAGTCCGCGTTCGACGGGTCGACGCACACGGCGAGGCGGCCGACGCCCTCCGCGTCGTCCGGTCCCATCTGCACGCTGCCGCCGCTCTTGGTGACCTGGGCGACGGCGGCGTCGCAGTCGGTGACGTTGAAGACCGGGTGCCAGTACGGCCGCCCGTTCGCCAGGGCGAGGTTCTCCTTGGGAAGTTCCATGAGGCCGCCCTGCATCCGCTCCTCGGGAAGTCCGGCGGGGGTGATGAGGGCGTACGTGCCCCCGCCGCCCGGCAGCTCCATGTCGCTGAACTGCCAGCCGAACACGCCGCCGTAGAACTCCTTCGCGGCCGCGGCGTCGGTCGTGTACAGCTCGGTCCAGGACAGTGAGCCCGGCTGGTCCACGAGTTCGACGCCCTTGTTCGTGCCCGGCTGCCAGACGGCGAACTGGCCTCCCAGTGGGTCGCTGTACTGCGCCATCCGGCCCCACTCGTCGAGGTCCATCGGCGCCACCCGTACCGTGCCGCCCGCGCGCTCGACCGCCTGGGTCGTGGCGTCCACGTCGGCGACGCTGTAGTAGATCATCCAGGCGGAGCGGGCCCCCTCCTCGGTGAGCTTGCCGAGTCCGGCGACGATCTTGCCGTCCTTCCGGAACATCCCGCCTTCCATCTCCTCCCCCTCGCCCATGGACTCGTAGTCCCAGCCGAGGACCGCGCCGTAGAAGGCCGCGGCGGCGCCGACGTCGGGGGCTCCGAGGTCGAGCCAGCAAGGCGAGCCGGGGACGTAGTCGGTGGTGATCACGGTGATTCCCTTCCGCAGGTGCTGTGTCAATTCAGCGTGGCACCCGGCACTGACAATCGCCCGGCCAGTCCGGTCGCGCGCCGCACACCCCGGGGCGACAACGCGGCTGGCGCATATGCACCTTGGGTGACGGACTGATGTGCGACGATCCCGGCGGAGCCGTCGGATGTGGGGGGGCACATGGGCACGATGCACGCGGACGAAGTGGAGACCGACGCCGACCTGGTGCGGCGGCTGCTGCGCGCCCAGTTCCCCCAGTGGGCGGACCTTCCGATCACCCGTCTGGCCTCCGGCGGCACGGTCAACGCGATCTACCGGCTCGGCGAGGAGCTGACCGTCCGGCTGCCGCTGCAACCGGGCGGCGCCGAGGCCGTCGCGCTGGAGGCACGGCTGCTGCCTCGGCTGGCCCCGCTGCTGCCGCTGCGGATTCCGGAGGTGGTGGCGACCGGCGCCCCGGGCGAGGGGTACCCGCTGGCGTGGTCCGTGCACCGGTGGATCGAGGGACGCAATCCGGTCGAGGGTGACCTGGCCGAGCCCGAGCTCGTCGCCCGCGATCTGGCGGAGTTCGCGGTCGCCTTCCGCAAGATCGATCTTCCCGGTGGTCCGCCCGCCCACCGGAGCGGGGCGCTGAGGTCCGAGGACCAGGAGACGCGGGCGGCGATCGAGGCGCTGCGCCGCACCGACGAACCCTTCGACGCCGACGAGATCACCGCCGCCTGGGAGGAGGCGCTCGCGGCGCCACCGTGGACGGGCCCGGCCTGCTGGACGCACTCCGACCTGATGCCCAGCAACGTGGTGCTCTCCGGCGCCCGTGTCTCGGCCGTCATCGACTTCGGCACCGTGGGCATGGGCGAACCGGCCACCGATCTCATCCCGGCCTGGAACCTGCTGCCCGCGTCGGCACGGCGGGTGTACCGCGAGGCGGCGGACGTGGACGACGCCACGTGGGCGCGCAGCCGGGGCTGGGCGCTGTCCATGGCGGTCATCCAGCTGCCGTACTACCGGAGGACCAACCCGGTGATCTCGGCCAACGCCAGGTACGTCATCCGGGAGATCCTCGCTGCCTACGACTAGGACGGCACAGAGTCGCTGTACTCCACGTCCTGCGCCACCTGTGCCGACTCTCGCTTTTCGGTCCCGCGGCGGCCGGGCAGGACCGCGAGGACGATCAGCGTTCCGGCAGCCATGATGATCCCGCCGACCAGGCTGGTCGTGGCGACGCTGTGCGCGAAGGCCTCGGACACGGCGTCTGCCAGGGCCTGCGCCTGCTGGGGGCTGCCGGTCGGGGTCGTGGCGATCTGCTCGGCGACCGCGAGGCCGCCGCCCACCGAGTCCTTGGCGGTCTCCAGCGCCTCGGCCGGGAGCCGGCCGCCGACCAGGTCGGTCAGCTTGTCCTGGTAGGCGGTGCCGAGCAGGGAGCCGAGGATCGCGATGCCGAGTGAGCCGCCCAGTTCCATGGAGGTGTCGTTGGCGCCGCCGCCGACGCCCAGCTCGGCCTCGGGGAAGGAGCCCATGATGGTGTCGGTGGCCGGGGACACACTCAGGCCGATCGCGAAGCCCAGCAGCGCCATGGGCGCCAGGAAGTCGGCGTACGTGGAGCCCGCGTCGACCTGGGTGAGCAGGAAGACGCCCACGGTGCCGATCACCATGCCGGTGACGATCATCGCCTTCACCCCCAGCTTCGGGGTCAGCCTGCCGGTGACGGCGGCGCCGACGAAGACGGCACCGGCCAGCGGCAGCAGCCGTACGCCGGTCTCCAGCGGGCTGTAGCCGAGGATGAACTGGAGGTACTGGGTGGAGTAGTAGATCGCGCCGAAGGTGCCGAAGAAGAAGAACAGCACCGCGAGCATGGAGCCGCTGAAGGGGCGCAGCCCGAACTTGCGCACGTCGAGCATGGGGTGCGGGTGGCGCAGTTCCCAGGCGACGAAGGCGACCAGGCCGAGACCGGCGACGACGGCCGCGGTGATGGGACCGGCGCCCCAGCCGAAGTGCGGGCCCTCGATGGTCGCGTAGACCAGGGAGCCGACGGAGACCATGGACAGCAGGCCGCCCACGTAGTCGATGCGGCCCATCCCTTCGGCCCTGGACGGCGGGATCAGGAGCAGGGCGCCGATGACGGCGACGACGGCGATGGGCACGTTGATCAGGAAGGTCGAGCCCCAGGCGTGGTCCTCCAGCAGCCAGCCGGCGACCAGCGGGCCGACGGCGATGGCCAGGCCCGAGGTGGCGGTCCAGGCGGTGATGGCCCGTGCCCGCTCTCGCCTGGGGAAGGTCGCGACGAGCAGGGACAGCGTGGCCGGCATGACCACCGCCGCGCCCACGCCCATGATCGCCCGGGCGGCGATGACCAGGACGGTCTCGTCGACCAGGCTGCCCATCACCGAGCCGCCCGCGAAGATCAGCAGGCCCGTGACGAGCGCGCCGCGGCGGCTGTACTTGTCGCCGATCGAGCCGAGCACCAGCATCAGCGCGGCGTAGGGGACGGTGTAGCCGTCGATGACCCATTGCAGGTCGCTGCTGGACAGGCCCAGGTCCTGGGTCATGTCCGGCGCGGCCACGATCAGCGACGTGTTCGCCATGACGACGATCAGCAGGCTGAGGCAGAGCACGATCAGGGCCCACCAGCGCCGGGCGTACGGCCCGGTCATCCTGTCGACGGGTGTGTTGACGATCAACGGCATGGGGGCTCCCGGGGCAGAGTTAATTGCACATCGATGGGTAAAGACTAATTTGCTGCTCACCGATGTGCAAATATCGCCATGGTCGTCCGCGCCCAGCCCCCTCCCTCAAGGAGCCCTCATGCACGAGAACGCCACGCTGTACCGATCGCCCGCTCACCGATGGCGGCGCCGGCCGGTCGTCGTCGCGGGTGCCGTGCTGCTCGCGACGGCCGTCCCGCTGACCCTCGACCGCGTGGCGGCGGCGCGTGCGGAGGCGCACACCGCCGACGCGTTCCAGAAGGGGATGGGCACACCCGAGCCGCCCGAGGTCCATGTGCGCGGGTTTCCGGCGCTCACCCAGGTGGCCTCCGGCACCCTGCGCCAGGTGGACATCACCGCCCACGACATACCCGCCGACGGGGACACGCGCCCGCTGCCGGTGACCGAACTCGACCTGCAGCTGAGTGAGTTGACGAAGTCGGACGACGACAGTGAGGCGCGGGCCCGCTCCGCCGAGGCGATCGCCCACCTGTCCTATCGGGACCTGTCGGACGCGCTCGGCCTGGAGGTCTCACGGGGCGAGGACCCCGGCCGGTTCGGCGCGAGCGTCCTCATTCCCCTCAGCGGCGAGGTCACCGTGACGACGGCCGTCTCGGCGGCTTCCGGCAACCGCGTCGCCTTCGACGACTTCGAGGTCACGGGCGGCGTGCTGCCCGCCGTCGGCCGGGCAGCACTGGAGAGGGTCTTTCAGCAACCGATCCAGTTGCAGGGCATCCCCGAGGGCCTCCGCCTGCGCTCGGTCACGGCCACGGCGAACGGCGTCGACGCCCGCTTCTCGGGCGAGTCGGTGACCTTCCGGCCATACAGCGAGTCGGTGACCTTCCGGCCGTCCCGGGACGCCTGAGAACGAGCGACGGCTCAGCCGTCGGCGGAAGTCTGCGCCGCGAAGGCGGAGGCGACGTCGTCGACCACGGCACGTGCCTGCTTCTCCGGCACACCGGCCGCGATGAGCAGGACCGCGGCGGTCCGCGTCCCGTCGTCCTCCAGTGCGCCGGCGTTGACCTCCTCCAGGAGGGCGACCGTCATGGCCTCCAGCCCGGCGCTGAGTACCGCGGGCGGCAGTTGGGCGTGGAAGACGTTCTCGTTTCGGCCCCGCTCCAGGATGGCCGTGACCGCTTCGCGGGCCGGCTTGAGAACCTCGGCGACGCGCTCGCCGCCCAGGTCCCGGTGGGCGAGCGCCAGGAGCATCCGGTAGCGGTCGCCCACGGGCCACATCGACAACGTGAAGTGCGCGAGCGCCCGCTCGGCCGGCGCCGTCGGCTGCACTCCCGTCGCCACCGCCTCACGCAGGGCTTCGGAGGCCTCCTCGGCCAGCGCCTCCAACAGCGCCGCCCGTCCGGGGAAGTGGCCGAAGAGGGTGCGCCGTACGACGCCGGAGGCCCGTGCCAGCTCCTCCAGGGTGATGTCGGGGTTCCGTCCGAGCTCCTGGCGCGCCGTGGCCAGGATGCGCGCCCGGTTGGACCGCGCGTTGCGTCGCTGCGGTACGCGGGCTGCGGGCTTGGACACGGAGAACCTCGGTGAGGAGCGGGCGAAAGGTCACTCTCATTCTGACACGGGACCACTGGTCATGATCCGGGCGGCGCCATGCGCGCCCCTCAGCCCAACGGCTTGTGCAGCACCGCCTTGCGGTGGCTGAACGTCGCGATGGAGTAGCGGCCGTGGTAGTTGCCCATGCCGCTCTCCCCCACGCCGCCGAACGGCAGGTCGGAGACGGTGAGGTGGGCGAGGGGCAGGCCGTGGCCGAGGCCGCCGGAGGAGGTTTCGGCGGCGATGCGGCTACGGGTGTCGTCCGACTCGGAGAAGACGTACAGCGCAAGGGGTTTGTCGCGGTCGTTGATGAAGCCGATCGCGTCGTCGAGGCCGGGCACGGTGACGATCGGCAGGATCGGCCCGAAGATCTCCTCCTGCATGACGGGCGACTTGGGGTCGACGTCGGCGAGCACGGTCGGGGCGATGTACTTCGCGGTACGGTCGCTGTCGCCGCCCACGACGACCCGGCCGGAGTCCAGGAGCGCGGCCAGTCGGTCGAAGTGCCGTTCGTTGACGATCCGGCCGTATTCGGCCGAAGCCGCGGGGTCGGTGCCGTAGAGCGCTTCTACGGCGCGGGCGAGCGCCGGTTCCAGGGCCGCGGCGGTGTCGGGGTCGGTGAGGACGTAGTCGGGGGCGACGCAGGTCTGTCCGGCGTTGAGGAACTTGCCGCGGGCCAGCCGGTCGGCGACGACGGCGAGATCGGCGTCGCGGTCGACGAACGCCGGTGACTTGCCGCCGAGTTCGAGGGTGACCGGGGTGAGGTGCTCGGCGGCGGCGCGCATCACGATACGGCCGACCGTGCCGTTGCCGGTGTAGAAGATGTGGTCGAAGCGCTCGGCCAGCAGGGCAGTGGTCTCCGGGACGCCGCCCTCCACGACGGCGACCGCCTCGGGGTCCAGATACGTCCGCAGCAGCCTGGCGAGTACGGCCGAGGTGGCCGGGGCCAGCTCGCTGGGCTTGGCGACGACCGCGTTGCCGGCGGCGAGGGCGCCGACGATCGGGGCCAGCAGGAGCTGGGCGGGGTAGTTCCAGGGGGCGATGACGAGGACGACGCCGAGCGGGTCGTACTGCGTCCACGCGCTCGCGTCGGCGCCGAGATGGGTCGGGACGGGGGCGGGCTCGGGGCGCAGCCAGTCGTCGAGGTGCTCCAGCGTGTGGTCGATCTCGCGGACGGTGAAGCCGATCTCGGTGCGCTCGGCCTCCGCGGCGCTCTTGCCCAGGTCGGCGTGGAGGGCCGCGGCCAGCTCCGGGCCGTTCTCGGTGAGCATCGCGCGCAGTCGGCGCAGCTGGGCGGTGCGCCACTCGACGGGCTTGGTGCGGCCGGTGCGGAAGGCGGCGCGCAGACGCGCCACGGTGTCGGCGGGGTGGTTCACGGTGCCTCGCTGGGGGTGCGCGGGCCTTGCGGTCCGCTGCGTCGACGATCGGATGTATATAGCAACCTTTTGGGTGACCCCCGCATTCCGGCGGACCGGCAACTACTTTCCGCTATGTGTGCGTCACGCGCGCGTCGAGCGTGTGCGTCAGCCGGTCCAGCAGCGTGCGCAGCAGTTCGCCGTCGCCGTCGGCGAGCACGGGCCAGTCCGCGCGGACCGCGCGGTCGACGCGGCGCCAGTACTCCTGGCCGCGCGGGGTGAGATGGGCGAGGATGCGGCGACGGTCGAGGGGGTCGACCCGGCGGTGGACGAGGTTCTGGTCGACGAGATGGTCGACGAGTTTGGTCAGCGTCGGCGGCGGCAGGAAGGCGGCCTCGGCGATCGAGGTCATGTGGTGTCCCTGGCCGTCGGAGAGCAGCGCCAGCACCCGCCAGGCGTCCAGCGAGCAGCCCTCCTCGTCCAGCACGGCCTGGAGCCGGCGCGCGGCCGTCCGCTCGGCCCGCGTGAGGAGCTGCATCAGGTCGTGGGGCCGGGATGAGGTGGGCATCGCGCTCCTAGGTCACGGGTGCGTACATCGTATGAGACGGACTGGAGTTCACCGGGTGGACCCGAAATCATGACGCCATGTTCCGGCACAGTCCCGCTGCCCCCGAGTGGTTCACGGCCGACGCCTCCGTGCTCGGTGTGGCGCTCGTGTTCCCCATGCAGGGGCCTGCGGGGATGTTCGGGCCGACGTGCGAACTGTGTGCGCGGCTGGCCGCGGAGGAGGTGAACCGGGCGGGCGGGGTGCTCGGCCGGGAGGTACGGCTGCTGCCCGTCGACGGCGGTGCCTCGCCGCGTGACATCGCCGAGCACGTCGAGGCGTTGGTGGACCTGGGGGTCGTGCAGGGCGTCACGGGCTGGCACATCTCCTCGGTCCGGCAGGCGCTGGCGCCGAGAATCGCGCATCGGGTGCCGTACGTCTACACCGCCCTGTACGAGGGCGGCGAGCACACGGCCGGGGTGTTCCTGACGAGCGAGACACCTCAGGACCAGCTCCGGCCCGCGATGGGGCTGCTGGCGCACGAGCGCAAAGTGCGGCGCTGGTTCGTCGTCGGCAACGACTACGTGTGGCCGCGGCGTACGGCGCGGGCGGCGCAGGAATACGCGCGCGAGTCCGGCGGAGTGGTCAACGGGGAGGCCTATCTCCCGCTGGGCACCCACGACTTCGAGCCCGTGCTGCGGCGCATCGAGCGTTCGGACGCCGACGCCGTGCTGATGCTGCTGGTCGGCAGCGACGCGGTGCGCTTCAACCGGGCGTTCGCCGCCTACGGCCTGGACGTGCGCTGTCTCAGGCTGAGCACGCTGATGGACGAGAACATGCTGATGGCGAGCGGCCCTTCGGCCACCCACGACCTCTACAGCACCGCCGGATTCTTCGCCTCGCTGGCCAACCAGGACACGCTCGACTTCCACGGTCAGTACGCGGCCCGGTACGGCATCGAGGCGCCCGCGCTGGGCAGTCTCGGCGAGTCCTGTTACGAGGGCGTGCTGTTGCTGGCCGCGCTTCTGAAGCGGGCCGGGACGCTGGACGTGGCGGCGATCGGGGCGGCGGCCGGTGCGGTGTCGTACGAAGGCCCGCGCGGGCTGCTGCATCTGAGGGACAGTCATGTACGCCAGCGGATCTACCTGGCCCGCGCCGACGGGCTGGACTTCGACGTGCTCACGGAGCTGGATCTTCACGGCTCCCGCTCTTGACATGCCCCGGCACCGCCAAGATACTTCCTGTGGAAAGTAACTAGAATGCCTCGGGCGAATTGTGAATCGGTATGGGAAATACCTTTCACGCACCGCCGGGGCGTTTTTTGTTGCCTCGGGGAAAGTCTCGTGAAACACCCCGGAAACAGGGCGACTTGAGGCTGTGGACCGCACTTCAGGAGGTTGTCTCCTCCCCACACCCGAGGGGGTTCTTTTGTTCAGCGGTCCCAGCAGTTCCCGCGTTCACCGCCGTCGCTTCCTGGCCGGCGGCGCCGCGCTCGCCGCCGTGGTGGCGCTGTCCGCCTGCGGCGCCAAGACCGACGCGGCCGACTCCACCGACAAGGCCGCCAAGGCCGACGTCAGCGGTGACACGGTCAAGGTCGGCCTGCTCAACTCGCTGTCCGGCACGATGGCGATCAGCGAGGTCACCGTACGCGACTCCCTCAAGCTGGCGATCGACGAGATCAACGCCTCCGGCGGGGTGCTCGGCAAGAAGATCGAGCCGATCAGCGAGGACGGCGCCTCCGACTGGCCGACCTTCGCGGAGAAGGCGCAGAAGCTCATCAAGGAGGACCGGGTCGCGGCCACCTTCGGCTGCTGGACCTCCGCCAGCCGCAAGGCCGTCAAGCCGGTCTTCGAGAAGAACAAGTCGCTGCTGTTCTACCCCGTGCAGTACGAGGGACTTGAGCAGTCCCCGTACATCTTCTACACCGGCGCCACCACCAACCAGCAGATCGTCCCCGCGCTCGACTACCTCAAGAGCAAGGGCCTGAAGAAGATCTACCTGGTCGGCAGCGACTACGTCTTCCCGCGCACCGCCAACAAGGAGATCAAGGCGTACGCGGAGGCCAACGGCATGACCGTCCTCGGCGAGGACTACGCGCCGCTGGGCTCCACCGAGTTCAGCACGATCGCCAACAAGGTGAAGGCGTCGAAGGCGGACGCGGTCTTCAACACCCTCAACGGCGACTCCAACGTGGCCTTCTTCAAGGAGTACAAGTCGGCCGGACTGACCGCCAAGTCCATGCCGGTCGTGTCGGTGTCGATCGCCGAGGAGGAGGTCAAGTCGATCGGCTCCCAGTACCTGGCGGGCCAGTTGACGGCCTGGAACTACTACCAGACCACCCCCGGCGCGGCGAACGAGAAGTTCGTGAAGGCGTACAAGGCCAAGTACGGCCAGGACAAGCCGACCAGTGACCCGATGGAGGCCGCCTACACCTCGGTCTACCTGTGGAAGGCGATGGTCGAGAAGGCGAACTCCTTCGACGTGGAGAAGGTGAAGGCGGCCTCCGACGGCATCACCTTCGAGGCGCCCGAGGGCAAGGTCACCGTGGACGGCGCCACCCAGCACATCCACAAGACCGCCCGCATCGGCGAGATCGGCACCGACGGTCTGATCAAGGAGGTGTGGAACTCCGGCGGGCCCGTCAAGCCGGACCCGTACCTCAAGGGCTACTCCTGGGCCTCCGGCCTCTCCTGACCGACCGTCACCGACCGTGGGCCCCGCCTCGGGGCCCACGGCGTCCGTCCCCCGGAGCCGCCGTATGACCGTGATCCTCGGTCAGACCTTCACCGGCATCAGTATCGGTGCCGTCCTGCTGCTCATCGCGCTCGGCCTCTCGCTCACCTTCGGCCAGATGAACGTCATCAACATGGCCCACGGCGAGTTCATCATGGCGGGCGCCTACACCACGTACGTCCTGCAGAAGTCCATTTCCGGCGCGGGAATTTCGCTGCTGGTGGCACTTCCCGTCGCTTTTCTCGTCTCGGGCGCGCTCGGCGCCCTGCTGGAATGGCTGCTGATTCGCCGGTTGTATCTGCGGCCACTCGACACGCTGCTCGTCACCTGGGGTGTCTCCTTGATGCTCCAGCAACTCGCGCGCGACATTTTCGGAGCGCCGAATGTACAGACCCGCGCGCCCGACCTCCTCACCGGGCACATCACCGTCATCGGGGGCGACGATCCGCTGACCTTCGCCAACAGCCGGCTGTTCATCCTGGGGCTCGCGATCGCGGCCGTGGTGGCGCTGTCGCTGACACTGCGGCTCACCCCGCTGGGCCGCCGTATCCGGGCCGTGGTGCAGAACCGGGACCTCGCGGAGGTCTCCGGCATCTCCACCCAGCGCGTCGACCGGACCGCGTTCTTCATCGGCTCCGGGCTCGCGGGCGTCGCCGGCGTCGCGCTCACCCTGGTCGGCCCGATCGGACCCACGATGGGTACCAACGTCATCATCGACGCCTTCCTGGTGATCGTCGTCGGCGGCATCGGACAGCTCAAGGGCAGCGTCATCGTCGCCTTCGTGCTCGGCGTGCTCCAGTCGGTGCTGGAGTACTCCACGACCGTCAGCGTCGCCAAGGTGCTGGTCCTCGTGGCCATCGTCGCGTTCCTCCAGTGGCGGCCCCAGGGGCTGTACACGCTGCGGACGAGGAGTCTCGTATGAACGTTCTCAAGGGACGCTCCGCGCGGGCCGCCGCCGGTTTCGCCGGGGCCGCCGTCCTGCTCTTCGGGCTCGCCCCGCTCGCCCTGTCGGACTTCCGGCTCGGCCTGCTCGCCAAGTACCTGTGCACGGCCATGGTCGCCGTCGGCATCTGTCTGGCCTGGGGCCGCGGCGAACTGCTCACCCTCGGGCAGGGCGTGTTCTTCGGGCTCGGCGGCTACGCCATGGCCATGCATCTGAAGATCGCCGACGCGGGGCCGGGCAACCTGCCCGACTTCATGACGCTCTACGGCACCGCCACCGAACTCCCCTGGTGGTGGCGGCCGTTCGAAAACCCGGTGTTCGCCATCGCCGCGACCGTGCTGCTGCCGATGGCGGTCGCCGCGATCCTGGGCTCGTTCATCTTCCGCCGCCGGGTCAAGGGCGCCTACTTCGCGATCCTCAGCCAGGCCCTCGCCGCGGCCTTCGCCATCTGGCTGATCGGCCAGCAGGCCACGACCGGCGGCACCAACGGACTCACCGACATCCAGGGCTTCTTCGGCTACGACCTCGACGACCCGGTCAACCAGCGGATGGTGTACTTCATCATCGCCGCCTGCCTGCTGGCCCTGATGGCCCTCGCCCGCCAGCTGATCCACAGCCGCTACGGCGAACTCCTGGTCGCCGTACGGGACTCGGAGGAGCGGGTGCGCTTCCTCGGGTACGACCCGGCGAACGTCAAGCTCGTCGCGTATGTCGTGGCGGCCGGGATGGCGGGCCTGGCGGGCGCGCTGTTCGTGCCCGCGGTCGGCATCATCTCGCCCGCGATGATCGGCATCGTGCCGTCCATCGAGTTCGTGATCGGCGCCGCGGTCGGCGGCCGGGCCAGCCTGGTGGGCGCGGTGCTCGGCGCGATCGGCGTGGCCTGGGCCAAGACCGCGCTGTCCGAGGAGTTCCCGGCGGCCTGGACCTACTTCCAGGGTCTGCTGTTCATCGTGGCGCTGGCGTTCCTGCCGGGAGGCCTGGCCTCGCTGGCGGGCTTCGTGCGGCGGCGCCGGGCCGCGCAGCGCAGCACGGCCGTCGTACCGGTGGGAGAAGCGGCATGAGCGGACTTGAGATTCGTCAACTGCGGGTGTCCTTCGACGGGTTCACCGCCGTCGACGGCGTCGACCTCGATGTCCGGCCGGGCGATCTGCGGTTCCTCATCGGGCCGAACGGCGCGGGCAAGACGACCCTCGTCGACGCCGTCACCGGGCTGGTGAAGGCCGAAGGGTCGGTCCGCTTCGGCGGTACGGAGCTGCTGGGGCGGAGCGTGCACCGCATCGCGCGGTCCGGGATCGGCCGCACCTTCCAGACGGCCACCGTCTTCGAGGAATTGACGGTCCTTCAGAACCTGGACATCGCGGCGGGCGCGGGCCGGAGCGTATGGACGATGTTGCGGCGCCGCAAGGACGTGCCGGAGTCCGTCACGAAGGCGCTGGAGACCATCGGCCTCACCGAGCTCGCCGGCTCCCCCGCCGGCACGCTCGCACACGGCCAGAAGCAGTGGCTGGAGATCGGCATGCTGCTGGTGCAGGACGTCCGGCTGCTGCTCCTGGACGAGCCGGTCGCCGGGATGAGCCATGACGAACGGCAGGCCACCGGCGAGCTGTTGGAGCGGATCAGCGAGGAGCGGACGGTCGTCGTCATCGAGCACGACATGGACTTCATGCGCTCCTTTGCCCGCAGCGTGAGTGTGCTGCACGCGGGCCGGGTGCTCAGCGAGGGCTCGGTCGCCGACGTACAGGCGGATCCGAAGGTGCAGGAGGTCTATCTGGGGCACGCACCCGCCGAACCCGCCCATGCCCCCGCCAACCCGGGGCACACCCCCGCCGATATCGCTGTGCAGGAGGCGTGATGCTGGAGATCGACGACATCCGGGTCGGCTACCACCGCAGCACGGTTCTGCACGGCGTCTCCGTCGAGGTGCCCCGCGACGGTGTCGCCGCCGTGCTCGGCCACAACGGCGCCGGCAAGAGCACGCTTCTGCGCGCCGCGATGGGGCTGCTCACACCGAGCGGCGGGACCGTCCGCCTGGACGGGGAGGACATCACGCGCCGCAAGCCGCACGAGCGGGTGGCGCGCGGGATGGCGTACGTCCCGCAGGGCCAGCAGTCGTTCCCGCACCTGACGACGGCAGAGAATCTCCAGCTCGTCGCGGACGGCCGCAGGCGCGGGAAGGCGGCGGTCGCCGAGGCCCTGGACCTGTTCCCGGCGCTGCGGGCGCTGTCGGGCCGCCGCGCCGGTCTGCTCTCCGGCGGTCAGCGGCAGCAACTGGCCATCGCCCGCGCCCTGGTCACCGAGCCCCGGCTGCTGCTGCTCGACGAACCCACCGAGGGCATCCAGCCGTCGGTGGTCGCCGAGATCGAGGAGACGATCCTGGCGCTCTCCGCGCGAGGCGGGCTGTCGGTGCTGCTGGTCGAGCAGCACGTCGGCTTCGCCATGCGGGCGGCGCAGCGGTACTACGTCCTGGAGGCGGGCCGGGTCACGTCGTCCGGGGAGGGCGGGCAGGAGGCCGAGCGGTCGGTGCGGGAGGCGCTGAGCGTGTAGCAGGGGATCGCCGGGCGGCGGCGCCGCCCGGCCCTTTGACGATCGGCGGATGTCACAGGCCGAGCAGGTCTGCCGCGTTGTCGTGGCACACGGCCCGCAGCCACTCCTGCCCGAGACCCAGCCGTTCCAGGGCCTGGAGCTGGTCCAGGTAGGGGTAGGGGATGTTGGGGAAGTCGGAGCCGAGCAGGATGCGGTCGCCGAGGTCGGCCAGCCGGGGCAGGGCCCGGCGGGGGAACGGCATCAGGCCCTCGGTGAAGTCGGTGAACGCCATCGTCGTGTCCAGCCGTACCTCGTCGTACCGTTCGGCGAGGTCGAGGAACTCCTCGTATTCGGGCATGCCCATGTGCGCGACGATCAGCCGCAGTTTCGGGTGTCGCGCCAGTACGCGCGCGACGGGCTCGGGGCCGGTGTGCTTGCCGGGCGCGGGCCCGGAGCCGCAGTGGATCACCACGGGGACGCGGGCCTCGGCGAGCAGCCCCCATGCCTGCTGGAGGCGTTCGTCGGCCGGATCGTACGCACCCACCTGCACATGCGCCTTGAACACCCGAGCGCCGGCTTCGAGGGCCTCGCTCACACAGATGTCGACGTCCGGCTCGGGGTGGAGGGTGGCGGTGTGCAGGCAGTCGGGGGTGCGGCGGGCGAAGTCCGCCGCCCAGCCGTTCAGCCACCTGGCCATGCCGGGCTTGTGGGCGTAGAGCATCGAGGTGAAGGCCCGGACGCCGAACTCCCGGAGCAGGGCCGTGCGCTCCGCCTCCTGCCTGCGGTAGGTGATCGGCCATTTCAGGTCGCCGATCAGTGGCCCGCTGGTGTCGAAGTAGTCCCAGACCTTGTGCAGGACGCGCTCGGGCATGAAGTGGGTGTGGATGTCGATCAGGCCGGGCAGACCGAGCCCGTTCCAGAAGCGACGGACCTCTGCGGCCTCCTCGCTCACGGCCTCGCGGGTGGCACTCACCTGGTGCTGCCTTCCTGTCGAACAAGTGGTCGCCTGCAGTGTCGCAAGGGCGTCGCCTGCTTCTCCACAGTGGGTCTGACCTCTACACATAAGGACGAAATAAGCGCAGAATGTAGATACGCGGCGCTTATCCGCATACCGCACCAGAGCGGTCAGGCCTGCGAGTCAAAGGAGACGAGTCATGGCCAACGTCTCGCCCACCAGAGGTGACATAACCAGCCACCCTGATGCATCCGAAATGCGGGAACGGTACGCCCGCATGCTCGGCGGTCGTGATGTGGCGCTCGTGGACGGACCGGTGTTCCTGCTCGGTCTGTACTGCGCCGTATCGCCGTGGGTGGTCCACTACACCACCAGCCAGCCGGCGCTCGTGCCGCACAACCTGATCATCGGGATAGCGATCGGCCTGCTGGCTCTCGGGTTCACCCGCGCTCCGGAACGCATGTACGGCCTGAGCTGGGCCATGTGCGCCCTGGGCGTGTGGATGATCGTCTCGCCGTGGATCGTCGGCGAGAGCCCGGATGCCGGCGTCGTGTGGAACAACATCATCATCGGCGCTCTGGCCCTGGTCCTCGGCCTGATGTGCGCCGGTACGGCGGCGAAGAGCGCCCCGAAACCGTAGGAACGACACACCTCAGCACCCCAGGAAGGAAGACGCACCGGCCGGTCCGCGGCGCACCCCGGGCCGGCCGGTCGCACGTCCGCTCAGTGGTCCGGCACCAGCCAGGGTTCCTGCGGGAGCGGGCTGCCGGTCTCCAGGAGCGACTTGAGGTTGGACAGCACGGCCGGCCAGCCCAGGGAGACGTCCGCGAGGTCGCGCTCGGTGCGCAGGTCCTCGTGGGTGACGGTGAGCCGGACGATGTCACCGTGCGGCCGGATGTCGAAGGTGACCCGCGAGTACATGTCCGCGCGCCCCTCGTTCCCGGGCTCGGTCCAGGTGGTGACCAGCCGGGTCGGCCGCTCGCTCGCCACGACGGTGCCGACGACGTCGGCGATGCCGGAACCGTCGGTGCGCACATGCTCCCAGCGGGAGCCCTCCTGCCAGTCGGAGACATTGCGGTGCCCCCAGTAGGCGGCGGTCAGGTCGGCGTCGGTGAGCGCCTCCCAGACCTTCTCGGGCGTGCTCTCGATGTAGGTGACGTAGACGAATGTCGGTTTGTCGCTCATGGCTTCCTCGGCTCGTCGCTTCACGGCGCCGAGCGCGCGCAGGCGCGGGCGCTCGAACTTGTCGATCCACCGCTCCTGGATCTCGTGGAGCGGGACCGGGTTGAGGTAATGCAGCTTCTCCCTCCCCCGCCGCACCGTGCTGACCAGGTTGGCCGCCTCCAGGACGGCGAGATGCTGGGTCACCGACTGACGCGCCATGTCGATGCGCGCGCACAGTTCCCCGAGTGACTGGCCGTTGTGCTCGTGCAGCCGGTCCAGGAGCCGTCTGCGGGTGTCGTCGGCCAGGGCCTTGAAGACCTTGTCCATTCCGGAGTCACTCTCTGATCGCACACTCAACGTTATGCAGGCAATTACCTGCATGTCAATGCGCGCCCAGTTCCCGGCGGTGGTCCGCCACCCACGCGTAGGCGGCCCGCATCTCGTCCACGACTCCGCGTTCCCGCAGGCCGACCAGGGCCGGTTCCCCTCGCTCGGCTCCGGCCGAGATGCCCCGCAGGCAACGGTCCTGCCACCAAAGGACCGTGTCGATCAGCCCGTCGAGGCCGTCCCCGCCGTATGCGCAGCGGATCAGCACGATCCGCCGGGCCGCTTCGGGCACGTCCGTCACGCCCGGCCCCAGATCGAGGTACTGCCAGCACACATGGGCCACGTCGTGGACACGCTCGCCCGGTGCGGCGAGGTCCCAGTCGATGAACGCCGTCGGCCGCCATTGCTTGCCGTCCACGGCGTACACGGTGTTCTTCGGGGCGAGGTCGTTGTGGCAGACCACGTCCCGGTCACCGGCCTGCGGGGTGCCGTGCGTCAGGTCGTGGAACGCACGCACCATCCGGGCAACGCGCGCCAGCGCCGCGTCCGTTCGGGCCGCGACCCTGTCCCGCGGGCTCACCGCCGCCCGCCCCTCGATGTGGTCCAGCACGTCGCGCCCGCGCTCGTCGCTCCCGAGGAAGCGCGGCGCGCCCGGCCACCCGCGCCGCTCGAACAGGCCCAGCAGATCGCGTACGTAGTCCGATCGCGGCGTCGGCGTGCGGCGCACGGTCGCACCCACGCGTACCACCTCGTTGACGGCGCCGCCGCCGAGTACGCGCTCTTCCATCGGCGCCCGCCTACTCCTGGACGGTGAAGCGGTGGGGGGCGAGCGAGGCGAGCAGGGCGTCCAGGACGAGCTCGGTGGACGCGGCCATGGTGACGGAGGTCGGGTCGAGGAGCCACTGGACCTGGAGGCCGTCCATGACGGCGATGATCGCGTTGGCGGCGGTCTCCGCCCGCTCGTCCTCGGGTGCGAGCCCGCAGGCTTCGCGCAGGGCGTCGGCGACGAAGGCGCGCAGTCCGGTGTACCGGTCGCGGAAGTAGTCCCGCGCGGGATGGTCCTCGGTGACGGACTCCGCCGAGAGGACCGTGTAGAGGCGGACGATGCCCTCGCGTTCGGCGTTGCGGTGGGCGGTGTCCACGAGGTGGCGCAGGAAGTCCAGGCCCTGGGGGCGCTCGGGGCCGAGCTGTTCGATGTCGGTCTGGTCGCGCAGCTCCAGGACGCTCGTGAGCAGGTTCGCCTTGGAGCGGAAGTAGTGCAGGACCCCGGCCTGGGTGAGGCCGGCGCGGTCGGCGATCTCCGCGATCGAGGCGTTGTTGTAGCCGCGTGCGGCGAACGTTTCCATGGCGATGTGCAGGATGTCCCGCTGCCGCTGCTGGGCCTCCGGGCTGCGGGGGGTGCGCGGTTTGCCACGCGGGGCTCTGCGTGCTGGCTGCTGGCTCACGGGCCCGAGCTTAGACGCGGCGGCCAGGCCGGGCCGTGGCCGCAGGACGATCCAGAAGAGGTGTGACCCACATCACTTACTAAGTACTTAGTAAGCATGCTTTCATGTGGCCGGTGGGCCGAGCTGATCGGCACCCTCGGCCTTGAGTCGAAGGTCCGGCTGCTGACCCCGGTGTTCCACCCCTTCCGTCGCCGACCCGAAGGAGAGCCGCACCGTGTCCACCATCAGCAGCAGAGCCGGAGCGCGCGCAGCGGGCACCGCCCTGGCACTGACCCTGACCGCCCTCGGCCTCACCGCCACCGGCACCGCACAGGCCGCGGACCCCGTCGCCCAGGTGTGGGTCACCACCCCCGACGGCACCAAGAAGCTGTCGGACGAGGGCACCGTCCCCTTCTCCGCGAGCCCGCAGCCCATCGACATCCGTATCGACGCGGGCAGCAAGGGCCAGAAGTTCACCGGCGCCGGCGCCTCGGTCACCGAGGCCTCCGCCCACCTCATCCAGGGCCTGCCCGCCGACAAGCGCACCGAGCTGCTCACCTCGCTCTTCTCGCCCAGCGAGGGCATCGGGCTGAACTACCTGCGCCAGCCGCTCGGCAGCACCGACTTCAACTCCGGAGGCTTCTACACCTACGAGGACACCAGGGGAAGCTTCTCCATCAACCGGGACCTGCAGGAGATCATCCCGGTCCTCAAGCAGGCGACGGCCCTCAACCCGTCGATCCGGTTCATGGGATCGCCCTGGTCGCCTCCGGCCTGGATGAAGACCGGCAACTCCCTGAGCGGGGGCAGCCTCAGGCCCGACCAGTACCAGGCGTACGCCGACTACCTGGTCAAGGCCATCAAGGCGTACGGCCAACAGGGCATCACCCTGACCGACCTCACGGTCCAGAACGAGCCCGAGTTCGCCACCACATACCCCTCGATGTCCATGACGTCGTCCGAACAGGCGGCGTTCCTCAAGGTCCTGGACCAGACCCTGATCGCCAACGGGCTGCCGACCAACATCCTCGCCTACGACCACAACTGGGATCACCCGAACTACCCGCTCGACGTCTTCAACGCCACCCCGGGCATCCAGCGCGTCATCGGCGCGGCCTTCCACTGCTACGGCGGCGCCCCCTCCGCCCAGCAGCAGATCATCAACGCCGGCAAGCGGGTCTTCTTCACCGAGTGCTCGGGCACCGACACCGCCAACACCTTCGCGGACACGCTCCGGTGGCATGCCGAGAACCTGGTCGTGCAGAACATGCGCAACGGCGGCGAGACCGTCGTCAACTGGAACCTCGCCCTCGACCAGAACGGCGGCCCGCACCAGGGCCACTGCACCAACCGCTGCAACGGCGTCGTCGAGATCGCCGGCGGCAACGTCACCCGCGGCGCCGAGTACTACGTCCTGGGCCACGTCACCAAGTTCATCAAGCCCGGTGCGACCCGCATCGGCTCCACCAGCCAGGGCAGCGGCGGCATACAGAACCTCGCGTTCCAGAACCCGGACGGCTCCCGCGCCGCGTTCGTCGTGAACACCGCCACCAGCGCCCAGCGGTTCTCCCTCACCGACAACGGCAAGTCCCTCGCCCACACTCTGCCGGCCGGCGCCGTCGCCACGATGACCTGGCCCGGCACCACCGCACCCACCGGCCCGATCGACGCCACCAAGTGGTACTCGGTCGTCAACAGCAACAGCAACGCCTGCCTCGACGCCACCGACTGGGGCACCTCCAACGGCACCCCCGTCCAGCAGTGGACCTGCACCACCGGCCAGGCCAACCAGTCCTGGCAGTTCAGGCCCACCAGCGACGGCTACTACCAGGTCGTCAACCGCCACAACGGCCTGGTCGTCGACGTGGAGGGCGGCCCCGGCGCCACGGCCGACGGCACCAGGATCCAGCTGTGGAGCTGGGCCGGGAACACGAACCAGCAGTGGCGCCCCGAGCCCGTCGGCACCTCGGGCACCTACCGTTTCGTGGCCCGTCACAGCGGCAAGTGCCTGGCGGTCAACGATGCCTCGACCGCCAACGGGGCGCGCGTCTCGCAGCAGCCTTGCGGCACGTCCACTGCCCAGACGTTCACTTTGAACGGCTGACGCCGTCGCCGAGCACGACGTGCGGGCCCGGCGCGACTGCCGGGCCCGCACGGGCGACGCTGCCGCGCCACGCGTCTACGCCTTTGGTTCCTCCGTCGGCTGCGGTGCGGTCCAGTTGGTGAGCAGCTGGAGCGAATGGGCCGTGTCGGAGGAGGGCTCGACGTTGTAGACGCAGAGGGTTTGGTCGGCGTCGCCGGGGGCCTGGAAGGACTCGTACGAGAAGTACAGGTCGCCAACCAGCGGGTGATGGTAGTGCTTCGTGCCGTGGGTGCGACGGAACACGCGGTGGTCGTTCCACCAGGCCGAGAACTCCGGGGACTTGAGGGTGAGTTCCCCGATGAGGTCGGCGAGCCGGCGGTCGTCGGGGTGGCGTCCGGCTTCGAGGCGGAGCATGGCGACGGTCTCGGCGGCGATGCGCTCCCAGTCGCCGACACGTTCGCGGGCCTCGGGGTCCAGGAGGTAGTAGCGGGCCAGATTGCGGCGGGTCGCGGGCAGGGCGTCGAAGTCGGTCAGGACTTCCCGGGCCAGGCGATTGGACGCCAGGACGTCGGTACGCCGGCCGAGGATGAAGGCGGGCACATGGTTCAGGGTCTCCAGCATCAGGTGCAGTCCGGGGCGGACGCGCTGTGCGCCGGCGGGGGCGCGTCGGGCCGGGGTGGGGCGGGCCAGGAGGTCGGTGAGGTGCTCGCGCTCGGAGGCATCCAGCTGGAGGGCGCGGGCCAGGGCTTCGAGGACCTCGGGGGACGGGTTCTGCGCACGGCCCTGTTCGAGCCGGGTGTAGTACTCGGTGCTCACTCCGGCCAGGCGGGCCGTCTCGTCACGGCGGAGGCCCGGCACGCGGCGGACCCGGCCGTCGGCGGGGAGCCCCGCCTGTTCGGGGGTGACCCGGGCCCGGCGGGTGCGCAGGAAATCTGCCAGCTCGCGACTGCGGTCATTCATGCTTCCAGTGTGGCGGGCGTGGCCGGGTCATGGCGGGCGCCGGGTGGTACTGCCAGTACCTTCCTCGCGGATACCTGCCTGCTCAGGGCCCTTTGTGGCGTCCCGTGAGACGTCTGCGGGTGGTGTTCTGGTGGAGGGCCGGCGGCGACAGGCCGCCCATCCGAGCCCCCCTCCCACCCGCCTTGAAAGGTGTTGCCATGACCACGCAGAACTCCGCCCGTCCCCTCTCCGGTCGCGTCGCGGTCGTCACCGGTGCCTCCAGCGGTATCGGTGCGGCCACGGCCGAGCACCTGGCCGGGCTCGGCGCCCGTGTCGTCGTCCTGGCACGGCGTGCCGAGCGGCTGGACGACCTGGTCGGCCGGATCGAGAAGAACGGCGGCGAGGCGTTGGCCCTTGCCGTGGACGTTACCGACATCGCGGCCGTGCAGGCGGCCGCGGAGCAGGTGGACACCCAACTCGGCGGCGCCGACCTGCTGTTCAACAATGCGGGGGTCATGCTCCCGGCCCCGGTCGAGGAACTGGCCACCGACCAGTGGCAGCAGCAGATCGACCTGAACATCACCGGTTTGATGAACGTCATCGGCGCGTTCACGCCGCAGCTGGTGAAGGCCGCCGGGGAACGGGGTGTGGCCGACCTGGTCAACACGTCGTCGATCGCGGCGCAGAACATCTTCCCCACTTTCGCCGTCTACTCCGCGACCAAGGCCTACGTCACCCATCTCTCCCGGCACCTGCGAGCCGAGCTGGGTGCCAAGCACGTCCGGGTCTCGGCGATCGAGCCGGGGATCGTCGGCACCGAACTCCAGAGCCATGTCACCGACGCGGGGGCGCTGGAGTGGCTGGCGGGCTCCAAGGAGACCATGGAGTGGCTCACCTCCGAGGACATCGCGCAGACCGTCGGCTTCGTCGCGGCCCTCCCGCCGCGGGTCAACCTCCAGCAGGTCACCATCATGCCCACCGGCCAGCCCAGTTGAGGTGTGCCCCAGCGTCAGGGGCAGCCGCCGGGGGCCGTCGGCACCGTGCCGGCGGCCCCCGGCTCACGGAACCGGGATGTCAGCTCCGTCCGGCTCCCTTCAGGAACCGGCGCCGTACCTCGCGCGCGTACTCCGTGTTCTTCGCCGCCCGTTGCCGTGATTCCTCCGCACGGCGTTCCAGCCACTCCTGGCGCTGCGCGGTGAACTCGGCCATGCGGGCGTCGCGTTGGTCGTACATGGAGCGGCGCAGGTCGTCCAGGCCGGTGCGGTCCGGGGTCGGGAGGTCCTGCATCGACGGGCTGTCGGGGCGGCGCGGCAGACGCTGTTCGACGGGGAGGAGGTCGAAGCGGGGGGCGGGGAGCGTCTGGTACCAGTAGGCGGTCGAGGCCCAGTCGTCCGACAGGTGGTTGGCATGGCCGTGTTCCATGGTGACCTTGATGCGCTCCTCGAAGCGGACCGGGTCGGCCAGGTGCCATCGGTAGCTGATCTGGTAGCCGGGGACGTCGTCCTCGTGGATGATCGTGCCCTGGAAGGGATAGTTGATCTTCTGCATGCCCCAGCCGTGGCTGAAGTAGTCCTCGCCGCCGGTGCCGTGCATGCTCGGTGGCCAGCGGGTGGAGCCGTCGGGCAGGAAGTCGTCGTCGATCCAGATCATGTCGTCGCCCTCACCCCACCAGGTCTCGGTGAAGTGGGTGACCGTGTGGTTGCAGCCGATGTAGTTGCCGGTGCCCTCGGTCTCCAGGATGACGTAGTTGTCCTTGCCGTCCAGGTTGGGGACCTGCGTCTCCAGGCTGTTGACCTGGAGGTCCGGTCCCCAGCCGTCGCACGGGTTGTTGCGGCGCCACTGGGCGTGGAAGTAGAGGGTGTCCTCGGGCTGGTCCTCGGCGAACAGCTCGTAGTCGACGTAGAAGTACTGCATGTACGCCGACTCGCCCTGGTTCTCCACCTCGATACGGGCCCGGCGGTTGAACGGCATCGGCAGGAAGCAGTTGAAGGCGGCGGGGCCGCCGAACCTGCGTTCGGAGTCCTCCTTGACCGACACGGTGAAGGGCAGTGACTGGAAGCTGGCGGGCATCGAGTTGCCGACGCAGAAGAAGTCGCCCAGCGGTGCGACGACGCTGGGGTGCTCCTGGTCGTCCCAGTACATGCGGATGATGACCTTGCGGTAGTAGTCGGGGTCGTTGACCTCCCAGTTGTAGCCGAGGGCGTTGTTGAACTCGACCATCGCGGTGCCGGCCTGCCGGGCGTCGAACAGGCCGGGGCCGAGGACCAGCCGGCAGCCCTGGACGAACCACAGGTGGGTGATGGCGCCCGGGCCTTCGAGGTCGGCCAGGACGGCCGTCTCACCGGGCATGACGACGAACGCGTCCTCGTTCAGGCCGGTGTGGTCCCAGCTGGCCACGCGGGCCGAGCGGGCACGGCGGCGCTTGGCGGCCCGGCCGAGCAGGTCGTCGCCTAGGGAGAAGGAGGGGACAGACATGGGCGTGCGGCTTTCCGTGAGGTGGGTTACGAGGCGGGGCGCTTGTCGTGGATCTGGAGGCCGGCGAGGTCCCATGCCTCGACCGCGTAGGGCGCCGATGCCGTGGTCCGCAGATGCCACGGGGCGCCGCCGACCGGATACAGGCGCAGGGTGAGGGCCTGCCCCTCGGCCGTGAACACCTCGACGACCGAGCGGTCGAGGACGATCCGCAGATCCACCGGCCCCTCGGGCGCGGGCAGGCGCCAACTTCCCTTCTTGGCACGGGAGTCCAGCGACGCGTGGGAGCGGTCGACGATCACCTCTCCGGTCGCGGGATCGCGGGTGATGTCCAGATACTCGTCGCCGCTCGCGTCGGTGGTCAGGCGCAGGCCGCCCGTCGTGTCGAGGCGCGCGGTGATGTCACTGACGGGCGCGATCTCGCCGAGGTCGGCGGGCCCATCGCCCGAGGCGCGGATGCTCTGTCCGCGGCGCAGCTGGTCCAACTCCCGTGCGGGGCGCTGGCGTACGGTCCCGTCGTCGGCGAGGGTCAGCTCGCGGGGGAGGGACAGCATCCCGGCCCAGCCCACCGCGTCCGTCCAGGTGCTGGGCGCGCCGACGCGCTCCTCGTCCCGCGCCTCCCAGATCCAGGCCCACATCAGCCAACGGCCGTCGGGGGCGGGGAGCAGGGCGGGGGCGTAGAAGTCCGGGCCGTGGTCGAGGCGTTGGGGCGCTACGGCGGTGAAGGCGCCGTTCTCCTCGCGGCCGGGCCAGGCCGCCGTGCACAGGGCACCCTCCTGCGGGTCCCAGGCGCTGACGAGCACCACGCCCCGGCCGTCGCCGAAGTGGGCGTACTGGGCGCACTCCCAGCCCTCTT
Organism: Streptomyces sp. NPDC079141; assembly: GCF_040686775.1. NCBI lineage: Bacteria > Bacillati > Actinomycetota > Actinomycetes > Kitasatosporales > Streptomycetaceae > Streptomyces > Streptomyces sp. NPDC079141. Next base: position 940,445 of record NZ_JBFBLP010000003.1, on the reverse strand, counting down.
CGGTGTTGCCGCCGCCGGGCAGCGGCTCCGGTGCGCGGGCCAGGAAGATGCCTTGGTACGTCCAGTCGGTGAGGTCGGTCCCGGCCGAGTACTGGAGGGCGGCTCCGCGTCCGTCGCTGAGGCCGGCGCCGACGAGCATGCGCCAGCGGTCGCCGTCCCGCCATACATAGGGGTCGCGGAACATGACGGTGTCGGGCGGTGGGTCGGGGATCAGCAGGCCTTCGCGCTTGCTGAAGGTCGTACCGCCGTCGTCGGAGACCGCCGAGGTCACCGGCTGGTACCAGCGGTCGGGGCGCTTGGCGGAGTAGAAGGCGACCAGGTGGCCGTCGGCCTCGACGGCGTTGCCCGACCAGACCCCTTCGGCGTCCTCGCCGCCGGGGGTGGGGGCCAGGGCGTTGGGCAGGAGCTCCCAGGTGAGGAGGTCGGAGCTGCGGAAGTGGCCCCAGTGCATGTCCGCGTGGCGGGCGCTGTGCGGGTTGTACTGGAAGTAGACGTGGTACCGGCCGTCGTGGAAGACCAGGCCGTTGGGGTCGTTGAGCCAGTTCGCGGGCGGGCGCAGGTGCAGTGCCGGGAAGTGCGGGTCGTGGGCGGTGTCAGCCATGGGCGCGCTCGTCGTAGCGGCGGCGGACCGCGGCGGCCTGCTTGATGTTCGCCTCGGACTCCTGAAGCGAGCGTTCGCCGCGCTGCCGGGTGCGTTCGGCGAGGCGGTCCATGTGCCGTTCGAAGCGTGCCCGGTACTTCTCCCGCATCACGGCGATCTCCTCGGCGACCGTCCCGGCGCGCTCCGCCGGGACGGGCATCGGCTGTCCGGCCGGGCGCACGGGCAGGCGCTGTTCCAGCGGAAGGATGCTCGCCTTCGGGGAGGGCAGGGTCTGGTACCAGTAGGCGGTGGAGGCCCAGTCGTCGGCCAGGTGGTTGCCGTGGCCGTGCTCGACGGAGACCTTGATGCGCTCCTCGAAGCGGACCGGATCGGTCACGTGGAAGCGGTAGTTGACGGAGTATCCGGGGACGTCGGCCTCATGGAGGATCGCGCCGTGGTAGAGGTAGGCGTTCTTCTGCATCCCCCAGGCGTGGTTGAAGTAGTCCTCGGTGCCGGTGCCGTGCAGGGAGGGCGGCCAGCTGGTGGAGCCGTCGGCCAGGAAGTCGTCGTCGATCCAGATCATGTCGTTGCCCTCGCCCCACCAACTCCCCTGCCGGTGATGGACGGAGAGGTTGCAGCCGACGTAGTGGCCGCGGCCCTCGGTGTCGAGGATGACGTAGTTGTCCTCGCCGGTGACGTCGACGATGTTGACCTCGGGGCTGTTGGTCTGGATGTCGGGGGCCCAGCCGTTGCACGGGTTGCTGCGGCTCCAGCGGGCGTGGAAGTAGAGGGTGTCCTCGGGCAGTTCCTCGGGGAACAGCTCGTAGTCGATGTAGAAGTACTGCTGGATCGGCAGGTCGTTCTCGTTGACCAGCTCGATCCGCGCCCGCTTGTTGAACGGCATCGGCGCCCAGCAGTTCAGCGCCGCGCTGCCGCCGAAGATGAGGGACTCCTCGGGCTTTGCGGAGACGGTGAACAGGGCCGACTGGTAGCTGTTGGGCATGCAGTGGCCGATGCCGAAGAAGTCACCGAGCGGGACCAGGACGGCCGGCTCCTCCTCGTCGTCCCAGGTGATGCGGATGAGGACCTTGCGGTAGTAGTCCGGGTCCGGCTCCTCCCAGTTGACGCCGAGGGCGTTGTGGATCTCCATGACCGGGGCGACGGTGTCGGCCTCCAGCGGGTCGATCAGGCCGGGGCCGAGCGTGCGGCGGCAGAACTGGGTCATCCAGATGTGGGTGATCCGGCCGGGGCCCTCCAGGTCGGCGAGGACCCGGGAGGAGTGGGCGGGGGTGGTCCAGTAGTCCTGGTTGCGGCCGCGCTGGTCCCAGCTGGAGACACGGGCGGAGCGGGCGGTGGTGGGACGGGTGAGGTGTTCGAGGGATGAGGACATGAGTAAGTGATCCCTTCGGTCGGTTGTGGCAGTGGTGGAGTTGGTTCGGTGATGCGGGGGGGGCTATCGGGGGTTGCAGCCGCACGACGCGCGGTAGACGATGCGCGGCGCCAGGCGGATGACCCGGCCGTCCTCGCCGATGTCGCCGTTGACGCGGCGCAGCAGCAGAACCATGGCCGTGGCGCCCACGTCGAAGGCCGGCTGGACGACGGTGGTGAGACGGGGTTCGAAGAGGTCGGACTGCGGGAAGCCGTCGAAGACCGCGAGCTTGAGGTCGCGCGGGACCCGTAGTCCGAGCTCCGCGGCGGCCTCCATGACACCCACGGCGGTCTCCGTGCTGGCGCAGGCGACCGCCTCCGGCCTGCTGCGCCGGTCGCCGAGCAGCCGGCGGGCCAGGACGCGGGTCTGCGCGGCCAGCCCCGATCCGGTGAGCACCAGCCCGGGATCCGGCTCGATGCCCGCCGCTTCGAGCGCCTGGACGTAGCCGCGGTGGCGTTCGGCCATGGTGGGTACGGCGAGGTTTCCGGCGGCCAGGGCGATGCTGCGGTGCCCGTGCCCGAGCAGATGCTCCACGAGCTCGCGCATCGGCGCGGTGTTGTCCACCCCGACCTGGTCGCCGAACCCGGGGTCGCCGAGCCGGTCCAGGATCACCACGGGCGTACCGCTGCGCTGTACGACCTCGGCCTCCCGGCCGGTGGAGCGCGCGGCCGGGGCGACGATGAGGCCGTCCACCCGCCGGGCGGCCAGCGCCTGCACCGACCGCGTCTCCCGGGCCGGGTCCTCCCCGGAGTTGGCGAGCAGCAGGGTGTAGCCCGCCTGCGCCGCCTCGTGCTCGACGCCCCGGACCATGTCGGCGAACGTGGGCTGGCCGGCGTCGGAGACGACCAGCCCGATGGAATCCGTACGCGAGCGGCGCAGTGACCGGGCGAGCGTGTCCTGGCGGTAGCCGGTCTGCTCGATCGCCTTCAGCACCCTCGCCCGGGTCCGGTCGGCGACCGGCCGGGTCCCGTTCACGACATGCGACACCGTCGAGATGGAGACTCCGGCGAGCTGTGCCACATCGACGATGGTGACCACACACGACCCTCTCTATCGAAACGTTTGCGCGAAACGTTTGCGCAGATTCTTGCCTCAGGTTCGGAAGGGCGTCAAGGCGTTGAGAGGTGCCAACTTTGGCTGATCTGCGGGAGCTTCCTGCACGGATGGGCGGGTGCCGCCTGCGCGGATCCAAGTGACCCACGACCCCAGAGCCCCCCGCGGAGGAAATCTCCCCGACACAGCCTTGACACCCGAATCCGCCTGAGTATCTTTCATCGAAACGTTTGCCCCCGCGGTCGGGCTCAACGCAAGCAAGCCCCCCACGGCCGTCGACGGGCCGTTCTCCGCCGGCCGAAGGTCTTCCGGCACCGCTGCGCGTACGAACCGACGAACCGAGCCGCTCCCCCGAACCATCCCGACATTCAGGAGCCGCACATGAACCGAGGATCAACACCGATCTCACGCCGCAGAGTTCTGGCCGCGGGGCTCGGCACCGCGCTGACCGCGGCGGCGCTCACCACCACCGCACAGCAGGGCACCGCACAGGCCGCCACCGCCGAAGCGCCGCGGCCGCGTCCGCGCCCCCACCATCCGTCCTACCGGTCCATCGTCGGCCTTCTCTGACCGTCCGCCGACGCGCACCCGAGCCACCACAGCGCCCGGGTCGCCACCCGCCACCCACTGCCGGCCGCCGCCCCCTCCCCCGCCGGCCCCCGCCACGCGCCCTCACTGCGTCGCACCACGCCAACTCCCCCGCCATCACGAAGGGTTGAGCCGCCTTGCCCACCGTCTTCGACGTCACGACATGGACCCACTCCAGCAACCCGTCGATCACCTGCTACACCGACATCGGCGCCCTGATCAACGACATCATCGCCCGCATCAAGCAGGACCAGCCCAACCAGGCGGCGAAGCCGGGGGCCGTCATCTACATCCCGCCGGGCGACTACCCGCTCAAGACGAGAGTCACCGTCGACATCAGCTACCTGACCATCAAGGGATCGGGGCACGGCTTCGCCTCGTCGAGCATCCGCTACAACGCGGGCGACACCTCGGCCTGGCACGAGCTGTGGCCGGGCGGGAGCCGTATCAAGGTCCAGAACACGGACGGCAACAGCGAGGCCTTCCTCGTGGCGCGGACCGGCGACCCGCGACTGGGTTCGGTCGTGTTCAAGGACTTCTGTATCGACGGGCTGAGTTTCAGCCCCCACCAGAACTCGTATCTGAACGGCAAGTACGGCATCAAGGTCAACACCGCCAACGACGCCTTCCGGATCGAGGGAATGGGCTTCGTCTATCTCGAACACGCGGTGCTGGTGCGCGATGCCGACGCACTGAGCATCAGCGGCAACTTCATCGCCGAATGCGGCAGTTGTATCGAACTCGTCGGCTCGGGCCAGGCGACGAAGATCACCGACAATCTGATCGGCGCCGGCTACGTCGGATTCTCCATCTTCGCCGAGCAGCACCAGGGCCTGCTGATCACCGGAAACAACATCTTTCCGCGCGGCAGAAGCTCCGTCCACTTCAAGAACGTCGACCGGTCGTCGATCACCGCGAATCGCCTGCACTCCTTCTACCCCGGAATGATCGACTTCGAGGGCGTCAACAAGGAGAACCTGATCAGCGGCAACCACTTCCGGCGCGAGGCGGAGCCCTGGCCGCCCATGCAGTCGTACAACAACGGCAAGGACGACCGGTACGGGCTGATCCACCTGCGTGGTGACAACAACATGGTCTCCACCAACTTCTTCGCCTTCAATGTGGCGTCCGGCTCGATCACGCCCTCGGGGGCGACACCGGTGATCGTCCGCGTCGAATCCGGGGACGCGAACCACATCTCGAACAACCGGGCCGTCACGAATATCGCGGCCAAGTCGGTGCTGCTGGCCTCCACGACCACCGCGACAAAGGTTCTGGACAGCGCCACGGCCGCCGAATTCCAGGCCGACACAACGAACCACACCTTCCGCGCCACGCCCTGATTCCGCACGCACGCCCAAGACGCCCGCACATCCACAACCGACGTTCGACCCGGAATGTTCAACCCGATGGGGAGCAAGTCATGCAGAACGGGAACACCACACCTGGCGCCGCGGGCCTGCCGCGCCGGAACATACTGAGGCTCGGCGGGCTTGCCGGGCTGGGCCTGCTGACCTCCACGGCCTGCGGCGCCGGCGGCTCGGGCGACTCCTCGGACGGCTCCGGGTCGCTTCGGGTGCTGTGCGAGGCCGGTGGCAAGCAGGAACTGCTGAAGACCGCCGCGCTGTTCAAGAAGAAGACCGGCACTTCGGTGACCTTCGTCGAACTCCCCTACGACGGGCTGTTCAACCGGCTCTCCAGCGACTTCAGTTCAGGAGCGGTGAGCTTCGACGTCGCCGCCCTCGACGCGATCTGGCTGCCGGCGTTCGCCGGAGGCGTCCTGCGCCCCCTCGACGAACTGTTCACCGCGGACGTCAAGAAGGACCTGTTCCCCTCCCTCGTCCAGGGCGCCCAGGTCAAGGGCACCTACCTGGGAATGCCCGCCTGGACCAACGCCGAGATCCTGTTCTACCGCACGGACCTGTTCGAGGACCCCAAGGAACGAAGGGCCTTCGAGAAGGAGTACGGATATCCGCTCGCGCCGCCCACGGACTGGAAGCAGTTCTCCGACACGGCGGCCTTCTTCACTCGCGAGGGCATGTACGGCACCGACGTGAAGGGCGCGGTCGAGACCGAGTGGCTCGCCCATGTACTGCAGGCCGGCTCGCCCGGAGCGGTCCTCGACGACCGGGGTGAGGTGATCATCGACAACCAGCAGCACGTGGACGCGCTCCGCTTCTACAGCGACCTCAACAACAAGGCCAAGGTCAGCCCGCCCGGCGCGAAGCAGCTCGACTGGGGCGGGGCGCAGAACCTGTTCAACCAGGGCAAGACCGCGATGATGCGGTTCTGGGCCCACGCCTTCCCGCTGATCCCGAAGGACTCGCCGGTCCACGGCAAGGTCGGCGCGGCCCCCATGATCGCCGGCGCGCAGGGCATCGCCGGCGTTCCGGGACCCTGGTACCTGTCGGTGCCGGAGGCCACCAAGAAGGCTGACCTCGCAACGGAGTTCGTCAAGTTCTGCTACGACAACAACGCGCTCGGCATCCAGTCCTCGCTCGGCCTCGCCGCCCGTACCTCGGCCTTCGAGGAGTACCAGGACAAGCCCGGCTACGAGCACTTCAAGCCGCTGGTGCAGACCCTGTCCGCACCCGCCACCCGCTCCCGCCCCGCGACGCCGAAGTGGCAGCAGATCGTCGACACCGTGCTGGTGCCCACCCTGCAGAAGTCGCTGACTCCGGGCGCCGACTACGCGGAACTGCTGAAGGGGGCCCGCTCCGATGTCGAGCGTCTCCTCGGATAGGCGGGTGCGTCGTCGGACGGTGCTCCCGCCGTCCGACGGTGTCGGCTCCCGCCCTGGCCCCAGGCGGCGGCGCCGGGGGGCGCGGCTGACCGACGCGCGGTTCGCGCTCCTGCTGATGGCACCGGCCGCGCTGTTCTTCGCGGCCTTCGTGCTCTGGCCGTTGGCCCGCCTGGTCGTCGACAGCTTCTACGACATCGCCCCGATGGCCGGTGAGCGCCGGTTCGTGGGGCTTGGCAACTACCGGGACGCCTTCGCGTCCGACGAGTTCATCAGTTCCTCACTGCGCACCCTGCTGTACACCGTCCTTGTCGTCAGCGCCGAGTTCCTGCTCGGCCTGGCGGCCGCCCTGATGTTCAACGCCCTCGGGCAGCGCTCGCGGATCCTGCGCACGGTGTTCCTCTATCCGCTCATGATCGCGCCGGTGGTCGCCGGTCTGCTCTGGCGCTTTCTGATGATCGACAACTTCGGCATCGTCAACGAGCTGCTCACCGGCCTCGGAGTGATCGACGATCCGGACGACCTCGGCTGGCTCAGCGACCCCGACATCGTGCTGTTCTCGGTCGCCCTCCCCGACATCTGGCTGACGACGTCCTTCATGGCGCTCGTGCTCTTCGCCGGCCTGCAGAACCTGCCCGGCGACGTGCTGGAGGCGGCTCGCCTCGACGGAGCGGGCCCGGTCCAGATGCTGGTGCGGATCATCCTGCCCCTGCTGCGGCCGGTGATCGCCGTGGCCCTCATCGTGCGGGGCATCGACGCGGCCCGCGCCTTCGACGTCATCCTCATCCAGACCAACGGCGGCCCGCAGAACGCCTCGCAGACCCTGAGCCTGCTGATCTACCGCACCAATGTCCGCTTCGCCGACCCCGGTCTCGCATCGGCCATGGGCACTCTGTACCTCCTGGCGATGCTGGCCGTCGCCCTGATCGCGGTCGCCACCATCTGGCGTCCCGGGAAGGCATGAGCGTGAACAGTCCGCGAGTCCGGCGGCCGACGGCCCGCGCCCTGCTGTGGGCCCTGCTCTCCGCCATGATCGTGCTCTACGCGTTCCCCTTCGCGTATCTCGTCCTCACCTCCTTCAAGAGCCCGAGCGAGGCGATCTCGGTGCCGCCGAGCATCGTGCCGCGCAGCTGGAGCTGGAGCTGGGAGAACTACTCGGCCGCCCTCTCGGAATCGGGGGTGCTCGCCTCGTTCGTCAACAGCATCAGTACGGCATCCATCAGCACGGTGCTCTCGCTGGTCCTCGCCGTGCCGGCCGCGTACGCCGTCACCCGTTTCCGTACGCCCGCCGGGCGGGTGTTCGTCCTCGCCGCGCTGGTCACCAGGATGGTTCCGCCGGTCGCCGTCGGCGTACCGCTCGTCGGCATGATGAAGACGCTCCATCTGACCGATACCCCCTTCGGGCTGGCGCTGGCCCACACCACCGTGTCCCTGCCGCTGTCGATCTGGCTCATGACGAGCTTCCTGGAGGCGGTGCCCGGAGAGCTGGAGGAGGCCGCGAAGGTAGACGGCTGCAACCGGTTCGAGGCGATGCTCCGGGTGGTCGTGCCCGTCGTGTCCGGCGGTATGGCTGTCACGGCCATCTTCGCCTTCCTGGCCTCGTGGAACGAGTTCCTCTTCGCCCTCCTCCTCACCGCGGTCGAGGCGCAGACCACCCCCCTGGTGATCGCCGAGTTCCAGACGCAGTTCGGTCTTCAGTGGGGCTCGATGACAGCCCTGGCCACGCTCTACTCCATCCCCGTCGTACTCCTGACCCTCCTCCTCCAGCGCCGCATCGTGGCGGGCCTGACGCTGGGGGCGGTCAAGAGCTGACGCCTCGGTGGTGGCAGCCGAACGGACTGTTCGGGCCGTCCGTGGGCACTCGCGCAGGTGCGGGGGACTTGAGGAAAAGGGGCAGAGATGGAGATCTCTGGCGTCATCAGTGCCATCGTGATCGGCATCGTCATCGGTGTGCTGGGGCGGCTCGTCGTCCCGGGCCGTCAGCGCATCGGGATCCTGCTGACGATTCTCGTGGGTATCGCGGCCGCGCTGATCGGTACGGCGGTCGCCGATGCGGTCGACGTGGCCGACACCGAGGGTGTCGACTGGGGCGAGTGGCTCATCCAGATCGGCCTGGCCGCGCTGGGCGTCGCCGCGCTGGACCGGAGCAGGGCGCGCCGACGCTGAGGCCGCCCGCCGGGCAGGGCTGCGGGCGGCACCGAGGAGGGGCGGTACGCCGCCGTCCCTCCCCCTCCTCGCCCGGGCCCAATTTCCGTTGCGGTCCGCCGGCAGCGGGGGCTAGCCTCTGCCGCTCGCCCAAGTCGACCATGACGGAGTCACGTTGTCCCTTCTCATCACCCCTCTCGCCGACCCCGAACCCGGTGCTTCCAGTCGCCGTCTGGCCTGGCTGGCCTCGGGAGCGGAGGGCGCGCCCGTCGGTTCGGCATTCCTGCGGCTGTTCACGCGGGAGGGCCAGGAGCATCTCGCCGAGGTGGAGATAGCGGTGCACGGCACCGAGCGGCGGCGGGGCGTCGGCAGCCGGCTGCTGGAAGCCGTCGTGGCCGCGGCGCGGGCGGAGGGCCGGCGGTCGGTGCTCGCCCAGGCCGAACAGGGCTCCCCCGCCGATCTGTTCCTGACGGCGCGCGGATTTCGTCCGGTGCTGGCACTGACGTACGCCAGGCTGCCGCTGCCGGGGGCGGATCTCACGGGGGTCGAGGCGGTGGCCCACAAGGCGGTTCCCGGGTACCGGATCGTCGAGTGGGACGGCACCGTGCCCGCGTCCCTCGCCCAGTCCTACGCCGGCTCACGGTCCGCGATGGACGACATGCCGATGGAGGAAACCGACTACGGGACGGTCGCCTGGGACGTGGACCGGGTGGTCGCGGCGGCCGAGGCGGTCGCGGCGCGCGGGGAACTGCTGCACACCGTCGCCGTGGTGGCCGAGGAGGACGGCTCGGTCGTCGGGTTCTCCGAACTCGTCGTGCCCGGCGACGGACTCGGGGACGCCCAGCACTACGGCACGGCCGTGCTGCGCGCACACCGCGGTCGTGGCCTGGCCCGCTGGATGAAGGCGACCTCGATCCTCCGGGCCCGTGAACGTCACCCGGAACTGGCCGGGTTGCTCACCGACACCGCGGACAGCAACGCGCCCATGCGCGCCCTCAACGACTCCCTCGGATACGAGCCCACGCACCGCGCGGTGGAGCACCAGCTCGACCTCTGAGCGCGGTGCCCACCCCGGGGGTCCAGGCCCGCCGACGCAGCTCCCCTCGCGTACGGCGGGCCTGCCGCCTGCACCGTGCGCCACCCGAGCGGGAGTTCGGGCGCACGGGAGGCAGTTCCCCCCGGGGTTGGCGGCTCCCCACATCATCAGAATCGCAGCGGTCGGCGCCGCTCACCGTGGGCCGAACGGCCCTTCAACCCAGGTCCGTACGGCCCCCGTTGGGCACACGCGGTCAGCGGGCCCCGGCCCGCATCGCCGCGAGCCCGTCCCGCGCGGCCGGATGTACGGGCGACCAGCCCAGTTCCCGTTCGGCCTTGTCCGTCGAGACCCGCAGGTTCGTCGACATCACCGTGTGGGCGTAGGACATGGGCCGCATCAGCCACAGCGGTACGGTCATCGGCTTCGGCAGTCCGAACTCCTCGGCCACGGCGAGGACATGGGCGCGGAAGCCGAGCGGTGTGCGGTCGGCGATGTTGTAGGCCTGTCCGGGGCGGCCGTGTTCGACGGCGGCGACGACCGCGCGGGCGGCGTCGGTGAGTTCGATCCATGGCAGGACGCGTCCGTGGTCGTCGGGGACGGGCAGTTGCCGCTTGCGCAGCATGGCGATGAGGGCATCGGTGCCGCCGGGGCCGTAGAAGAGGGCGAAGCGCAGGGCGATGCCCTCAAGTCCCGGGGTTTCGAAGGTGAGTTGTTCCTTGGTGCGCATGGCTCCGACGTGCTGCTCCAGCTCCGGGGAGCTGCCGCGCGGGCCGAAGGGGTCGTCCTCGGTGAGTGCGCGGGCGCCGTGGTCGCCGTAGCCGTATCCGAAGACCATGGACTCCGTCACGAAGCGGCGGGCTCCGGTGATCTGGGCGGCCTCGACGAGGTGGGCGGTGCCGGCGATGCGCAGCGCGTTGGTGGCGCGCATGCCACGGTGGCGCATGGGCGCCTTGTGCAGGGCGGTCGCGGCGTGGATCACCGTGTCGAAGCGATGGCCGTCCACGGCGCGCAGCAGGGCGTCGCGGTCCATCAGGTCGGCGCGGATGCCGTTGCCCTGTCCGCGGCCGAGGCCGGTGACCTGGTGACCGGCCTCGGTCAGGGCGCGGGCGACGTGCCGGCCGAGAACGCCGCTTGCGCCCGCGAGGAGGATGCTCTGGCTCTTCTCGTTCGTCGTCATGACAATGCGACGGATGCGGTGGGCCCGGATGTGACATCCCCGGCGTGACCGCGCCGGTCACTGCCGGCCGAGCCACTCCGCGTACCAGGCGACGGTGGCGTCGATGGTCTCCTGGAGCGGCACGGGGGCCGCGCCGAAGGCCTGCTCGAAGGCCGAGGAGTCCATGATCTGGGGCTCGGTGTGCTGGTAGAACATCTCCGCGTACTCGGCCATGAACTCCTCGTCGAACGGGCCGAAGGGGCGGGCCTCGGGCACGGGCACGATCTTCAGCGGGCGGCCCACCCGCCGCTCGATCATCGTGAGGATCTCGCGGGTGCTGACGGCGGGCGCGGTCGGCAGGTGCCAGACGCGGCCGTCGCCCTCCGGGTGTTCGCCGAGGGTGGCGAGACCGGCGGCCACGTCCTCGATGTTGGTGTAGCTGTGCGGCAGGTCGATGTCACCGAGGCCCGGGACCTCGCCGCCGGTGAGCGCGGCCGGGAAGACGGCGGCGCCGAGGGTGGAGCTGAGCACGCCGGGGCCGACGAAGTCGGCGGAGCGGCCGAGGACCACCCGGACGCGGCCCTCGCGGTGCGCGGCGAGGTACTTCCCGTCGAGTTCGGCGCGCATCCGGCCCTTGCGGGTGGTGGCGTTCCACGGGGAGTCCTCCGTCATCACCGCTCCCCCGGTCTCGCCGTACGGGTAGAGGGTGTCGAGCACGACGAGCCGGGCGCCGACGGCTTCGACGGCCCCGAGGACGGCCTCCTGTATGCGGGGCATCGCCTCGACCTGGAGGTGATAGCCGACGTTGACGCAGTGGTGGACCACGGCGGCACCGGCGACGGCCGCCCGTGCGCCCTCGGCCGTGGAGACGTCGGCGGCGAAGCGCTGCACGCCGTCGGGCGCGGGCCCTTGCCCCTTGCGGTCGACGAGGCGCACGGAGTGGCCGCGGCGGGCGAGTTCACGGGCGAGTGCGGTTCCGGCGGGGCCCGAGCCGAGGACGACGTGCAGGGTCATGACTGACTCCTTCTCGAAGTGGTTACTTCAACTCGCTTTCGTTAGAGACTATAACTCCATGGATAGGGGTTAGCAATGGCGGGCTGGTGACGCTTCGCTCGACGGCGGACTGTCCGCGGGGCCTTCCAGTGTCACCTTGGGCAGCAGCCGGGCCAGCGGGGCGGGCAGCCACCAGGCCCACTTGCCGAGCAGCTGCATGATGGCCGGGACCATCAGGCAGCGGATGACCAGCGCGTCCATCAGGATCGCCACCGCAAGGCCCAGGCCGAACTCCTGGAGCATCCGGTCAGCACTGAGGACGAAGGCGCCGAACACGACGATCATGATGGCTCCGGCCGCGGTGATCACCTTGCCGGTGGAGGCCAGTCCTTCCCGTACCGCGAGGGAATGATCCTTCGTACGCTCCCACTCCTCGTGCATGCGCCCGACGAGGAAGACCTCGTAGTCCATGGAGAGCCCGAACACGATCGCGAAGATCAGGACGGGGAGGAACGCTTCGATCGGACCGGGCTGCACCCCGAACAGGCCGTGCTGGAACACCAGGGTCATCGCGCCGAGCGCCGCGGTGATCGAGATCAGGTTCAGCAGCGCTGCCTTGAGGGGAATCAGGACCGACCGGAAGACCATCATCAGGAGCAGGGACGACAGGCCGACCACGACGGCGACGAAGAGCGGCATCCGCCGGGAGACGGTCTCCGAGAAGTCCTGGGAGGCGGCGGTGGCCCCACCGACCAGGACCTTGGCACCGGTCTCGCGCTCCAGCCCGGGGGCCACGTCCTCGCGCAGATGGTGGACGAGGTCGGCGGTGCCCTCGTCCTGAGGCGACGTCCTGGGATAGACGATCACGGTGGACAGGGCGCCGTCCTCCGAGGGCATCGCAGGGCTGGCCGCGGCCACGCCCTCGGTCCGGGCCAGGGTGGACTGCACCGCCTTGCCCGCGGCCTCGTCGCCCTGCGCCAGGACGACAAGGGGGCCGTTGAAGCCCGGGCCGAAGCCTTCGGCGAGCAGGTCGTACGCCTGCCGGGAGGTCGTGGCCTTCGGGTCGTTGCCCGCGTCGGCGAAGCCGAGCCGCATGCCCAGAGCCGGTGCGGACAGGGCCAGCAGGGCGATGGTGGCGGCCAGGAGAGCCGGCAGCGGCCGACGCTGCACCGCCGCGGCCAGCGCCCTCCAGCGCCGGCCTTCGGCCCTGCCCTTGGCCTCGGTCCTGGCCGCGTGCTTGAGCACATGGCGTTGGATGCGCCGGCCGAAGAGCGCCAGCAGCGCGGGCAGCAGGACCAGCGAGGCGGCCATCGTGGTCAGCACGGTCAGGGCCAGGGCGAGGGCCACGCCCTGCAGTGAGCCGAGGCCGAGTGCGACCAGGCCGAGGAGGGCGATGATCACCGTGCAGCCGGCAAAGAAGACCGTACGGCCGGCGGCGTCCAGGGCCTTGCGGCCGGCCTCGGCCGGTTGGGCACCGTCGGTGAGTTCCTGCCTGTACCGGTAGAAGATCAGCAGGGCGTAGTCCACGCCGACACCGAGCCCGACGAGCATCGTGATGGGCGGGGTGAAGTCGGCGATGGTGAAGACGTGCGAGGCAAGAACGATCAACCCGAGCGCGGAGCCCACCGCGAAGAGCGCGGTGATCAGCGGCACGGCGGCCGCGACCAGGGAGCCGAAGAGCAGTCCGAGGATGACCAGGGCGGCCACGATGCCGGCGAGTTCGGCGGTAGGACTGCCCTTCTCCTCCGCGCCGCGCACGGCCTCGCCACCGACTTCGACCTGGAGATCGCCCGACTCGGCACCCCGGGCGGTGTCGATGATCCCGGTGATCTCCTCCTTGGGTACGGATTCGGCCTTGCCGTCGAGCGTGACGGTGGCATAGCCGATCGTGCCGTCCTCGGACACGGCGGAGGCATCGGCGTACGGGCTGCGCACCTCGGCGACGCCCGGCAGCCGCTCGACCTCGGCGAGCATCTTCTCCACGGCGGCCTTGGGCCGGTCGATGCCCCCGGGATCCTTGAGCACGATGTCGACGCTGTCCCCGGCCTGATCGGAACCGTGCTGCGTGAACAGGTCGGTGGCGGTCTGCGAATCGGTGCCCGGCAGCGCGAAGTTGTTCTTGTACGCGGAGCCCGCGGCCTGCGAACCCAAAGTGACGGCGGCCAGAACGGCCAGCCACATCAGCAGGGCCGCCCAACGGTGACGCTGCGCCCAGCCTGCCAGGGCGCCGAACCGGCCGACGCGGGTCTTCGCGCGTCGGCCGGGCGGTGCGGGTGGGGCAACGGGCGCGGATACCCCGCGAGTTGGAGACATGGTGACTACCTCTGATTCGAGCGTGAGTGACCGGGCATGACGAACGCGCCCACCACGGCGCCGCACAACGCGGGCACGCCGATGGCAGGGACGGCGAACACGCCGTCGATCTCCAGAGCGAGGGCCCCGGCAGCCGAGACCAGCAGAATCCCGGCGGCGGCTCCGACGAGCGCGCCGACAAACGCGGTCGTGACCCGTCCGGGAGAGGAAGGTGCGTTCATGGCCCTGATCGTGCACGCGGGGCACTGCCGAAATCGTCGGCCCCGGGATGACACAGGGCGTACCTCGGCGGATGTAGGCGAGGCGGTACCCGCGAAGTAGAACGGCGTCAGGGGGTCATCGCAGGGCGGTCGGCCGGGCCGGCTAGTCCCCCAGCCAACCGGGGCTGACCATGCCCGACTCGTACGCCAGCACCACGAGCTGTGACCTGTCCCGTGCGCCGAGCTTCGTCAGGATGCGGCTGACGTGCGTCTTCGCCGTCGAGTGTTGCAGCACCAGCCGCTCGGCGATCTCGTCGTTCGTCAGCCCCGCGGCCACCAGTTGCATGACCTCGCGTTCCCGCTCGGTGAGCACGTCGAGCCGGGGATCCGGCTGCGGGCGCTTCACCCGGGTCGCGAAGTCGGCGATGAGCCGGCGGGTGACCGACGGGCTGATCAGCGCATCGCCCCGGGCGGCGACCCGTACCGCGTGGAGCAGTTGCTCCGGCTCGGTGTCCTTCACCAGGAAGCCCGTCGCCCCGGCGCGCAGCGCCCCGTACACGTAGTCGTCCAGATCGAAGGTCGTCAGGATGACCACCTTCACCGACGCCAGCCGCTCGTCCTCGGTGATCACCTGGGTGGCGTCCAGACCGTCCATCCCCGGCATCCGGATGTCCATCAGCACCACGTCCGGATTCAGGTCGTGGCAGGCGGAGACGGCGGTCTGCCCGTCGACCGCCTCGCCCACCACCTCGATGTCGTCCTCATCGTCCAGGACCGACCGGAATCCGGCCCGGACCAGCCAGTGGTCGTCCGCCAGCAGGACCCTGATCATCGGTCTCCCCGCTCCATCGGCTCTTGTGTGATCCCGTACGGTAGCCGGGCCCGCACCGCGAATCCGCCTTCCGGCCGTGGGCCCGCGGTCAGCTCGCCGCCCAAGGCCCGCGCCCGCTCGGTCATGCCGGCAACGCCGCTGCCGCCGCCCGCCTGGGCGGGGCGGGCCGCCCCGCCCAGGCCGTCGTCCTCGACCGTGACCGTCAGCTCACGGTCTCCGTAGGCGAGCCGGAGCGTGACCTGTCCGGCGCCGCTGTGCCGAGCCGCATTGGTCAGGGACTCCTGCACGATCCGGTACGCCGCCAGGTCGACCCGCGCGGGCAGCGCGCGCTCGGCGCCGATCCGCTCGACCCGCACCGCGAGCCCCGCGAGTTTCGCCGAGGCGACCAGTGCGTCCGCCCGGGCCAGGCTCGGCGCCGGGGCCCTGGGCGCGTCCTCGTCGACCCGGCGGAGCACGTCGAGGGTGGCCCGCAGCTCCTGCAAGGTCTCCCGGCTGCCCGCCTTGATGGCGCTCAGCGCCGCCTCGGCCTGCGCGGGATCCTTCTTCAGGCGGTGCAGGGCCGCACCCGACTGCACGTTGATCATCGAGATGTTGTGCCCGATCACGTCGTGCAACTCGCGGGCGATGCGCAGCCGTTCCTCGGTCGCCCGCAGCCGTGCCTCCTCCTCGGCGTAGGCCACCCGGCCGTGCCGCACACTGCCCAGAGCCACCACGGCGACCAGCCAGCCGGTGAGCATGAACACCGCCGTACCCGTGACGTCGCTGTCGGTCATGAGGGCGCCCACACCGACGCCGATCACCATCGCCGCCGCGATGGCGACGGCCGCCTGCATCCGGCCCTGGGCCGCGATGGCGTACAACGCCACGATCGGAACCAGGACCAAGGGCCCGTCGACGGCACTGAGCACGTAGTAGCCCCCGGTGGCCAGCGCCGTGAACCAGCCCACCGCCACCGGCACTTGACGCCGGAAGAACAGCGCGCCGCACACCGCGGCAATCAGCAGCCAGGACACCGACAGCGAGAGCGCCGAGCCCTCGCCGTCCCGCAACCGCTGTCCTTCGGCGATCGCCACCAGCACGAACGTCCCCAGAGCCAGTACGGCGTCGGCGCGGGCCCCACGAGGCAGCCGGAAACGGGTCTGAGCGAGAGGCGACACGCGTCCATTCTGCCCGTGACCCCGCTGCACGACGGATGCCGGAGGCGGCAGGGCAAGGGGGCCGCCCGGTGAACCGTGCTCGGCCGACCTGGTCATTCGTACACGTACGGCGTCGTGGTCGTCAGCGGTGCGAAGCCCAGGCGTTCGAGGATCGGGCGGCTCAGGTCGGAGGCGTCGACCTGGAGGTAGCGGTAGCCGCGGTCGGCGGCGGCACGCGCGCGGTGGGCGACGAGCGCCCGGTAGATGCCGCGTCCGCGCCACCCCTCGACCGTGCCACCGCCCCACAGTCCGGCGAACCGGGTGCCGGGCACCAGCTCCATCCGGGCCGAGCTCACCGGTGTGTCACCGGCGAGGGCGACCACCGCGACGACGGTGTCCGGGTCGGCGGCGAGCCGGGCGAGCATCTGGTGCCGCAGCCGGGAGGCGTCCGTGCCGAACGCCCGCTCGTGGACGTCCGCCACGAGGTCCACGCCCGCCGTGTCGGTCACGGCCACGACCCGGATGCCGTCCGGCAGTTCCACGTCGGCGGCCTGAGCGGCGGCCTCGGCGACCATCAGGGTCTCCTCCGGCTCGGCCGCGAAGCCGGCCGCGACGAGCCGCCGCCCGAGGTCCAGCGGCTGGTCGTGGCCGTAGAGCTTCCACTCGAAGCCCTGGCCGCGCCCGGCGAAGAACGCGATCTGCTCGGCGATCGCCGCATCCGCGCCCGACTCGTCCAGGCCGGACCAGACGACGCCGTTCCAGCCCTGCGGGCCGGCGACCTGGCGGACGACCCGCCCGGCCCGCTCGACGCGTGCGTCGGGGCCGTCCGGCCGCGCGCCTTCGCGCATGTCCCGGTCGTACAGGGCGAGTACCGCGGCATGATCCATGCGCCCCACTCCAGCAGCCGGCCGCGACACCGGCAACGGCTTTACGACGGCCGCACCGCGGCCAGGTAGGCGCGCAGCCGGTCGCGGTTGCGGGCCAGGCAGTCGATGCGGGCCTGGATGCGGTCGATGTGGCCCTCCAGCAGGGCGGCCGTCTCCGGCGTCAGGCACTCGGCGGGCAGCAGGATCTCCTCGGGGCCGGAGAGGTAGGGCAGGATCGCCCGGATCATCTCCGTGGTCAGGCCCGAGTCGAGCAGCCCGCGGATCTGCTGGACGTCCCGGACGGCCTGCTCGTCGTAGTCGCGGTAGCCGTTGGCGGCGCGGCCGGGGCGCAGGAGGCCCTGGTCCTCGTAGTAGCGCAGCAGGCGGGTGGGGACGGTGGTGCGGCGGGAGAGTTCGCCGATCTTCATGACGGTCTTCCGGGTCGGCCTTGCCTTCACACTGATGTGAAGGTTCGAGCATGGTCGCATGTCCACCTCGTCCCTGGCCAAGGGCACCGCCCTGTCCGGGCCCCGGACGCTACCGTGGTCCGGGCTGCTCGCCCTGACCACCGCCGCGTTCACGGCCGTCCTGACCGAGTTGCTGCCCGCGGGCCTGCTGCCCCGTATGGCGCCGGCCCTCGGTGTGTCCGAGGCGCGCGTCGGTTTCCTGGTGACCGGCTACGCGCTCGCCTCCTTCGTGGGCGCGATCCCGCTCACGGCTGTGCTGCGCGGGCTGCCGCGTCGCCCGGTCCTCATGGGCTCGCTGCTGGGGTTCGCGGCGAGCAACGCGGTGGTGGCGCTGTCCCCGTCGTACCCGCTGACCTTCGCCGCCCGGCTCGCGGCCGGGCTGATGGGGGGTGTGCTGTGGGCGATGCTGGCCGGGTACGCGGCCCGGATGGTGCCCGTCGAGCGGCGCGGGCGGGCGATCGCCGTCGTGCTCGCCGGGATCACGCTCGCGCTGGCGCTGGGTGTGCCCGCCGGGACCTGGCTGGCCGAGGTCGTCGGCTGGCGTGCGGCCTTCGCCGTCCTCGCCGCGCTCGCCGTCGTGCTGGCCGGCTGGGTGCGGTGGCGGGTGCCCGGCTTCCCCGGGGAGGCGCCCGGCGCGCGGCTGCCGGTGGTCCGGGTGGCCGCGCTGCCGGGGATCCTGCCCGTCCTGTCGGTCACGCTGTTCCTGCTGGTCGGCCATCAGGTGCTGTACACCTACGCGGCCCCGTTCGCGGCGCACGCCGGGTTCGGCCGGACCGGCCTGGTGCTGCTGGTGTTCGGGACGGCCACGGTCGCCGGGATCTGGGTGACCGGCCTGGTCGTCGACCGGCACCTGCGGCCCGCCCTGCTCGCCGCGCTCGCGGTGTGTGCGGCGGTGATGCTCGCGCTCGGCCTGTACGCCCGTACGCCCGGTGTGCTGCTCACCGCCGTCGCCCTGTGGGGCATGGCGTTCGGCGGGGCGCCCACGCTCATCCAGACCGCCCTGGTCGACGCCTCCGGGCCGGTGCACGCCGACGTGGCCACCTCCTTGCAGACCACCGTGTACAACGCGGGCATCGCGGCCGGTTCGTTCACCGGCGGTCTCGCCCTGGACCGCCTGGGCGCCGGTGCGCTGCCCTGGACGGCTCTGCCGCTGGTCGCGGCGGCCCTCGTCACCGTGGCGCTCGCCTTTCCGCCCGGGCGGCGGCGCACGTAGGGTGCGGGGGAAGATCACGTCGCGAGAGAGGGTCGTACGCCATGGTCGTGAAGGACTCCGAACTGCCGTATCTGCGCCGGTGCGTGGAGCTGGCGGCCGCGGGACTGGAGGCCGGGGACGAGCCGTTCGGTTCGGTGCTCGTGGGGGCGGACGGCACGGTGCTGGCCGAGGACCGCAACCGGGTGGCCTCCGGCGACCGCACCCGGCACCCCGAGTTCGAGCTGGCCCGCTGGTCGGCGGAGCATCTCGGCCCCGAGGAACGGGCGGCGGCAACGGTGTACACGTCCGGCGAGCACTGCCCCATGTGCGCCGCCGCGCACGCCTGGGTCGGCCTCGGCCGCATCGTCTACGTCGCCTCCTCCCAGCAACTCGGTGCATGGCTCGCGGAGTTGGGGGTGCCCGAGCCGCCGGTGCGCACACTGGCGGTCAACGACGTCGCGCCCGGCGTTGTGGTGGAGGGGCCGGTGCCCGAACTGGCGGAGGAGGTACGGGCCCTGCACCTGCGTTTCCATCACCGCCAGGGCTGAGCCGCGGGCGCCGTCCGTCCGAGATGCAGGGGCTGACCTGCGATGCCTAGGATCGGAAATGGACCGAACCAGGTGGACGGCCGGGTTCCTCCCGCGGGGGAGGTGCATGCCCTTGCTGCCGGCGCAGCGGCTGACGGCCGCTCTGCTCACGCTGGTCGCCGTCGCCACGGTCGTCTACCTCACGGTCCCCGCTGCCCGGACCCCGGTCTGGGCCGTGATCGGCCTGCTGGGGGTCGCCGCCGTCCTGGCCGGGACCCGGCTGCACCGGCCCGCCCACCGCTGGCCCTGGTGGGTGCTCGCGGCCGGTCTGCTGACCTTCGTCGCGGGCGACACGTACTACAACGTCATGGAGGAGTACTTCCACGCCTCCAACCCGTTCCCCTCCCCCGCCGACGCCTGCTACCTCGCCACCTATCCGCTGTTCGCCGTCGGTCTGTCCGGCCTGGTGCGCTACCGCTGGGCCGGCCACGATCTGCCCAGCCTGCTGGACGCGATCATCCTCACCGCGGGGCTGGCCCTGCCCGTGTGGCTGTATCTGGTGCAGCCGCTGACACAGTTGGAGGGGCTGACCTGGCAGCAGCGGGCGATCAGCATCGCCTACCCGCTCGGCGACGTCCTCGTCCTGGCCCTGCTGGCCCGGCTGCTCACCCCCGCCCCGATCAGCGGCCACAACCCCGCGGTACAGCTCCTGGTCCTCGGCACGCTGACGCTGCTCTGCTTCGACATCGCCTACGGCATCCTCCAGCTCAACGAGATGTGGCAGGCGGGAACGCTGCTCGACGCGGGCTGGATCGTCTTCTACACGGCCTGGGGCCTGGCCGCGCTGCACCCGGCCATGGTCGAGCTGACCGCGTCCGTGTCCGCCCGCGAGTCGCTGCTGCCGCCGCCGCGCCGGCTCGCGCTGCTCGCCGCGGCCACCCTCATCGCGCCCGGGATCCTGCTGTACGAGGCGGTGACCGGCCCCGCCCACAGCGCCGGTGTGCTCGCCGCCTTCTCCGGCCTGCTGTTCCTGCTGGTCATCGTGCGTCTGGCGGGCATGGTGGTGGCCCACCGCAGGGTGGTGGCCCGGGAGCTGGCGCTGCGCGGCGCCGCCGCCTCGCTGGTCGCCGCGGCCCGGCCGGCGGACGTGGCGCGCTCCTGCGAGCGGGCCGTGCGCACGCTGCTCGGCGCCGGCGTCCCCCATCAGACCCTGCTGCTGCCCGCCGAGCAGGCGCGGGACCCGGTCCTGCACCACACGCACCTGACGACCGCCGACGCACTCGGCCCGGACATCGCCGCCCGGCTGGGCGATCAGCCGGACGTCATGGTGTGCACCACCGCCCAGCCCGACCGTCCGGCCGGGCCTGCCGCCGGCGTGCTGCTCGTGGCCGGGCCGGTCGGGCCGCTCACCGAGACCCGCGGATCTCTGGAGATCCTCGCCTCCCACGCGGGGCTCGCGCTGGAGCGGGTGGTGCTGCGCCAGGAGGTCGTGCGCCGGGAGAGCGAGGCGTACTTCCGCACGCTCGTGCGCAACACCTCCGACGTGATCCTGATCGTGGAGGACGACGACACCGTCCGGTACGCCAGTCCGTCGTCGGCCTCCGTGTTCGGCACCGCGGACCTGGCCGGCAGCTCCCTGCCGGAGCTGGTGGACCCCGGGGACCGGCAGCGGGCGGCCCGGACCCTGGCCTCCGTGCGGCAAAACGGATCCCGGCCGAGCCACGACCACTGGTGGGTGCGGCGCCGGGAGGGCCGCGTCGAGGTGGAGGTGCGGTGCAGCGACTTCCGCAACGAGCCCACCGTGGGCGGCCTGGTCGTCACCCTGCGGGACGTGACCGAGCAGCGGCGGCTGGAGCACGAACTGACCCAGCGGGCCTTCCACGACTCCCTCACCGGTCTGCCCAACCGGACGCTGCTGCTGGAGCGCATCGAACGCGCCCTGCTGCGCGGCCGCCGCGAGTCGGCGCTGACCTGTCTGCTCTTCATCGACCTGGACGACTTCAAGCAGGTCAACGACATGCTCGGGCACTCGGCGGGCGACCATCTGCTGATGGCCGTCGGCGACCGGCTGTCGCACACGCTGCGGCGCAGCGACACCGCGGCCCGCCTCGGCGGCGACGAGTTCGCCGTGCTGATGG
This sequence comes from Streptomyces sp. NPDC079141, assembly GCF_040686775.1. Classification (NCBI taxonomy): domain Bacteria; kingdom Bacillati; phylum Actinomycetota; class Actinomycetes; order Kitasatosporales; family Streptomycetaceae; genus Streptomyces; species Streptomyces sp. NPDC079141. The sequence goes on along the minus strand of NZ_JBFBLP010000003.1, from coordinate 919,054 downwards.
AGGACGCGCGGGAACCGCTGGACGCGGAGCTGCTGGCGGCGCAGGTGATCCAGGCGCTGTCCCGGCCGTTCGCGCTGGCCGAGGAGTCGGTGACGGTTTCCGCCAGCGTGGGCGTCGCCACCGCCCGGGACAGCACGGACGCGGAGGAACTGCTGAGCCATGCCGACCTCGCGCTGTACGCGGCGAAGGCGGCCGGGAAACGGCAGTGGCGGCGCTTCCAGCCGCTGCTGCACACCCGCATGGTCGAGCGGCACGATCTGCAGAGCCGGCTGGCCCGGGCGATCTCCGGCGAGGAGTTCGCGCTGCGCTACCAGCCGGTCGTGGACATCACCGCGGGCGACGTCGTCGGCTTCGAGGCGCTGGTGCGCTGGCCGCACGCCCCGCGCCGGCCCGTGCAGCCGGAGCAGTTCATCACGCTGGCCGAGGAGACCGGGCACATCGCCGTCCTCGGTGCGTGGGTCCTGCGCAACGCGGTACAGGACATCGCGGGCCTGCAACGGCTGGTCCCGGCGGGTGGGCCGCCCTACGTGAGTGTGAACGTCTCCGCCCGCCAGTTCCGTGACACCGGGTTCCTGGACCAGGTCGACCGGGCGCTGCGCACGCCCGGGCTGGCCCCCGGAAGCCTCCAGCTGGAGCTCACCGAGACGGTGCTGCTGCGGCGCGACGCGCAGATCCAGGGCATGCTGCACGCCCTGAAGGACCTGGGCGTGCACATCGCGGTCGACGACTTCGGCACCGGGTTCTCCTCGCTGCGCTATCTGCGGGACTTCCCCATCGACGTCCTGAAGATCGACAAGACGTTCATCGACGACATCCCGCGCGACGCCCAGCAGGTGGCGCTGGTCGAGGGTATCGTGCGCATCGCCGACACCCTCGGCCTCCAGGTGATCGCCGAGGGCATCGAGGACCCGGCGCAGCGGGATCTGCTGGCCGGCATGGGATGCCGGTTCGGGCAGGGCTATCTGTTCGCCCGGCCGATGACCGTGGAGCAGAGCGAGCGGGTGCTGCGGCGGCACACCGGCGCCCTGGGCACGCGGGCCCGCGACACGCCCCCGCCGGATCCGTCGGCGCGGGACACCGGCCCGGGCGACCTCGACCGGCTGCGGCGCACCAGCCCGATGAGCGACGCCGTGCTGGACGAGGTGCGCGGGCGGCATGTGCGCTGCGGCGACCACTGGCTGATCGATTTCGCGTCCTGCAACTACCTCGGCTTCGACTGGGACCCGGAGATCATCGACCGCGTCGAACCCGCCGTACGCCGCTGGGGCACGCATCCGAGCTGGTCGCGGCTGCTGGGCAGTCCGCGGCTGTATCCGCAGATCGAGGAGCGGCTCACGGACCTGCTGGGCGCGCCCGACACCCTGCTGCTGCCGACGCTGACCCTCATCCACGCCTCGGTCATCCCCGTCCTCGCCGACCAGGGCCATGTCTTCGTCGAGGCGACCGCCCACCGCACGGTCTACGACGGCTGCCTGGTCGCCCGCGGACAGGGCGCCACCCTGCGCCGCTTCCACGCCGAACGGCCCGACGAACTGGACGCGTTGCTCTCCGCGACGCCCGCGGGCGCACCCCGGCTGGTGTGCCTGGGCGGCGTCAACAGCATGAGCGGCAGCGTCTGCGACCTGCCGGCGCTGGCCGCCGTGTGCCGCCGCCGGGGCGCCACCTTGTACGTCGACGACGCGCACGGCTTCGGCGTGATCGGGCAGCGCGGACCGGGCGAGCCGTGCCCGTACGGTTCGCGCGGCAACAGCGTGGTGCGGCACACCGGTGAGACCTACGACGGGATCGTGCTCGTCGGCGGCTTCTCCAAGGCGTACTCCTCGCTGCTGGCGTTCGTCGCGCTGCCCACCGAGCTGAAGAACCGGATGAAGACGGCGGCGGCACCGTATCTGTACTCGGGCCCGTCACCCACGGCCTCCCTGGCCACGGCGCTGGCCGGGCTGGACGTCAACGACCGTCGCGGGGACGCCCTGCGCGCCGATCTGTACCGCAAGACGGCCCGGGTCGTGGACCATCTGGCCGCCCTGGACGTGTTCACCCCCAACGACGGCCGGCTGCCCATCCTGGAGATCCCGCTGGCGAACGCCGGCGACCTGGACGCGGTCGCCCGGTTCCTGTGGGACGAGGGCATCTATGTGACGCTCGCCGCCTATCCGCTGGTCCCGCGTGACCGGGTGGGTGTGCGCATCCAGATCACGGCGCTCAACTCCGACGCCGACATCGACCGGCTGACGGACGCGCTGACCCGGCTGTCCGCGCGGTTCCCGCTGCGGCACCGGACGGCGCCGCGGCCGGGGCGACGATGACGACCCGCAACGACGACGTGGACTGGGACCGTTGGCCGGTGGCGGACTATCTCGCCGATAACTACCGGGAGTTGCACCCGGCGGACGCGGCGGTCATCGCCCATCACTCGGCGTTCTACCGGCGGCTCGCGCCCGACTCCGTTGTGCGTGCGGTGGAGTTCGGGGCGGGTCCGAATCTGTATCCGCTGCTGCTCGCCGCCGCCGCGTGCCGCCGGATCGACGCCGTGGAGGCGGGCGCGGGCAACGTCGCGTATCTGGAGCGGCAGATCCTCGAAGGTCCCGACGCCAGTTGGCTGCCGTTCCACGCCTTGTGCCGGCGGCTCAACCCGGCGCTGCCCGCGACCCCGGCCGGGGGGCTGGCGCGGGTGCGCGTCGAGCACGCGGACGTCCGCCGGCTGCCGCCGGGCGGGTACGGGCTGGCGTCGATGCACTTCGTCGCGGAGGGCGCCACCGAGGACGCCGGGGAGTTCGCCGCCTTCTGCCGGGCCTTCGTCCGCTGTGCGGCGCCGGGCGGCTACGTCGTCGCGGCGTTCATGGAGAACATGCCGACGTACCGCATCGGCCCGGCCTCGCGCTGGCCCGGCTGCCCGGTGGATCCGGAGGTCGTCACGCGCGTCTTCGCGCCACTGACCCGGGAGTTGTCGGTCACCCGCATCGACGCGGACCCGACTCTGCCGGATTACGGGGACTCCGGGATGGTGCTGCTCACGGGGGTGGTGGCCTGAGGGTTGACCGGGGGCGGGCCGGCGGCGCGGACGGCGGAGGCCCCACCGGTCGGGGGGAGTATCCGGTGGGGCCTTCCGTCCGTGCTCGGCGCTGCGGAGTGTCAGCGCGTCGCGCGGGGGCGGAAACGCCGGTGGAGGGCGGCGCCGCCGAGGATCAGGGCAGCGGCGCCCGCGACCGCGGGGACGGTGTGGTCGGCTCCCGTGTGCGCGAGGGAGGTGTCGGGTCCCTCCGGCACCCGGGGCACGGGCCTCGGGGCGGGGCGGTTCTTGGGGGGTGCGGGCGGTTCGGGGGTGGGCTCGGCGGGGCGGTCGGGGCGGTCGCCGGAGGTGTTCACGGACTCGTTGCCGACGGCCGCGTTGCCGATGCCGACCACGTTCACGCTGTTGCCGCTGACGTTCACCGGGAGATCGACCGGCAGCTGGACGCCGTTGCCGGAGAGCACCCCCGGTGAATCCTTTCCGCCGCCCTCGGCGGACGCTCCGCCGGGCGCCGCGCGGTCGTCGCCAGTGCTCTCGTTGGCGCAGGTGTTGCCCGCGGCCGGGTTGAGCACTCCCACCACGTTCACGGTGTTCCCGCACACGTTCACCGGGACGTGCACCGGGAGCTGGACGGTGTTGCCGGAGATCAGACCGGGCGAGCCGGCCGCGGTGCCGTCCACCGCGGAGTCGGCCTGCGCGGGCATGGTCACCGCCAGCGCGCCGGAGGCGGCGGCGACGGCCATCACACCGTTTCGGGTAACCCGTCTCATAGGTTCCCTGCCTTCCAGACATGGACGCGGGCGCTCGCCCGCACCGGATAAAACGCAGGCGAACCATCCGAGTTATGGCTTATCGGCCTTTCACCCCATCGAGCGGCACGGTTATCGAACTAGTGACGAAACCGCCTCAACCATCGGCAAGGGGTGCAGGGTACGGCACATCGCGCGGCCCCGCCCGCCCACGGGCGCGGCCCACGGTCACCGCTTATCGTGATCGAAGGCGCCGTCCCGGGCGTCTCTGGAGGCATCGATGCGGGTCAAGCTGTCGAAGCGGGGCACGCTGCGGCGCTGCGCGGTCACCGGCGCCGTCGGACTCGCGCTGCTGGGCGCGGGGCTGCCGGCGGTGGCGGCGGACGGCGACGAACCCGACCTGACGCGGTTCTACCGGCAGAAGGTGGACTGGACGAGGTGCGAAGGCGCCGAGACGCCCAAGGACCTGCAGTGCGGAAAGGTCACCGTCCCCCTCGACTACGCCCACCCGGAGACGGGCACGCTCGACCTGGCCCTCGCCCGCTATCGCGCCACGGGGAAGTCCAGGGGCTCGGTGCTGCTGAACTTCGGCGGCCCCGGCGGCGCGGGCGTGGCTCAACTCGCCTTCGGCGGCAAGGACTTCATGGGCCTGACCAACGGCTACGACGTGGTGACCTTCGATCCCCGCGGCGTCGGCAGGTCCTCGCCGGTCAGCTGCGGCGACGGCGCCGAGGAGACCGCGGACACCTCGGACGACAGCATCGAACTCGACGCCGATCCCGAGGCGGTGCTCGACGGGATACGCAAGACGGCGGCCGCCTGCGCCAAGTACTCCGGGCCGGTCCTGCCGTACATCGGCACGGTGAACGCCTCCCGCGACCTGGACGTGATGCGTCAGGCCCTCGGTGACAAGAAGCTCAACTACCTCGGCTTCTCCTACGGAACGCGGCTCGGCGCGGTGTACGCGGCCCAATTCCCCAAGAAGGTGGGCCGGATGGCGCTGGACGGCGTGGACACCCTCACCGAGCCGCTGACCGAGCAGGGCGTGGCGGGCGCCGAGGGGCAGCAGACGGCGCTGGAGAACTTCATCGACTGGTGCGCCGAGGACATCGCCTGCCCGTTCGGCCAGGATCCGCGCACGGCACGGGCGGAGGTCGTACGGCTCGTCGACTCGATGGACCAGGACCCGGTGCCGACCGGCTTCGGGGACCTGTTCACCGGCCAGGACCTGGTGGCCGCGATCGGACAGGCCCTGTACAGCGAGGAGTTGTGGCCGTCCCTGCAGCGGGCCCTCGCCTCGCTGGTCGAGGACGGCGACACCAGCGGCGTCGAGGCCTTCGCCTCCGGCGGCATCGCCCTGCCCGGCCGCGAGGACGACGACGGCGGCGGCCTGGTCGACGAGGAGGACGTCCCGCTGGACAACCTCCCGGCGGCGCTGATGGCGATCAATTGCGCAGACGACCCCGACCGCCCCACCACCGAGCAGATCACCCGCAACCTCGGCCGGTTGCGCGCCGAGTACGAACGGGCGTCACCGGTGTTCGGCCGCTACCGCCTCACCGAGGTGCTGATGTGCTACGGCCGCCCCAAGGGCACCGACTTCATCCGCGAGAAGGTGAAGGACGTCAAGACGCCGAAGCTGCTCCTGGTCGGCACTCGCGGCGACCCGGCAACCCCGTACCGCTGGACCGTGCAGACGGCCCGACGGCTCGGCGACTCGGCGGTCGTCCTGGACAACCGCGACGACGGCCACACCGGGTACTCGTCCTCCCCCTGCGTGCACCGCAAGGTCGACGCGTTCCTCCTGTACGGTTCCCTGCCGGCGAACGGCAGTTCGTGCGGGGACGAGGACTGAGCGCAGGGCGCGAGCAGGAACCCCGGCTCGCGCCTGCCGTTGTCAGTGGCCGCTGTCATGATGCCCGGGAAGATCGACATCCGGGAGCGGAGCATGGTGGAGCAGGCGGTTCGGCCGATCGTGGCGGAGATCATCGAGCAGGCGCCGGAGGGCTGGACGCACGCGGTGCTGCACGCCCGGGCCGGGCGCGGCGGCACCTCGGCGACCGGCGGGTATGTGCCCGCAGCGAACCCCTGGACGGCGCGCGTGCCCGCGCCGCACCAGGAGATCATGGCCCTGGGGACGCGGCTGGGCGCGGAGCGCGGCTGGGAGCGCGTGAGCCTTGAGATACGGTGCCGGCCGTCGGGCGAGTGGCGGCTCGTCGCCTTCCACGACGCCGTGACCTACGAGACGGGGTCGGGCGGTGCCTTCCAGGTGGTCCTGGACGCCGACCACCGGCTGGCGCAGCCCGGTCTGCGCCAGGAGGCCGGCACGGCCGCTCCGGCAGGCGACCCCGAGGTGGCCGTGGCCCGCTTCCACACCTACCTGGAGCGACGCGCCGCGATCCTGGGCCGGCGTGACCAGCTCCCCGCCCCCGCCACGCCCGCCGCGATCGAGGAGGCCGAACGCCGTCTCGGCCGCCGGCTGCCCGCCGACCTCCGGGCGCTCTATCTGATCGCCGACGGCGACTGCGTCGACTACGGGAGCCGGGGCCTGTTCCGGGGCAACTCCTGGCTGTCGCTGGCGGAACTCGTCGCCGAGTACGGCGAGTGGGGCGCGAGCGAACGCCCCTGGTACGGCTGGGACCTGGAGTGGGACTCCGTCGTCTTCGACGCCGCGCCGGGCGACACCGTGCGCCGCTGCGGAGGCCACCCCGGCTGGCTGCGCTTCGGCAGCAGCGAGGACGGCAACTACCTGGCCGTCGACACGGACCCTGCCCGGAGCGGCCGCCCCGGGCAGGTCATCCGCACCGGCCGCGACTACGACGACGGCCCCGTGTACGTCGCCGACTCGGTCACGTCGCTCCTCGGCCACTACCTGGAACTGCTCGACCAGGGTGCCTACGAGCGGCACGGCGACCACATCTCCCTGCGCGCACCCGCCCGTGACACAGGTCCTCGGCAGATCGTCGGCGCCATCCCGGACGAGGTCCCGCCGACCCTCCAGGCGATCCACATCAACGACGCCCCCGGCCTCGTGGACCTCGCTCCGCTCACCGCCGCCGCGCACCTGCGCCTGTTGCACCTCAACCGCTCCGCCACCGCCGACCTGACGCCCGTGCGTCAACTCCCCGTGGAATCCCTGCGCGTCACCCTGCCCGACGGCGACCTGACCGCGCTCACGGGCCACCCCCACCTCGCCTCCCTGGACCTGACGACCACGGTCCCGGTCGATGCGGGGCGGTTGCGCACCGTCCCCCGCCTGCACGGCCTCGACCTCTCCCGCGCCAACGTCCCCGATCCGGCGCCCCTGGCCGACCTGGCGGAGCTGCGCTACCTCTCCCTCACGGGGTCCCAGTGGGCGGCCCTGCTGGACGGGCACAAGGCGCCGCCCGCTCTCGCGGCAGCCGCACTCGCCGGCAAGGACGCGGGCTTCGACGACGCCCTCGCCTGGGCGGCCCGACTCGGGCTCGACACCGGCGACGCCCTCCGCGTCACCGGCACCTTCAAGAGCGCCGGGGCGTGAGCAGGCTCAGTCGTTCCCGTAGGCAAGCCGCTCCAGGGCGGCCGCGGTACGGGTGAAGCCGTCGTCGCCGAGCAGCGCGCGCATCTCGGCGTTGAAGCGGTCGATCTCCGGCCGGGCCGCGGTCAGCGCGGCGGTTCCGGAGTCGGTCAACTCCAGGACCACGGCGCGGTGTTCGCTCGGGTGGGCCCGCCGCGCGAGCAGGCCGGCCGTGGTCAGGCGGGCCACGAGGCCGGTGACGGCGGACTCCCGCAGGCCGAGCGTGCGGGCCAGCTGCTGCTGGGTGATGCCCGGCCGCTCCTCCACGGCGAAGAGCGCGCCGAGCTGTGCGGTGGTGACCCCGGCGGCCGCCACGCAGCGCCGGTCGGCGGTGGTGCGCAGCCGGTGCGCCGCCCGCTGCAACAGGAAGTACAGGCGCTGATCGGGCTCGGACATGGGCCGATCTTGACAGAGGACACCGGGCCGCGCCACCCTCACTTCACTACTGAAGTGAGATGGAGAGGTGAGCGGGACGATGGATCTGGAACTGGCCCGGAAGGTCCTCGCGGAACAGCCCTTCAGCAGGCTGCTCGACGCCAGGGTGACGGCGTTCGGGGACGGCGAGGCCACACTGGAGCTGGACATCCGCGAGGAACTGCTCCAGCAGTACGGCTTCGTCCACGGCGGAGTGCTCTCCTACGCGGCCGACAACACCCTGACGCTCGCGGCGGGCACCGTCGTCGGGGCGGGGCTGATCACGTCCGGGTTCACCATCGACTACCTGCGCCCGGCCAAGGGCGAGATCCTGCGCGCGCACGCCCAGGTGGTGCGGGCCGGCCGCACCCGTGTGGTGTGCCGCTGCGACCTGGTCACCATCGACGCCTCCGGTACGCAGACCCTGTGCGCCGTGGCGCAGGGGAACATCGCCGTGATCGACACGGCGGGCGAGTCGCGGTAGGTCAGAACGTCACGGCGTCCCGCACGATCGGGCACGTCATGCAGTGACCGCCGCCGCGGCCGCGGCCCAGTTCGGCGCCGACGATGGTGATGACCTCGATCCCGGCCTTGCGCAGCAGGGTGTTGGTCTGGGTGTTGCGGTCGTAGGTGAACACGACGCCGGGCTCCAGGGCCACCGCGTTGTTGCCGCTGTCCCACTGCTGGCGCTCGGAGGCGTAGACGTCGCCACCGGTCTCCACGATCCGCAGCTCCGACAGCCCGAGCGCCTTGGCGACGACGTCGACGAACCGTCTCGGGGCCTCGTCGACGAGTTCGACGCCGGGCGGAGTGTCGGAGGGGCGCAGGGAGAAGGTGTGGACGCCGTCCATGATGGCCGGGTAGAGGGTCACCAGATCGCGGTCGGCGAAGGTGAAGACGGTGTCCAGGTGCATCGCGGAGCGCAGCCGTGGCATGCCGGCGACGATGACGTGCTCGGCGGCACCGCCCTCGAAGAGCGCCTTGGCCACCTGGGTGATCGCCTGGCGCGAGGTGCGCTCGCTCATCCCCATCAGGACCACGCCGTTGCCGACCGGCATGATGTCGCCGCCCTCGAACGTCGCTTGCCCCCAGTCGAGTTCGGGGTCGCCCCACCACACGGTGGAGCCCGCGTACTCGGGGTGGAAGGTGTAGACCGCCTTCATCAGCAGCGTCTCGTCGTGCCGGGCGGGCCAGTACAGCGGGTTGAGGGTGAGCCCGCCGTAGAGCCAGCAGGTGGTGTCGCGGGTGTAGAGGGTGTTGGGCAACGGCGGCATGAGGTACTCGCGGACGCCGGTCGACTCGCGGGCGAGGGCGAGGTAGCCGGAGCGGTACTCCTCCGGCAGGTCACCGGTGGCCAGGCCGCCGATCAGGTACTTGGCGAGGCGGTCCGGTTCGAGGGACTCCAGATACGCACGCGTGCTGTCGATGAGGCCGAGGCCGACCTCGTTGGCGACGATCTTCCGGTCCAGGAGCCAGTCGCGGGCCCCGGGGACCGCCATCGTCTGCGCGAGCAGCTCGTGCAACTCGACGACGTCGACGTCCCGTTCACGCAGTTTGTTGACGAAGTCGGCGTGGTCGCGCTGGGCGTTCTCCACCCACATCACGTCGTCGAAGAGCAGGTCGTCCGAGTTGGTGGGGGTGAGTCTGCGGTGGGCGAGCCCGGGCGCGCAGACCAGCACCTTGCGCAGTCTGCCGACCTCGGAGTGGACGCCGTACGCGGGACGGGTTTCCTGACTGGTCACGGTGCACCTTTCCGAATGTCCGGGCGGTCAGAGGCCGATCCAGCCCAGGGCCAGGGCCACGATCCCGAGGACCGCGCCGGCGACCGAGGCGGTGAGGATCACGTATTCGCGCGGTGAGAACAGCCGTCTGCCCTGCTCCCTGCGGGCCATCACGAACAGGACGGTGGCGGGGGCGTAGATGATGAAGGAGACGAGGACGAACTTGAGGCCGGCCGCGTAGATGAGGAACGCGGTGTAGGCCGTCGCGAGGGCGGCGACCGTCAGCTCGCCCGCCCTGCCGCCCCATCCGATCTTCACTGCGAAGGCCGCGGCCAGCAGGAACGGGATCAGTGTCAGGGCGCTGGTCAGGTCGAGGGCGAAGTTGAACGCGTCGTCGGAGAACAGTGTGATGACGAGGAAGACCTGGCTGAGCAGTGTGGTCATCACGAGCGCCGGTACGGGGACGTCGGCGGCCGTGGAGCGTTTCAGGAACCGCGGCATGTCGTCGTCCTTGGCGGCCACGAACAGCACCTCGGCCGCCATCAGCGTCCAGGCGAGATAGGCGCCGAGCACGGAGACGATCAGTCCGACGCTGATGAAAACCTGCCCCCAGGTGCCGACCGCGTGCTCCAGCACCTCGGCCATGGACGGCTGGCGCAGTTCGGCGATCTCGGCCATCGGCATCAGGCCGTACGACACGATGGTCACCGACGCGAAGATCGCGAAGACGCTCAGGAAGCCCAGCACGGTGGCCCGGCCGACGTCCTCGCGGCGCCGGGCGTGCCGGGAGTAGACGCTGGCGCCCTCCACTCCGAGGAAGACGAAGACCGTGGCCAGCATCGTGCCCTTGACCTGGCTGAACAGGGAGCCGGCGTAGTCGGCGCCGCCGAAGTTGTCGGCGAAGACGCCGGGTTCGAGGTAGAAGAGCGCCAGGACGACGAAGACGATGATCGGCACGACCTTGGCGACCGTGACGATCCGGTTGATTGCCGCCGCTTCCTTCACTCCGCGGCTGATGAGCGCGAAGAACAGCCACAGCCCCACGGAGGAGAGCACGACGGCGAGCACGGTGTCGCCGTCGCCGAGCGCGGGGGCGATCGCGCCGATGGTCGACATGATCAGCACCCAGTACGTCACGTTGCCGACACAGGCGCTCGCCCAGTAGCCGAACGCCGAGAAGAAGCCGAGGTATTCACCGAAACCGGCCTTGGCGTACGCGTACACACCGGCGTCGAGGTCGGGGCGGCGCACCGCGAGCGTCTGGAAGACGAAGGCGAGCATCAGCATGCCGGTGCCTGCCACGGCCCAGGCGATCAGCGCACCGGCGACCCCGGTCTCCTGAGCGAACCGGCGCGGCAGGGAGAACACACCGGCGCCGACCATCGAGCCGACCACCATGGTGGTGAGCGTGGGCAGGCTCAGCTTGGCCGTGCGGGATTCCTGGGTCGGGCTCTCGACCTGGGTCATGGGCGTCCTCGACGGTCGGGAAGCGCCGCAGAAGGGGCGCCACGAGGACGCCTCCAGCGACCCGAGCGAGATTAGCAATGAAATGCCCGCATTGCCCGATCAGTTTGCCCCCTCATGCCCGATCGGCGAAACGGTCCTATCGTGCTGTCATGGAGCACGCACTGAGTCCCACCGCACTGACCGAGTTGCGCCGTCCGCGCCCGTATCCCGCGGTGTCCGTGCTGACGCCGACACATCGCCGGGAGCCCGAGAACACCCAGGACCCGGTCCGGCTGCGCAACGTGGTGGCCGAGGCCAAGAAGCAGCTGGAGGCGGATCCCTCGGTCACCCGTGACCGCCGGGTCGACGTGGCCCGGCAGCTCGACCAGGCCCTCGCCGAGGTCGATCTCGCGCATGCCGAGGACGGTCTGGTGATCTTCGCCGCGCCGGGTGAGCACCAGGTGTGGTCACTGGCCCGCCCCGTACCCGAACGCGTGGTGCTCTCCGACACCTTCCTCACCCGCAACCTCGTCTCGGCGCAGGCCGCCGAGCGGCCGTTCTGGGTGCTGTCCGTCTCCGCCGACCGGGTCACGCTGTGGAACGGCGGCGCGGGCCGCGTCACCGAGGAGGACGCCGGAGGCTTCCCGCTCATCCGCAGCCACGACAACTTCGACGCCGAGCGTCAGGAGCGGATCGGTGATCTGTCGAGCACCTTCCGTGACGAGAGCACCCGGCACTTCCTGCGTGACGCGGACGCCGCGATGAGCAAGCTGCTGCGCGACGATCCCCGTCCGCTGTACATCACCGGCGAGACGGCGGCGCTGTCCCTGCTCGACGAGGTCGGCAGCGCCACCAAGGACGCCGTCCACGTCCGGCACGGCGGCCTCGCGGACGCCACCCCGGACACCGTGTGGCAGGCGGTGCGCCCGATGATCGCGGCCGACGCCCGCAGGACCACCGACACGGTGGCCCGGGAACTGGTGTCGGCCCGCGGTCGCAAGGCGTACGCGGCGGGCGTGGACGAGGTCTGGCAGAGCGCCCGCGAGGGCCGGGTCCGACTGCTGGCCGTCGAGGAGAACTACCGCGTCACGGTGCGCAACGAAACCGGCGACCACCTGGTCCCGGCCGAGAGCGGCGACCTCGACGCCCGCGAGGACATCGTGGACGAGATCGTCGAGCAGTGCCTGGAGACCGGGGCCGACGTCCGCTTCGTACCGGACGGCACCCTCGGCGACGCCAGCGGCATCGCGGGCGTGCTGCGCTACTGAGTCCGCACGGGCGGTCGTCACCTCAGACGCTCCCGAAGAGCGCGCTGAGCCCCTCGTCGACGGCCGCCCCGACATCCTCCTGCCCGGCAGGTACGACCGCGTACGTCCGCAGCACGAAGCGCTCCAGCGCCGAGGTGTCGAACTGGAGCAGCGCCAGCCCGTAGGGCGAGTGCAGCTCCAGGACCGTTCGAGCACGTCCGCACGGCCAGATGTGCACGTCCCCGGCCCCGGCCGGACCGCGCAGCCCGTCCGCCAGCAGCGTGCGGGCGAAGGTCCAGCTCACCCCCTCACCGTCCAGCGAGACCTCGGGCGGGAAGTCGATGTGCACGGCCAGCGGGTCGACCGAGGCGTAACGGAGCGTCGCGGGAGCGGGCAGCTCCTGTTCGTCAGCGGTGATCAGTCGGGCACGCGCGGGCTGCTCAAGGGTGATGTCCATGGCTGTCTCCACTGCGGATGAGAGGTCGGCCGGTTTACCGATGTGCCTTTACGACCTCGCAGGTGCCGCTCGCATTACGCCCAAGCCGGAATTGATGACGTGACCTGCGTCACTCTTGAAACGGTCATTTGTCATTTAAGGTTACGAACTTGTCCGAACCCACCACTGGGGACGGGAGAGTTCCTGCCATGACCGACGGCCCCGCCGCCACGCCCGCACCGGCGTCGCCCGAGTCCGCCATCGCCGCGTACACCCGGGTCTACGAGGAGGAGCAGTCCCGGCTGGTCGCCTACGCCCGCTCGCTGACCGGCGACACCTGGGTCGCGGAGGACCTGGTGGCCGAGGCCCACTTCCGGGTCTGGCGGCGCCTGTCCGCCGGGCACGAGGTCGAGAACGTTCCGGCGTACCTGACGACGACCGTGCGGCACCTCGCCGCCACGGTCGGCGGCGCGGCCGCCCGGGAGATACCGCAGGACCCCTGGACCGCCGAGCGGGTCGAGGTCAGCGGCTCGGAGACCGACCCCGCCGAGCGGATGTCCTCCGTCGACCTCCTCGTCCGCGTGCTGGGCCAGCTGCCGCGGCGCTGGGTGAAGGCCCTGTGGCTCGCGGAGGCCGAGGGGCGTCCCCTGGACGAGATCGGCCGCCGCCTCGGCACCCGGCGCGGCGCCACCGCCGTACTCCTGCACCGGGCCCGCGAGGGCATGCGGCAGGCCTTTCTGCGGGCGCACCCCGGACTGCCGGACGACCCGGCCTGCGCGGCCCACTGGGACCGCATGCCCGCGTACGTGCGCGAGGCCGCCACGCCCCGGCAGTCCGAGCAGCTCCTCGCCCACCTCGACGGATGCGAGGACTGCCGGGCCCGGCTCGCGGTACTGATGCGCGCCAACGACCGGCTGCCCGCGTTCGTCGGCCCGGCCCTGCTCGTGTTCGCCCTGGGCGGCGCCGGCAAGTTCCTGGTGCCCCTCGCCGGGGGCGCGGCGGGCGCCGCCTCCGCACCCCACAGCGGCAGCCGCCTGCTGCACTCCGTACGGCACGCCGTGACCGCCTGCACCAAGGCCCCCGGCGCCGCGCTGACCGCGATCGGCGCGACGGTGACGGGCGCCGCGGTGGCGGCCGGGATCGTGCTCAGCGGGAGCGGCTCACCGTCGGTGCCGCAGGAGCGGGCGGCCACCGCGCAGACCTCGACGGTACGGACGCCAGGAGCGGCGGCCGAGCGGGGTGCGCCGCCGGTCGGCACGGAGCCGGAGCAGCGGACGGAGGTCTCACCTGCGGTTTCCCCTGCCGACGCCAAGGCGCCGACACCGACGGCGACACCCGGGACGACGGAGGCGACACCCGAGGAAGTCCAGGCGGCGGCACCCACTACGGCGGCCACGACGCCCGAGACGACGCCCACGCCCACGCCGACTCCCACTCCGACGCCCACGCCCACACCCCCCGCGGCGATCACCCCCACACCCGTCACTCCGACTCCGGCGACCCCCTCAGCCACCCCGGTCGAACCCACCCCGACGCCCGCGCCCCCGATCCCCGTCTGCGAGCCCTGGCACGGCCCGATCCAGGTCTGCCGCACTGGCTAGAACACGCTGCCGTCGAACACATAAATGAATGCGAGCACAGGCCACCCGACGGGCCGTCAATTCACGTACTCTGCCTACGACTTGCCCCACCCGGAGGTGTACGCCCACTCTACGGCGGGAGCACTCCGTGAAGACTGTGGCATATGCCAGAAGCACCACCGTATCGTGTGTTGCCAAATCCCTTACAGGGCGTCGCGGGCTGTGCAACAGTCGTAACGGTCCCTCCGTCAGCCTTGGTCGTACCGTTCCCCTTCACCGGAGTGCGTCATGCCGTCCCATCTCTCCGCGGACCGCCCAGCCGCTCAGCCACCCGGACGCGGCTCGGTCGAGGCGCTCATATCGCAGGCGCGGCGCCTCAAGGGCGACGTCGACGCGGTGCGGCGGGACACGCAGAGCGACGGTTCGGACCCGCAGGAGCGCTGGCAGCGTGCACTGTACGACCTCGCGCTGACCCAACTGGAGGACCTGGACGCCCACTTGGCACAGCTGCGGGAGGGACCGCCGCCCGTGCCCGGGGCACCGGCGGCGGCCGCAGCCCGGACCGTGCCGCCCGCTCCCCGGCGCGGCTCACTGCTCAGCCGGGTCGGCAGCGCGGAGTGGAACCTCCTGACGGACGAGGCCAGTTGGTCCGGGGAGCTCTACCAGATCCTGGGCCGGGACCCCGCCGCTCCCCCGCTCACCCTCGACGAACTGCCGTCGCTGGTGTTCGAGGAGGACCGGCCCAAGCTGACGGCCATGGTCACGGACTGTCTCATCGACGCCAAACCCATCGACGGGGAGTTCCGCGTCATCCGCTCGGGCGGAGACGTACGGACCGTGCACATGATGGGCGAGCCCGTGCTCGACGCCGACGGCAGCACCGCCTCGATGTGGGCCGTGCTGCGTGACGTCAGCGAACTGCGCCGCAGTCAGCGCACCGTGAGCGAGACCCGTGACTCGCTCCAGCGCCACCGGCACCGCGCACAGACCGAGCACCGGCTCGCGGTCGAGCTGCAGGAATCCGTGCTGCCGCCGTGGCGCGGCTCCCTGCGGCTCCCGCACCAGGGCCCCGAGACACTGGACCTGGCGGCCCGCTACCTGCCGTCGGCGACCAGCGCACTGATCGGCGGCGACTGGTACGACGCCCTCGAACTGGCCGACGGATCCACCCTGTTGAGCGTCGGCGACCTCACCGGACACGGCGTCGCCGTGACGTCCGGCATGGCGATGCTGCTCGGTGCGCTGCGCGGTATGGCGATGGCCGGCACCGAGCCGGGGCAGCTGATGAGCTGGCTCAACCAGTTGCTGGACGCCACCGTGCAACCCGCCCTCGGCAGCGCCGTCTGCTGCCGCTACCGCCCCGAGACCCGCACCCTGTCCTGGGCACAGGCAGGACACCCCGCCCCGCTGCTGTTCCGCGACGGGACGGGGTGCAGGCTCGAAGCACCGGACGGCGTCCTGCTCGGCGCGACCACCGGAGCCACCTACGAGCAGGCCGACGTGGCCCTTGAGCCGGGCGATCTGCTGCTCCTGCACACCGATGGACTGGTGCCAGGACACAGCAGCGCCGACGCCCTGAGCCGTCTCCTCGGCCTGGCTCCGCGGTTCGACGGAGCGCGCACCGCACAGGACTGCGTACGGCTGGTCGTGGAGGAGTTCGGCGAGACCGAGCGCGAGAACGACGCGTGTGTGCTCGTCGCCCGGGTGACGGCCTGAGAGACGTACCGGCTGAATTCGGCGCGCAAGCTCCTTACGCCCGCGCGGTGTTGCCGCCCTTCGCCGGCTTCGGCAGCGCCACCCTGATCTCCTCCCGCAGCTCATTGATCTTCGGATAGCTGGAGTACTCCGCGGTCAGCCGGTACATCTGCCGCAGCCGGTCCCAGGTGCGGTGGGAGGAGTTGGAACCCATCGACACCAGGGCCAGTCGCGCGTACCGGTCGGCCTGTTCGGGATCGTCGGCGATGAAGCAGGCGGAGGCCATGGACAGGAAGTCGAAGATCTTCGACCGCTGCCGCCCGTCGACCCGCAGGGCCAGGGCCTTCTCCGCGTAGTGCTGGGCATGCACGGCCGCACCGGGCTCGTACTCCGCCAGCGTGCGGTAGGCCAGGGCCTGCATGCCGTACAGGTCCTCCTCCTTGAAGGTCTGCATCCAGCTCGGCGCCGGTACATCGCTCTTGTCGGAGACGAAGAGGTCCTCCGCCTGTCCGAGCGTGCGGCGCATCGCCTGGCCCTTGCCCATGGAGGCCTGTGCCCAGGCCTCGATGGTGTGGAGCATCGCCCGGGTCCGCGGCAGCACTTCTTCGCCGGAGCCGGACTGGGCGAGCTTCATCAGGTCCAGTGCGTCGTCGGGCCGGCCCAGGTGCACCATCTGGCGAGCCGCTCGCGAGAGCGCCTCCCCGGCGCGGGGCCGGTCGCCGCCCTCACGGGCCGCGTGGGCGGCGATGACGAAGTACTTCTGGGCCGTGGGCTCCAGGCCGACGTCGTGCGACATCCAGCCCGCGAGAACGGCGAGGTTGGCGGCGACGCCCCACAGGCGCCGCTGGAGGTGTTCGGGATGGCGGTAGGCGAGCATGCCGCCCACTTCGTTGAGCTGTCCCACGACCGCCTTGCGTTGCAGCCCGCCTCCGCGGGCCGCGTCCCAGGCGCGGAACACCTCTACCGAGCGCTCCAGTTCCTCGATCTCCTGCGACCCGATGGGGGCGGCCTCGTAGCGGTCGAACCCAGCGGGGTCGGCGTGCAGAGGATCGAGGAAAACGGGTGCGTCGGCCTTCAGAGTCGGATCGGTGTGCAGCCAGTCGTGCATGGCGCTGCTGAGTGCGGATCCCGCGGCGAGCGCGGCACCCGCGCCCACCAAGCCGCGTCGGTTGAGCATGAGGTCCATTCCCGTGAATTCGGTGAGGACCGCAGCCGTCCGCTCGGGCGCCCACGGCACACCGTCGGGATGTTCCACATTCCCGCCGCTCTGCCGTTTCCCCGCACGCCCGTGCCGGACCAGACCGAGGTCCTCGATGGTCACGACACGGCCGAGACGCTCGGTGAACAGAGCCGCCAGCACCCTCGGTACGGGATCGCGGGGGATCTCCCCCATGTCGATCCAACGCCGTACCCGCGAGGTGTCGGTCGACAGCTGGGGGTGGCCCATGGCCGCCGCCTGCCGGTTGACCAGCCTCGCGAGTTCACCCTTGGACCAGCCGGCCAGGCCGAACAGGTCCGAAAGGCGGGTGTTGGGTTGTCCGCTCACGTCAAGCCCCCAGGTTCTCGGCTGAGTTGACAGTAGCCCGGTGAGAGTTGCCGGGCGACTATTCGCCAGGGTTCGCCAGGGTGCGCCAGATGGTGTGCCAGTGGGCGACGGGTGTCAGGTAGGAACGCGCCACCCCGACCCGGTCACCGCCCGGCAACACCGGTGCATTCCCCAGGGTGCACCCGGGTGACCGGGTCGGGCAGCGCATTTGCGCAGAGCAGGCACAGCAGGCACACGAAGGGATCTGTTTCGCCCATGTACGCAGCATCGTCCTCCGTGTCCGCCCCGCCCCGGACGCTGCACCCCCGCCCGGCGGGCAGCGGCCCCTACCTCGACCCCGCCCGCCCGGCGGCGCCCGCCCTCGGAGCGGGCCGGCCACGGCGCGCAGCGGGGCTCGGCACCCCACCGCTCAGCGGGAGACTCGACTTGTCCGGCCCTCAGGGCGCCCAGCTGCGTACGGCCATCGCGTCCGTGCACCGGATCTGCCCGGAGTTCGCTCCGGTGCAGGTGCTGCGCCGGAGCGGGCGGTCCGTGCTCCTCGTGGGAACGACAGGACGCAGCACGGCCGTCGCCAAGTGTTTACTGGACCACTCCCCCGCGTGGGCCGAGCGGATCCGGCACGAAATAGCTGCGTACCGCTCGTTCGTCCGGCACCGCCCCCCGGTGCGGGTGCCCCGGCTGATCGCGGCGGACCCGGACAACTGCACTCTGGTGATCGAGCGGATGCCGGGGCGGGTGGCGGCCTTTCAGCGGCACCCTGCCGAGGCCCCGCCGCGCGCGGACATCAGGGCGGCCCTCGCCGCGATCTGCCGGCTCAACGCCTGGCGGCCGCCGGCGGGCACCTTCGACGCCCCGCTGGACTACGCGGCACGCATCGCCCGCTACCACGAACTGGGCCTGCTGACCGACCGGGACATGGGCGACCTGCAGAAGCTGCTGCACGGCATCGCGCACTCGGCGGGCCGCCAGGGCATGGGCCAGTTCAACCACGGTGACGCCCTGCTGTCGAACATCCTGCTGTCCCCGGCCGGTCCAGTGCTGGTGGACTGGGAGCACGCGGGCTGGTACCTGCCGGGCTACGACCTGGCGGTGCTGTGGTCGGTCCTCGGTGACGCGCCGGTCGCCCGGCGGCAGATCAGCCAGATCGCCCAGTCGGCGGGCCCGGCCTCACGGGACGCGTTCCTGGTGAACCTGATGCTCGTGCTGACCCGCGAGATCCGTACCTACGAAATGGCCGTGCAGCGTTCGATGCACGACACGGCCCCGGCGGCACCGGGAGTGGCCCACCCAGGTGCTGCGCCGTCCGGCGAGGAACAGCGGCTGTTGCTCAGGCGGCTGCACGACGACTGCCAGCTGGCCCGACGGGCCGTACGTGCGGCGGTCGGTACTCGCTGACGGGGACGGCGGTCCGCGGTGCGCCCGGAACGGCGGCGCGCCGCGGACCTTCGTATGTCCCGTGGCCGGAGCCGTTGCCCGGGTCAGCGAGGGGTCAGGAGGCAGAACTCGTTGCCTTCCGGGTCGACCAGGATCCTCCAGTGGATCTCGGACTGGTCGATGCCGGGGTCGGTGGCGCCCAGGGCGCGCAGTCGGGCCTCCTCCGCTGCCAGGTCGTCACCGCGGTAGGGGGCGATGTCGAGGTGGACGCGGTTCCACACGCTCTTGGTGTCGGGGGTGCGGACGAACTCCAGGTAGGGGCCGACGCCCTTGGCGGAGCGCATGGTGGCGTGGTCGTCGGTGACTTCGTGCACCGTCCAGTCCATCGCCTCGCCCCAGAACCGGGCCATCACCCGTGGGTCGGTGCAGTCGACCACCACCGTGGCGATCGGCCCGGTGTCCCGGTAGAGCGGACGGGGCTCCAGGACGCAGAACTCGTTGCCCTCCGGGTCGGCCATGACCGTCCAGGGGACATCGCCCTGACCCACGTCGGCGAGCGTCGCGCCGAGGCCCTTCAGGCGCGCGACCAACTCCGCCTGATGGGCGGGCGAGGTGGTGGCCAGATCAAGATGCACCCGGTTCTTCACCGTCTTGGGTTCCGGGCGGGCGATGAGGTCAATACAGACGGCGGCGGGGTCGGGGTAGACAAATCCCACGGGTTCGAGGTTGGTCACACCGGGTGCCTCGCTGTCGACACCCCAGCCGAGTACATCTGCCCAGAACCGGCCGAGCGCGGAGTCGTCCTGGGCCTTCATATTGATCTGCACAAGTCGTGTTGCCATGCGCAGATCCTAGAAGCCGCCGCCCGGGCCGCCGCCAGCGAATATTTGCTCGGCCCGGCGCCGTCGAACTCACGTCGGGCAACAAGCGCGACAGGTATACGCCACTGACGCCCCGCAGGCCCGAACGGTGCCATCGCGAAACTCCCGGGAACCCCGGTTGACAAGGGAATTCTCCTTTCCCTGGGCATGATTGACGGATCGTCGGAGAGCCGGTACCACTGACGCACGCCCGGCCCCGCACGGCTCATTTGCGCCCGACCGTCCCAGGAGGCTGCATTGCGAGGATCCGTCACTGTCCCGAGACGTGCCGCCGGAGCGGTGGCCGGCGCGGCACTGTTGCTGCCCCTGCTGGGCGCGGCCCCTTCCGGCGCCGAGGCGTCCGCGAACCGGCTTCAACTGGCGTTCGCCGCGGCGGCGGCCGAGTACCGGGTGCCGCAGAGCGTGCTGCTGGGCGTCTCCTACCTCCAGTCCCGCTGGGACGCGCACGCCGGGGCGCCGAGTGTGACCGGTGGCTATGGGCCGATGCACCTCACCGACGCCCGTACCGCGCTCGCCGGGGCGGCCCATCACAGCGAGGGCGCGGAGGACGCCCGCGGCGACGAGGCCCGTACACCGCTCGTCCCCGAGGAGCGCATCCCGGAGAGCGGCGAGATCCCGGCCCGCCTCAGGACACTGCCGAGGGCCGCGGAGCTGACCGGTCTGAGCGCCGAGCGGCTGCGTACCGACCCGGCGGCCAATGTGGCGGGAGGTGCCGCCCTCCTCGCCGCCGCCCAGAAGGAGCTGGGCGAGCCGGCGAGCGCCGACCCGGCGGACTGGTACGGGGCGGTGGCCCTCTTCTCCGGCGCCGACGACTCCAGGACGGCGGCGGCCTACGCGGACGACGTCTACGACGTGATCCGCACCGGCGGTGAGCGCGCCACGGACGCCGGTCAGCAGGTGGTGCTGGCGGCGCAGCCCGGCCTGGAGCCCGACACCGCGTCCCTGGCGGAAGCGGGGCTGCGGGCTCCGGCCGCCGGTGACACGGAGTGCCCGGCGTCGGTGTCCTGCGAGTGGATCCCGGCGCCGTACGAGGAGTTCGGGGACGGCGACTACGGCAACCACGACCTGGGGAACCGTCCGGCGTCCCAGAAGATCGAGTACATCGTGGTCCATGACACGGAGGGCCGCTGGGAAGGTGTCCTGGACCTGGTCCAGGACCCCACCTATGTGTCGTGGAACTACTCCCTGCGCTCCACGGACGGCCATATCGCCCAGCATCTGAAGGCCAAGGAGGTGGGCTGGCACGCGGGCAACTGGTACGTCAACGCCAAGTCGATCGGCCTGGAGCACGAGGGCTTCCTCGCGCAGCCGGACGCCTGGTACACGGAGGCGATGTACCGCTCGTCGGCCCGCCTGGTGCAGTACCTCGCCCGCAAGTACGACATCCCGCTGGACCGGCAGCACATCCTGGGCCATGACACGGTGCCGGGACCGACCACCGCGACGATCAAGAACATGCACACGGACCCGGGTCCGTACTGGGACTGGCAGCACTATTTCGAGCTGCTGGACCACCCCTTCGAGCCCTCCGCCGGGAAGAGCGGCGGCATGGTGACGATCCGCCCGGACTACGCGACGCACCACCCGGTGTTCACCGGCTGCACCGCGGCGGGCGAGCCGTGCACGGCCCACGGTTCGAGCGCGGTACGGCTGTACTCCGGGCCGGGTACGTCGTACCCGCTGATCAAGGACATCGGGCTGGGGACGACCCCCGGTACGGGCGTGAACGACCTGTCCTCACAGGTCTCGACCGGGCAGCAGTTCGCGGTCGCTGGCCGCGACGGCGACTGGACGGCGATCTGGTACCTGGGGCAGAAGGCGTGGTTCGAGAACCCGGCGAAGGCCCCGACGGCGATGAACGCGACGGGCCTGGTGGTGACGCCCAAGAAGGGCGTGGACAGCGTCCCGGTCTACGGTCGCGCCTACCCGGAGGCCTCGGCCTACCCGGAGGGGGTACCCGCCCAGCCGGTGTCCCCGCTGCCGTACCAGCTGCCGGCGGGGCAGAAGTACGTGGTCGGGGACAAGGTGCCGGGTGAGTACTACTACGCGGTGACCTTCGACGAGGCCTCGCACCGGGTCGTCGTCGGTGAGGACCTGTACTACGAGATCCAGTTCGGCCACCGCGTGGCGTTCGTACGGGCCGCGGACGTCCGTGTGGTGCCCGCGGCCGGGTAGCAGGGTCAGCCCTGCTGGAAAAGCTCCGCGGGCAGCGGCTTCAGCAGGGCGTACAGGTCGTCCGTGATGGGGCGGTCCCAGGCGGCGATGGTCACCAGGACGTTGTCGCTGCGGTCGAACTGCACACAGGAGATCCGGCTCTCGGAGAGCTTCAGCCGGCGCACGATCAGAAGGTTGTCGCCCTGCATGACCGGGACGTCCTCGGTGCCTACGACACGGATCTCCTCGTCGTTCTCCAGGGCCAGCAGCAGCTGGGCGACCTCGAAGGGGATCTCGTCCTCGGCGACCTCACGGGCCGGTGATCCCTCCGGCAGATTGCCGATGATCATCGCGGGGCCGCGGCCGCCGAACAGGTCGTAGCGCAGAAAGACGCCCTGGCAGCTGCCGTCGGGCGCGGGCAGCAGCCCGGCGCCGAGGTTGCCGGGCCAGTCACCCGGATCCATGGCCAGAACATCGAAGTCAGGCCCGGCGGGCGTGGCGCTGCGGCGGCGGAGGAACGACATGCCGCCATGGTACGTGCCCGGCCCTGTTCCGCGACGGCCGGGCGACCCTCGCGGCACGACTGCCGACCGGGCATCCGGCGGCGCCGTGCGGGGCGTTGCCGCGCGGCCGGGCCCACGGGTGCTGGGCGTCCTCTCACTCCTCCGGCGGTGCCGGTGGGATCACCGCGATCGGGCTTGCCGCGTGGAGCAGTACCGCATGGGTGACGGAGCCCAGCATGCGGGCGGGGGCCAGGAGGCGGCGGCGGTGGCGGCCCACGACGGTGAGCTCGGCGTTCTTGGAGGCGGCGACGAGGTGGCCGGCCGCGTCGCCGGGGGCCACGTACGGCTCGGCGTGGACGTCCGGGTACCGCGCCCGGTACGGGGCGAGGAAGCCCTCGGCGAGGGTGCGGGTCTCGTGCTCGACGGCCTGCTGGTCGACGGCGGGCGGCAGGAGCTCGCCGGGGGCGGCCGTCCACACCTGGATCGGCCAGGGGTAGGCGGCCACCACCTGGAGGCGGGCACCGCGCCGGGCGGCCTCGGCGAAGGCGAAGGCGAGCGTCGCCTCGTCGGGGCTGTCGACCTGGAGGCCGACGACCATTCTCGGTCCGGGGCCGGTGGGCGGGCCCTCGTGGACCTCGCGTCCGGGCCGGGGCACCACGACGACCGGGCACTCGGCGTCGCAGGCGGCGGCCATGCCGTTGGAGCCGAGCAGGAGGGCGGCGAAGCCGCCCCGGCCTCGGGAGCCCAGTACCAACAGCTGGGCGGTGGAGCCCAGTTCGGGCAGCACGGCGCCGGGTGCGCCCTCCAGGCCGAGGTACTCCGTCGTCGGCCGGTCGGGCAGGCCCGCCAGGCGGGTGCGCACCTGGTCGAGGACCGGGTCGTCGCCCTGGTCCGGAGGAGGTCCGGCCACGAGCACATCGGCCTGCATCCACGCGGCGTACTGCCGCACATGGACCACCCGCAGCGCCGCCCCGCGTCCACGGGCGGCGTCGAGGGCCCAGTCCAGGGCCCGCAGGCTGTCGTCGGAACCGTCGACCGCCGCGATGACCGGCAGGGTGCTCATGGGTTCCTCGCCTCCGGAGTACGACCTTCCCCCCGGGGTCAGCGTGGCTCAGGTGCCCGCCCCGGAGAGGGTGCTCAAGGTCGCGTGTCCGGAAAAACGGGTGGAACACCCCCGGATCGGCCCGTCAGGTCACGTCAGGTCGAACTCGCCCTCGCGCGCCCCCGACACGAACGCCCCCCATTCGGCAGGGGTGAAGATCAAAGAAGGGCTCTCCGGACGGCCGCTGTTGCGCATCGCGATGAACCCCTCGACAAAGGCGATCTGGACATCTCCCAGACCGCGGCTGGTCGAGTGCCACTCGGCGCTGCTGAGGTCCAGCTCCGGCTTGTCCCAGCCCGTGAGCGGCTGCTGCTGGATGGTGCTCTCGGCCACGTCCGTGCTCCTCCCGATTCGCGTCGTCCGCGGCCAGCCTAGCGATCGGTTCGTGACGCCAACAGGCCACGTGAGGGGGACCTTTCAGGAGTCGGGGGGCTCGGCCCCCACGAGCCACATGGAGAAGAACTGCGAGCCGCCGCCGTAGGCGTGGCCGAGTACCTTGCGGGCCCCTTCCACCTGGTGTTCCCCGGCCTGTCCGCGCACCTGGAGGGCCGCTTCGGCGAACCGGATCAGGCCGGAGGCGCCGATGGGGTTGGCGGACAGGACGCCGCCCGACATGTTGACGGGCAGGTCGCCGTCCAGTTCGGTCACGCCGGACTCGGTGAGCTTCCAGCCCTCGCCCTCGGCGGCGAAGCCGAGGTTCTCCAGCCACATGGGCTCGTACCAGGAGAACGGTACGTACATCTCGACCGCGTCGATCTCCCGGCGCGGGTCGGCGATGCCGGCCTGCCGGTAGACGTCGGCGGCGCAGTCCTTGCCGGCCTGCGGGGAGACCGCGTCCTTGCCGGCGAAGAGCGTCGGCTCGCTGCGCATGGCGCCGCCCAGCATCCAGGCCGGGGGCCGGGGTGCGCGGCCGGCTCCGGCCCGGTCGGTGAGGACCATGGCGCAGGCGCCGTCGGAGGACGGGCAGGTCTCGGAGTAGCGGATGGGGTCCCAGAGCATCGGTGAGGCCTGGACCTTCTCCAGGGTGATGTCGTGCTCGTGGAGATGGGCGCAGGGGTTCTTCAGGGCGTTGCGCCGGTCCTTGTAGGCGACGAGGGAGCCGATGGTGTCCGGGGCGCCGCTGCGGCGCATGTACGCGCGCACGTGCGGGGCGAAGAAGCCGCCCGCCCCGGCCAGCAGGGGCTGCTGGAAGGGGATGGGCAGAGACAGTCCCCACATGGCGTTGGACTCGGACTGTTTCTCGAAGGCGCAGGTCAGGACCGTGCCATGGACGCGGGAGGCGACCTGGGCGGCGGCTACGAGCGCGGTGGAGCCGCCGACCGAGCCGGCCGTGTGCACGCGCAGCATGGGTTTGCCCACCGCTCCCAGCGCGTCGGCGAGGTACAGCTCGGGCATCATGACGCCCTCGAAGAAGTCGGGTGCCTTGCCGATGACGACGGCGTCGATGTCGGCCCAGGTCAGCTCGGCGTCGGCGAGAGCGCGTGTGGCGGCCTCCCGGACGAGTCCGGCGATCGACACGTCCCGGCGGGCCGCCACGTGCTTGGTCTGTCCGATCCCGACGACGGCCACGGGCTCCTTGCTCATCGCGGGTCCCCTTCCAGTACGGCGACCAGGTTCTGTTGCAGACAGGGGCCGGAGGTGGCGTGGGCGAGGGCCCGGTCGGAGGCGCCCCGGTGGATACGGGCGGCGGCCTCGCCGATGCGGACGAGCCCGGCGGCCATGACCGGATTGGCGGCCAGAGCACCGCCGGACGGATTGACGATGACCTCGTCCCCGAGCCTCAACGCCTTGCGCAGGACGACCTCCTGCGAGGTGAACGGCGCGTGCAACTCGGCGGTGTCGACGGGCCGTTCGAAGGCGCCTGCCTTCTCCGCGGCAAGCCGGGCGGAGGGTGAGTCCGTCAGGTCGCGCACGCCCAGGGAGTGGGCCTCGATGCGGTGGTCGATGCCGCGGATCCAGGCGGGCCGCGCGCACAGCTCGCGGGCGCGGTCCCCGGCGGCGAGGATCACGGCGGCGGCGCCGTCGCCGATCGGCGGGCAGTCGCCGGTGCGCAGCGGCCGTACGGCGTAATCCCCGTGGGGCACGGGGCCCTTGAGCTGTGCACGTGGGTTGTCGGTGGCGCGGTTGCGCGCGCCGATCGCCGCCAGCGCGGGTTCGTCCGTCTCGCCGGCGTCGATGAGCGCCTGGGCCTGGAGGGCGGCGAGGGCTATGGAGTCGGGCCAGAGGGGGGCGACGTAGTAGGGGTCGAGCTGGCGGGTGAGGACGTCGCGCAGGGAGCCCGGGGAGGACTTGCCGTAGGCGTAGACGAGCGCGGTGTCGGCGTCGCCGGTCAGCAGCTTGGTCCAGGCCTCGTACAGGGCCCAGGCGCCGTCCATTTCGACGTGCGACTCGGCGATGGGGGGCCAGGCGCCGACGCCGTCGAGGGCGAGGGTGAAGGAGAAGGCGCGCCCGGCGAGGTAGTCGCTGGAGCCGGAGCACGTGAAGCCGATGTCGGCGGTCTTCAGGCCGGTGCGGTCGAGGACCTCGTGCAGGACCGGCATCAGCATCTCCACCTCGGAGAGGTCCTCGCTGGTGCGCCGGGTGACGGTCTGGGCGAAGGCGACGACGGCGATCTCGCGGGTCACAGCAGCTCCCTGTAGGTGTCGTAGTCCGCGTCGGGCTCGCCGGTGGGCCGGTAGTGGTCGGGGTAGCGGGCGTTGTCGGTCCACACCGGTTCGACGCGCAGTCCCATGCGCACCTGGTCGTAGGGGATTTCGGCGATACGGCCGTGCAGGGCGAGGTCGGCGCCGTCGGGGGCGATGTGGGCGTAGACGTAGGGCACTTCGATATTGAGGTTCTTCGCCTTGATGTTGACGATGCAGAAGGTGGTGACCGTGCCTCGGGGGCCCACTTCGACCTGCTCGGAGGTGGCCACGCCGCAGGTGGGGCAGGCGCCCCGGGGTGGGACGTACACCTTGCGGCAGGAGGGGCAGCGTTCGCCGACGTTGCGGTGGTCGGCGAGGGCGGTGATGTAGGCGGACTGGGCGCGGCCGGGTGAGTAGGTGTAGTCGAGCCGGGCCGGGGCGACGATGCCGGTGACCGGGTCGGCGAACGCGCCGCTGTGGCCGCCGGGTTCGGCCCGCTCGCCGTCGTGGGGTTCAAAGCAGGCGATGTCCGTGATGGCGCCGGATCGTGCGTCGGACCAGCGGATGCGGACGCGCATGCCGGTGCGGACGGCGTCGGGGCCGGGGGCGTCGAGGGCGTGCAGGAGGGCGGTGTCGGCGCCGTCGAGGCGGACGAGGACCCAGGCGAAGGGGGCGGAGAGGGGCTGGCCGCGGCGGGGGGCGTGGTTCCAGGCCCAGGTGGTGACCGTGCCGGTGGGGGCGACCTCGATCAGCTCGCGGAGCTCCTCGGCGGTGACGGGGTCGTACTCGACGGGCGGGACGAGGGTGCGGCCGTGGGCGGTGCGTACGCCGAGGACGACGCGTTCGCGCAGGCCGGTGAGGAAG
This sequence comes from Streptomyces sp. NPDC079141, assembly GCF_040686775.1. Lineage (NCBI taxonomy): Bacteria > Bacillati > Actinomycetota > Actinomycetes > Kitasatosporales > Streptomycetaceae > Streptomyces > Streptomyces sp. NPDC079141. The sequence goes on along the minus strand of NZ_JBFBLP010000003.1, from coordinate 892,152 downwards.
GCGCTCTGGACGGGGCCGAGGGAGCGAGTGAAGGGGAACTCGACGACGAGGGGGGCTTTGAGGACTTCGGGCACGGTGGCTCTCCCCTTAGGCACGTTTGTAATCGGGCGGGCGCTTCTCCGCGAAGGCGCGGGCGCCTTCCTTGGCGTCGGCGGTGTCGAAGACCGGCCAGCCGCGCTTGAGTTCGGCGGCGAGGCCGTCGGTCTCGGTCATCTCGGCGGTCTCGTACACGGACGCCTTGACGGCCTCGACGGCGAGCGGGCCGCAGGCGTTGACCTGTTCGGCGATCTCCAGGGCCTTGGCGAGCGCCGTGCCGTCGGGGACGACGTGTCCGATCAGCCCGATGTCCGCGGCCTCCCGGGCGGTGTACGGGCGCCCGGTGAGCAGCATCTCCAGGGCGTGCGTGCGGGGAATCTGCCGTTGCAGGCGGACCGTTGAGCCCCCGATCGGGAACAGCCCGCGTCTGACCTCGAAGAGACCGAACGTGGCGGACTCGCCCGCCACCCGGATGTCGGTGCCCTGGAGGATCTCGGTGCCGCCGGCCACGCAGGGGCCCTCGACGGCGGCGATCACCGGTTTGCGGGGGCGGTGGTGGCGCAGCATGGCCTTCCAGTGCAGGTCCGGGTCGGCCTTGAGGCGGTCCCGGTAGTGCTCGCCCGTCATGCCGTTGCCGGCCAGGGCCTTGAGGTCCATGCCGGCGCAGAACGCGCCGCCCGCGCCGGTGAGGACGATCGAGCGGATCCTGTCGTCCGCGTCCGCTTCCAGCCAGCCGTCGTGCAGGCCGACGAGCATCGGCAGTGAGAGCGCGTTCCTGGCCTGTGGCCTGTTGAGCGTGAGCACCAGTGTGGCGCCTTCGCGCTGCACTGTGAGGTGTTCCGTCCCACCCATCGACCGTCTCCCCTCGATAAGAACGAGAACAGGTTGCAGGAGGCGCCGGGGCACTTCAAGGGTTTTCTGACAGACAGTCAGATTTCTTGTGCGCGGGCCCTTCCCAGTTGTGCCGCCCTTTGCTCTGATGACCGGCAGCCGGGTCAGAGCGAGGTCAGGAGGAGCGGTGGAGTACAACCTTGCCGACCTGTTCGAGTCGGTCGTCGACGTGGTCCCGGACCGTGAGGCGCTGGTGTACGTCGACCACCCGGGCACGGGTGCGGAACGCCGTCTGACGTACGCGGAGCTGGACGCGGCGGCCAACCGGATCGGTCACCATCTGCTCGACAGCGGGGTACGCCCCGGCGAACACCTCGGGCTCCATCTCTACAACGGCGTCGAGTACCTCCAGACAGTCCTTGGCTGCCTGAAGGCGCGGATCGTGCCGGTCAACGTCAACTACCGCTACGTCGAAGACGAGTTGGTGTATCTCTACCGGGACGCGGACCTGGTGGCGCTGGTCCACGACGCGGAGTTCGCGGACCGGGTGGCGGCGGCGCTGCCCCGGGCCCCGAAGCTGCGGCATCTGCTGCAGGTCGGCGACGGCACCGCCTTCACGGAGGCCGAAGCGCAGGGCTCGCCCGAGCGCGGGTTCCCGGCGCGGTCCGGCGACGACCAGTTCATCATCTACACCGGCGGCACCACCGGCATGCCCAAGGGCGTGATGTGGCGCCAGGAGGACCTGTTCTTCGCCGGTCTAGGCGGCGGCGCGCCGACCGGTGAGCCCGTCAAGAAGCCGGAGGAGCTGGCCGAGCGGGTCGCGGCCGGCGGGTCCGGGATCACCTTCTTCCCCGCTCCCCCGCTGATGCACGGCACCTCCACCCTCACCGCCTTCATCGGCTTCAACTTCGGGCAACGGATCGTGCTGCACCGCAAGTTCGTGCCCGAGCAGGTGCTGCGCACCATCGAGAAGGAGAAGGTCTCCAGCATGTCGCTGGTGGGCGACGCGATGCTGCGGCCGCTGATCGACGCGCTCAGCGGGCCGATGAAGGGCACGGACTGCTCCTCGATGTTCAGCGTGTCCTCGTCCGGGGCGATCATGTCGGAGACGGTACGCAGGCAGTTCCTGGAGCTCGTGCCGAACGTGATGCTGCTGAACAACTTCGGCTCCTCCGAGTCCGGCTTCAACGGCACCGCGACAGAGGACGCGGGCCCCGAGCGCGGCTTCCGGATCCGCGTCAACTCCCGTACCCAGGTGGTCGATCCGGCCACCCACGAGCCGGTGGCCGTCGGTGAGGTCGGCCGGGTCGCGCAGTGCGGCCATGTCCCGCTGGGCTACTACAACGACCCGGTGAAAACCGCCGAGACCTTCTTCGAGAAGGACGGCCGGCGGTGGGTGCTGCTCGGCGACATGGCGACCGTCGACGAGGACGGTGTCGTCACCGTCCTCGGCCGGGGTTCGCAGTGCATCAACACCGGCGGCGAGAAGGTGTACCCGGAGGAGGTCGAGCAGGCGCTCAAGTCCCATCCGGACGTGTACGACGCGCTGGTGGCCGGGGTCCCCGACGCCAAGTGGGGCCACCACGTGGCGGCCGTGGTCCAGCTGCGCGAGGGCGCGGACCGGCCCTCCCTGGAGGACATCCAGCGGCACTGCCGGGACCGTCTCGCCGGCTACAAGGTCCCCCGCCAGCTGGTGGTCACGGATGCCGTACGCCGCTCGCCGAGCGGCAAGGCGGACTACCGGTGGGCGCGGCAGGTGGCGGTGGCGGCCGACCGGTGACACGAACAGGGCCGAACCGGTGAATCACGGAACCGCGTGATTGAACCGAAGGTGACGTGCGACCGTACTGGTGGTGGCGGGCCCGGTCACCGGGCCGGCTCCGCCGTGCCATCACCGCAAGTCGCAGGGAAGGTTCTCCGTGTTGCACCTCGCGCGCCCTCGTCAGCTGCCGGACACCGAGGGCGGGGCCGCAGGGGGTGACGGCCGCCCGGGGTGGTTCGGCTGGCGGCACAAGTACCCCCGCGCGGCCCGGAGCGTCACCGTCGGCACCACCGTGCTGGCGGGCGCCCTGGTCCTGTTCGCCCTCCTCATGCCGAACCGGCTGGAGCGGATGTCGTTCGACATGTTTGTGCGCATCCCCGCCGAGGGCGTCCTGCTCGCCGGACTGCTGCTCGCGCTGCCGCCACGGGCCCGGCGGATCACGGCAGGTATCGCGGGGGCGTTCCTCGGGCTGCTCACCGTGCTGAAGTTCGTCGACATGGGCTTCTACTCGGTGCTGGCCCGCCCCTTCGACCTGGTCCTGGACTGGATCCTGCTCGACGACGCGGCCGAGTTCCTGCGGACGTCGGTGGGCCGCACCGGAGAGGTGCTTGCGATCGTCGCCGTCCTGGTGCTGCTCGTGGCCGTGCTGGTGCTGACGACGCTCGCGATGCTGCGGCTGACCTCGCTGATGGTGCGACACCGTCCCGTCGCCGCCCGGACCACGCTGATCCTCGGCACCGCGTGGATCACCTGCGTCACGCTCGGGGTGCAGTTCACCGATGTGCCGGTCGCCTCGAAGATCAACGCCGACTATGTCGACAACCGAATCGAGCAGGTCCAGGCCGGGCTGCGGGACGCGCGGGTCTTCGAGAAGCAGGCGGCCGTCGACGCCTTCGCCGACACACCGCCCGACCAGCTGCTCACGGGGCTGCGCGGCAAGGACGTGCTGTTCACCTTCATCGAGAGCTACGGCCGGGTGGCGATCGACGATCCGGACATGGCCGGGCAGACCGACGCCGTGCTCCAAGAAGGCACGCAGCGGCTGAAGGCGGCCGGTTTCGCCTCGCAGAGCGGCTGGCTCAGGTCGCCGGTGACGGGTGCGGGCAGCTGGCTCGCCCACTCGACCTTCCTGTCCGGACTGTGGATCAAGAACCAGCAGCGGTACCGGAGTCTGACCACCAGCGACCGGGCCACGCTCACCAGCTACTTCCAAAAGACCGGCGACTGGCGCACGGTCGGGATCGTGCCGGGCGTGCGGCGGGCCTGGCCGGAGGGCAAGTACTTCGGGCTCGACCACATCTACGACTCCGAGCACCTCGGCTACCACGGCCCGTACTTCAGCTGGACGCCCGTGCCCGACCAGTTCAGCCTGGAGGCCTTCGAGCGCCTTGAGCACGGCAGGAAGAACCGCGACCCGATCATGGCCGAGATCATCCTGGCCTCCAGCCACAACCCCTGGGCGCCCGTCGCCCGCATGATCGACTGGGAGGAGCTCGGCGACGGCTCGGTCTTCCACGGCATCAAGGAGGACGGCAAGGACCCCAAGGAGGTCTGGAAGAGCCCGGACAGCGTCCGCGCCGAGTACGCCAACGCCGTCGAGTACTCCCTGCGCAGCCTGGTCGAGTACGTCGAGCGCTACGGCGACGACGACACCGTTCTGGTCTTCCTCGGCGACCACCAGCCCGTGCCGACGGTCACCGCGGGCAGCGACAGCAAGGACGTGCCGGTCACGATCGTCGCCCGCGACCCGAAGGTGCTGGACCGGATCGCCGACTGGGGCTGGACGGACGGGCTGAAGCCGGCCGCGGACGCCCCGCAGTGGGGCATGGACAAGTTCCGGGACCGGTTCATGACGGCGTACGGCCCGGACGGCGGGTGACGTACGGGGCGTGGGCGTGCGGGATCCGGCACGCGGGTTCAGGAGGATGCCGAGCGACGGCAGTTCACCGGCCGGTGCGGTGGTGTCGATCTGCTGGTCGCGGCCATCGCGGTTGGCCACATCCGTCGGCTGTCGATCAGCCTCGTAACATCGTCCGCTGGTGGCTCACATCGCTGATCGGGGGACAATCATGGGACGGCCTGACGACCGCATCGCATCAACCCTGCGCTTTGCGACGGAACTTGTCGCCTGGGTCGCCACCCCCTGGGCGCTGTCCGGGTACTCGTGGCTGCTCGCCGCCCTGGCTGTGGCGGCTTTGATCGGTCTCCCGACTGTCTTCTCCACGCCGGGAGACAAGGCGCAGGTCATCGTCCCGGTGCCGGGCTGGGTCACGATCGTGCTTGTGCTGCTCCAGCTTGCCGCGGCCGTGATCTCCGCGTGGCTGGTTTGGCCCTCCTGGGCGGCGACCCTCGTGTCCCTGCTGGCCACCACCACGCTCGTAACGGAGCGCCGACGTTGGCGGTGGCTGATGTCAGCTGATCGGCACTCCGGCTGAGGCTTTCGCCCACCACGCCCCGGTGCGCTCGGGGGCCAGTCGTGCGGCACCGGCCCCACCGCGTTGTCCCGGCGGCGCTCGCCGTTCACCCTGAAGCGGGCCCGTCGAGGAAGCCGTCGACGCGGCGTGCGAACCACTCCGGATCGTCCAGCCAGGGGAAGTGACCGGCGCCGGGCTGGACCGCGAATTCGGCGTGCGGGAACACCTCGGCGGTGCGGCGGGCCAGCTCGGGGCTGGGTCCGCCGTCGAGCTCACCGGCGAGGACGAGCACGGGGGAAGGGAGGCGGGAGAGCGCGGCGCGGGTCGCGGGCGGGTCGAAGGCGCCGTCGGAGCCGTACACCTCGGCGGCCGCGTCGTTGAACTCCTCGTCCCCGCGGGCGTCGTGTTCCCGCGCCGCCTCGTCCCAGCGGCCGTAGAAGAAGGGCGCGAGTTCGGGGCGGAAGTCTCCGGTGCCCGTGAGCCAGGCCTGCAGTGCTCCGAACGCCTCCTCGAACCAGGGCTCGTCCTTGCGCAGCCGTGCGGCCGCCAGCCGGTCCTCGGGCGTGGCCGGTGTCCCGAGCGCCCACGGGTTGGCGGTGACCAGCACCAGCCGCCGTATCCGGTGCGGATGGCGGGCCGCGTAGAGCATGGCGAGGCTGCCGCCCGCGGAGTGCGCCAGCAGGTCCATGCGGTCCAGGCCCAGCTGGGCGCGCAGCGCCTCCACGTCGTCGACGAGCCGGTCGCAGCGGTACGTCGCCGGGTCGGCCGGGGCTTCGGAGTCGCCCGTGCCGCGCAGGTCGAGCCGGACCAGCCGGCGCCGGGCGGCCAGTCCGCCCAGGTCTCCGAGGTAGGCGGAGGCCCGCATCGGGCCGCCGGGCAGGACGACGAGCGGGTTGCCCTCGCCCTGGGAGTGGTAGGCGAGGGCGGTTCCGTCGGGTGCGGTGAAGATCGGCATGGCGCCGAGACTAGGCCGTTCGTGCTGCCCAGCGGGGGAAACCTGTCGGTTCAGGTCAGCACGCGATAGGTCACATGCGTCACCAGACTCGCCGCCCTCGACTTCACCTGCTCCAGCTTCAGCGGCGGAACGCCCTCGAACAGCCGCGTGCCGGCGCCCATCGTGAACGGCGCGATGTGCAGGCGCACTTCGTCGACCAGGCCGGCCGCGAGGTACTGGTTGATCGTGGTCGCCCCGCCGATGATCAGCACATCGCCGTTGCCGGCCGCCGCGCGGGCCTGGGCCAGTGCCGAGGCGATGCCGTCGGTGACGAAGGTGAACGTGGTGCCGCCGTCCATCGGCTGCGGTTCGCGCGCATGGTGGGTGAGCACGAACACCGGCGCGTGGAACGGCGGATTCTCGCCCCACCAGCCGTTCCACTTCCGGTCCCACTCGCCGCGCACCGGGCCGAACATGTTGCGCCCCATGACGAAGGCCTTGGCGGCGGCCAACTCGTCGACCTCGGCCCGGTTCTCGTCGGGGGTGTCGAACATCCAGGCGTGCAGCTTGCCGCCGGAGCCGTCGCCGCCGTCGTCGCCGAAGGGCCGCTCCTCGGTCTGGTTCTGCCCGGCCGAGTATCCGTCGACCGAGATCGTGATGTTGCAGATCACCCTGCCCGTGCTCTGGTTCATTGCTCTCCTCCTCAGGCACCAGTTAAGCGGTCCCGCAGCTCCCTTTTCAGGATCTTGCCGCTGGCGTTGCGCGGCAGTTCGTCGACGAAGAGGACCCGTTTGGGGGCTTTGAAGGAGGTGAGCTTCTCGCGGGCGTGGTCGATGAGTTCGGCCTCGGTGACCTCGCCGCGCGGCACGACGACCGCGGTGACCGCCTCGATCCAGCGCTCGTCGGGCAGTCCGACGACGGCGACCTCGGCGACGGCCTCGTGGGTGTAGAGGGCGTCCTCGACCTGGCGCGAGGCGACCAGGACGCCTCCGGAGTTGATGACGTCCTTCACCCGGTCGACGATCGTGAAGTAGCCGTGGGCGTCACGGACGGCCAGGTCGCCGGAGTGGAACCAGCCGTCGCGGAAGGCCTCGGCGGTCTCCTCGGGCTTGTCCCAGTAGCCCTCGCACAGTTGCGGGGAGCGGTAGACGATCTCGCCGGGTGTGCCGTCGGGCACGTCCTTGCCGTCCTCGTCGACGACCCGGGCGTCGACGAACAGGACGGTGCGCCCGCAGGAGTCCATCCGTCCCTTGTGCTCGTCTGGTGCGAGGACCGTGGCCAGGGGGCCGATCTCGCTCTGGCCGAAGCAGTTGTAGAACGCCAGCTTCGGCAGGCGTGCGCGCAGCCGCTCCAGCACGGGCACCGGCATGATCGAGGCGCCGTAGTACGCCTTGCGCAGGCCCGTGAGCTCGCGGGTGGTGAAGTCGGGGCGGTTGGCCAGGCCGATCCAGACCGTGGGCGGCGCGAACAGACTGTCCACGCGCCCGCCTTCGATCAGGTCGAAGAGCCGGTCGCCGTCGGGCGCGTCGAGGACGATGTTGCTCGCGCCGACCGCGAGATAGGGCACCAGGAAGACGTGCATCTGCGCCGAGTGGTACAGCGGCAGTGCGTGCACGGGCCGGTCGCCCGCGCTCAGGTCGAGGGCGGTGATGGCGCTGAGGTATTCGTGGACGAGCGCGCGGTGCGTCATCATCGCGCCCTTGGGCAGGGCCGTCGTACCCGAGGTGTACAGCAGTTGGACCAGGTCCTCACCGCGCGCCTCGGGGCCGTCGTACGGCGGTGTCGTGGGCAGCAGGTCCAGCAGGGAGCCCTCGGCGTCGCGCAGGGGCAACGTCCGTACGCCGTCCGGGAGTCGGGCGGCGAGGTCGGGGTCGGTGAGCACGAGCGCGCTGCCGGACTGGCCGACGATGTACGCCAGGTCGTCGCCGGTGAGGTTCTGGTTGACCGGCACATGCACCAGGCCGGCGCGGGCGCAGGCGAGGAAGCCGATCAGGTAGGCGTCGGAGTTGTGGCCGTAGGCGCCGACCCGGTCGCCGGGGGCGAGGCCCTGGTCGAGCAGGACGTTCGCCGCGCGGGAGACGGCGTCGTCGAGTGCCTCGTACGTCCAGGAGCGGTCGCGGTGTTCGACCGCGATGCGCGCGGGCGTGCGCCGGGCGCTGCGCCGAAGCACCCCGTCAACCGTGCTGCCGTGTCCAGGCGTCATGGGCAATGATCCTCGAACCGCCGCGGGAAACGGTCAAGATGCCCGGACGCAGATCGCATACCGACCGGTACGCGGATCGTATACCCGTTGGTACGCTCAACCGCCCCTTCCCTCAATGACGTTGGGAGGCACAATGCGCACCCGCCTGAGACGGCTCGTCGTCACGGCCGTGGCCCTGCTCACCGCCACCGCCACGCTGCCGGCGGCAGCGGCCGAGCGGCAGGATCACCAAGGCCGCCACGAACATCCCTCGCACGGCCGCCTGTCCGCCGTGATCCGCTACACCGAGTACGGCATTCCGCACATCGTCGCGAAGGACTACGCGAACCTCGGCTTCGGCACCGGGTGGGCACAGGCCGCGGACCAGGTGTGCACGCTCGCCGACGGTTTCGTGACCGTGCGCGGCGAACGCTCCCGCTACTTCGGCCCCGACGCCACCACCGACTTCTCGCTGTCCTCGGCCACCAGGAACCTGTCCAGCGATCTGTACTTCCGCGGGGTGCGGGAGTCGGGCACGGTGGAGAAGCTGCTCGCCGAACCGGCGCCGCGCGGGCCCGGCCGTCAGGTCAAGGAGCTGATGCGCGGCTTCGCGGCCGGCTACAACGCCTGGCTGGCGCAGAACCCGGTCACCGACCCGGCCTGCAAGGGCGCGGCCTGGGTACGCCCGGTGACCTACCTCGACGTGGTGGCACGCGGCTTCGCCCTGGCCGTGCTCGGCGGCCAGGGACGGGCGGTGGACGGCATCACGGCCGCGCAGCCGCCGACGACCGTCTCCACGCAGTCGCCCGACGCGCAGGACACCGCCCGTGCCGCGCGGGAACTCCTCGCCTCCGACGGCGCGATGGGCTCCAACGCGGTCACCTTCGGCGGGACGACGACCGCGAACGGCCGCGGGCTGCTGCTGGGCAACCCGCACTATCCGTGGCACGGCGGGCGCCGCTTCTGGCAGTCGCAGCAGACCATCCCCGGTGAGCTGAACGTCGCCGGCGGCTCGCTCGTCGGCTCCCCCACGATGTCCGTGGGCCACAATGCGCAGGTTGCCTGGAGTCACACCGTGGCGACGGGCATCCCGCTCAACCTGCACCAGTTGACGCTGGATCCGGCCGATCCGACGGCGTATCTCGTCGACGGCAAGCCGGAGCGCATGACGAAGCGCACGGTCACCGTGGGGGTGAAGGACGGCAATCCCGTGACGCGCACGCAGTGGTGGACGCGGTACGGGCCGGTGGTCACCTCGCTCGGCGCCGTACTGCCGCTGCCGTGGACGAGCACGACGGCGTACGCCCTGAACGACCCCAACTCCGTCAATCTGCGCGGCCTCGACACCGCCCTCGGCTTCAGCAAGGCCCGCAGCGCCGAGGACGTCCTCGGTTCACTCAAGCGCACGCAGGGGCTGCCGTGGGTGAACACGGTCGCCGCCGACTCCGCGGGCCACACCCTGTTCACGCAGTCGCAGGTGCTGCCCCGGATCACCGACGAGCTGGCCCAGCGCTGCTCCACGCCGCTCGGCCGGGTCACCTATCCGTCCTCGGGGCTGGCGATCCTGGACGGTTCGCGCGGTGACTGCTCGCTCGGCGCCGACGCCGACGCCGTCCAGCCGGGGATCTTCGGACCCGCGAAGCTGCCGACGCTGACGGACGCGCCGTATGCGGAGAACTCCAACGACAGTGCCTGGCTGGCGAATACGGACCGGCCGCTGACCGGGTACGAGCGGATCTTCGGCACGGTCGGCACGCAGCGTTCGCTGCGGACGCGGGGCGCGATCGAGGACGTGGCCGGGATGGCCGGGCGCGGCGCGCTGACCGTGCGGGATCTGCAGGCGCTGCAGTTCTCGAACCGGGCGCCCGCGGGCGACCTGACCGCCGCGGACGCGGCGAAGGCCTGTGCCGCGCTGCCCGGTGGCACCGCAACGGGCAGCGACGGCAAGGCGGTTGACGTCTCGGAGGCCTGCGCGGCGCTCGCGGCCTGGGACCGCACCACGGACACCGCAAGCCGCGGCGCACTGCTCTTCGACCGGTTCTGGCGGAGGCTGACGGCCACCGTCCCGGCGGCGCAGCTGTGGAAGGTGCCGTTCTCGGCGACGGACCCCGTGCGCACCCCCAACACGCTCAACACGGACGCCCCGGGCTTCGCCACGGCGCTCGCGGATGCGGTCGCAGAGCTGCGGGCGGCGGGCATTCCGCTCGGTTCCCGGCTCGGGGACCACCAGTTCGTCGTGCGGGGCGGCGAGCGCATCCCCGTCCCGGGCGGCACCGAGGGGCTGGGCGTCTGGAACAAGATCGAGCCGGTGTGGGACCCGGCGCACGGCGGCTATACGGAGGTCACGACCGGCTCCAGCTACATCCAGGCCGTGGGCTGGGACGGCAGCCGTTGCCCGGTCGCCCGCACCTTGCTGTCGTACTCCCAGTCGTCGAACCCCGCCTCGGCCCACTACGCCGACCAGACCCGCCTGTTCTCCCAGGAGCGGTGGGTGACCTCCCGGTTCTGCGAGAAGGACATCCTCACCTCGCCGGATCTGCGGATGGTCCGTGTGTCGGAGCGCTGAGCCCCGGATGGTGCGGGGCTAGACGCAGGAGGTGGCGGGCGGGCAGAACCAGCTCACCGCCATCTGCAGGAGCCGCAGTTCGTCGTCGCCGCCGTCGGCGGCGGGGCCGTACGAGGCCACGGCGTAGATGTTGCCGTCCTCGCCCACGAAGCGCAGGTCGTAGACGTGCCAGGGGCCGGGGGCGGCTTCGCCGTCGAGGGAGTCGGCGGCGTACTCCAGCAGGGAGCCGGTGAAGTCGGCGTCGTCCAGGTTCGTCAGGGAGAGCTGGACGAAGCCGTCGGGTTTGGGGAAGTCGGGGGCCAGGAACAGCTCGAAGGACGCGTCGGGAGAGGACTCCGCCACCTCGAACACCTGGAGTTTCCGCTCCCCTTCGGGGCTGCGGTAGGCGACCACGTCCATGCCGTACTGGGACTTCGTCGCGGTGCGCGACCACCAGTCCTCGGGAACGGCGATCCGGAAGCCCTCCGGGTCGTCGAAGAGCACGTAGTCGGCGGGGAGTTCCCCGTTGTCGGGCGTGGGCGTCGTGTCCGACGGGGACGGCTCCGGCTCGCTGCGGGGCGTGGTGGGCGAGAGGTCGGGTGAGGCGGGTGTGCTCGCGCCCGCCGCCCGGCCGTTGCCTCCGCCGTCCGCCAGGGCCACGGCCAGGCCCACGGCGGCCCCGACGGCGACGACCGTGAGCAGCACCGCCGTCCACACCGTCCGGCGGTCCCGTCCGGCGCGAGGGTGGGGCGCCGGCCGGGACAGACGCACGGTCGTGTCGGGCGCCGGCGGGGGCCCGGTGGGGGCCTCGTCCGGACGGGGCGGCGGGGGCGGGGTGGTCTGGCCCGGGCCCACGGGGCCGTCCTCCCAGCGCTGGGTCTCCTCGTTCCAGTGGCGTTGTCCGCCGTTCATCCCTCTCGTCCCCCGCTCATCTCTTCATCTCTCACATCCCGAGCAGCCCGGCCACGGCGCCGGCCGACGCGAACAGGCCCAGCACGGTCTCGGCGTCCGCGAGCAGGTCACGCAGCCGTCGCCGGCCGCCCTCGCCGGCGCTTCCGGTGCGGGTGATCTCGTCCTCGGTGTCGGCCAGGGCCTCGTCAAGGCGCCGGGCCGGGTCGTCCTGGCGCAGGCGCGCGAGGTCGGCACGGAGTTCGCGTACGGCCTTCAGCAGCTCCGCGGTGGCCTGGTCGGGCCCCTGCGCCGTACCGTGCCGGCCCTCCGCGCGGGCGTGGCTGCCGATGGCGAAGGTGCTGCCGTGGACGTCGCCGATGCTGACGGTGGGTTCGTTCGCCGAGGTCATCGCTGCCGGTTCCCTTCTGGCGGTACGGGGCCGCCGGTCGACGCGGAGGAGGCGTGTGCGTGCCTGCCGACCGCGAACGTGCTGTGCGCGACGGAGTCGATGTGCACCCCGCCCTGGCTGATGTTGATGACCTTCTGCACGAACTCGCCTGTCTGGTAGCCGTGTTGGGCAAGAGCCGTGCGTACGCCGTGGGTGATGCGGTCCTGGACGCTCCTGAGGTAGCGGTCGACGTCCATCTGCTGGAACAGCGATCCGGACCGGGCCGCGCCCAGCTCGCGCACCGACAGCGCGGGGCCGTCGGGCAGCGCGTGTCCGTGGCCGCCGGTCAGCAGCTGCCAGCCGTAGACCACCGCCTGGCACACGGTGACGAAGGAGCGCACCGCGGAGGCGGGCACCTGGGCCGCGGCCCAACTGATCTTCCCCAGTGCGTTGTTGTTGCGGAACCGGTGGGCCGCGCGGTCGGCGTCCTTGAAGTCCTCGCGGATCGGCATCAGTACGTGCGGGGCGATCTCCAGCATGAGCATGTTGCCCTGTGTGTGGGTGCGCACGAAGACGGTGACGACCAGTTCCTCCTCCCAGCCGCCGACGCGGACGCGCAGGAAGTGCCGCCGCTTCTCGGCGCCCTCCTCGACCGCGCGCGCCCGGTGCTCCTCGAAGGCCTGCCGGTGGTACGGCGCCTCCTCGCGCCGCCCGATCCCCTCGGCGGGCAGGAACACGCACTCGTCGACCTCCAGCCAGCGCAGCCGGTCACGCACCAGCTGGCCCGCGTACTTCGAGGGGATCCGCAGCCCTTCGAGGAGCGGCCGGACGGTCTCCAGGACGGTCCGGTTGCTCAGCGGCCGGGGTGTGCCCGTGTCGTCGGGCCGCATCTCGACGGCGAGCACCCAGGTGTCGTAGGCGGCGCCGGCCCCGCAGAACGGCCGGGCCTCGTGGTACATGATCAGCGGTTCGTGCTGTTCGTGGCGGATGCGGTCCTTCACGTACTGGAACCGCAGTCCCTCGGCCCGCTCCGCCGGGTCGCCCGCGGCGTCCGGGAAGCGCCGCGGGGACAGTTCGCCGCCCAGGGCCCGTGCGAACTGGCTGCGCTGGGCGCCCGCGCACAGTGCGACCGCCACGAACAGCGCAAGGGCGAGCCAGGCCTGAAGCGGGGTGATCGAGCCATCGCCGCCGGCCACCGCCGAGGCGAGCGGCAGCAGCGCCCTGAGCTCGCCCTTCCAGCCCGGTTCGTCGTCGTAGGGGTCGGTCAGGTCGTCGGTGCCGGTGAAGGCGACCATCGCGGTGGCGGCGAGGAAGAACGCAAAGACGACACGGCCGAGCCAGCGCAGGACCAGTGACATCAACCGCCGGGCGAACGGCGGGCGTTCCTCCTTGCCGCGCACCGCGACCCCGCCCGCGAGCAGCAGGCTGGGCAGCAGATAGCCCGCCAACAGCCGGTCGGTCAGCGGCAGTCCCAGCACCCACAGGGCCACGATCCCCGCGGCCCAGGCCACCTCCAGGCGCCGGGACCGCAGGGCGTGCGCGAGGACACGGGCGGCGTCGAAGCCCAGCGAAGGGGCCACGATCCGCTGCTTGTTGAGGTGCAGTTCCTCGATGACCCGGTCCCGGAAGACGGGGTCGAGATAGGTGCCCGCACACAGCAGCCGGGTGGCCTCGCTGGCGTGGGGCGGAGTGGCGGGCGCAAGTGGTGCGGACGCGGGTGTCCACGGCGGTTGTTGCGGTACGGTGTTCAACGAAATCCCCCGATGTACCGAAAACCACCTCAGAGTCAAGCCTTCTGAGGACCCATCAGCATACGACGGGCTGCCGTTCCCACCGAGGCTCGGGAATGCGAATACGCTCTGTGATGGCGCCGATGACGGGGTGGCCTCACCTGCTCAAGGCGTAGCCGGCCCGGTGTCACACCGGTCGTGTGCGGCCCTCCCAGTACGGATCGCGCAGTCGCCGCTTGTACAGCTTGCCGTTGGGGTCGCGGGGCATCTCGGTGATGAAGTCGATGCTCCTGGGGCGCTTGTAGCCGGCGAGGCGGTCGGCGCAGTGGTCCAGGAGCGTGCCGGCGAGGGCGGGGCCGGGGTCGTGGCCGGGGGCCGGTTCGACGACGGCCTTGACCTCCTCGCCCCAGTCGTCGTGCGGTACGCCGAAGACGGCGGCGTCGGCGACGGCGGGGTGGGCGAGGAGGGCGGACTCGATCTCGGCGGGATAGATGTTGACCCCGCCGGAGATGATCATGTCGATCTTGCGGTCGCGGAGGAAGAGATAGCCGTCCTCGTCGAGGTAGCCGAGGTCACCGACGGTGAAGAAGTCGCCGATCCGGTTCTTCTTCGTCTTCTGTTCGTCCTTGTGGTAGGCGAAGCCGCCGGTGTTCATCTTCAGGTAGACGGTGCCGAGTTCGCCGGGCGGGAGGCGGTTGCCGTCGTCGTCGAAGACGGCCAGTTCGCTGATCGGCCAGGCCTTGCCCACGGTGCCCGGCTTCTTCAGCCAGTCCTCGGCGGTGGCGAAGGCGCCGCCGCCCTCGCTGGCCGCGTAGTACTCCTCGACGCAGTGGCCCCACCAGTCGATCATGGCCCGTTTGACGTGGTCGGGGCAGGGCGCGGCGCCGTGGATGGCGTGCCGCATGGAGGAGACGTCGTAGCGCTGCCGTATCTCCTCGGGGAGGGCCAGCAGGCGGTGGAACTGGGTCGGGACCATATGGGTGTGGGTGCACTTCTCGCGGTCGATCAGCCGGAGCATCTCCTGTGGCGTCCACTTGTCCATCAGCACCAGTCGGTGCCCGATGTGCAGGGACGCGCCCGCGAACTGGAGCACGGCGGTGTGGTACAGCGGCGAGCAGACGAGGTGCACGTTGTCGTCGAACGGCCTGATGCCGAAGATGCCGAGGAATCCGCCGAGGTAGGCCTCCTCGGGGAGCTTGCCGGGCAGCGGGCGGCGGATGCCGCGGGGGCGGCCGGTGGTGCCCGAGGTGTAGTTCATGACCCAGCCGAGGGTGCGGTCCGCGGGCGCCGACTCCGGCTGCCCGTCGAGGAGTTCGGCGTACGGGCGGAAGCCCTCGACCGTCCCGACCGCGAATCGGTGCGTGGCCGGCAGGCCCGCCTCGTCGGCGGCCCGGCGCGCCTGGTCGGCGAAGCGCTCATGGGTCACGAGGACCTTGGCGCCGGAGTCGGCGACGATCCAGGCGATCTCGGGGCCGACGAGGTGGTGGTTGACGGGCACGAGATAGAACCCGGCCTGGGAGGCGGCCAGGTAGGCGGTGAGGAACGCGACGCCGTTGGGCAGCACGACCGCGAAGGCGTCGCCGCGTTCCAGGCCGGCGGCGCGCAGTCCGTGCACGAGGCGGTTGGCGGCGGCGTGCAGGCGGCCGGCGGTCCACGCCTCGCCGTCCGGGGCGACGAGGACCGTGCGGTCGGGGTCGGCGGTGGCCTGGGCCCAGAAGCCCGCGGGGGCTGCGCTCGTCACTGGCCGCTCCTTCCGGCGATGCGGTTGATGCGGTCGACGGCCCGCTCGAAGCCGCGGGTGAGGTCGTCGAAGACGGCCCGGACGCTGCGTTCGCTGTTCATCCGGCCGACGATCTGACCGACAGGTGTGCCGAGGAGCGGTTCGACCTCGTACTTCTGGATGCGTGAGACGGCCTCGGCGACGAGGAGGCCCTGGAGCGGCATCGGGAGGGTGCCGGGTCCGGCCGGGTCGTCCCAGGCGTCGGTCCATTCGGTACGCAGCTGGCGTGCGGGTTTCCCGGTCAGTGCGCGGGAGCGGACGGTGTCGCCGGAGCCGGCGGCGAGCAGTTTGCGGGTCAGGGCCGCCGAGTGGAGGTCGGCTTCCGTGGTGGTCAGCCACAGGGAGCCCAGCCACACACCCTGGGCGCCGAGGGCGAGTGCGGCGGCGACCTGCTGTCCGCTGCCGATGCCGCCCGCGGCGAGGACGGGCAGCGGGTCCACGGCGTCGACGACCTCGGGGGTGAGCACCATGGAGGCGATCTCGCCGGTGTGGCCGCCGGCCTCGTAGCCCTGGGCGACGACGATGTCGATGCCCGCGTCCTTGTGCTTGACGGCGTGGCGGGCACTCCCCGCCAGCGCGGCGACGAGGACGTCCTGGTCGTGGGCGCGGTCCACCACGTCGGCGGGCGGCGAGCCGAGGGCGTTGGCCAGCAGCTTGATCGGGTAGTCGAAGGCGACGTCGAGCTGGGTGCGGGCGACCTGCTCCATCCAGCCGGTGATGCGCCAGCCGGAGGCCTCGCCCTCGGCGAGTTCGGGCACGCCGTACTTGGCGAGGGTGTCCTGGACGAACGCCCGGTGCTGCGCGGGGATCATCGCCTCGACATCGGCCTCGCTGACGCCTTCGACCTTCTTGGCGGGCATGACGACGTCCAGGCCGTAGGGCCGGCCGTCGATGTGCGCCTCGATCCAGTCGAGGTCGCGTTTGAGGTCGTCGGGGGCGGTGTAGCGGACCGCGCCGAGCACTCCGAAGCCGCCGGCCCGGCTGATGGCCGCGGCGACGGCGGGGAACGGCGTGAAGCCGAAGACGGCGTGCTCGACTCCCAGTGTCTTGCTCAGCTCCGTCTGCATGGGCGCAGGATGCCGGAGTCCCGTGGAGGACGGAAGGGGTTTCCTGATGGACCGTCAGATTTCTTCTGGCGGTGGCCTGGTTGACACGACCTGCGCCTGACACGAAAGTTTCACCGCGCAAGGTGATCCCGGAAAGATACTTTCAGGCGCAGCGGGAGGACCCTCGATGACCGACAGCAGACACGGCCTGACCCGACGTCAACTGGGCCGAAGAGCCCTGGCCCTGGGCGGCGCCCTGACCCTCGCCCCGCTCCCCGCGGGACCGGCGGCCGCCGCCACCGGCCGCAGCACCCTGCGCCCCGGCACCCCGGAGGAGGCCGGACTCCTCCCCGCCCACCTGCGCAAACTCGTCACCGACGCCGAGGCGTTCCTGAGCCCCTCCCCCAGGCACCCCTGGTACGCGGGCGCCGTCCTGCTCGCCGGCCGGGGCGGCACCGTGGCCCTGCACCAGCCGATCGGCATGGCGGTGCGCTATGCGGCGTACGACGAGAAGACCGACACCGGCGTCGAGTTCCCGGCCGACGAACAGATCCCGATGGCCGAGGACACCGTCTTCGATCTCGCCTCGGTGTCCAAGCTGTTCACCTCGATGCTCGCCGTGCAGCAGATCGAGCGCGGCACGCTGGAGCTGGAGGCGACGGTCGCCTCGTACCTGCCGGAGTTCGGCGCGGCCGGCAAGCAGGACATGACGATCCGTCAACTCCTCACCCACACCTCGGGATTCCGCGCCTGGATCCCGCTGTACAACGCGCCCACCTACGAGGAGAAGCTCCGCCTCATCTGGAACGAGGCCCCGCTCAACCCGCCCGGCACCCGCTATCTCTACTCCGACCTGAATCTGATCTCCCTCCAGCTCGTGCTGGAGCGGATCACCGGACGCACCCTGGACGTCCTCCTCCACGAGGACATCACCGGCCCGCTCGGCATGACCGGCACCCGCTACAACCCGCCCGCCTCCTGGAAGCCGCGGATCGCGGCCACCGAGGACGCCCGCAAGCCCTGGTCCGGCCTGGACCGGGGGCTGGTGTGGGGCGAGGTGCACGACGAGAACGCCTTCAGCCTCGGCGGAGTCGCCGGGCACGCGGGCGTGTTCTCCTGCGCCTGGGACCTGGCGGTGCTCGGCCGGACCCTGCTCAACGGGGGCGCGTACGGCAGAACGCGCGTCCTCGAACCCGAGTCGGTGGAGCTGATGTTCACCGACTTCAACACCGCCTTCCCCGGTGACGAGCACGGCCTCGGCTTCGAGCTCTACCAGCACTGGTACATGGGCGCCATGGCAACGCCGCACACCGCCGGGCACACCGGGTTCACCGGCACCTCGCTGGTGCTGGACCCGTCGACGGACTCGTTCCTGGTCGTGCTCGGCAACTCCGTGCACCCCGTGCGCAGTTGGCGCTCCGGCTCGGCCCCGCGGGTGGCCGCCGCCAACAACCTGGCGCGGGCCGTGCCGGTCCGCCCACGCCATGGCCGTACCGCCTGGTTCTCCGGCATGGCGGGCTCCACCACCGCCACGCTCGCGCTGCCTGCGCTGGACACCTCGGCCGGCGGCGCACGGCTGCGCTGCTCCCTGTGGTGGGACACCGAGCCGCAGTCGGACGTCCTGGTGCTGGAGGCCTCGGCGGACGGGGGTGCCACCTGGCAGCCGGTGCCGTTCACGACCGTCCGGCCCGGCGGGCAGCCGCAGGAGCGTCCGGCAGGCTCGGTCACCGGCTGGTCGGGACGCGTCTGGCACCGGCTCGCGGCGGACCTTCCGGCCGCCCGGCAGCTCACGCTGCGCTGGCGCTACGCCACCGACCGGCTGTACGTGGGCCGGGGCGCGTACGTCGACGGGCTGCACGTCGAGAACGCCGACGGCACGCTGTTCGACGAGGCACGCCCGGCGGACGCGGCGCGGATCACGGCATCCGGCTGGACGGCGTCCGCCGACTGAGAGGCGGGGGGAAATTCGGGTGCCGACCGGCAAGGCGCGCACTACGGTGGTCGTCGTTCAGGTGCGCTGGCTGTGGCTACTTCGCCTCTCAAGCGGGCAACGCGGGTTCGAATCCCGTCGCCGGCCCTGCCGGTGTCGTCCAGCGGCCCAGGACGCCTACAGTGCGCCGCCGCCGTTCCAGATCTCTGAACACCTTGGCACGAGCCGCCCGCAGCACGGCGGGCGGCTTCGCCCCCTTTCAGGGCTCCCACACCTCCGGTCCGCCGCCCTGCCACTCGATCAGCGAGGACTGGACGACGTCCATCTCGTCCCAGTCCTGCAGCCCAGCCTCCTGCACGAACGCCGCGACATCGAGCAGCCGATAGGCGATACCGACGTATCTGCCGTCGATACGGACGCGACGGCCGCCGTCCGCGACGGGCGGGAGCACGACGACAGGGTGATCGGTGGCCATGACGCCAGCCTGCCGGTGCGGCGGGCGGGGCGCACGGTGGGGTGCTCCAGTCGCGGGGCGGGGCAGCGCACGGAACGGCTCCGGCATCGGCCGCCCCTACCGCGCCTGATCCGCACAGGCTGCCGGGACCTGCGTGGCGTCCTCGGCGGTCAGCTCCCGTGCCACGGCCTTGATGTTCTCCTCGACGATGGTCGGAAGGTCCGCGACCGGAGGATGGCCGGGGTAGGCACGCTCCATCGCGGCGGTGATCGACTTCTGCTCGCCGGAAGTGACCGTGTCGCCCCCGGGCGAGTCCGGGGCGACGGCCGGACGGACGAGGCCCCGGAACCGCTGGAGGTACCGGCGCTGGTCGTCGATGAGCGCCCGGGCCGGACCCGGGGCTCCGTGGCCCGGGTACAGCGTCCTCGCCTCGGGGAAACGGCCGCCGAGCCGGGTCAGGACCCGGAGCCAACCGCAGGTGTTCCCCTCGATCAGGGCCGGCGTGACGTCGCGTGTCGCCAGGTCGCCGGAGAAGAGGTCCGCGGTGTCGGGACGGTAGTAGACGGTCGCGGTGTCGGACTCGCCCTCGGCGAACTGGGCGGTCTCGAAGCGCAGACCACCGACCCGCACCGATGCGCCGTCGTCGAAGGTCCGGTCGGCGTAGGTGAGTTCGGCGGGGAATCGGGGGTTCGCCGAACGGGCCAGCGGATAGAAGCCGCGCCTGTCCTCCCGCATCGCCTTGTCGGTCGCCCTGGAGGCATGGATGGGGGCGTCCGGGAATGCCTTGTGGAAGGCGCCCGCGCCGCCCACATGGTCGGGATGGGAGTGGGTCAGCAGAATGGCGACGACGGGTTCGCCGGTCTTCCTGATCCGCTCGATCGCCGTCCGGGCGTCGGCCGGCGTGCGCAGGGTGTCGACGAGGACCAGCCCTTCCGGCGCCTCGATCCAGTAGGTGTTGACGGATCCCGGGTTGGGCGAGGCGTACCGTCCCGGCGGTGTCGCCTTCGCTGCCGGCTTCTCGGAGGTGTCGTCGTCCGCACAGCCGGCGACCCAGGTGAGGGCGCATACGGTGGCGGAGCCGGCGGCCAGCAGCCGCCGCAGTCGCTGCTTCATCCGGAACCTTCGTGACGTCGGGCACGCGAGGGAGCGGCGAAGGCGTCCCGGTGCGCGAGGGCCCACTGGCGGAAGGTGCGGGGCGGGCGGCCGGTCACCTCCTCCACGGTGGGGTGGATCAGGGACTCGTCGATGGTCCCGTCGCGGTAGAAGCTGAAGAACGCGTCGATGTACTCCTCCGGGACACGTCCGCTCATGTCGGCCCGCGCCTCCTCGTCCGTGAGGGCATCGAAGCGCAGATCGCGGTCGAGTACCTCGGCCAGGACGGCCAGACGCTCGGCGGGCAGGAGCCGTTCCGGGCCGCTCAGTACGTGGACGCGCTCCTCGTGGCCGGAATCGAGCAGGGCCCGGACGGCGACGGCGGCGATGTCGTAGGGGTCGACGGAGGCGATGGGCACGTCGCCGAAGGCGTCCTTGACGACGTCGCCCTCGCACAGTTGGGGCAACCAGCGCAGGGCGTTCGACATAAAGGCGCCTGGACGCAGGAACGTCCAGGCCAGGCCGGACTCGCGGGCCGCCGTCTCGGAGCGGATCATGAACTCCGAGATGGCGTTGCGGGTGTCGGTGGCGACGGCGGCCAGACTGGACACCAGCACCACGCGTTCCACCCCCGCCCGGCGCGCCCCGGCGAGCAGGCCCGGCATGTCGCGGTAGCCGGGCAGCAGGAACACCCCGCGGACGCCGTCGAGGGCCGGGCCGAGGGAGTCCGGATCGTTGAGATCGCCGACGACTTGCTCGACGGGCAGCTCGGCGGGTTTGCGCACCAGCGCGCGAGCCGGCTGCCCGGCCCGGACGAGCGCCTGGACGACTTCGCCGCCGACCTGGCCGGTGGCTCCGGTGACAAGGATCATCGCAGGGTCCTCCCGAAGTGTGCGGCCACCGTGTCCGCGGCAAGGGTGACCTGCGGGTTCTGGTCGTAGAAGTCGAACTGGGTGCCCTCTGTCCAGAGGATGTCCCTGGGGCCGGCCAGCCCCGCGTGGAAGCGGCGGGCGCCGTCCGGGATGGCGGCGTCCTCGCTGTGGACGAGCACGGTGGGCCGAGTGATCCGCGGTGCCAGGGCGATGGAGTCGTAGGTGAGCCAGTCCTCCCAGGCCAGCACGGCGAAGCGGTTGGGCCAGGCCGGAGTTCCGCCGCGTTCCGGGTTGAGGTAGAAGTCGATGTCGTACGGCATGGCCGCGCGTTCGTCGGTGGCGCTGACCACCGGGACGTAGTCGATCTCGCCGGTCCGCGCGAACCGGGCGCGGGCCTCGCCGGCGAGCTTGATCTTCTGGGCGACCGCGTCCGCGCCCCCGTAGGCGGCCTCGCAGATCGCGGCGTCGTGCAGCCAGGGTGCGACCAGGGCGAGGGAGCCGATGCGCGGGTCGTGCGCCGTACTGTCGGCCATGTACATCGCGGCCGCACAGATTCCCAGGGCGCCCAGCCGGTCGGCGTCGACCGACGGGTGGGCGGCCAGGAACGTCACCGCGTGCCGGATGTCGTTGACCTTGCGCGCCGGGTCCTCCACATCGCGCGGCTCGCCCTCGGACTCGCCGAAGCCGGTGAAGTCGAACGACAGGGCGGCGTATCCGCGGTCGGCCAGCCGTGCCGCGTAACGGTCGGCCATCAGCTCCTTGACGCTCGTCCAGGTCCCGGCCACCACGATGCCCGGAGCCGGGGTCCCGCCCTCGGGCAGGAACAGATTGCCGGTCAGGGTGACCCCACCGCTGGGGAAGGTGACCTTGTGCTGGGTCGTCACGAACGGTCCTCTCTCGATGGGCAGTTGGCTTGAGCGAGTCGGCACGGACGAGGGCGGAGCCGGACACCGTGAAGGGGGCGTTCGCGAGTTCTTCCGCACCGTGCTGGGCCGTTCCGGCCGACGGGAAGATTCTGGCCGCGGCGCAGTCGTCGGGGGAAACAGCGAAATCTTGTGCCGGGCACCGCATATCGCTGTGGCGGCTAGGGTGTTGGACGTGAGCGACATCGAACTGCGGCACCTGCGTTCGTTTCTGGTCGTGGCCCGGCAGCGGTCCATCACCGGTGCGGGGGCGGCGCTCCACCTCACACAACAGGCGGTGTCGACGCATGTGCGGCAGCTCGAACGCGCCCTGGGTGTCGACCTGTTGGTGCGCACCTCGCGCGGCGTTCTGCTCACGGCCGCCGGGGAGGAGCTGGCTTCCGGGGGCTCGACGGTCATCGACGACGTCGCCCGCCTCGCGGCACGGGTCCGCGCCGTGGCGAACGCCCAGACCGGCACCCTCCGGCTGGCCTGCTGCCCCGCCGCCACCACCCTGTTCGCCGTCGATGTGGCCGAGGCCCTGGAGGCGGCGATACCCGGTCTGCGGGTGACCCTGAAGGGCGCCCAGACCCCCCGGCAGGAGCTCGACCTGCTCGGCAACGGGCGTGCGGACGCGGCCTTCATGTGGCTGCCGGTCGGTGACGTGGGGCTGCACACCGCGGTCGTCCGCACCGATCCGCGAGCCGTCGTGCTGTCCACCCGCCATCCCCTGGCCGACCGCCCCACCCTCACGCTCGCCGACCTGGCCGACGACCCGGTGGTGCGGCCCGACGTCCTTACGTCGCCGGAGTCCGAACGGTTCTGGCTCGCCGACCCGCGGCCCGACGGCCGCCCCGCGCCGCGCGGCCCGCTGGTGGCCGCCGTGGAGGACTGTCTGCTGGAGGTCGGCCGCGGCCGCGGCATCTGGTTCGCCCCGCACCCGCTGCACGCCCTGATGCCCGCGGGCAATGTGCGCTGGATCCCGGTCACGGACGCGGAGCCCTTCGACCTCGCGGTGGTGTGGAACGACCCCGCCCCACAGCCTCTGATCACGCGTCTGATCGCCGAGGTCCGCGCCGTCACCGGCCACGACCGGCACCTTCACGCCGCGTGAAGCCGTAACGCCGAAGGGCCGCTCAGCCGGGCACGTCCAGGCGCTGTGTGCCGACCACCGAAAGCAGTCGCAGCGCCTCCTCGGACGGCGAGCCCGGCTCGGCGGTGTAGATGACGACCCGCTGGTCGAGTTCGGTGATGTCCAGGACGTCGCAGTTGACCAGCACCCGTCCGACGAGCGGGTGGTCGAAGGTCTTGCGGAGGGTGGGCCGGGCGATCACGCAGTGCTCGGCCCAGAGCCGGGCGAACTCCTCACTGCCGGCGAGGAGTTCGTCGACCAGCCCGGTCACCTCGGGGTCGTTCGGGTAGCGGGCCGCCGCGGCGCGCAGGTCGTTGGTGGCGGCAGCGGCGAACCCGCCGGCGTCGGAGATGCCGTACAGCGGCTTCCCCTCCTGGTAGGGGCCGAGGAAGCAGCGCCGGATCAGGTTGCGTTCCGGGCGGGAGAGCGCGGAGAAGTCCTCCATCAGGGCGGTGGCCAGATGGTTCCAGGCGATGACCTCGTACGTCGCCGAGATCACGATCGCCGCGGCCATCGGCAGCCGGTCCAGCAGGTCGACGAGGCTCTGCCGCACCTCGCGCGAGGGTCCGGGCGGCGGGCCCGGCGGGGTGCCGGCCAGGTGGTGGAGATGGTCGCGCTCGGGGTCCGACAGCCGCAGGGCGCGGGCGAGCTGGGCCAGCACCTCGCGAGACGGATGCGGGCCGCGGGCCTGCTCCAGCCGGGTGTAGTACTCGGTGGAGATGAACGCCAGCTGCGCCACCTCCTCGCGGCGCAGCCCCGGGGTACGGCGGCGCGGCCCCGCGGGCAGGCCCACGTCGGCGGGGGTGATGCGCTCGCGCCGGCTGCGCAGGAAGTCGGCAAGTTGTCGTCGGTCCACCGCTCCAGTGTGCGGGGGCGGCGAGCCGGTCATCCAGGTACCGGGAGTGCCTGGATGGGCCCCGCGGCCGGGCACAGGCTCGTCGGTATGACTCACACAGCAACCACCACACCCCTGCTCGCCGACAAGGTCGCCCTCATCACCGGCGCCGGCCGGGGCATCGGCGCGGCCGCCGCCCGGCTCTTCGCCCGGGAGGGCGCCCGTGTCCTGCTCGCCGCCCGCACCGAGAGCCAGCTCAAGGCGGTGACCGAGGAGATCCGGGCCGCCGGGGGCACCGCCGACCACGTGCGCTGCGACCTGGCGGACCCGCAGAGCGTGCGGGCCGCCGTGGACCGGGCCGTCGAGTTGTACGGCCGTCTCGACATCGCCTTCAACAACGGGGCGACGGCCCAGGAGCCCGGCCCGATGGACCGGCTGGCGGAGGCCGACTTCGACCACGTGTACACGGTGAACCTCAAGGGCCCCTGGCTGGCCATGAACGCCGAGATCGCCGCCATCCGCGCCACCGCCGGACGCGGGGCGATCGTCAACACCTCCAGCGTCGGCAGTCTGATGGCCAACCCCTGGCTGCCCGCGTACGGCGCGCTCAAGCGAGCGTTGAACAGCCTCACCGCGTCGGCCGCGGCCACGTACGGCCCGGAGGGCATCCGGGTCAACGCCGTCTCGCCGGGCACCACGCTCACGGAGATGCTGCACGAGTGGGACGAGCGGACTCCGGGCATCATCGACCAGCTCAACTCCCAGACCCCGCTGGGCCGCGCCGCGGACCCGGAGGAGATCGCCGAGGCCGCCGCGTGGCTGCTCAGCGACCGTGCCTCCTATGTCACCGGGACAGTGCTGCGGGTGGACGGCGGGATGCAGGCCTGAGCGCTCCGCTCGAAGTGCAGCGCTGTGCCGTCGGTCGGCCGCGGCGCCGTCGTGGCTGGTCGCGCCCGCGCGGCGGAGCTGCAAATCGATACAGCCCCGCGCCCCTTCGGGGCGCTACCGAACCGCAGCCGACTTCACCCGACCCGCTTAGTCCGCCTCCAGCACCGCCATCGCCGCGTTGTGCCCCGGCACCCCGCTCACCCCTCCCCCGCGTACCGCGCCCGCCCCGCACAGCAGGACGTTGGCGTGCGTGGTCTCCACGCCCCAGCGGCCGGTGCCGTCCTGGGCGTGGGGCCAGGAGAGGTCGCGGTGGAAGATGTTGCCGCCGGGCAGTCGCAGGTCCCGCTCCAGGTCCAGCGGCGTCTTCGCCTCGATGCACGGCCGCCCCTCGGCATCCGTGGCCAGACAGTCGGCCAGGGGTTCGGCGAGGTGGGCGTCGAGCTGGGCAAGCGTCGCCTTCAGGAGCTCTTCCCGTACGGCGTCGTTGTCCCGCTCGAACAGCCGGGCGGGCGTGTGCAGTCCGAACAGGGTGAGGGTCTGGTAGCCCTGTTCGACCAGGTCCGGGCCGAGGATGGTCGGGTCGGTGAGCGAGTGGCAGTAGATCTCCGAGGGCGGGGCCGCGGGCAGGTCGCCTGCGGCTGCCTGGGCATGGGCGGCGGCCAGCTGGTCGTAGCCCTCGGCGATGTGGAAGGTGCCGGAGAACGCCTCGCGCGGGTCGACGGAGGTGTCGCGCAGCCTGGGCAGCCGCTTGAGCAGCATGTTCACCTTGAGCTGGGCGCCCTCGGCGGGGGTCGGGGGCGTGTCGCCGGTGAGCTCGGCCAGGGCCTGCGGCGAGGCGCCCACGAGGACGTGGCGTGCGGTGGCCACGCCTTCGCCGTCGGCGGTCCGGTACGTGATCTCGGCGGTACGGCCGTCCGTGTCGATGCGGACCGCCTCGTGGCCGGTGGCGAGGACGGCGCCCGCGTTGCGCGCGGCGGCGGCCAGGGCGTCGGTCAGGGCGCCCATGCCGCCGACGGGCACGTCCCAGGCGCCGGTGCCGCCGCCGATCACGTGGTAGAGGAAGCAGCGGTTCTGCTTCAGGGTCGCGTCGTGGGCGCCCGCGAAGGTGCCGATCAGGGCGTCGGTGAGGACCACGCCGCGCACCAGGTCGTCGGCGAAGCGGTCCTCGATGGCGACGCCGATCGGCTCCTCGAACAGGATCCGCCAGGCCTCCTCGTCGTCGACGCGTCGGCGCAGTTCCTCGCGGGCGGGCAGCGGTGCGGTGAGCGTGGGGAAGAGCCGCTCGGCGACCTGGCTGGTGAGGCCGTAGAAGCGCCGCCAGGCCTCGTACTCGCGCTCGCCGCCGGTCAGCTGCGCGAACGCCTCGCGGGTGCGTCGCTCGCCGCCGCCCACCAGCAGTCCCGTGGCCTGTCCCGACCGTTCCACGGGGGTGTAGGAGGAGACGGTGCGGGTGCGGACCCGGAAGTCGAGGCCCAGGTCCCGCACGATCTTCCTGGGCAGCAGGCTGACCAGGTAGGAGTAGCGGGACAGGCGTGCGTCGACGCCCGCGAAGGGGCGGGTGGAGATGGCGGCGCCGCCGGTGCGGTCCAGCCGCTCCAGGACCAGCACGGACCGTCCGGCACGGGCCAGGTAGGCGGCCGCGACCAGGCCGTTGTGGCCGCCGCCGACGATGACGGCGTCGTACGCGCGATGTCCCGGGTGTCGCTCGTGTGCAGGCATGGTTCTTCGTAACACGTGATGATCTAGGTCGGCCAGAGGTGGGGCGTGCCGCGGTCAGCCCCGGTCGCCCCCTGCTGCCGCAGCACCGCCACCCGCCGGTACAGCTCGACCGCCTCCGCGGCGCGGCCGAGTTGTTCCAGGCAGTGGGCCTCGTCGTTGCGGCTGGCGAGGGTGTCGGGGTGGGCGGGGCCCAGGACGCGTTCGCGGGCGGCGGCCACCGTGCGGTACTCGGTCAGGGCGTCCGGCCAGCGGCCCAGCCAGCCGAGGCCGACGGCGACCTCGCGGCGGCTGACGAGGGTGTCCGGGTGCTCGGGGCCGAGGACGCGCTCGCGGATCGCGCACACGTCGCGGGACTCGGCGAGGGCCTCCTCCCAGTGGCCCAGCCGGCCGAGGTTGACGCCGAGGCCGTGGCGGGCGCGCAGGGTCTCGGGGTGGGTGGGGCCGTGGACGCGGGTGCGGTCGTCGATCAGTTCGCGGTACAGCCGCAGGGCCTCGGGGCTGCGGCCGAGCCGGCCGAGGCTGATGCCGACCTCGTAGCGGGCGGCGAGGGTGTCGGGGTGGTCCGGGCCGAGGGCCTGGGCGCGCGCCTCGGCGACCTCCCGGTAGGTGTCGAGGGCCTCCGCCCAGCGGCCCAACTGGCCGAGCGCATAAGCGACTTCGTAGCGGGTGACGAGCGTGTCGGGGTGGTCGGGGCCGAGGACGCGGGCGCGGGCGGCGGCCACCTCGCGGGCCATGCGGTAGGAGTCCTCAAGACGGCCGAGGCGACTGAGGTTGAAGGCGAGGTTGTGGCGGCAGCGCAGGGTGTCGGGGTGGTCGGAGCCCATGGCGTGCTCCCGTGCGGCGAGCACCGAGCTGTACACCTGGTGGGCGTCGAAGTGGCGGCCCAACTGGCCCAGGACGAAGGCCATTTCCTGGCGGGCGGCGAGGGTTTCGGGGTGGTCGGGGCCGAGGGCCAGGCTGCGGGCGCGGGCGACGTGCTTGTACTCGCGCAGGGCGTCGGCCGCGCGGCCGGTGCGGCTGAGGGTGAAGGCCACCTCGTAGCGGCTGGCCAGGGTGTCGGGGTGGTCGGGGCCGAGGAGGTGCTCGCGTTCGGCGGCGACGGCGCGGTGCACCTCGCCGGCCTCGGCCCAGCGGCCCAGCCGCCCCAGACTCAGTCCGGCGTTGTGCCGGCCGGCCAGCGCGGTGAGCGCCGCCGGGTCGGGAGCGGGCGGGTCCTGCGGCAGAGGCTCCTCGGGCCGTCCGGCGATCGCACGCGGGATC
This sequence comes from Streptomyces sp. NPDC079141, assembly GCF_040686775.1. Taxonomy (NCBI): domain Bacteria; kingdom Bacillati; phylum Actinomycetota; class Actinomycetes; order Kitasatosporales; family Streptomycetaceae; genus Streptomyces; species Streptomyces sp. NPDC079141. The sequence continues at coordinate 864,529 of NZ_JBFBLP010000003.1, read as the reverse complement.
CACTCACCGGTCAGGCCCGCCCCGGCGTCCGGGGGTGCGGTGCGCAGTCCCGCGCCGGTGGCCTTGTGGCCAGTGGTCATGCCCTGGGTCCAGGACGGCAGCCGGGCCTCGCGGGAGACCGGCTCGGGCGGCCGCAGCTCCGGGCGCGGGGTGACGACGGTCGGTACGTACGTGGGTGTGGTGCGGCCGGCGCCGATCCGGCGGGCCACCTCGCGGGCGTCGTGCGGGCGGTCCTCGGGGCGTTTGGCCAGCAGGTCCAGGATGATCTTCTCGAAGTAGCCGGGGAGTTCGGCGCGGTGCTCGCGCGGCGGGCGGGGCGGGGTGTCGCGGTGGCCGACGAGGACCGCCCAGGCGTCGTCGAGGTCGAACGGCGGTACGCCGGTGGCGATCTCGTAGAGCACACAGCCCAGCGAGTACAGGTCGCTACGCTGGTCCACCTCGGTTCCGCCGATCTGCTCCGGCGACATGTAGTGCGGGGTGCCCATCGCGATGCCGGTGCCGGTCAGCCGGGAGGTGAAGCCGATGTCGGCGCCGAGCCGGGCGATGCCGAAGTCGCAGATCTTCACCGTCCCGTCGGTCAGCCGCACGATGTTCGCGGGCTTCAGGTCGCGGTGCACGATGCCCTGCTGGTGGGTGTAGGCGAGGGCGGCGGTGACCTGGTCGGCGATGTCGACGACGGCGTGGACGGGCAGCGGATGGTGCTTGTTGTCCTCCAGCAGCTGGCTGAGGTTGCGCCCCTCCAACAGCTCCATCACCAGGTAGAGAATGCCGTCGGACTCGCCGAAGTCGTGGACGACGGTGACCCCGCGGTGCTGGAGCGCGGCGGCCACCCGGGCCTCACGCCGGAACCGCTCTCTGAGCACCCGGGTGAAGGACTGGTCGTGGTGCTGGCCCAGCGGTTTGAGGCACTTCACGGCGACATGCCGGCCGAGCGACTCGTCGCGGGCCCGCCACACCTCGCCCATGCCCCCGCGCCCGATCAGGTCGAGCAGCCGGTACCGGCCCTGGATGAGCCTGCTGTCCCCCATCTTCCGCGATCGCCCCCGTCGCTGTGGTGCCCCGCCCTCCCCTGGCCCGTCCAGTATGGCGAGCTATCGTCCGAGTTTGTACGGTGCCGGGCGCGAGCCGGGGCCGAGCCGGTCCATGGCCCGCAGGATGTGTTTGGGCGGGAGTTGCCAGCGCAGACGTGCGGGAATGCAGCGCAAAAGGGTGCCGGTGGCACGCAACTGGCGGGTGACGGTGGCGGGTTCGGGAGCCGGTCTGCCGTACAGCTCGTGGGCGTACGGCGGCAGAGCGGCGTACGCCAGATGCGCCACGCGCCGCCACAGCACTTCGCGCGCCGGGACGAGGAGGGGATGCGTCGGAGGGCGGAGCAGAAAGTCGTCCACCGCGCGTGCCTCGGCTTCGGCGGCGAGCTCGGGGCGCACCTTCTCGAAGTACGCCGCCATCTCCGCCCGGTTCGCCGGTACGGCCTCGGGGTCGAGCCCCACCAGGCGTGCGCTGACCCGGTGTTCGCCGATGTACCGGTCGGCCTGCGCGTCGGTGAGCCGGAAGCCGGAGCGGCGCGCGACGTCCAGGTAGGAGTCGATCTCGGCGCAGTGCACCCACAGCAGCAGCTCGGGTTCGTCGACGCCGTACACCTCGCCGGTGTCCGGGTCGGTGGCCCGCAGCATGCTGTGAATCTTCCGCACCCGGGCGCCGGCCTTCTCGGCGGCTTCGGCAGTGCCGTAGGTGATGGTCCCGACGAAGTTCGCGGTCCGCATCAGCCTGCCCCAGGCATCGCGCCGGAAGTCGCTGTTCTGCATGACTCCGCGGACCGCACGCGGGTGCAGGGCCTGGAGGTAGAGCGCGCGGACCCCGGCCACCCACATCATGGGGTCGCCGTGCATCTGCCAGGTCACGGACGAGGGCCCGAAGAGGCCGGGGTCACCGCTGTGCATGGCTCCACCTCCGCGGGAGCGACGACGGCCACGGCTTGCGCTGGTCGCGCGGCTCGAATTGGTGTTCTTCTCGCTGTCTTCCCAGGTTTCCGGGTGATCAGTCCGGAGGGGTGGGGGTGGCGCGGCTAACGCCGCACCCGCGGCATCCCCAGTCCGATCCACGAGATGATCTCCCGCTGGATCTCGTTGTTCCCCCCACCGAAGGTGAAGATGACGGCGGAGCGGTAGCCCCGCTCCAGTTCGCCGTGCAGCACGGCTCCCGCCGAGCCCTCCTTCAGCGCGCCCGGCGCGGCCACGATCTCCAACAGCCACGCGTAGGCGTCCCGGCGGGCCTCGGAGCCGTAGACCTTGACGGCGGAGGCGTCCTGGGGGGTGAGGGTGCCGGCCTGGACGGCGTGCACCATCTGCCAGTTGAGGAGTTTGAGGGCGTCGAGGCGGGCGTGGGTGCGGGCGAGGCGGGTGCGGACCCAGGGCAGGTCGACGACGCGGCGGCCGTCGGCGAGCTTGGTCTCCATTGCCCAGCGTTGGACGTCGTGCAGGGCGCGGATGGCCATGGTGCCGTGGGCGGCGAGGGTGACGCGTTCATGGTTGAGCTGGTTGGTGATCAGCCGCCAGCCCTGGTTCTCGGCGCCGACGCGGCGGGAGACCGGGACGCGGACGTTCTCGTAGTAGCTCGCCGTGGTGTCGTGCCCGGCGAGGGTGTTGATGAGGGTGCAGGAGTAGCCCGGGTCGGTGGTCGGGACCAGGAGCATGGTGATGCCCTTGTGGGCGGGGGCGGCCGGGTCGGTGCGGACGGCCAGCCAGACCCAGTCGGCGGTGTCGCCGTTGGTCGTCCAGATCTTCTGGCCGTTGACGACGTACTCGTCGCCGTCGCGTACCGCGCGGGTGCGGAGGGAGGCCAGGTCGGTTCCGGCGTCCGGCTCGCTGTAGCCGATCGCGAAGTCGATCTCGCCGGAGAGGATCCGGGGCAGGAAGTACGCCTTCTGCTCGTCGGTGCCGAACTGCATGATCGTGGGGCCGACGGTGTTGAGGGCCATCAGCGGCAGCGGGACGCCGGCCTGGGCGGCCTCGTCGAAGAAGATGAACTGCTCCATCGCGCTGAGGCCGCGCCCGCCGTACTCCTTGGGCCAGCCGACGCCCAGCCAGCCGTCCGTGCCCAGGCGGCGGATCGTTTCGCGGTAGAAGCGCTTCTGGGCGGCCGGGTCGTGGTGGCGTGTGTGGGCCGAGTCGGGCACCAGCTCGGCGAAGTAGGCGCGCAGTTCAGTGCGCAGCCGCTGCTGCTCGGGCGTGTGGTCGAGATGCACGGCGCCTCCAGGGTCCCCAAAGCCGGTGCTGACGGCGCACACCGTAGAACGTGTTCCAGAAATTGGGAATGGCGAAGGGCCCCCGGCATGCGCGCCGAGGGCCCTGCGAGGTGAAGCGATCAGTGCGGTACGGGAGTTGCCCGCGCGGGCGCCGTCACCTCCGCCTCGCGCCGGGGGGCCAGCAGCCGTTCCGCCAGTGCCCCGAAGACCAGCCCGAAGGCGGTCCACAAGGTGACCTGGACGGCGAGGGCGGCGAGCCGGTACTGCCACAGCAGGGTGGCCGGGAAGTCGTGCGGGGCTTCGTTGTACGACGGCAGGAAGGCGTACGCCAGGCCGACGACGAGAACGAAGAACGCGCCCGCAGCGGCGGTGGCGTTGAAGTTGCCGAGGCGTGGGGCGAGGCGCTGCCCCAGGATGACCGCCCCCACCGTCAACAGCACGCCGAGCACGACCATGAGGAAGAACAGGGTGGTGCGCTGGTTGAGCGTGTCGGGGTCGCCGACGGCCGGAGGGTTGGCGGGGTACTTGAGGAACGGGACGACGTAGACCGCGACCAGTCCGGCGGCCGCCAGGAGCAGCGCGCTCGCGCGCGGCCCGAAGCGGCCGATCCGGCCGAGGGCGAAGCAGTACGCCAGTGCGGCGATGCCGCCGAAGGCGACCCCGTAGACGAGGACGCCGGTGGACAGACCGGCGGTGGACTGCATAGTGCGGCTGACCAGTTCCTCGCCGCCGTGCTCGTGGGCGTGCGCCTCTTCGAAGGCGATCGCCTCGTCGACGCGCGGTTCGCCCAGGAAGTAGGCGACGACGAGGGCGGCCAGGCCCGCGACGAGGCCCGCGAGCATGCCGCGGACCAGGAGGTTTCTGACAGTTGCGGAGTTCATGTGCGGTTGCGCTTCCTCGTCGCTGTCAGTGGCAGGGGAAGCCGAGGAGGTGGCGGGAGTCGTGCACCCACTCGTGCACGCCCTCGCCGGAGATGAGGGAGGTGGCGCCCTGTTCGGCGCCGACGAAGTAGAGCAGGACCAGCATCAGGATGCCGAGGAAGACCGCCCAGGGGACGATCGCGCCGATCGGCAGCTTGGCGGGGACGGCGGTGGAGCCGGTGGTGCCGAGGGTCGGCTGGACGGCGGACTGCGCCATGGCAGGTACCTCCTGGGGGAACTCGCGTCCCGTCTCGGTGGTGCACAGGACAACGGGGCGGGTCTGACTTACCCGGCCCGCACCCGTGGGTGCGTGCCCGGCTTACAGTGGCGCGACCGTGCCGGATTCTCACCGGCTTCCGCAGGGACCGTCGTCGATATCGACGAGAAGGTACCGCGTGTCGGGAGCGCGGCCAAGGGCGCACGGTACGGCGTCGTGCGCCCTCAGGGGGCATGGGGCGGGTCAAGTACCGGACAGGGATGGGGTATTGACGTTGAGGACGGGCGCATGACAAGTCGGGTGATGTTGGTCTCACCGGCGATCACCGCGGCGCTGCGGGAGGCCCGCTTCGACGACGGCTGTCCGCTCGACGCCTCGGGGCTGCGGCTCGCCCGGGCCGCGGCGGGCGCTCTGCCGGCGGCGGAGCGGGCCTGGGTCTCCCCCACCGTCCGCTGCCGCCAGACCGCCGACGCGCTGGGCGTCCAGGCGCTTGCGGAGCCCCGGTTGGCGCCGCTGGACGCGGGACGGTGGCGTGGCGCGACGCTGGCGGAGGTCGGCGCGCGCGAGCCGGCGGAGCTGGCCCGCTGGCTGGCGGATCCGCAGGCCGCGCCGCACGGGGGTGAGTCGGTGCGCGCGGTGTGCGACCGGGTCGGCGGATGGCTGGAGGCGACCGCCGAGGTGAGCGGGCGGACCGTCGCGGTGGTGGAGCCGGAGGTCGTCCGGGCCGCGGTCGTACGGGCGCTCGGGGCGCCGGAGGCGGCGTTCTGGCGCACCGACGTGCCGCCGCTGACGGTGGTGGAGCTCAGCGGGCGGTCCGGGCGCTGGAACGTGCGGATGGGGCGGCCGCTCGAAGAGCGAGTCGCCGACCGACCTCAGTGAGGCGGCGAGTCGCCGGCTCACCTCAGTGAGGCCAGAAAGTCCGTGCACGCCTGTGCGCACTCGCGGCACGCCTTCGCGCCGTCCTCCGCGCCCGGCCGTCCGTCGAAGACATGGGCGCACTCCAGGCAGACCGTGCGGCACCACTCCAGCTGGACGCGGATGCCGCTCTCGTCCGTCTGGCTCTGCTCGGACAGCACCCGGCAGGTCGCGTCGCACACCTCGGCGCACATGATGCCCTTGCGTCGTACGAGTTCCTGTTCCTCCGTCCCGTCCGGATCCACCAGGCTCGCGCGCAGCGCACAGGAACGCGCACACTCGGTGCACGCCTGGGCGCACGCGAAGCGGTCCTCCAGGTACTGGAAGAGCTGCTGCTGCGATGTAGTCGAGGTCACACCCTGCGGGTAGCCGACTCGCAGGGCGCCAAACCCGGTGTCGGCCAGGGTTTCGCCAGGTCGCGACGGCCGGGTTCACGAAGGTCGCCCCGGGTACTCGCGGGCCATGGACACACCCTGGAGGGACATCGCCGCCGGGAGCGGCGCGCTCGGTGTCGGACTGATCGTCGCGGGCATGGCCGTCGTGGCGCTGCTGGAGGGCAGGGAGGCCGACGAGGTGGGCAACACCTGACGCCTGCCGGCGGACCCCGGGAACCCTCCGCCCCCGGGGCATACCCCGACGCACCTCACCTGCTGTCGCTGTTCCCCGTTGTGTCGGCGACCGCCGCCCGGCCCGCCTCAAGGCGGGCCGCCGGGATGCGGAACGGTGAGCAGGAGACGTAGTCCAGGCCCGCGCGGTGGAAGAAGTGGATCGACTCGGGGTCGCCGCCGTGTTCGCCGCACACGCCGGTCTCCAGCTGCGGGTTGACGGCGCGTCCGGCCTCGACGCCGAGCTCCACCAGTCGGCCGACGCCTTCCTGGTCGATGGTCTCGAAGGGCGAGACCTGGAAGACGCCCTTGTCCAGGTAGAGCGGGAAGAAGGAGGCCTCGGCGTCGTCGCGGGACAGGCCCCAGGTGGTCTGGGTGAGGTCGTTGGTGCCGAAGGAGAAGAAGTCGGCGGCCTCGGCGATCCGTCCGGCGGTGAGCGCCGCGCGCGGCAGCTCGATCATCGTGCCGATCGGGCAGTCGAAGCGCGTGCCGGTCTCGGCGGCGACCTGAGCAAGGACCTCTTCCGCCTCGGCGCGAGCCAGGCGCAGTTCCTCGACCGTTCCGACCAGCGGGATCATGATCTCGGCATGCGGCCGGCCGCCGGCCCGCAGCCGTTCGGTCACGGCCTCGGCGACGGCACGCACCTGCATGGCCGTCAGACCGGGCACGGCCAGGCCCAGACGGACGCCGCGCAGGCCGAGCATCGGGTTCTGTTCGTCCATCCGCTCGACGGCCGCGAGGAGTTCCCGGTCGTGCTCGTCCGGGTGCTCGGTGGAGGCGAGGCGGACTGCCAGGTCGGTGCGGTCGGGCAGGAACTCGTGCAGCGGCGGGTCCAGCAGCCGGATCGTCACCGGCAGCCCGTCCATCGCCTCCAGGATCCCGGTGAAGTCCTCCCGCTGGAGCGGCAGCAGCGCGGCCAGCGCCCGTTCGCGGGCGTCGTCGTCGCGGGCCAGGATCATCGCCTCCACCAGTTCCCTGCGCTCGCCGAGGAACATGTGCTCGGTACGGCACAGTCCGATGCCCTGCGCGCCGAGCGCACGCGCGCGTACGGCGTCCTCGGGGGTGTCGGCGTTGGCGCGCACCTCAAGGCGGCGTACGGAGTCGGCGTGGGCGAGCGCGCCCAGGACGGCGTCGGTGAGCGGGCCGGAGGACGTGCCCGTCTCCAGGGCGCGGCCGACGTCGGATGCGGTGAGCGGCAGTTCGCCGAGGTGGACGGTGCCGGCGGTGCCGTCGACGGAGACGGTGTCGCCCTCGTTGACGACGGTCCCGTCCGGCGTGGTGAACCGGCGCGCGGCCGGGTCGACGGTGAGGGCCTCGGCGCCGCACACGCACACCTTGCCCATGCCGCGGGCCACCACGGCGGCGTGGCTGGTCTTGCCGCCCCGGCTGGTCAGCACGGCCTCGGCGGCGATCATGCCGGGCAGGTCGTCGGGGGTGGTCTCCCGGCGGACCAGCACGGTGTGTTCGCCGGCCGCGGCCCGCCGTACCGCCTCGGCGGAGTCGAAGACGGCGACGCCGACGGCCGCGCCGGGCGAGGCGGGCACGCCGTGGGCGAGGGGCACGTCGTCCGAGGTGGTGTCGAAACGGGGGAACATCAACCGGGTCAGTTCGGCGCCGTCGACGCGGATCAGGGCCTCGTCGGCGCTGATCGCGCCTTCCTCGCCGAGGTCGTGGGCGATACGGAAGGCGGCTTCGGCGGTGCGCTTGCCGACGCGGGTCTGCAGGATCCACAGCCGGCCGCGTTCGACGGTGAACTCGACGTCGCACAGGTCGCGGTAGTGGTCCTCCAGGGTGCGCAGATGGTCGCCGAGTTCGACGTACGCGCGCGCGTTGAGCGACTTCAGTTCGGTCAGCGGCAGCGCGTCGCGGACGCCCGAGACGACGTCCTCGCCCTGGGCGTCGGGCAGGTAGTCGCCGTAGACACCGCGTTCGCCGGTGGCGGGGTCGCGGGTGAAGGCGACGCCGGTGCCGGAGTCGTTGCCGAGGTTGCCGAAGACCATCGCCTGGACGTTGACGGCGGTGCCGAGGTCCTCGGGGATGTGTTCGCGGTGCCGGTAGACGCGGGCGCGTTCGCCGTTCCAGGAGTCGAAGACGGCGCGAATGGCGCGGGCGAGCTGGTCGGCGGGGTCCTGCGGGAAGTCCTCGCCGGTCTCCTTGCGGATGATCGCCTTGAAGTCGTCGGTGAGCTTGATCAGTTCACTCGCGTCGAGTTCGTGGTCGGTGGCGACCTCGCGCTGTGCCATGTGATCGGAGATGGCCTGCTCGAACAGGCCGCCGTCCACGCCCATCACGGTCCGGCCGAACATCTGGATCAGCCTGCGGTAGGAGTCCCAGGCGAAGCGCTCCTGCCCGGCGGCCTTGGCGAGCCCGGTGACGGACTCGTCGTTGAGGCCGATGTCGAGGATGGTCTCCATCATCCCGGGCATGGAGAAGCGGGCCCCCGAGCGCACGGAGACCAGCAGCGGGTCGTCGGGGGCGCCGAGGGAGCGGCCCATGGCCCGTTCCAGACCGACGAGGGCCTGGGCGGCCTCGACGCCGAGTTCGTCGGGTTCCTCGCCGGTGGCCAGGTAGACCTTGCAGGCCTCGGTGGTCACGGTGAATCCGGGCGGGACGGGCAGGCCGATCCGCGTCATCTCGGCGAGCCCGGCCCCCTTTCCGCCGAGGAGCGCTGCCATGTCCCGGCCGCCCTCGGCGAATTCGTAGACGTACTTCGTCGGCGCAGTCATCAGGGGCCTCTCAGTCGTGAGGGACGACGGCCACGGGGCAGTCGACGTGGTGGATGGCGGCGTGCGCGACGGGGCCGGTGCGGGGGCCCGCCGGGCGGTCGGTGGTGCGGCGGCCCACGACGAGCAGGCTCGCCCCGGACGCGGCCCGCACCAGGACGGACGGGGCCCGGCCGGCGGTGACCGTCTCGACGACCTGGACGTCCGGGTACTTGTCGCTCCACACCTGGAGCACGGCCGTCATGAAGCCCAGCCACTCCTCCGCCTGCCGCGGGGCGTCGGCCAGGCCGATCTCGCCGGGGCCGAGCCCGAGGGGGGAGGGGGGCTGCCAGGCGTGGACGACCTTGAGGCGGGAGCCGCGCAGCCGGGCGGCCTCGAAGGCGAACGCGATCACCTCGTCGCAGGGGTCACCGAGGTCGATGCCCAGCACGACGTCCCGGTAGCCGGTACGGACGGAGGCGTTGCCGCCGGGACCCGGCAGGTGCTCGTCGGCGGCCTCCTCGTCCGCGCGGACGAGGACGACGGGCCGCTCGGCGCGGGCCACCACGCCGAGGGCGACCGAGCCGACCAGGAAGCCGGTGAAGCCGCTGAGGCCGCGGGAGCCGAGGACGAGCAGGTCGGCGCGGTCGGCGGCGCGCAGCAGGGCCGCGGTCGCCGGGCCCTCGACCTGGTCCTCGTCCAGGGTGACGCCGGGGGTGGTGCGAAGGATGCGTTCCTCGGCCTGGTGCAGCGCGTGTCGTGCCAGGTGGCGCTGGGCGGCGGTGGCCAGGTGGCCGTCGTCCTGGCGTGGGTGCCAGCTCCAGGCGTGCACCAGGCGCAGCGGCCGGTGCCGGCGCACCGCCTCACGGGCGGCCCACTCGGCGGCGGCGAGGCTCTCGGTGGAACCGTCGACTCCGGCGATCACGGGCAACAGCATGGCGCGCACCTCCTGCGGTCGGTCCTGCTCCTCACTGCCAGCCTCGTCCCACGGCCCCGCCCGCAGACAGGGGCCGCCAGGTCTCCGCCCGGGGACCGTTCGGCCCCTGCCGTGGGCGCAATTGCGCCGGGAGGGTGGGCATCGGCCGGGCTTGGGCCGGGTTCCCCGGCCGGAAGGCGGCAGACCATGGAACGAGTGATCATCGCCGGAGTCGACCGGTCGGCCCGCAGCCGTACGGCGGCGGACTGGGCCGCGCGTGAGGCGCTGCTGCTGGGACTGCCCCTGTGGCTGGTGCACGCGGCCCCGCCGGGGGCCGAGGACACGGCCGAGCGATGGCCCTACCGCCCCGAGGCGGTGGCGGAGCACGTCGTGGCCGAACTCGTCGGCCGCCACCCCGGGCTGGCCGCCCGGAGCGTCTGTGCGACCGGGACACCCCTGGCCGCGCTGCGCGGGGCGGAACTGCTCGTCGTCGGTCTGCGCGGCGAGGGCGGTCACGCCGGGATCGCCGTGGGGTCGACCGCGTCGGCGCTGGCCACGGGGGTCGACGGGCCGGTGGTCCTGGTGCCCGGCGCGCTCGCCGACCCGGGGCCGGCGCATCCGGCCGACGGAGTGGTCGTCGGCGTCGACGCGCGCGACCCCGCGGGCGCGGCGCTCGACTTCGCCTTCACCGCGGCGCGGCTGCACGGCACCCGCCTGCACGCGGTGCACTCCTGGCGGCTCCCCGAGGGTGCCGCCTGTCTGCCCTTCCCCGTCCCCGAGGCGGCGCGCGCGACCTGGGAGGACCACGAGGTCCAACTCCTGGCGGACGCGCTGCGGCCGTGGCGCGAGAAGCACCCCGGCGTCGAGGTCCTGCAGGACGTGGTGCTGTTGCCGCCGGCCGTGGCACTGGCCCACGCGTCCGCCACCGCCGGGCTGGTGGTGGTCGGTCGCCGCTCGGGCACCACCGCACTCGCCCTGCTGGGACACGCCAGGTGCCCGGTGGCGGTGGTGCCGTCGTAGTGGCCGGGCGAGGGGCACCGCCGGGCGCCTCAGAGCCGTGAGGGGCGGACCGGCCCGGGGGCATGGGTCGTTCGGCCCCTGTGGCGTGCGGAGGCCGCGGCCCAGGGTGGAGGTATGAGCAGGCGTGGGCGGATCGCCGTGATCGGCGTCGGGAACGAGTTCCGGCGCGACGACGGCGTGGGCTGGGCGGTGATCGCCCGGCTGCGGGAGCGGGCGCTGCCGGCGGACGCCGTGCTGGCCACCTGTGACGGTGACCCCGGCCGGCTGATCGGCCTGTGGGAGGGCGCACGGCTGGCCGTGGTCGTGGACGCGGCCCACGCACACCCCGGATCACCCGGCCGCGTGCACCGGCTCGTCCTCGACTCCGGACGGCTGCCGCAGCCGTCGGCCACCAGCTCCCACGGGCTGGGCCTGGGCGAGGCGGTCGAACTGGCCCGCGTCCTCGACCTGCTGCCCGAACGGCTCGTCGTGTACGCCGTGGAGGGCACCGACAGCGACTACGGCACCGGCCTCTCGCCCGCCGTCACCGCGGCCGTCGACCCCTTGGCCGAGGCCGTCGAGGCGGAACTCGCCCTGTACCTGGCACCCCGGGAGCGGACATGACTGCGCGCCGCTTCCGAGACGACCCGATCGTCCCGGACGTTAACTCCCGGCCCTGCGAACATCGCACGGCGGCCGTCGCCACCCTGGCCGATCGCCCCGTACCTGGCGCCCCGGGAGCCGGCATGAGTACGCGCCGCTTCCAAGACGACCCGATCGTCCCAGACGTCAACTCCCGGCCCCGCAAACATCGCACCACGGCCGTCGCCGCCCTGGTAGAGCTCGCCCCGTACCTGGCACCCCGGGAGCCGGCATGAGTGCGCGCAGTTTCCGGGTGGACGGGATCGTGCAGGGCGTCGGCTTCCGGCCGTTCGTCCATCGCACCGCGGCCGAACTCGGCCTGGACGGCTGGGTGGCCAACGTCAACGGCCATGTGGAGGGCGAGGTCTCCGGACCGTCCGCCAGGATCGAGGAGTTCGCCGCGCGGCTGCGCACCGACGCCCCGGCCCTTGCCCGGGTGCGGCATGTCCGGCTGAGCGACGGCTCGGAACGGGCCGCGTACGGCGGCGGCTTCGAGGTCCGCCCCAGCGCCGCCGGGGCCCCGGAACCGGCCGCGCGGGAGATCCCGCCGGACGCGGCCCTGTGCGAGGCCTGTCTGCACGAGCTGCGCGACCCCGGCGACCGCCGCTTCCGCTATCCGTTCATCAACTGCACCGCCTGCGGGCCGCGCGCCACGATCATCGAGGACCTCCCCTACGACCGGATCCGCACGACCATGCGCCGCTTCCCGCTGTGCGCGGACTGCGCGGCCGAGTACGCCGACCCCGCCGACCGGCGCTTCCACGCCGAACCGGTGGCCTGTCCCGTCTGCGGGCCGCGGCTCGCCTGGGAGGAGCTGCGCGGGGAGGCGGCGCTGCGGGCGGCGGTGAAGACCGTCGACGGGGGCGGCATCGTCGCGCTGAAGGGGCTGGGCGGCTACCAGTTGGTGTGCGACGCGGGCGACCCGCGGGCCGTGGCGGAGCTGCGCCGCCGCAAACGCCGTCCGGCGAAACCATTCGCCGTGATGGTCCCCGACCTGGCGGCGGCGGAACGACTGGCCTGGATCGGGGCCACGGAACGGCAGTGCCTCCTCTCCCCCGAACGGCCGGTGCTGCTGCTCGGCCGCCGCCGCGGCGGCCCTCCCGCCCTCGCGCCCGAGGTCCATCCCGGGCTGCACCGCGTCGGCCTGTTCCTGCCCACCACCGGGCTGCACCACCTCCTGCTCGACGAGCTCGCCCGCCCGCTGGTGGTGACCAGCGGCAACCTCACCGACGAGCCCATCGCCGTGGACGACGCCGAGGCCCGGCGCACGCTGGACGGCGTCGCGGACGGCTTCCTGACCCACGACCGGCCGATCCGCTCCCGCTACGACGACTCCGTGGTGCAGTTCACCGGGCGGATCCGGATCACGGTCCGCCGGGCCCGGGGCCTCGCCCCCGCCCCGCTGCCACTCGCCGCCCGCGAGCCGGTCGCCGGCGCCGGGGCGCAGCTCAAGCACACCTTCACGCTGGCCGCCGACGGTCGGGCCCTGCTCGGCCCGCACACCGGCGACCTGTCCGACCTCACGACCCACGACGCGTTCCTGGCCTCGTACGCACACCTCAAGCGGCTCAGCGGCATCGAGCCGGTGGCGCTGGCCCACGATCTGCACCCCGGCTATCTGTCCACGCAGTGGGCGCAGGCCCAGCCGGTGCGGCGGATCCCCGTGCAGCACCACCACGCTCACGTGGCCGCCTGCGCGGCCGAGCACGGGGTGCGGGGCACCTTCCTCGGCGTCGCCTACGACGGGCTGGGCCTGGGCGACGACGGCACCCTGTGGGGCGGCGAGATCCTCGTCGCCAACCTGAGCGGCTACCGCCGCGTGGGCAGGTTCGCGACCGCGCCCCTGCCCGGCGGCGACGCGGCGGTGCGCCATCCCTCCCGCACGGCACTGGGCCACCTGCTGGGCGGCGAGACGCTCGGCTCCCCGCGCCCCTACCCCTGGCTCACCCGGCCCTTCACCGACCGGCTCGACCTGGCCGAGGTCGCCGCCGTGCGCGCCATGATCGCCCGGAACGTCAACTGCCCGCGCGCGTCCAGCGCCGGCCGGCTCTTCGACACGGTGGCCGCACTGCTCGGCCTCGCCGACCGGGTGAGCTACGAGGGCGAGGCGGCCGTGCTGCTGGAGGCGGCGGCGGGCAGCGAGCACGCCGTACCGCTCGCCCATCGCGTCGTGCTGGCCCAGGGGCTGTGGGTCTACGACCCCGCCCCGACCCTCGCCGATCTGCTGGAGCGGCGGCTGGCCGGGGAACCGGTGGGCCGGCTCGCCGCGGCCTTCCATCTCACGCTCGCCGACGTCACCGCGGAACTCGTCGCCCGGGCGGTCGCCGAGGGCGCGCCCCGCACGGTGTGCCTGGGTGGCGGCTGCTTCGTCAACCGGCGGCTGCTGACCGAGGTGCGGCGCCGACTGCGCGCGCAGGGGCTGCGGGTACTGGTCGGCGGGCAGGTCCCGGTCGGGGACGGCGGCATCAGCTACGGCCAGGCCGCGGTCGCCGCCGCGCGGCTGAGCGGGGAAGGGTGAGCGCTGATGTGTCTGGGGATTCCGGGACGGGTCCTGGAGATTCACGACGACGCCGGGCTGCGTATGGCGACGGTGGATTTCGGGGGTGTGCGGCGTGAGGTGTGCCTCGACTGCACGCCGGGGGCGGGGGTCGGCTCGTATGTGATCGTGCATGTGGGGTTTGCGATCACCGAGGTCGACGAGGTGGAGGCGCAGCGCACGCTGGAGGTGCTGCGGGCCATGGCCGACGCGGTCGAGGGTGAGCTGGGTGAGCCGCTTCCGTGACGGGCGCTTGACCCGATCGGCCCGTCAAGAGGGCCGGTCAGCCCCTGCCTGACAGCCCCTGCGCAGGCGGACGCTGACCTTGGAGGACCGCACTCGGAGGAGAGCCGTCATGACTGCCAACCCGGACGCCGTACTGGACCGCGACGGTCTCAACGCCCTGGTCGCGGCCCTGGTGGCGCAAGGGCGGACCGTGATCGGGCCCACCGTCCGCGACGGAGCGATCGTCCTCGCCGAGCTGGAGTCCGCGGACGCGCTGCCCTTCGGCTGGGGTGTCGAGCTGGAGGCCGGACGGTACCGGCTGGTGCGCCGCGAGGACGGGGCCGCCTTCGCGCACAGCGCGGGGCCGCAGTCCTGGAAGAACTTCCTGCATCCGGCCCGCGAACGGCTGTGGAGCGCCGACCGTACGCCGTCGGGCGAGCTGTCCTTCACCCCGGACGAGCCGCAGGCCCCGTCGTACGCCTTCCTCGGCGTCCGGCCCTGTGATCTGCGGGCCATCGCGATCCAGGACCGGGTGCTGGCCGGCGGGCGGTACGAGGACACCGGGTACGGGCGGCGCCGGGACGGGGCCTTCCTGATCGCGGCCGAGTGCACCGAGCCCGGTGCGACCTGCTTCTGTGTCTCCACGGGTGGCGGTCCCGCCGCCGACCCCGGGTACGACCTGGCGCTCACCGAGGTGGGCGGTCGTTTCCTGGTGCGGGTCGGCAGTGCGGAGGGCGCCGCGCTGCTGGAGCAGGTGCCGCACCGTGTCGCGGATGCGGAGGTCGAGGGCGCCGCGCGCGCTGCCGTGGACGCGGCCCGCGAGCGCATGGGGCGTTCCCTGCCCCCGGTCGACGTACGGGCGCTGCTGGGCGAGAGCGCCGACGCCGCGCGGTGGGACGAGGTCGCCTCCCGCTGTCTGACCTGCGGCAACTGCACGATGGTCTGCCCGACCTGCTTCTGCACGACGACCGAGGAGGTCACCGACCTCACCGGCGACCACGCCGAGCGGTGGCAGCGTTGGGACTCCTGCTTCGACCTGGACTTCTCGTATCTGCACGGTGGCCCGGTGCGCGCGTCGGGGCGCAGCCGCTACCGGCAGTGGCTCACCCACAAACTCTCCACCTGGCACGACCAGTTCGACACCTCGGGCTGTGTCGGCTGCGGGCGCTGCATCGCCTGGTGCCCGGCCGGCATCGACATCACCGAGGAAGTCACCGCTCTGGCCGCCGAAGCCGCCGGCGCCACCGAAGCCGCCGTAGCGGCCGATCACGGAACGGAGACCTGACCGATGCCTCCCTCGATCGCCCTGCGCATGAACCACGCCCTGCCCCCGGAGCACCGCGACCGGCTGCTGCGCGTCGGCCGGGAGGCGCACTTCGCGCAGGGCACCCGGCTGTTCGACGAGGGCGGTCACGCCGACCGCTTCTGGATCGTCCGGGACGGCACGCTCGCCCTGGACCTGCATGTGCCCGGCCGCCGGGCGCCGGTCGTCGAAACCCTCGGCGTCGGCGACCTGGTCGGCTGGTCCTGGCTGTACGAACCGTACGTCTGGCAGTTCGGCGCCCAGGCCGTGACACCCCTGCGGACCTACGAGTTCGACGCCGTCGCCGTCCGGCTGATGTGCCTCAACGACGCCGAGTTCGGCCGCGCCGTCGAGCACTGGGTCGGCCGGGTGCTGTCCCACCGGCTGCGCGCGGCCCGGACCCGGCTGCTCGACCTGTACGGCCCCGGCGGGAGCGGTGGTGCACGATGACGGACGTACCGGTCCCGTACCGCGTGGTCGCCCGCAGGCCGGAGACCGCGGACACGGTGACGCTGCGTCTTGAGCCGGTCGGCGTGCCGCTCGGTGACTTCGCGCCGGGCCAGTTCGCGATGGTGCACTGCTTCGGGCGGGGCGAGATCCCGGTCTCGGTGAGCTCGGTGCAGGCCACCGGCGGTCTCGCGCACACGGTCCGGGCGGTGGGCGCCGTCTCGGCGGGACTGTGCGCGGCGCAGACCGCCGATGTGCTCGGTGTGCGCGGGCCGTACGGGACCGGCTGGGAGCTGGAGCG
Source organism: Streptomyces sp. NPDC079141 (assembly GCF_040686775.1). NCBI lineage: Bacteria > Bacillati > Actinomycetota > Actinomycetes > Kitasatosporales > Streptomycetaceae > Streptomyces > Streptomyces sp. NPDC079141. The sequence goes on along the minus strand of NZ_JBFBLP010000003.1, from coordinate 848,557 downwards.
GGCCCGGGGGCGGGACGTGATCGTGGTCGCGGGCGGCATCGGCCTGGCGCCGCTGCGGCCGCTGATCCTGGGCGCGCTGGCCGACCCCGAGGCGTACGGCAGGGTCAACGTGCTGATCGGGGCGCGCACCCCGGCCGATCTGATCGCCCGCAAGGAGATCGAGGGCTGGCGGACCGCGTACACCGGGGTGACCGTCGACCGGCCCGACGACGGCTGGCGCGGTGACGTCGGTCTGGTCACCGATCTGCTGGACCGGGCGGACTTCGAGCCCGCCGACGCCTGGGCGTTCGTGTGCGGGCCGGAGCCGATGATCCGGGCCACGGCCCGTGAGCTCGCCGCCCGGGGGATGCCCGGCGCGCGGATCCGGGTCTCGCTGGAACGGAACATGCGCTGTGCGACCGGCCACTGCGGGCACTGCCAGCTGGGGCCGCTGCTGCTGTGCCGGGACGGCCCGGTCGTGGACTGGGAGCGGGCCGAATCCCTGCTGTCGGTGAGGGAGTTGTGATGGCACCCAGACTCGCCGTGTTCAAGCTGGCCTCCTGCGACGGCTGTCAGCTCACCCTGCTGGACTGCGAGGACGAACTCCTCGCTCTGGCGGGCGAGGTGGAGATCGCCCACTTCCTGGAGGCATCCAGCGCCGTCGAGCCGGGCCCCTACGACCTGACGCTGGTCGAGGGCTCGGTCACCACCGCCGAGGACGCCGAGCGGATCCGGGCGATCCGGGCCGCCTCCCGCGTCCTGGTGACGATCGGGGCCTGCGCCACGGCGGGCGGGATCCAGGCGCTGCGCAACTACGCGGACGTCGACGAGTACCGGCGCGTGGTCTACGCCCGCCCCGAGTACGTCTCGACCCTGGCCACCTCCACCCCCGTCTCCGCCCATGTGGACGTCGACTTCGAGCTGCGCGGCTGCCCGATCGACCGGCGGCAGCTCCTCGAAGTGATCACCGCGTTCCTGGCCGGCCGCAAGCCCGACGTGCCGAACCACAGCGTCTGCTTCGAGTGCAAGCGGCGCGGCACGGTCTGTGTCACCGTCGCCCACGGCACCCCATGTCTGGGCCCGGTCACCCACGCGGGCTGCGGGGCGCTGTGCCCGGCCTACCACCGCGGCTGCTACGGCTGCTTCGGGCCGTCCGGGTCCGTGAACCTGCCCGCGCTGATCCCTCTGCTGCGCCGTGACGGCATGGACGAGGACGCCGTGGAACGGTTCCTGCACACCTTCAACGCCCCTGCGTTCGACGAGGAGTTGAGGAAGTGACCCATCGAGGATCCCGTGTGCTGCACGTCGGCTCGCTGTCCCGGGTCGAGGGCGAGGGCGCGCTGCGCCTGGGCGTGCACGACGGCACGGTCACCGAGGCGCGGCTGGAGATCTACGAGCCGCCGCGCTTCTTCGAGGCGCTGCTGCGCGGACGGTCGTACACCGAACCGCCGGACATCACCGCCCGGGTGTGCGGGATCTGCCCGGTGGCCTACCAGATGAGCGCATGCGCGGCGATCGAGGACGCGTGCGGGGTGAGCGTCGATCCGGTGATCCGGGATCTGCGCAGGCTGCTGTACTGCGGGGAGTGGATCGAGAGCCAGGTCCTGCACATCTATCTGCTGCACGCCCCCGACTTCCTGGGCCGGGCGAGCGCGATCGAGCTGGCCCGGACGCACCGGGCGGAGGTGGAGCGGGGGCTGCGGCTGAAGAAGGCGGGCAACTCGCTGATGGAGCTGCTCGGCGGGCGGGCCGTGCATCCCGTGAACGTTCGCCTCGGCGGCTTCCACCGGGCGCCCGCGCGCGCCGAACTGCGGTCGTTGGCCGAGGAGTTGAAGCGGGCGCTGGACGACGCGTGGGACACCGTGCGCTGGGTGGCCGGGTTCGAGTTCCCGGACGCCCGGGTCGAAGCCGATCTGCTGGCCCTGGCCGCGCCGGACACGTACGCCATCGAGTCCGGCACCCCGACCGTGCTGCGCGCCGACGGGACACAAGCCTCCTTCCCGGTACGGGACTTCACCCGCCGGGTCACCGAGACCCATGTGCCGCACTCGACCGCCCTGCACTCGCGGCTCGACGGCCGGCTGCATCTGACCGGCTCCCTCGCCCGGTTCGCGATCGGCGGCGCACGGCTGTCCGAGGTCGCGCGCCAGGCGGCGGTGGAGGCCGGTCTCGGCGATCCGCGGGCGGGTGCCGTGTGCCGCAATCCGTACCGGTCCATCCTGGTGCGGGCGGTGGAGACGGTGTACGCCGTCACCGAGGCGCTGCGGCTGATCGAGGCGTACGAGCCGCCCGAGCGCCCGTACACGGAGGTTCCGCCGGTCGCGGGGGTCGGGCACGGCGCGACCGAGGCGCCGCGCGGGGTGCTCTACCACCGCTACGAACTCGCCGCGGACGGGACGGTCACCGACGCCGTGCTGGTGCCGCCCACCGCGCAGAACCAGGGCGCGATCGAGGACGACCTGCGACGGCTGGCCCAGCGGGCGATCAGCGAAGGAGCCCCGGACGACGCCGAGTTGACGGATCTGTGCGAGCGGGCGATCCGCAATCACGACCCGTGCATCTCGTGCTCCACCCATTTTCTCGACCTGACGGTCGTCCGAACCACAGGAGACAGCGATGCCTGAATCCCCTTACAGCGTGAGCGATGTGATGACGCACACCGTCGTCGCCGTCGGCAGTGAGGCGAACTTCAAGGAGATCGTCGAGCTGCTCGACCAGTGGAAGGTCAGCGCCCTGCCGGTGCTGGCCGGCGAGGGGCGGGTCGTCGGGGTGGTCTCCGAGGCGGACCTGCTGCTCAAGGAGGAGTACCGGGACACCGACGAGGGCGATCTGGCGGAGCGGGCCAAGGCCGGCGCGGTGACCGCGGGCGAGCTGATGAGCACCCCGGCGGTGACCGTGCACGCGGACGCCACGCTCGCCGAGGCGGCCCGCATCATGGCCCGCCGGCACGTCAAGCGGCTGCCGGTGGTGGACGGGGTCGGGCTGCTGCAGGGCGTGGTCAGCCGCAGCGACCTGCTCAAGGTGTTCCTGCGCTCCGACGAGGAGATCGCCGAGGAGATCCGCGGCAGCGTCCTCGGCCAGCTCCCGATCGTCACGCCCCTGACGGTCAAGGTGACCGAGGGCGTGGTCACGCTCGGCGGTGCCCTGCCCGACCGTACGCTCGTGCCCATGCTGGCCCGGGCGGTGCGGGCGGTGGAGGGGGTCGTGGACATCCGGCTCGATCTCACGCACCGATGAAGTACCTCGACGAGTACCGCGATCCCGTGCTCGCCCGGCGGCTGCTGGACGAGCTGCGGCAGACCGCCACGCGCCCGTGGCGGATCATGGAGGTGTGCGGCGGGCAGACCCACACCCTGGTCCGGCAGGGCATCGACGAACTGCTGCCGGCCGGCATGCGGATGATCCACGGGCCGGGCTGCCCGGTGTGCGTGACCCCGCTGGAGACCCTGGACCGGGCCATGGCCGTCGCCGCCCGGCCCGGCGTGATCCTCACCAGCTTCGGCGACATGCTGCGCGTGCCCGGCACGGACACCGATCTGCTGTCCCTGCGGGCGCGCGGCGCCGACGTCCGGGTGGTCTACGCCCCGATGGACGCCGTACGCCTGGCCGCCGAGCACCCCGACCGCGAGGTCGTCTTCCTCGCCGTCGGCTTCGAGACGACCGCGCCCGCGAACGCCACGGCGGTCCTGCACGCGGCCCGCCTGGGCCTGACGAACTTCTCGATGCTGGTCAGCCATGTCCTCGTGCCCCCGGCCATGACGGCGCTGCTGGACGACCCGGACTGCGAGGTGCAGGCCTTCCTGGCGGCCGGGCATGTGTGCGCGGTGATGGGTTGGCGCGAGTACGAGCCGATCGCCGCCCGCTACCGGGTGCCGATCGTGGTGACCGGCTTCGAGCCGCTGGACCTGCTGGAGGGCATCCTCATGGCGGTACGGCAGCTGGAGTCGGGCCGGTTCGAGGTGGAGAACCAGTACGTGCGGGCCGTGCGCCGCTCGGGCAACACGCAGGCGCAGGACGCCGTCCGCGAGGTGTTCCGGGTCGCCGACCGGTCCTGGCGCGGCATCGGGGCACTGCCCGGCAGCGGCCTCGAACTTGCCGAGAAGTACCAGGAGTTCGACGCGGCCCGCCGCTTCGACGTGGGCGGACTCAGCCCCGTCGAGGACCCGGAGTGCATCGCGGGCGCGATCCTCACCGGGGCCCGGCTGCCCACCGACTGCGCGGCGTACGGCACCCGTTGCACGCCCCGTCACCCCCTCGGCGCGCCGATGGTGTCGTCCGAGGGCACCTGCGCCGCCTTCCACGCGGCCGGACGCACCCGTACGAGGAGCACGCCATGACTCTCGACTGTCCCGTCCCGAACCACGAGGACGAGGTCGTCCTGCTCGGCCACGGCGCCGGCGGCCGCCTCACCGCGGAGCTGCTCGACCGGATCGTGCTGCCCGCCCTCGACTCGGGCGACGGCCCGCTGGAGGACGCGGCGCTGCTGCCGGGCCACCCGGATCTGGTGATCAGTACCGACAGTTTCGTCGTCAGCCCGCTGTTCTTCCCCGGCGGGGACATCGGGTCCCTCGCCGTCCACGGCACGGTCAACGACCTCGCGATGCGGGGCGCGTGGCCGCTGGCGCTGTCCGTCTCCCTGATCGTGGAGGAAGGGCTGCCGCTGGCCGAACTGCGGGCCGTGACGGAGTCGTTGGGCAAGGCGGCCCAGGAAGCGGGCGTGCCGGTGGTCACCGGGGACACCAAGGTGGTGGGCCGGGGCGCGGCCGACCGGCTGTTCATCACCACCACGGGCGTCGGGCGACGGCACCCGCTCCTCACCCCATCGGCGGCGCTGGCCCGTCCCGGGGACGCGGTGCTGCTGTCCGCTCCGATCGGCCTGCACGGCACGACCGTGCTCAGCACCCGCGAGGGCCTCGGCTTCGAGAGCGACATCGCCTCGGACTCCCGGCCGCTGCACCGCCTGGTCGACGCCCTGGCCCCGCTCGCCGGCGCCGTCCACGTGCTGCGCGACCCCACCCGCGGCGGCCTCGCGGCGACCCTCAACGAGATCGCCCGCGACTCCTCCGTCGCCGTGGAGATCGACGACGCCGCCATTCCCGTACCCGAGCCGGTCGCCGCCGCCTGCGATCTCCTCGGCCTGGACCCACTGGTCGTCGCCAACGAGGGCTGCCTGGTCGCCTTCGTCGCCCCGGACGCGGCCGAGGACGCACTGACCGCCCTGCGCTCCCGGCCCGAGGGCCGAGAAGCGGTGCGCATCGGCGAGGTACTGCCCCAGGGGCCGCGCGGCCGGGTCACGCTGCGCACACTGGTCGGTGCCCGGCGCATCGTGGAGATGCCACTGGGCGAGCAACTGCCGCGGATCTGCTGACGGGCGGTATGGGCGCCGCGCCCATCGTCACAGGCCTGCCGGCACCTCGGCAGGGGCTGGCTGGTCGGCTTCGCGGCCGAGGACACGTAGCCGCACTGCGCTCGCGGCCCGGGCGGCTACGGACACCGGTCCGCACCCCGTCGTCACCGACCCACCGGCACGCTCCCCCGCACCAACACCTCGGCAGGGGCCCGCCGGGGCACGTTCCATACCTCGGTCGTGTGGCCGAGGCGCAGGATGGCCTGGGGGAAGCGGTGGGCGGCGAGGTGGGTGCGCAACTCTGTGCGGAGTTCGGGGAGTTCGAGGGGCTGGGTGTGGAAGGCGGCCATGACCTGGCGGGTGGCCGCGTGCAGCAGCAGCCGCTGGAGGGCCTGGCCCGAGCGCAGCCAGTCGGTGCGGTCGTCGTGCAGGGTGGTCAGGACGACGACCGTGCCCGTGGCGCGCCACTTGCGTCGGCTCGGGAGGGTGATCCGCCGGGCGAGGCCCAGGTAGTCGCGGCTGGGCAGGAACGTCCGGTCCGGGTGGTGGCGGCAGGCGTCGACGGGCAGCCCGTACGGGCCTATGCACCGGGCCAGTTCGGCAGTGTGGCCGTGGTCCGCGCGGTGCACGTTCTCCGCGGCGCGGACCAGCTCGGCGAGGTGGTCGAGCCCTTCGGGTTCGTCGATGATCTGCAGGTCGGCGCCCTCGGCCCGGGCGTGGTCGCGCAGTTCGGCCAGGAGCGTGTCCGGCAGCGGTTCGGTCCCGAACGGCCCGCGGTGGGTGTGGCGCAGGGGTATCGCACGGGCCAGGCGTGCCTCGTCGGCGGTGGCCGGGGCGTGCGCGGCGTAGCCGACCTGGGCCAGGAAGCCGGAGTCGCGGGAGTCCGGCAGGAGCGTGACGGCCGGCCGGAAGCCGAGGTGCCGTACGGCGATCCGTACGTTGAACAGGGCGGCCCCGCAGGCGATGACCGCCTCGCGGCCGGCGGGGTCGGTGAGGATCAGCCGCCGCCCCCGGTCCAGGTGGATCTCGAAGCCCTGGTCACGCCCCTCCTCGGCGAAGAACCACGGCTGGCTGTTGTGCGGCGAGGGCGCGAGCACGGCCGCGCGGGTCAGATGATGAGCCGCGCGGCCGGCGCTCGCGTACGGCAGGGACATGACACCTCCACCCTTCGTGGCGACGGGGGTCAGTGCTTCTCCCCCGCCACCTCCTCGGCGACCTGGGCCGCCCATTCCTCGATCCGGCCGAAGTCCCGGAAGTCGCCGCCCTTTCCGTTGCGGACGATCATCCGGGCGATACGGCCCTTGGCGCCCTCCTGAAGGCAGCCGCCGAAGGTCACGTGCCCGCGCGCGTCCAGGCGCTCCATGGCCCGTCGCAGGCCGGGCACGGGCGGGATGTCCCGTTCCGAGGCGGAGGGGTCGAGCGGGCCGCTGCTGAACAGCCACAGCGGGCGTTCGGCCAGGGCGCCGCGGTGCCGGCGCAGGAAGCGGCGGGCGTCCTTGTGCCAGCGTCCGGCGTACAGTCCGCCGCCGACGACGACGGCGTCGTAGTCCGTCAGCCGGGCGACGGCGCCGGCGGGCAGTGCCTCGGCGGTGCAGCCCTCCTTGCGCAGGACCGCGGCCACGGCCTCGGCGATCTGCGCGGTCGATCCGTTGGTGGTCCCGTAGGCGACCAGCACCTTGGCGGTCATGACGGGCACCTCCTCTCAGGGTCCTGTCACAGCTTGCGCAGCCAGTCGTCGGCCACGCCGTGCAGGGCCTGCTCGTCGGGCTGGAGCCGGGAGTCGTCCAGCCGGTGGGTGAGCCGGTCGACGACGGCGACCACGCCGTCGGTCTGCCGGGTCATGGAGACAGCGATCTCCGTCTCGCTCTTGCGCTCCATCTGACCGGAGAGCGTCACCACGCCCTCGGTGACCGAGACGTCCACCGCGCGCGGACTCAGCCACAGCGACCGCACCAGCACCTCGTCGATGACCTCGGCGCGGATCTCCGCGTCGGGCCGCAGGAAAACCTGGAGCAGGTCGCGGCGGGTGACGATGCCGACGAGCCGGTTCTCCTCGTCGAGGACGGGCAGCCGTTCGATGTGGTGCTGTGCCATGGTCCGGGCAGCCTCCACGATGGTGTCGTCGGCGTGCACCGTGACCGGCGGTTCGGTCATCAGCTGGCCGGCGGTGCGGGCCTTGGCCTTGGCGGCCCGCGTCCGGCCCTCCCGGGTCAGACCGGCGAACCAGGAGCGCTTGCGCGGCTCGAACGGGTCGGGCGTCTCGGCCTGCCGGACCAGCAGGTCCGTCTCGGAGATCACGCCGATGACCTGTTCGTCCTCGTCGACCACCGGCAGTCCGCTGATGCGGTGGTCACCGAGCAGCCGGGCCACTTCCTTGAACGGCGTGCCGTACTCGGCGCGGACGACCTCCGTGGTCATCACGGAGCCCACCTTGTTGTGCTTCATGTCTGTCCCTCCTCAGCGGAGCCTGCGCAGATACGGGTCCTGGGGCCTGCGGGGCAGCAGGCGCACGCGTGCATCGAGCACGGTGACTCCGCCCGGTGTCGCGAGAACGGGGTTGAAGTCGGCCTCGGCGAGCTGCGGCAGGTCGCTCGCCATCCGGGACAGCCGCAGCAGCAGCTGCTCCAGGGCGGCGAGGTCGACCGGTCCGCCGCCGTGCGCGCCGAACAGCAGCGGGGCACAGCGCGGGGCCGTGATCAGGTCGTGCACGTCGTGGTCGGTCAGCGGGGCCAGCCGGGCGGCGTGGTCGGCGAGGACTTCGGTGGCGGTGCCGCCGAGCCCGAAGAGCACGAGCGGTCCGAAGACCTCGTCCTGGACGACACCGGCGAACAGCTCGGTGCCGCGCGGGGCGAGCGGCTGGAGGACCACGCCGGTCAGCAGTCCGGCGAACCGGGTCTCCAGGTCGCGGAAGGCGGCGCGCACCTGGTGGTCGCCCCGCAGATCGAGGTGGACGGCGTGCTGGGCGCTCTTGTGCAGCAGGCCCGGCCAGTAGCCCTTCATGACGACCCGGCCGTCGGCGCCGCGCAGCCGGTCGGCGGCGAGGACGGCGTCGTCCTCGCTGTCGGCCCAGGCCCACGGCAGTTGCGGGATGCCGTAGCAGTCCAGAAGCTCGGCGCACACGCGCGGGGCGAGCCAGCCGCCGTCCGGGTTCTTGTCGAGGTAGGTCTCGACGACGGCGTGGGCGCGCGCGGTGTCGACGCCGTCCAGGTCGGGGACGGTGCCGGCGGGCCGGGCGAGCCAGGCGGCGCGGTGCGCGGCGTGGGCCAGGGCACGGGCCGCGGCCTGGGGTTCGGCGTACGCGGGGACGGTACCGCCGCCCTCGGCGGGCAGCAGCTCCACGGGCAGGCCCTGTTCGAGCCGCACCGCGGCGACCGGCTTGGGACGTGTTCCGGGGGCGGCGCGGGTGAGAGCCCGGATCAGGTCGTCGCCGGTCGCCGCGGCGACCGCGGTGGGCACCAGGGCCAGGAGGACGGCGTCGATCCCGCCGTACCGCATGATCCGGTCCACGCAGGCCGTGAGCTGTTCCTCCGTCACCGCGGCGGTCGCGTCGACGGGGTTGCCGACGGCGGCGCCTTCGGGGAGTACGGAGAGCAGGTCGTCGACGAGTTCGGGGGTGGGCGCGGGCAGTGTGAGCCCGGCCTCGGCGCAGGCGTCGGCGGCGAGGACGCCGGCTCCGCCCGCGTTGGTGACGATCGCGACCCGGGCTCCGGCGGGCAGGGGCTGGGAGTGCATCAGGGCGGCGGCTTCGAGGAGTTCGCCGCACGAGTGGGTGGCGGTGATGCCGGCCTGGGTGAACAGCGCGCCGCGGGTCATGGTGCGGGTGGCGGCGGCCGCGGTGTGGGAGGCGGCGGCCCGGCGGCCGGCGTCGGTGCGGCCCGCGTCGACGGTGAGCACCGGCATGCGGCGGGTGACGCGGCGGGCGGTGCGGGAGAACGCGCGCGGGTTGCCGAAGGACTCCAGGTGGAGCAGGGCGAGGTCGGTGCGGCCGTCGCTCTCCCACCACTGGAGCATGTCGTTGCCGCTGACGTCGTACTTGTCGCCGAGGGAGGCGAAGGAGGAGACGCCGATGCCCAGCCGGGACAGCCCGTCGAGCAGGGCGATGCCGACGCCGCCGGACTGCACGGCGATGCCCGCGGTGCCGGGGCGCGGATGGCCGGCGGCGAAGGTGGCGTCCAGGCGCAGGGCGGGGTCGGTGTTGCTGACGCCGAGGCAGTTGGGGCCGACCAGGCGCATGCCGTGGGCGCGGCAGGCCGTGAGCAGGGCGTCGGACTGGCCGGCGTCCAGGCCGGCGGTGACGACGAGGAGGGCGCGGACGCCCGCCTTGCCGCACTCCTCGGCGGTGTCCGCGACCGCGGTGGCGGGCACCGCGACGACCACCAGGTCCGGGGTGGCGGGCAGGGCGCTGACCGACGAGTAGGACGGAACGCCGAGAATCGCGTGCGCGCCGGGGTTCACCGCGAACAGACGGCCGGTGAAGTCGCCCGCGTGCAGCTGGTGCAGGATCGCCCGGCCCACGGAGCCCGCCTTGCGTCCGGCACCGACGACGGCGACCGTCGCGGGCCGCAGCAGCGGGCGGAGGCTGGCGACGTCGGCGGCGCGGCCGCGTTCCTCCACGGCCGACAGGTAGGTGTCACTCTCGTCGAGGGCGATGGTGCAGCTGACCTCGGGGCCCTCGAAGCGGCGGGCGGTGCGCAGGCCGAGGTCGGCGAAGAGGCGCAGGACCTCGTGGTTCTCGCTGAGCGCGTCGGCGGTGAAGGTCGTGATGCCCTCGGCGCGGGCGGCCGAGACCAGGTGCTCGACGAGGAGGGTGCCGACGCCCCGGTGGTGCAGGCCGTCGGCGACGGCGATGGAGATCTCGGCGGTGTCCTCGGTGTCCGTGACGCTGTACTCGGCCAGGCCGATGACCTGTCCCGCCGTCTCGGCCAGCAGCGCCCGGTAGCCGGGCCGTACCGGTCCGCAGGCCCGGTCGGCGGCCATCGCGGCCGACCGATGGCTCGCGGCGAAGAAGCGCAGCCGCAGATTCTCCGGGGACATCTCCTCGTACAGACCCTGGAGTTGGTCGTGGTCGGACCGGCGCACCGGGCGGATGCACACCATGGTGCCGTCCGCGAGCAGGGCGTGGACCGTGGGCCGGCTGAGCGCGTCGTCCGTCATCGCGGATCTCCTTCGCGTCTTCTCGTCACTTCGAGGATCCAGCGGAACGGACGGCGGCCCCATGGGCTGTCCGGGCGGAACGGTGGGGCCGGTCGGCCCTCAATGACAGACAGTTCCCCGCGCCCCGAGAGGGGCGCGGGGAACTGCGCGACCAGCCACGACGGCGCCGCGGAAGAGGGACGACCGCTACGCGTTCCAGCTCCACTCGGCGATCTCCGGCAGATCCGTGCCGTGCTCCCGGATCCACGCCTGGTGCCGGGTGCGTGCGTCGGCCATCTCCTGGCGCACCGCGGCCGCCCGCACCGCGAGCCCGGGGACCCGGTCGATGACGTCCATGACCAGCCGGTACCGGTCGAGGTCGTTGCGCACGACCATGTCGAACGGTGTGGTCGTCGTCCCCGACTCCTTGTAGCCGCGCACATGCAGGTGGCGGTGTCCGTTGCGGCGGTAGGCAAGCCGGTGGATCAGCCACGGATAGCCGTGGTAGGCGAAGATCACCGGTTTGTCCGCGGTGAACAGGCCGTCGTACTCGAAGTCGGTCATGCCGTGCGGGTGTTCCTCGCGCGGCATCAGGCGGGCGATGTCGACGACATTGACCACACGGACGGCGAGTTCGGGCAGGTGGCGGCGGAGCAGCTGCGCGGCGGCCAGGACTTCTTGGGTGGGCACGTCGCCGGCGCAGCCGAGGACCACGTCGGGTTCGCCGCCGTTCTCGCTGCCGGCCCACTCCCAGATGCCGGCGCCGCGGGCGCAGTGGGCGCGGGCGGCGTCCATGGACAGCCAGTCGTAGCAGGGCTGCTTGCCGGCGACGATGACGTTGACGTAGTCGCGGCTGCGCAGGGCGTGTTCGGCCACGGACAGCAGGGTGTTGGCGTCCGGCGGCAGGTAGACGCGCACGACTTCGGGGCTCTTGTTGAGGACGTGGTCGACGAAGCCGGGGTCCTGGTGGGAGAAGCCGTTGTGGTCCTGGCGCCACACGTGCGAGGTGAGCAGGTAGTTGAGGGAGGCGATGGGCGCGCGCCACGGCAACTCCCTGGAGGTCTTCAGCCACTTGATGTGCTGGTTGACCATGGAGTCGACGATGTGCACGAACGCCTCGTAGCAGGAGAACAGCCCGTGCCGGCCGGTCAGCAGATAGCCCTCCAGCCAGCCCTGGCAGGTGTGTTCGGAGAGGATCTCCAGGACCCGGCCGTGCCGGTCCAGGTGTTCGTCGACGGGCAGGATCTCGGCCTGCCAGGCCTTGCCGCTGCCGTCGAAGACGGCCTGGAGGCGGTTGGAGGCGGTCTCGTCGGGGCCGACGACCCGGAAGTCCCGGCGCTCGGTGGTGTCCTTCATGACCTGGGCGAGGAGGTCGCCGAGAACCCGGGTGGGTTCGTGGAGGGTGGTGCCGGGCTTGTCGACGGGCACGGCGAACCGGTCGAGCGGTGCGATCGGCAGCTCGCGCACGAGCAGGCCGCCGTTGGCGTGCGGGGTGGCGCCGAGGCGGCGGGCGCCCTCGGGCAGACAGGCGAGGACGTCGGCGACGGGGCGGCCGTCGGCGTCGAACAGTTCCTCGGGCCGGTAGGAGCGCAGCCACTCCTCCAGCTGGCGCAGGTGCCCGGGGTTCTCGCGGACGCCGGCGAGGGGGACCTGGTGGGCGCGCCAGGTGCCCTCGACGGGCACGCCGTCGACCTCGGCCGGGCCGGTCCAGCCCTTGGGGGTGCGCAGCACGATGACCGGCCAGTGGACGCGCTCGGCCGCGCCGCCGTCGCGGGCAAGGCGCTGGTGGTGGGCGATGCGGTCCAGGGCGGTGTCGAAGGCCTGGGCCATGGCGCGGTGCACGGCGGCCGGGTCGTCGCCGGTGACATGGATGGGGTCGTGGCCGTAGCCGCGCAGGAGTTCGTCGAGTTCGGGCTCGGGCAGCCGGGACAGCACCGTCGGGTTGGCGATCTTGTAGCCGTTGAGGTGCAGGATCGGCAGGACGGCGCCGTCGCGCACCGGGTCGAGGAACTTGTTGGAGTGCCAGGAGGCGGCCAGCGGCCCGGTCTCGGCCTCGCCGTCGCCGATCACGCAGGCGACGAGCAGGCCGGGGTTGTCGAAGGCGGCGCCGTAGGCGTGGGAGAGGGCGTAACCGAGCTCGCCGCCCTCGTGGATCGAGCCCGGGGTCTCGGGGGCCACATGGCTCGGCACGCCGCCGGGGAAGGAGAACTGTTTGAACAGCCGCCCCATGCCCTCGGCGTCCCGGCCGACGTCGGGATAGGTCCGGCTGTAGCTTCCCTCCAGCCAGGAGTTGGCGAGAACCGACGGGCCGCCGTGGCCAGGACCCCATACGCACAGCGCGTCCAGGCCGCGGGCCTTGATGACCCGGTTGAGGTGGGTGTACACGAGGTTCAGACCGGGCGAGGTGCCCCAGTGGCCGAGCAGCCGCGGCTTGATGTGCTCGGCCGTCAGCGGCTCGCGCAGCAGCGGGTTGGCCAGCAGGTAGATCTGTCCGGCGGCCAGGTAGTTGGCCGCGCGCCAGTGGGCGTCCAGGGTGCGCAGCTCGTCGTCGGTCAGTACGGTGCTGTTCTGGTGTTCGACCTTGGACATGGGGTGACTCTCCGGGTCGGTGACGGGGTCGACGTGCGGTGGGAGGCGGCATGGCCGGCAACAAGGCGGAGAAACTGCCGCGCAAGACGTACGAGAAGGAACTTCTGCGTCTGCAGACGGAGTTGGTGCAGCTTCAGGAATGGGTGCGTGCCGAGGGCGCCCGTCTCGTCGTCATCTTCGAGGGGCGGGACGCGGCGGGCAAGGGCGGCACCATCAAACGGGTCACCGAGCACCTCAACCCGCGCGTGGCGCGCATCGCGGCCCTGCCCAAGCCGACCGAGCGGGAGCGCACCCAGTGGTATTTCCAGCGGTATGTGGAGCATCTTCCGGCCGCCGGGGAGATCGTGCTGTTCGACCGCAGCTGGTACAACCGGGCCGGCGTCGAGCATGTGATGGGCTTCTGCACCAAGGCGGAGTACCAGCTCTTCCTGCGCCAATGCCCCATCTTCGAACGGATGCTCGTGGAGGACGGGATCCTGCTGCGCAAGTACTGGTTCTCGGTCAGCGACGCCGAGCAGCAGGACCGCTTCCGGCGCCGTCTGGAGGACCCGCTGCGACGCTGGAAGCTGTCGCCGATGGACCTGGAGTCGATCACCCGCTGGGAGGGGTACTCCCGGGCCAAGGACGAGATGCTGGTGCACACCGACATCGCCGAGGCGCCCTGGTACGTCGTCGAGAGCGACGACAAGCGCCGCGCCCGGGTGAACATGATCGCCCATCTGCTGGGCTCGGTGCCGTACCAGGACGTGCCGCCGCCGGTGCTGGAGCTGCCGGTGCGGCCGCCGTCGGCCGGTTACGAGCGCCCGCCGCGCGATCTGCAGAGCTACGTCCCGGATCACGCGGCGGGCCTGTAAGCCGCTCACGCCGGTTGCGGCACTACGGCGACCGGGCAGGCGGAGTGGTGCAGGGCCGTGTGTGCGACCCGGCCGAGCTGGAGCCCGAAGTGCCCCTCGCGCCGCCTGGCCCCGACGACCAGCAGGTCGGCGTGGTGCGAGGCGTCCACCAGTACCTGGCGGGCGTGGCCCTCGACGGCACGCCGGACGAGTTGCAGGTCCGGCGGGAGGTCGTGCAGGGCCTCGTCGAGGGCCTTCTCGGCCTGCTCCTCGTGCAGCCGGGCGGGGGCGTCGGCCAGCAGAGGGTGGTCGGTGCTCTCGTGCGCGGGGCACCGCCAGGCCCGTACGGCCTCCAGGGGGACCCCGCGGCGCCGGGCCTCGGCGGCGGCGAAGCCCACCGCGGCGGCGTCCTCGCCGATGCCCACGACGACCCGGCCGTGGACCGGCGGTGTCGCCTGGTTGTCATGGCTGCCGCGCAGCACGATCACGGGGCAGTCGGCCTGGGCGGCCACGGTCAGGCTGACCGAGCCGAGCAGCAGCTCGGCGATGCCGCTGCGGCCCCGGGTGCCCACGACCAGCGCGGAGGCCTGGCGTCCGGCGTGCACGAGGGCGTACTCGGGTTCCTCGAAGACGACCTCGGTGGACACCTGGAGGCGGGGCTGGCGGGTGCGGGCGCGCTGGGCGGCGGCGCCGACGATCTCCTGCGGGGACGGCTCCCCGGTGCGCCTGCCGAGGTCCCGGGCCAGGGAGACGCCCTCGTAGCGCTGCCACAGGCACGCGTACACCAGCCGGAGGGGGACGCCGCGCAGTACGGCCTCGTCGGCGGCCCAGTCCACGGCGCGCAGGCTGGGTTCGGAGCCGTCGACGCCGACGACGAGGGGCCGCTCCACGGCGCTCATCGCCCCGCTCCGAGGTCGAAGACGATGCGGGCCGGGACCTGGCCGTGCAGGACGTCGGCGATGGACTCGTTGACGGAGTCCAGCGGACGGGTCTCGCAGATGACCTTGGTGCGGCCGGCCGCGTGCAGCTGGAAGACCTCGGCGAGGTCCTGCCGGGTGCCGACGATCGAGCCGATGACCGAGGTGCCGTTGAGGACGGTGTCGAAGATCGGGACCTGGATCGAGCCCTGGGCGGGCAGCGCCACCATGACCAGCTTTCCGCCGCGCCGCAGACCGGAGTTGACGGCGGCGAAGGCGTCCTCGTTCACCGCGAGGGCGATGGCCGCGTGGGCGCCGCCGTACCGCTTGAGGACCTCGCCGACGTCGTGCTTGCGGGCGTCGATGGTGAGGTCGGCGCCGAGTTCGGCGGCCAGTTCCAGCTTCTCGTCGGTGACGTCGATGGCCGCGACGGTCGCCCCGGCGATCTTCGCGTACTGCACGGCCAGATGGCCGAGCCCGCCGACACCGGAGATCGCCACGAGCTGCGTGGGCCGGACGCCCGCGACCTTCAGGGCCTTGTACGTGGTGACGCCGGCGCAGGTCAGCGGGGCGGCGTCGACGGCGCTGACGCCCTGCGGGACCGGCTGGGCGAAGTCGGCCCAGGCGAGCATCTTCTCGGCGTAGCCGCCGTCGCAGCCGTAGCCGGTGTTGATCTGCTGCTCGCACAGCGTCTCCCAGCCGGACAGGCAGTGCTCGCAGCGGCCGCAGGCCTTGCCGAGCCAGGGCACGGCGACCCGCTGGCCCACGCTCAGATGGGTGACGCCGTCGCCGAGCTTCTCGACGAGGCCGACGCCCTCGTGACCGGGCACGAACGGCGGGTTCGGCTTGACGGGCCAGTCGCCGTGGGCGGCATGGATGTCGGTGTGGCACAGTCCGGACGCCTCGACGCGGACCCGGATCTGTCCGGGACCCGGCTCGGGGTCGGGGCGCTCCTCGATGACGAGGGGCGCGCCGAAGGCTCGGACGACCGCTGCCTTCATGAGGTCAACTCCTTGGAGGGGGATGTCAGTTGTGGGCGACGACCGCGACGGGGGCCGTGGCGTGGTGCAGTACGGCGTGGGTGACCGGGCCGATGTGCGCGCCGAACGCGCTGCGGCGGATGCGGCGTCCGACGACGACCAGGGAGGCCTCGCGGGCCGCGTCGACCAGCCGGATGCCGGGGCTGCCGGACGGGGACTCCTCGGTGACCTCGACGTCCGGGTGCTTCTGCCGCCAGGGGCGCAGCGCCTCGGCCAGGGCGGCGGCCTGCTGGCGGGCGATCTCGTCGTGCAGCTGGGCGTCGGCGGAGAGGCCGTAGACGTAGTACGGCGGCAGGTTCCAGCCGTGCAGGACGCGCAGGGAGGTGCGGCGCCGGGCGGCCGCCTCGAAGGCGAACTCGATCACCGCGGCGTCGGGGTGGGCGGTGTCCAGGCCGAGCAGGACGGGCCGGTAGGCGGTGGCGGCCGAGGGGATACCGGCCGGGTCCGGCCGGTGCTCGTCGGCGGCCTGTTCGCCGGCGCGGACGAGGACGACGGGCCGTGTGGCGTGCGCGACGACGGCGAGGCCGACGGAGCCGACCATGAACCCGCCGATGCCGCTCAGCCCGCGGGAGCCGAGGACGAGCAGCTCGGCGTCCTCGGCCGCCTTGCCCAGAAGCTCGGCAGGGCTTCCGTGGACTTGCTCGGTGCTCACCTCGACGCCGGGGTGCCGCAGTCTCAGTCCCTCGGCGGCCTCACGCGGGACGCGTTCGCTCCAGTGCTGGTGGGTCTCGGTACCGAGCATCGGGGCCTGGGCCATGGGTTCCGGCACCGGCTCCCAGACGTGGACGATCTTCAGCGGCAGGTCGAGCAGCTTCGCCTCGCGAGCCGCCCATTCGGCTGCGGCCCGGCTCTCGGACGATCCGTCGAGACCTGCGACAACAGTGCGGACCATGGTGGTGCCTCCTGATCGGTGGTTCCGTCTTCAGACTCGACCGGGAAGGGGGTCGGCGAGCAGGGGCCGCAGGTCCCCGGCCGGGACCGACCGGCCCTGCGGCGCGCGGCGGGCCCCGGTCGGGCCCGCCGTGCCTCCCGCGGTCACCGCAGCCAGCGGTTTCGGCTGACGAACGGGAGCCTGGCCCAGGCCTTCCCGAGCCCCCAGACGGCACCGGCGCCGGTCGCCGCAAGGGCGATCAGGACGACTGCGTAGATCAGGTGGTAGTCGACGAACGGGTTGGTCGACATGCTGGGCGAGCCGTCCGACAGGTGCTTGGCCGGCGGCCACTCGGCGATCCACATCAGCGCCATCATGGCGGTGCCGGCGACGGCGGCGAGCCGCAGCCCGATGCCCGCGATGAGCGCGACGCCGATGCCGAGCAGGCCCAGCATGAACAGCCAGTCCGCCCAGGCGTCCCCGGCCCAGTCGTGGAAGGTGGACTCCATGGGGCCGACGGCCACCCGGCTCAGGAAGCCCTCGGTGGGCGAGCCGCCGTCGATCCAGCCGTTGCCGGACTGGGTGGCGTAGCCGAAGCCGAAGGTCTTGTCGAGGAACGCCCACAGGAAGACGAACCCGGTCAGCAGCCGCAGGGACGCCAGCGCGTAGCCGGCCGCGACGGTGGTGACGGCGACGTCCTGCGCGGTGTCGGCGGTGGGGGACGCCGTACGGTTCCTGCGGAGCGAGGGCAGGTGGAACCCGTGGCTCCGGTGAGGGTGTTCGTGCACGGCCATGGTCGTGATCCCTTCAAACGGAAGCGTGGTGCTGACGAGACCCACTCTGGTTTCACGGCAACATCGCCGGTGGATGCCGAAGGTCGGCAGCCGTGGGGCTGAACGGCCCCTTCCGCAGGTCCGGTCGGACCGCACCCGTCATGGCCGGGGTAGGAGAGGCTGAGGGCAACAGGCGAAGGGAACCTCCATGTCCCACGGCTCGGGCGTCCCGGAGGGGTGGCGGCGGCTGGTCCCCGGGCTCGCCGCGTTCGGCGGCTACCGCCGCGCCTGGCTGCGCGGCGACATCCCGGCCGGGATCACGGTGGCGGCGTACCTCGTGCCGCAGGTGATGGCGTACGCGGGCGTGGCCGGGCTGTCCCCGGTGGCCGGGCTGTGGGCGATCCTGCCCGCGCTCGGGCTGTACGCGCTGCTGGGCACCTCCCGGCTGCTGTCGGTCGGCCCCGAGTCGACGACGGCGCTGATGACGGCGACGGTCGTGGCCCCGCTGGCCGGCTCGGACCCGGGCCGCTACGCCGTCCTGGCCGCCACCCTCGCGGTGACCGTCGGTCTGCTGTGCCTGGCGGCCCGGGTGCTCCGGCTGGGGTTCGTCGCCGACCTGCTGTCCCGCCCGGTCCTCATCGGTTATCTGGCGGGCGTGGCGGCGATCATGATCGTGGACCAGCTGCCGAAGCTGACGGGGGTCGACACATCAGGCTCGGGCTTCTTCCCCCAACTGTGGTCGTTCCTGGGGAACCTGGCGGACGCCCACCCGGCGACGACGCTGTTCTCGGCGGCGACGCTCGTGCTGCTGTTCACGGTGGCGCGGCTGCCGCGGGCGGTTCCGGGCCCGCTGCTGGCCGTGGTGCTGGGCACCGGCGCGGTGGCGGCCTTCGACCTCGACGAGCGGCACGGCATCCCGGTCGTCGGCGAGGTCCCGGCGGGACTGCCGGCCTTCGTCGCGCCCGACCTGACCGAGCTGCCGCAACTGGTGCTGCCCGCGCTCGGTGTGCTGCTCGTCGCCTACACGGACTTCATCCTGACCGCGCGGGCCTTCGACGGCCGCGACGAGGGCCGGCGGCTCGACGCCGACCAGGAGTTCCTCGCCCTGGGCGCGGCCAACCTGGGCGCCGGCTGCCTGCAGGGCTTCCCGGTGAGCAGCAGCGCCAGCCGCACCGCGCTCGCCTCCTCGGCGGGCGCCCGCGGCCAGGGGTACTCGCTGGTGGCGGGCGCGACGGTGCTCGCCGTGCTGCTGTTCCTCAGCCCGCTGCTGACGCGGATGCCGTGGGCGGTGCTGGGCTCGCTCGTCGTGTACGCGGCCGTCCGCATGATCGACCTGACCGGCTTCGCCCGGCTGGCGTCCTTCCGGCGCCGCGAACTCCTGCTCTCCCTGGGCTGTCTGGCCGGTGTGCTCGCCCTGGACCTGCTGTACGGGGTGCTGGTGGCGGTGGGTCTGTCGGTGGCGGAGCTGCTCAGCCGGGTGGCCCGTCCGCACGACGCCGTCGAAGGTCTGGTCCCCGGCGTGGCCGGTATGCACGACGTGGACGACTACCCGCAGGCGCGCACCATTCCGGGGCTGCTCGTCTACCGGTACGACTCGCCGCTGTTCTTCGCCAACGCGCAGGACTTCCGCCGTCGGGCGCTGGCCGCCGTCGACGAACAGAGCGGCCCGGTGCGCTGGTTCGTGCTGAACACCGAGGCGAACGTGGAGGTGGACATCACCGCCCTGGACGCGGTCGACGACGTGCGCCGTGAGCTGACCGGGCGGGGAATCGTCTTCGCCCTGGCCCGGGTGAAGCAGGATCTGCTGGCCGACCTGGAGGCGTACGGGCTGGCGGACTCGGTGGGCCGGGAGCTGATCTTCCCGACGCTGCCGACGGCCGTGGCCGCGTACCGGGCGTGGTGCCGCGGGCGGTGACGGTCCTCAGGAGGGCGGCAGGTCGGGGCGGATCAGGGTGCCCGAGCGGCCGTGGACGATCTCGTGGGCCGCGTCCAGGGCACCGATCGCAGCCAGGCCTCCGGTGTGTTCGACGAAGCGGGCGGCGGCCTCGGCCTTGGGGCCCATGGAGTCCTGCGCGTAGTGCGCCGCGCGCAGTTCGGTGGGCGTGGCGTCCAGGACGGGGCTCTGGTGCGGGGTGCCGTGGTCGGCGTAGACGTTGGGCACGTCGGTGAGGATCAGCAGGAAGTCGGCCTTCACGTCCTCGGCGAGGCGGGCGGCGGCGAGGTCCTTGTCCACGACGGCGTCCACGCCGCGCAGCGCCCCGGTGACCGGGTCGGCCACGACGGGGATGCCTCCCCCGCCGCCGCACACGACCAGCGTGCCCAGGTCGAGCAGTGCGTGGACGGTGTCGGCCTCCAGGATCAGCTCGGGGTCGGGCGCGGGCAGCCGTCCCCGGCCGGCGGGCCGGGTGAACGCCGGGTCGTCGGGACGTACTTGGCTGTGGGTGAGCAGCGAGACGACCCTGCGTCCGGGCAGCACGTCCCGCAGGGCGCGTACCAGCTGGGTGCCGATCACGCCCTGTGCCTGGGCGCAGCACAGGTCGGGCGGGGACGGCATGGCGGCCCGGGGGCCGTTGCCGTGGGTGATCACGAGGTCGTGGTCGTGGGCGAGGGCCGCGAGGGCGGTGGCCACCCTCAGGGCGGTCCCCCGGCGCGGCAGGGCGTTGCCGCCCAGACAGACGACGATGCGCATGGTCTTCCCGCCCTTCCTGCGGCATGGCGCTCCGGTTCCATGGAAGCGCGGTGCCGCCCTGCCGCACCGTGTGCCGAAGGGCCGTGCGACAGGGCCGGGTGGCCCATGGTTCGGGCCCGCGCCCGCGCACACGCTGGTGGTGGTAGCTCCGTACGCCTGAGTGGAGGCCCGCCATGAACGCTCCCGTCACCACGAGCATGCCGAGGGCGCTGCCCGCCGAGTACCGGCAGCGGCTGATGGGGGTCGCCCGTGAGGTGTCGTTCTCCACCGGGACGCGGCTGTTCGAGGAGGGTGGCCGCGCCGACCGCTTCTGGATCATCCGTACCGGCACGGTCGATCTCGACATGCGCGTGCCCGGCCGCCAGGCCGCCGTCATCGAGTCTCTCGGCCACAACGAACTGGTCGGCTGGTCCTGGCTGTTCACGCCGCACGTGTGGCATCTGGGCGCGGAGGCCGTGTCGCCGCTGCGGGCCTACGAGTTCGATGCCGAACGCGTGCGGGCGATGTGCGAGGAGGACCCCGAGTTCGGCCGCAGCCTCGCGCGCTGGGTGGGCGAGGTCGTGGCCCACCGGCTCCAGGCGGCCCGTACCCGGCTGCTGGACCTGTACGCGCCCTACGGCAGCGGAACCGGGCGTTGACCGAAGCCGAGCGAGGAGTCACCGTGCACGGAACCCCGCACGTCGTGAGCGACGTGATGACCCGCGACGTCGCGGTCGTCGGCCGCGACGCCGCCTTCAAGGACGTCGTACGCACCCTCCAGGAGCGCAAGGTCAGCGCCCTGCCCGTGGTGGACGGCGGCCGCCGGGTCCTCGGCATCGTCTCCGAGGCCGATCTGCTGCCCAAGGAGGAGTTCCGCGACAGCGACCCGGATCGGTACACCCAGCTGCGCCGCCTGTCCGACCTGGCGAAGGCCGGTTCGGTGACCGCCGGCGAGCTGATGACCTCCCCCGCCGTCACCGTCCGGGCGGACGCCACGCTCGCCCAGGCCGCCAGGATCATGGCCCGCAGCCGGGTCAAGCGGCTGCCGGTCGTCGGTGACACGGGCCGGCTGGAGGGTGTGGTGAGCCGCGCCGACCTGCTGAAGGTGTTCCTGCGGGAGGACGAGGAGATCGCCGAGGAGGTCCGCCGGGAGGTCGTGGCCTACCTCTTCCCGGCTCCGGAATCCGCCGTCCGCGTCTCGGTCAGCGACGGCGTCGTCCTCCTGAGCGGGCGGGTGCGCGACACCTCCCTGGTACCGGTGGCGGCACGGCTGGCCCGGGCGGTCGAGGGAGTCGTGGACGTGCGCTTCGAACTGGACGCACAGCAGACATCTGACCACTAGGGGCCGGTCGGCCCTGGTACCTTCGGCCCCGTCGGGTGACGATCGTCTGTGGACGGCCCGCAGTCCGTCCGCCATCCGGGGACGAAGGGGTCGACATGACCGAGGCACGCACTTTCACCGCGCAGGATCCGATCCGCGTCTTCCTGCTGGACGATCACGAGGTGGTCCGGCGCGGCCTGTCCGACCTGCTGGACGCCGAGGCGGACATCTCCGTGGTCGGCGATGCCGAGAACGTGGAGCACGCCCTCGTCCGCGCCCCCGCCGTCCGGCCCCACGTGGCCGTCCTCGACGTGCGCCTGCCCGACGGGGACGGCATCTCCGTCTGCCGTGAGCTGCGCAGCCGGATGCCGGAGCTGGCCGTACTGATGCTGACATCGTTCGACGACGAGGACGCCCTGCTGGACGCGATCATGGCCGGGGCGTCCGGCTATGTCCTGAAGCAGATCCGCGGCTCCGACCTGGTCTCCGCGGTCCGCACGGTCGCCTCCGGCCAGTCGATGCTGGACCCCGCCACAACCGCCCGCCTGATGAGGTCCCTGCGCGCGGAGCCCGCCGAGGCACCCACCGAGGCCCCCGAACTGGCCGGCCTGTCCCCCCGCGAGCGCGAGATCCTCGGCCTGATCGGCGACGGCCTGACCAACCGGGAGATCGGCAAGCGCCTGTATCTGTCCGAGAAGACGGTCAAGAACCACATCTCCCGCCTGCTGTCCAAGCTCGGCGTGCAGCGCCGGGTACAGGCGGCGGTCCTGGCGACCCATCTGGAGCAGCCGGAGCAGCAGCCCGGCGCCGACCGCCGGTGACCGGTCGCCTCACCTGAGGCCCCGTACCGCCCGCACCGCCAGATCCACCACGAGTACCAGTGAGGCCGTGCCCAGGCACAGTGCCCATTGGGTTGCGTCGAGTGGGACCGTGCCGAAGACGCTGCGTGCCCAGGGCAGGTGGACCGCGATGATCTGGACGGCCAGAACGCCGGCGAGGCACAGCCAGAGGGTGCGGTTGCGCAGTTGGTGGCGGCCCAGCAGGGGGCCGTCGTCGGCGCGGGCGCACAAGGAGTTGAAGAGCTGGAAGAGCACGAAGGTGGTGAAGGCCATGGTCAGTGCGGTGTCCTCGTCGACCCGTTCGCGGGCCAGGGCCAGCAGGCCGACGGTGCCCAGGGCCATGACCGCGCCGGCCCTGGTGATGGCCAGCAGGCGGCGGGCGTCCAGGATGCGCTCCTGGGGGTCGCGCGGGGGGTGGCGCATGACGTCGTCGCGGGCGGGGTCGACGGCGAGGGCCATGGCGGGCGGCCCGTCCATGATGATGTTGATCCAGAGGAGTTGGGCCGCGGTCAGGGGCGCGGGCAGGCCGGCCAGGGAGGCGCACAGCAGGGTCAGGATCGCGCCGACGTTGGTGGCCAGCTGGAAGCGTACGAACTTGACGATGTTGTCGTAGATGGCGCGTCCCTCGCGGACGGCCCGCACGATGGTGGAGAAGTCGTCGTCGGTGAGCACGGCGTCGGCGGCCTCCTTGGCCACGTCCGTGCCGGTGCGTCCCATCGCCACGCCGATGTGGGCGGCCCGCAGCGCCGCCGCGTCGTTCACGCCGTCGCCGGTCATGGCGACGATGTGGCCGCGGCCGGTCAGCGCCCGCACGATGGTGACCTTGTGGTCCGGGGCGACCCGGGCGAACACGCCGATGTCGTCGATACGGGCGGCCAGTTGCTCCTCGCTCATCGCCTCCAGTTCGGCGCCCGTGACCACCTCCCCGCCGATCTCCAGCTCGCGCGCGATGGCGGCGGCGGTGGCGGCATGGTCCCCGGTGATCATCTTCACGGCGATGCCGGCGGACCGGCACAGCGCCATCGCCTCCCGCGCCTGCGGACGCGGCGGATCGGCGATCCCGGCGACCGACACCAGCGTGAGACCGGGCAGCTCGGACGGGTCCGGCGGTCCGTCGAGTACGGCGGTGGCGGCGCCCAGGACCCGCAGTCCCGCCCCGCCCAGCCGCGCGGTCACGGCGAGGACCTCGGCCCGGCGCCCGGCGTCGAGCTCCCGCACACCCTCGTCGGTGAGCACGTCGGCGCACCGGTCCAGCAGGACGTCGACCGCGCCCTTGACGTGGACGCGGGTGCGGCCGTCGGGCCCGGTGTGGAAGGTGGCCATGTACTTCGTGGCGGCGTCGAAGGGCAGTTCGGCGGCGCGCGGCAGCTCGGTGCGCAGTCCGTCGGCGTCCATGCCGGTCTTCGCGGCCAGGACGACCAGGGCCGCCTCCGTCGGGTCGCCGACGAAGCCGTCGTCGGTCAGGTGCGCGTCGTTGCAGAGGGCGAACGGCAGGACGGCCTCCCGCAGTTCGTCGGCGCGGTCGGTGCCCATGCCGTCGCGGACGGCGCCCTGGGTGTCGTAGCCCTCGCCCGTGACGTCGTAGAGGCGGCCGGCTGTCCACAGGGAGCGGACGGTCATCTCGTTGAGGGTCAGGGTGCCGGTCTTGTCGCTGCACACGACGGTGGCGGAGCCAAGTGACTCGACGGAGGCCAGGCGTTTGACGATGGCGCCGCGGCGGGCCATGCGGTGGACGCCGAGCGCGAGGGTGAGGGCCAGCACGGCGGGCAGGCCCTCGGGGATGGCGGCGACCGCCAGGGCCACGGCGCGCAGCGCGATGTCCCCGAGGGACTCACCGCGGACGAGGGCGAGAAGCGCGTACACGGCGACGGCGACGCCGCTGAGCAGGGCCAGCCGGCGGCCGAGGCTGTCCAGCTGGACCTGGAGGGGGCTGGCCGGTTCCGCGCCGGTGCGCAACGCCTCGGCGATCGCGCCGAGTTCGGTGCGCATACCGGTGGCCGTGACGATCATCTCGGCGCGGCCACGGGTCAGGGCGGTGTTCATGAACAGCATGCCGGTGCGCTCGGCGAGGGGCACCGGGCCGGTCGGTTCGGTGCTCTTGGCGACGGGCTGGGACTCACCGGTCAGGGCGGCCTCGGCGACCTCCACCGACTCCGCGACGGTGAGGCGTCCGTCGGCGGGCACCCGGTCGCCGGCCTCCAGCAGCACCACGTCCCCCGGCACCAGGGCCGTCGCCTCGATCTCGCGTTCCGCGCCGTCGCGGCGGACCCGGGCGGTGGGGACGAGCATCCGGCGCAGCGCCTCCAGGCTGCGCTCGGCGCGCCGCTCCTGGAGGTAGCCGAGCACGGCGTTGATCTGCAGGACGACCGTGATCACCAGGGCGTCCTTGATGTCGCCGATGGCTCCGGCGACCACGGCGGCGATCAGCAGGATGCCGATCAGCCAGTTGCGGAACTGGTCAAGGAACTTTAGCCACTCCGGGCGGCGGGCGGGTTCGGCCAGCCGGTTGGGTCCGTGCCGAGCCGCGCGTTCGGCGGTCTCGCGGGTGCTCAGCCCGGTCGCCGGGTCCACGCCGAGGCGGGCCGCCACCTGCCCGGAGGTGAGCTGGTGGACGTCCTCCTCCGCGACCTGGGTGGTCGCCAGTCCGTCCATGGTCACTCGCCTCCGGCGCGTACGACGGCGACCGGGCAGTGCGCGTGGTGCAGCACGGCCTGGCTGACGGAACCGAGCAGCAGCCCGGTGAAGCCGCCCCGGCCGCGGGCCCCGACCACGACGAGCCCGGCGTCGGCGGTCGCCTCGATGAGCGTGTGCCGGATCCGGCCGCGCACCAGCCGGCGGCGCACCTCGACGTCCGGGTACTTCTCCCGCAGTCCGCCGAGCGCCTCGGCGAGCACCCGTTCCTCCTCGTCGCGCAGCCGGTCCTCGTCGTAGGTGACGAAGGGCGGGTCGCCGGGTGCCTCGTAGACCCGTTCGGTGCGGGTGTTCCAGGCGTGCAGCGCGACCAGGTCGATGCCGTGCAGCGAGGCCTGCGCGAAGGCGAACTCGACGGCCGGCTCGGCCTGCGGCGATCCGTCCACGGCGAGCAGCACGGGTCCTGCCGGTTCGGGCCTGCCGCGCACGACCAGGACGGGGCAGCCGGCGTGAGCGGCCAGGTGGGCCGCGGTGGAGCCGAGCAGCAGGCTGCCGAAGCGGCTCAGGCCCCGGCTGCCGACGACAACCAGGGACGCGGTCCGCGCCTCCAGCTCCAGCACCATCACCGGCTCGCCGACGACGACCTCGCGGGCGATCTCCACCTGGGGTGCGGCCGTGTGCGCCCGCCGTTCGGCCTCGGCGAGCGTGCCGTCGATCAGCTCGCGGACACCGGCGCGGGCCGGACTCCAGGGCGGCACCCCGGGCGGCACGTGGACGGATGGCCACCCGAAGGCGTGCACCAGCCGCAGCCCCACGCCGCGCAGGGCGGCCTCCCGCGCCGCCACCTCCACGGCGGTCAGGCTCGACTCGGAGCCGTCCACGCCCACCACAACAGGACCGTTCATCGCCGGTCTCCCTTCTGCGGGCTCTGTCGGGCATACGGGTATCCGACGAGCCGGGGTTCCAGCCTCTCCCCGTCCGGCCGGTCCCGCACAGGGCCGTCCGGGCCCGCGGAGCGCCCCGTCCGGCCCTCGCCCCGGGGGTGGCCGGTGCCGAGCCTGGAAGAGGGGGAGCACTCGCGCGGCACTCGGCCGCGCCGACACCGGAGGTGTGTCATGACCGGACCCGTCGTCGTCGGACTCGACGGTTCACCCGCGAGCGTGACCGCCGCATGGTGGGCCGCACGCGAGGCCGTGGACCGGCATCTGCCCGTCCTTCTGCTGCACTCCTGGACCACACAGCCGCTCGACGTGCCGATCGCCCAGGAGGCGCACAACAAGCAGCGCTACGGGCAGGAGATCCTGACCCGTACCTCGGCCGAGCTGCTGCACCGGCACGCCGACCTCGACCTGACCACCGAACTGGTCTCGGCGCCCGCCACGCAGGCGCTGCTGGACCGTGCCGACAACGCCTCGATGCTGGTCCTGGGCTCGCGCGGACACGGCTCGGTGGCGAGCTTCCTGCTCGGCTCCATCAGCCTGCACGTACTGGGCCTGGCCCCGTGCCCTGCCGTCGCCGTACGGGCCCATGACCCGGCCGTCGCAGCCGGCTGGGAGCATCCCGCGGCGGCGGGGAAGGACGAGATCGTCGTCGGGGTGCACCGGCCCGGCCCGGCCGCCGATCCGCTGCTGGAGTTCGCCTTCACCACGGCCGCGGCGCACGGACACCGGGTGCGGGCGGTGACGGCGCTGCCCCTGTCCACGCTCGTCACCCGGCAGGACGAGGACTTCGAGCAGGAGGCCCGGGTCCGGCTGGCCGAGATCCTCGCGCCGTGGCGGGAGAAGTTCCCGGACGTGCCTGTCATCAAGCACGCCGCCACCGGTCCCGCCGCGCAGGTGCTGCTGACCGCCTCCGCGAACGCCTGCCTGACCGTCGTGGGACGCAGGCGCCAGCCGTCGCACCTGACCTGGAAGCTCGGCCCGGTGGCCCACGCCGCCCTGCACCACGTGCCATGCCCGGTGGCCGTCGTCCCGAACGGTTGAGCCTGCCGTGCCCATGGACCGGTTCCGCCAGCCGAGACCGCTGCGGCACCTCACCGCGGCGGTCCCCGGCCTGCCACCCCTGGAGTCGCTCCTTCTCGCCGTGACCGTCGCCGCCCTGACGGCCGGAGGTGTCTGCCTCCTGGCGGGCGCCCCCGATGCCGCCGATCTGTGCTGGGCCCTGGGGACCGTGGCCGCCGTCGGGCCCGCCGTGGGCTGGGTGCTGGGCGCGCTGCGACGTGGGCGGGCGGGCGTGGACCTGATCGCGGTTCTGGCGCTCTGCGGCACGCTCGCCGTGGGCGAGTACCTGGCCGGCGCGCTGATCGCGCTGATGCTCGCCACCGGCCGCACCCTGGAGGCGGCCGCCCAGCGGCGGGCCTCGCGCGACCTGCGCGCCCTGTTGGAGCACGCGCCCCGTACGGCCCGTCTGCGCACCGGCGACGACGTGCGCACGGTGCCGCTCGCCGAGGTCGCCGTCGGCGACCTGCTCGTCGTCGGGCCCGGCGAGGTCGTGCCGGTCGACGGGACCGTGGCTGAGGACCCCGCGGTGCTCGACGAGTCGGTGCTGACCGGGGAGCCGCTGACCGTGTGGCGCACGCCGGGCGAGAGCGTGCGCAGCGGCGCGGTCAACGCGGGCGGCGCGTTCGCCCTGCGCGCGTCGGCGAACGAGCAGGACAGCACGTACGCGGGGATCGTCCGGCTGGCCCGGGAGGCGGACGCCGAGTCGGCGCCCGTGGTGCGGCTGGCCGACCGGTACGCGGCGTGGTTCCTGCCGCTCGCCGTGGCCGCCGCGGGGCTGGCGTGGCTGGTCACCGGTTCCGCCGTACGGGCGGTGGCGGTGCTGGTCGTCGCCACGCCCTGTCCGCTGCTGCTGGCGGCCCCGGTGGCCGTCGTCTCCGGTCTGTCGCGGGCTTCGCGGCGCGGTGTGGTGGTGCGCGACGGCGGGGCGCTGGAGAACCTCGGCCGGGCCCGCACCCTGCTGCTGGACAAGACCGGCACGCTCACCGCCGGCCGGCCCCGCGTGCTGGACGTGGTGGCCGCCCCCGGCTGGCAGCCGTCGCAGGTGCTGCGGCTGGCCGCCTCCCTCGACCGCTACTCGCCGCACGTGCTGGCCCGGGCCCTGCTCGACGCGGCCCGCGAGCGCGGACTGCGCCTGTCGGTGCCCACGGACGTGTCCGAGGAGCCCGGCCGCGGCGCCACCGGCACCGTGGCGGGCCGCCGGATGACCGTGGGCCGGGTCGCGCCCGGCGCCGAGCTGCCCGCTTGGGCCCGCGCTGCGGACAACCGGGCCGCGCTGGACGGGGCGGCGATCGCCTGGCTCGGCATCGACGGCCGCCCCGTCGGGGCCGTCCTGCTGCGCGATCCGCTGCGGCACGACGCTCCGCGCACCCTGCGCCGGCTGCGCTCGGCGGGCATCGAACGGCTCGTGATGCTCACCGGCGACCGTGCCGCCCCGGCCCGCGAAGCCGGCGCCGTGCTCGGCCTCGACGACGTGCAAGCCGGTCTCTCCCCGGCCGACAAGGTCGCCGTCGTGCGCGCCGAACGCGACCGTGCGGTCACCGTGATGGTGGGCGACGGCGTCAACGACGCGCCCGCGCTCGCCGCCGCCGACGTCGGGGTGGCGATGGGCGCCCGCGGCTCCACCGCCTCCTCCGAGGCCGCCGACATCGTGCTGACCACGGACCGGGTGGACCGTCTGGCCGACGCCGTCGCCATCGCCGTACGCTCCCGGCGCATCGCGGTGCAGAGCGCGCTCGGCGGCATGCTGATGTCGCTGGCGGCGATGGCGGCCGCCGCCTTCGGTCTGCTGCCGCCCGCGGCCGGCGCGCTGCTCCAGGAGGGCATCGACGTCGCGGTGATCCTCAACGCCCTGCGGGCGCTGGGCGACGACCGGTCCGCGCGGCCGGCGCTTCCGCAGTCCACGGAGGCCCTCATCCACCGCTTCGCCGCCGAGCACGACGATCTCCAGGACGTCCTGGAGGCCGTGCGCTCGGCCGCCGACCGGCTGTCGGCGGACCCCGGGCCCCGGGCCCTCGCGGCCGTGCGCGAGGTGCACCGCCTGCTCACCGAGCGGCTGCTGCCGCACGAGTACGCCGAGGAGCACCAGCTCTACCCGGCTCTGGCCCCCACGCTCGGCGGCCCCGAGGCCACGGCCACGATGAGCCGCGCCCACGTCGAGATCGACCGCCTGGCTCGCCGCATCGAAACCCACCTCACCCTGGTCGGCCCCGACGGTGACCTGGCCCCGGAGCAGCTCGACGACCTGCGTGCCTGCCTGTACGGGCTGCACACCGTGCTGCGCCTGCACTTCACGCAAGAAGAAGAGAACTACTTCTCCCTCGCGCCATGAGGTGACGCCATGAACGAACCCGTGCTCGAATGCGACCGTCTGGTAAGGCGGTTCGGCGAGCGCATCGCCGTCGACGACGTCAGTCTGCGCATCGCGCCGGGCGAGACGTACGGTCTGCTCGGGCCGAACGGTGCGGGAAAGACCACGACCATCAGGATGGTGTGCGGACTGCTGCGCCCCGACGCCGGGGCCGTCCGCGTGGCGGGCCGTCCGGTGAGCACCTCGGCCGGACCGGCCAAGCGGCTCATCGGCTTCGTCCCGCAGGACGTGGCCCTCTACCCGGATCTCAGCGTGCGCGAGAACCTCCGCTTCTTCGGCCGCCTCTACCGGCTGCCGCGCCGGAAGCTGGAGCGCCGCGTCGACGAGGTCCTCGATCTGATCGACCTGGGCACCCGGGCCGGTGACCGCGTCGAGTCCCTGTCGGGCGGCATGCGCCGGCGTCTGAACATCGGCGCCGGTCTCGTCCACGCGCCCACGCTGCTGGTGCTGGACGAGCCGACCGTCGGCGTCGATCCGCAGAGCCGGCACGCGATCCTGGAGAGCGTCACCCGGTTCGGCGAGGAGGGCATGGCCGTCCTCTACACCACGCACTACATGGAGGAGGCCGAGCGGCTGTGCAACCGGGTCGGCATCATCGACCGGGGCAGCCTCGTCGCCGAGGGCACCCCGCGCGAGCTGGTGCAGCTGGTCGCCGAGCGCGACCGGATCCGGCTGACCGCCGCGGGCGGCCTGACGGCTTACACGGAGGCGTGCCGGCGGCTGGCCCGGGTCGAGGGCGCGGCCCGCGGCGGTGACCACGGTGACGTGGTCGAACTGGTCGTCAAGGACGCCCGGAGCCTGCTGCCGGACCTGCTCGACCTCGCCCACGAACTGGACGTCGACATCCGCAGCGTGGAGATCGACGAACCCGATCTGGAGGCGGTGTTCCTGCATCTGACCGGCACCGCGCTGAGGGAGTGAGCCGCCGTGCATGTCGTACTCGCCATCGCGGCCAAGGACCTGCGGCAGCGGCTGCGCGACCGGTCGGCCTGGGTGATCGTGTTCCTCGCGCCCGTGCTGATCTCCGCGCTGATGGCGCTGGCGTTCAACAACAACGACGAGTTCCGCGCCAACCTCGGCGTCGTCGACCTGGACCGGGGCCCGGCCGCCACCGGGCTCGTCCAGGTGCTGAACAGCCCGGAGCTCGAAGGCACGGTCCAGGTGCGCTCCTACGACGACGAGGCCGCGGCACGCGAGGCGGTGGACGCGGGTGACGTGCACGCCGCGATCGTGCTGCCGAAGGGGTTCACGCAGTCGCTGCACGGTGGTGCCGCCGATGCCGTCACCGTCCTGGACAGCGTCGACTACGGCCTGCAGGCGCAGCTCGCCCGCGCGGTCACCGAGTCGTACGTCGCACAGGTCAACGCCGACCGGCTGTCGGTCGCCACGGCGGTCGCCGCGGGCGCTGCGGACTCCGACATCCCCGAACTGGCTGCCAAGGCCGCCCTGTTGAGGCTGCCCGAAGAGGTGCGGGCACAGGGGCTGCCCGACGACCCGCTGAAGGTGATCAGCTACTTCGGGCCCAGCATGGGCATGTTCTTCGTGCTCTTCACCGTGGGATTCGGCGCGCGGAGCTACTTCGTCGAACAGCAGCAGGGCACCCTCGACCGGATCGCCGCGGCGCCGGTCGGGCGGGGTGCGCTGCTGATCGGCAAGTCGGTGTCGACGTTCGTCTACAGCCTGGCCGGCCTCGCCACGGTGACGTTCGTGTCGTGGCTCGCCTTCGACGCCGACTGGGCCGACCCGCTCGGGGTCGCCGCGCTCAGTGTGGCCATGGCGGTGTGCGTGGTGTGTCTGACGGCGCTGGTCATCGCGCTGGTGCGGACCGAGCAGCAGGCGCAGGGCCTCGCCTCGATCCTGGTCTTCGCGCTCGTGCTGCTCGGCGGCAACTTCGTCTTCGCCTCCGGCACCACCCCGGCGATCCGCACCCTCGCCCTGTTCACCCCCAACGGCTGGGCGCTGCGCGGGTTCACCGATCTGGGCACCGGGGTGCGCGGCTGGGACGCCGTGGGCGCCCCGCTGCTCGGCATCGCCGCGTTCTCGGTCGTCGTGGCCGCGGTGACCGCTCTGCTCCTTCGGCTGAGGAGGACGCCATGACCGCGCTCGCCGTGACCCGGGCGACCCTCGCACGGGTGCTGCGCGACCGCACCGCGCTGTTCTTCATGGTGCTGCTGCCGGTCGCCATCATCGTCGTCATCGGGGTGACCGTGAGCGGCTTCGACCAGTTCCGGATCGGGCTCGTCCCGGCCGCCCGGTCGGGCCCGGTGGCACAGGAGTTGACCGCACAGCTGAAGGACGCGCCCGGGCTGCGTGCCCGTACGTACGACGCCGCGGACGACGCGCGCACCGCGCTGCGCCGGGCCCAGCTGGACGCGGTGGTGCTGGTACCGGACGGTCTCGACGCGGATGTACGGGAAGGGCGTTCGGTGACCGTGCGCGTGCTGGTGGAGCCCTCGGGCAGCGCCGGGCATTCGGCGGTGACGTCGGTGTCGGCCGTCGTGGCCGACCATGCGGCACGCATCCAGGCCGCCCGCTTCGCCGGTGACGAGACCGGCGGTTCCTTCGACGAGAGCCTCGCGCTCGCCCGCGGCGCCGAACGGGCCTCGTCCCCGATCGCCGTGCGCACCGAGACCGTGAACGGCCAGAGCGACTTCCTGCCGCTGGGCTACAGCTACAGCACGCCCACCATGCTGGTGCTGTTCGTGTTCATCAACGCCCTCGCGGGCGGCGCGGCCATCGTGCAGACGCGCCGGACGGGCGTGTACGCCCGGGCGCTCGCGGCACCGGTCGCCGCCCGCACGCTGGTGCTCGGCGAGACGATCGCCTATCTGCTGCTGGCCGTTCTGCAGTCCCTGCTGATCGTCGGCATCGGGGCGCTGGCCTTCGACGTGCAGTGGGGCGACCCGCTCGCCGCCGGCGTCCTGGTCACCGTGTGGGCGCTGGTCGGCACCGGTGCCGGGGTGCTGGCCGGGGCCCTGTTCCGTACACCGGAG
Source organism: Streptomyces sp. NPDC079141 (assembly GCF_040686775.1). NCBI lineage: Bacteria > Bacillati > Actinomycetota > Actinomycetes > Kitasatosporales > Streptomycetaceae > Streptomyces > Streptomyces sp. NPDC079141. The sequence goes on along the minus strand of NZ_JBFBLP010000003.1, from coordinate 816,255 downwards.
CAGGTGCACGCGGTGGGCCCCACCCTCGGGATCGGCCTCGGGATGCTCGGCGGCTGCATGTGGCCGCTGGCCGTGGTGCCCGACTGGCTGCGCACCGCCGGCCACGCGGTGCCGCAGGCCTGGGCGGTCGACGCCTGGACGACACTGCTGTCCCGGGACGGGGACCTGGCCGCGATCCTGCGCGAGGTGGCGGTCCTCGGCGCGTTCGCCGCCGTGCTGCTCGCTCTGGCGTCCCTGTCGCTGCGACACCGGCTGGTCACCAACCCGGGTGCCTGAAAGGGCCGATCGGCCCACGCACGGGGAAACTCCCGCGCGCTGTACTGGAGTTGAGGGAACTTGCACAGAGGGGGTTATGGCATGACTACGTCACGCACGCTCCGCCATGTCGCACTCGTCGGAGCGCTGGCGGCCCTCGGCGCATCGGTGCCGTCGACCGCGAACGAGGTCCCGGCGGACAGCCCCGCCACCATCACCACCGTCGCCGGCCCGGCCCGCGGCGGCAGCCCCACGAACACCGTCGACCGGGTCGCCGACTTCTACGGCACCTACATCGACGTGCTGTACGACTCCGGCCGCAACCGACTGGCCGACTCCCTGCGCGGCCACTACCTCACCAAGGGGCTGCGCGACAGCCTGGCCCGCTGGGAGAGCGCCCACCACAAGGACGGCGTGCTGCGCGCGAAGGGCGTGCCGATCGCCTGGACGGCGGTCTACAACGACAGCGGCATGGGGCACTGCTGGACCAGGGTCACCCTCACCTGGCAGGACACCGGCAACCGGGTCCATCACACCCGGCTGATGGTGCAGTCCGACCTGGCGACGCAGTTGATCTCCGGCATCAAGGCCGCCTGACGGCCGGACGGACCCCTCCCACCGGGCCCGGTCGGCCGCGCACAGGACCGGTCGGCCCATGTCGGCGCCGGGGGCCGGGCGCGCAGCCTGGCAGTACACCGCTGCCGGGCGGCCGCAGACCCCGGCAGGACTCCCCGGAGGTGGTCATCATGGGCGCGCTCCCCTCACGTCGCTCGTCCCGGCGCTCGCCGAGCGAGCTGCACCTGCCGTGCGCGGAGCGCACCGTGGGCGTGGCGGCCGCGCTGCGCCTGCCCGAGGTGATGGTGCTGGTGGTCGAGGACACCTGCGCGGTGATCGCGCTGCGGGACTGGCAGCGTCGTGAACCGCCGCGGTGGCGGCCGCAGGCGCGTCATCGCTGGCAGGTCGAGGGACGGCGGTTGCGGGCCGAGAAGGCCCGGGTGAAGGACCTGGCCGCCCAGTGCCTGGACACGGCCGACTGACCAGGGGGTCCGGTGAAGGAGACCCTGCCCCTGGGACGGATCGCCGGAGTCCGGGTCGGTCTGCACTGGAGTGTGCTGGTCATCGTGGGGCTGGTGACCGTGACGCTGGCGGCCGGACGCTTCCCGGACGCCCATCCCGGTCACCGGTCCGGACTGTACTGGACGCTCGCGCTGCTGACGGCGCTCGTGTTCCTCGCCTCCCTGCTGGCGCACGAACTGGCGCACGCGATCGTGGCCCGGCGCAACGGCGTCACGGTGGACGGCATCACGCTGTGGATGCTCGGCGGTGTCGCCCGGCTGCACAGCGAGGCGCCCACGCCGCGCGCCGAGCTGCGGATCGCGGGGGTGGGACCGCTCACCAGCGCGGCGGCCGGGGTGCTGTTCACGGGGCTGACGCTGGGGCTGGACACGCTCGGCACCTCCGCGCTCGTGGTCGAGGCGACCGCCTGGCTGGCCGCGATCAACATCGTGCTGGCCGTCTTCAACGCCGTACCCGCCGCCCCGCTGGACGGCGGGCGCCTGCTGCGCGCCTACCTGTGGCAGCGCACCGGGGACCGGGTGCGGGCGACCCGCGGCGCCTCGGCCGCGGGCCGCGCGCTCGGCTGGTTCATGGTGATCACCGGGTTCTTCGCGGTGCTGTACGCCGGGGACCTGTCCGGCCTGTGGCCCGCCCTGATCGGCTGGTTCCTGATCGCCACGGCGACCGAGGAGGCCCGCCAGGCCGAGCTGCGCGGCGTCCTGGCCGATCTGCCGGTGCGCCAGGTGATGACCGGCGCCCCCGTCACCGTCCCGGCCACGGCGACGCTGGACGGCATCCTCAGGGAAGGTGCGTGGGACGGCTACCGCCACTCGGCCTTCCCGGTGCTGTCGCCGGACGGCGCCCCGGCCGGGCTGCTGACCCTGGCCATGGTCAGCCGTGTCCCGGCGCACGCCCGTGGGGGGACCACGGTCGAGGACGTGATGCGCCCGCTGCCCGAGGTCGAGACGGCCGCGCCCGGCGAGCCCGTCGTCGACCTGCTGCCCCGGCTCCGCGCGAGCCGCGACCGGCGGGCCCTGGTCCTCGACGAGGGGCGGCTCGTCGGCATCGTCACGCTCGCCGACATCAGCCGCGCCGTGACCTGGCTGTCTGCGGCCGGCCGGGCGCGGCGGTGAGGTGTCAGGAGCGGACGATCTCGTTCAGCCCCCGGCGGCCGCCGAACGTGCATACGATCATGCGGCGGCCCAGGGAGACACCCGCGCGGCCGTGAAGGAGGGGGTACCTTGTCCAGCCTTTCGAGACGATCTCTGCTCGGTTACTCGGGGACGACCGCCGCGGGCGCGGTGCTCGGCAGCGCGACGTCGGCGCAGCCGGCCCAGGCCGCGGAGGCGGAAGCGGAGACCACGTCGACAGTCTTCCCCCCGGACACGCTGTTCAACGGGATGTCCCGGATCTCGCACACCGACACGGGCACGGAGCTGTACATCAAGTTCAGCGTCCAGGTCGCCGAGACACCGCCGGCCGGCGCCGAGATCACTCCGCAGGAGATCGCCGAGCTGCTCAGTGAGTTCGCTGTGTCCCGGGGCTGGCCGCCGATCACGTTCTACGGCACACCCGCCCCCGCTCCGCTGAACTGACTCACGCGATCTCCAGCACCTCGTGCACGGGCCGGCGCGACGTTCCCGCCCCCGTCGGCCCGTAGCCGAGGCGCAGCACCATCTGCACGAAGCCCATCGCCGACTCGGGGTCCCGGACGGTCTCCCGCAGGTCCTGTTCCTCCAGGGCGTGGGACGTGAGGGAGGTGGCCAGGCCGGCGAGGGTGGCCGCGAGCAGGACGCGTTCCATCGCCTGGCCGGCGCGCAGCCAGTCGGCGGGGTGGTCGTCGGTGGTGCCGAGGAGTGCCAGGTTCGGGGTGCTCTCGAAGACGGCCGACGGGCGGCCGGGTATCGGGCGGCGGCCGGCGAAGTCCCGTACGGGTGCCCGCCCGCCGCGCTTGCGGGGGCCGAAGGCCTCCACCGGGATGCCGTCGGCTGCCGTCGCGGAGTCCTCGGTCCGGGTCCACCGGTAGATGTCCTCCAGCCGCTCGGGGTCCAGGCTGTCGCGCCCCTCGGCGTCGAGGATGTCACCGAGCAGGGACTCCAGGTGCCACCGGTCGGGGAACGTCAGCTGGGCGCCCTCCAGGCGGGCGGCCTCGCACAGCTTGTCCTGGAGGCCGGCCGGGATCTCCCGGTCCTCGAACGGATGGCGGCTGGTGTGCCGTCGGGCGATGGCGGGGAACAGGCGGGCCAGTTCGGTGTCCGGACGGGCCGTGCCGGTCAGGCGGGCGGTGGCGAGCAGCTCGGGGGCGGCCGGGTCCGGCAGGAGCACGGTCTCGGTGCTCCTGCCGAGGTGGGCGGCGGCGACCCGCAGGTTGAGCAGGGCCGCGCCGCAGCCCAGGTGGAGCCCCCGGTTGTCGGGGTCCGTGCGGGGCATGGCCCGGCCGAGGTCGGCGCGCAGTTCGAGGGTCCGGTCGGCGGACACGTGGCGGAAGCGCCACGGCTGCGCGTTGTGCAGGGACGGGGCGGCCGTGGCCGCAGTCACCAGGTCGATGACGGTGCTGGAGTCGAGCGGTTGCGCCGGCATGGGCGCACCTCCCCTCGGGGAGCGAAGCGGGCGCGGTCCCTCGGACCGCTCCTGACTGTCAGCTTCACGCCCGGCCCGGGCTGCCGGGAGGGGCCTTGAGGTCACTGACGGGGGCCATCCGGCCCTGGATCAGTCCGTGAGCCTCAGCCGCGCCGTCTCCCCCGGCTGCACGGAGACCGCGCGGTCCGGCAGCCGTACGTCGATCGGGGAGGCGTCGGAGGACGGTACGGCGATCTCCAGCCGGCCGCGCTCCAGGCGCAGCTCCACCCCCCAGTGGCCCTGGTAGCGCAGGGCGAAGCCGTACGAGGAGAGCTCCGGCAGCGGCACCGGGTCGAGCCAGAGCGCGCCGTCGCGGGTCTCCAGGCCGGTCAGTCCGCGCTGGACCAGATCGAGGGTGCCGGCCATGGCGCCGAGGTGGATGCCCTCGCCGGTGGTGCCGCCCTGGACGTCCGCGATGTCGCCCTGGAGGGCCTCCTGGCAGAACTTCCACGCCTCGGCACGGCGGGCGCGGGCCAGTACCCAGCCGTGGACCAGGCCGCTGAGGGTGGAGCCGTGGCTGGTGCGGTGCAGGTAGTGGTCGACGGTGCGGCGCCAGGTCTCCTCGTCGAGTTTCAGGCCCAACCGGCGGAACAGGCCCTGGAGTTCGGCCGGTGCGAAGAGGTAGCCGAGCATCAGGACGTCGGCCTGTTTGGAGGCCTGGTAGCGGTTGACGGTGTCGCCCTCCGCCTCCAGGATCCGGTCCAGGCGGCGGATGTCGCCGTAGCGCTGCCGGTACTCCTCCCAAGGGAGTTCGGCGAGTTCGCCGTAGCCCTCGAACTGGCTGATGACACCGGCATGGAAGGGGACGTGGAGGGTGCGGGAGACGTCCTCCCACTGCTCCAGTTCGCCGCCGTCGAGGCCGGTGCGCTCGACGAGTTCGCGGCGCCTGGGCTCGGGCAGGGCGCGCATCAGGTCCAGGGTGCGGGTGAGCACCCAGGCGGCGGTGACGTTGGTGTAGGCGTTGTCGTCGAGGCCGGGGGTGCTCGCGCCGGGGTAGGCGTCGTGGTACTCGTCGGGGCCGACGACGCCCTTGATGCGGTGCCGTTCGAGGGTGTCGTCGTATTCGGCGGCGTCGGCCCAGAAGCGGGCGATCTGGAGGAGCATCTCGGCGCCCTTGGTGTGCAGGAACTCCAGGTCGCCGCTGGCCTCGTAGTACTGCCACACGTTGTAGGCGATCGCCGATCCCACGTGGTACTGGAGCCGGGAGTGGTCGGGCAGCCAGCGCCCCGAGTTGGGGTTGAGGTGGAGCTGCTGGGTCTCCTCGCGGCCGTCGCTGCCGCTCTGCCACGGGTACAGGGCGCCCCTGCGGCCGACCGCCAGGGCCGAGGTGCAGGCCTGTTCCAGGCGGCGGTGGCGGTAGCGCAGCAGGGCCCGGGAGACCTCGGGGAAGTGCAGGTTGAGGTAGGGCAGCACGAACAGCTCGTCCCAGAAGACATGGCCCCGGTAGGCCTCGCCGTGCAGTCCCCGGGCGGGCACGCCGACGTCGAGGTCGGCGGTGTGCGGGGAGAGCGTCTGCAGGACGTGGAAGAGGTGCAGGCGCAGGATGCGTCCCGATTCTCCGTCGACGTCGAGGGCGGCCCGCCGCCAGAGCTGGTCCCAGGCCGTGAGGTGGGACTCGAACAGGTCATCGAAGCCGGGGGCGCGGCCTACCCGGTCGACCGCGGCGTACAGCGGGTCGCTGATGGCCGGATCGCGGGAGGTGTGCAGGGCGACGATCTTGTCGACGGTGAAGGTGCGGCCCTCGGTCAGCTCCAGCACCGTGTGCTGGGTGGTGCGCGGGCTCTTGTTCCGTACGGTGACCGGCGCGTCGGAAATGAGCCGGGCGGCCATGCCGATCCGGAGGTCGGAGGTGCGGGTGCGGCAGCGCAGCCACACGGTCTGTGGGGTGGCGGTGCCCGCGTGCACGTGGGTCAGGTGCCGTCCGTCCAGGTCGCGGTAGCGCGGCACGCCCGCGTTGGTGACGCCGCCGTCGAGGGAGGCCTCCACCTCCAGCTCACCGGCGAAGCCCTCGGCGGTGAACTCGGTGCGCAGGGCGGCCAGATGGGGATCGGCCATGTGCACGATCCGCTGCTGACGCACCCTCAGCACCCGTCCCTCACCGAGGTCGTAGCGGGTGCGTCGCTCCAACATGCCCGAGGTCAGGCGCAGTTCCAGCCGGTGTGCGAGCAGTGGCACGGTGTCGGGGGTGATCCAGGGCCCGCCGCGCAGGCGGAAGCGCAGCGGCAGCCAGTTCGGGACGTTGACCATGTCCTCGTTCTCGACCTGCCGCCCCGACACGTCGGAGGTGAGCCGGTTGTAGCAGCCCGCGACATAGGTGCCCGGGTAGTGGATGTCGTCGGCGTCGCACTCCGGGAGGGCGCCCCGGGTGGCGAAGTAGCCGTTGCCCAGGGCACACAGGGACTCGCGCAGCCGTTCGTCCGCGGGCTCGTAGCCCTCGTACTCCCAGGTCCATCCCGTCACATCGACTCCTCCCCCAGCAGTTCCGCAAGATCCCGTACGACGATGTCGGCGCCGTGCCGGCGCAGCCTCCCGGCCGAGTCCCCCGCCACTGCGCGATCCACTCCCACGACCAGCGCGAAGCCGCCGTTGCGGCCCGCCTCCACGCCCGCCAGGGCGTCCTCCACGACGGCGGCGCGGTCGGCGGGCACCCCGAGCCGGTCGGCAGCGGTGAGGAACAGGTCGGGCTTCGGCTTGCCCGGCAGCCCGAGCCGGGCCGCCTCGCCGCCGTCCACGAGGACGTCGAACAGGTCGCGCACGCCGGCCCGGGAGAGCAGCTCGGCGGCGTGCCGGGAGGCCGAGGCCGCCGCGACGGGGATGCCCGCCGACCGCAGGGCCCGCACCAGCCGCACCGTGCCGGGATAGGCGTCCACGCCGTGCTTGCGCAGCCGCTCGGTGAACAGCCGCTCCTTGTCGGCGGCGACCTCCCGCACGGTCTCGTCCGAGGCGTCGATGCCGCGCGAGGCGAGGAAGGCGGCGGCGCCGTCGAGGCGGGACTTGCCGTCCACGTGCCGCAGATAGTCGTCGCGGACGTCGAAAGGCCGCCGTTGCCCGGGGTCCGCGGGCGGATGCGCGCGCAGGAAGGCGTCGAAGGCCTCCTTCCAGGCCGCGGCGTGGACCCGCGCCGAGTCGGTGATCACTCCGTCCGTGTCGAAGACGACGGCTTTGATGTCGTTGAGCAGGGGGTCGAGTGCAGTGGGACGCTCCATGGTCACTCCGGCTGCGGGACGACGGCGACGGGGCATTCGGCGTGGTGCAGCAGGGTGTGTCCCACGCGGCCGAGCTGGAGGCCGAAGTGACCGGTGCGATGCCGGGCTCCGATGATCACGAGGTCGGCGGCCGCCGACCGGTTCAGCAGGACCCGGCGGGGCGGTCCCTCCACGACGGCGCGGCGCACCCGCACCCCTGGATGCTCGTCCGCGGCATCGTGCAGGAGGGCGTCGAGCAGGGCGGAGGCCTGTTCCTCGTGGGCCTGGGCGGGGTCCCCGGCCAGCAGCGGGTGGTCGGGCGGGCGGTGCGCGGGGCGGCGCCAGGCGCGTACGACGTCGAGGACGCAGCCGCGTGCCTCGGCCTCACGGAAGGCGAAGCGCGTCGCCTCTCCGGCGACGGCCGGGTCGGCGGCGCCGAGCAGGATCCGTTCGTGGGTGCCCGCCAGGCCCGCCTTGTCACCACGGACGACGACGACCGGCCCCTGGGCGCGGGCGGCAACTGTCAGCCCGACGGAGCCGAGGAGCAGGCCGGCGAGCTCGCCACGACCGCGGGAACCGGTCACCACGGCGAAGGCGTGGTGGGCCTCGCCGAGCAGGGCGTGCGTGGCCTCGTCGGGGATCACGTCCACGGAGACCTTGACCTCGGGGTTGCGGCGGCGGGCGCGCTCCGCGGCGGTCGCGACGATCTCCTCCGCCGTCACCTGCTCGGGCGGACGGTCCGGATCGTCGGAGGGCACCTCACCCTCGTAGCGCTCCCACAGCGACGCGTACACCAGGCGCAGCGCCAGACCGTGCCGCGCGGCCTCGTCCACGGCCCAGTCGACCGCCTGGAGGCCGCCGGGCGATCCGTCGACGCCCACGACCAGGGGCAGCTCCATGGCATCCACCGCCTTCCGTCGGGCTGCGCCATGGCGCAGCGCGCTACTCCCACTCCACCGTCGCACGGGCGGCCGGGCGGCCGCAGGGGGTGGATCGGCCGGGGTCGGGGGCCATTCGGCCCCTAACGACCGCCCGCGCGCGAGGCGGACGCTGAAGGTGAGCCAGGGGACTCACCGTGGCGGTCGAACGGGCTGCCCGGCTCCCCGCTTCGACAAGGCCCGGCGCTGGGTCCGGGCGGACCTTGGAGGTCTGCAATGCCTCCGCTCATCCTCATCGGCGCGGTTGTCGTGGGCGCGAGCCTGGTGTTCGGCTACGACTCGATCATCGTCGGCCTGGTCCTGATGATCACCGGCGTCCTCGGCCTCATGGCCTTCATGTCCACGCCGGGCAACATCCGGCGCCCCGGCGAACGCGAAGTGGTGATCGAAAAGCGGTACATGGGCGACCACGACGACCACCGCACCTTCCGCTGAGCACCGACGAGCCGGATCCGGAGGGAGCGATCCATGGCTACGGAAGCACTGCACCCGGTTTATCCCGCACGGCTGACCGCGCGCCTCGACGAGGGGCTGTCGCGCTGGCTGTGGCTGGTGAAGTGGCTGCTCGCCCTGCCCCACTTCGTCGTCCTCGCCTTCCTGTGGGTGGGGTTCGTCCTGGTGAGCGTGGTGGCGTTCTTCGCGATCCTGTTCACCGGCCGCTATCCGCGTGCGCTGTTCGACTACAACACCGGGGTGATGCGCTGGAGTTGGCGGGTGGCGTACTACGCGTACGGCGCGCTCGGCACCGACCGCTATCCGCCGTTCACGCTGGCGGACGTGCCCGACTATCCGACGCACTGGGACATCGCGTACCCCGAGGAGTTGTCCCGGGGTCTGGTCCTGGTGAAGTGGTGGCTGCTGGCGATACCCCACTACCTGGTGCTGGGGTTCCTGCTCGGCGGGGCCCGGGTGGCCTGGTTCTCGGCCGGGCTGATCGGGCTGCTCACCCTGTTCGCCGGCATCGCCCTGGCCTTCACCGGCCGCTATCCGCGCGACATCTTCGACCTGGTGATCGGCCTCAACCGGTGGGCGCTGCGCGCGATGGCCTACGCCGCACTGCTCACCGATGTGTATCCGCCGTTCCGGCTCGACCAGGGCGGCGCCGAACCGGAGTCACTGCCATGACCACCGCACTGGTCTCCGCCTTCCTGTTCGTGCACGGACTGCTGCATCTGGCGGTCTGGCTGCCGCACGACACCGCGGAGCAGCCGTTCAACCCGCGGCACTCGTGGGCGCTCGCCGCGGCGGGCGTGCCCCGCGCGCGGGTCGTCGACCGGGCCGCCATCGGCATGGCCGCCGTCACCGCGATGCTCTACGTCATCGCCGGCTCGGCCGCCGCCGCGCAGAGCGGCGGCTGGGCGACCGCGGCGGTGATCGCGGCGTGCGCCGGGCTGCTGCTGAAGGCCCTCTGGTTCAACCCCTGGCTGACGCTCGGCGTGCTGCTGGACGTGGGCGTCGTCGCCGCCGTCCTGACGAGCTGGCCGGGGTCGCTGTACTGAGTCGGTGGTAGGGGCCGAACGGCACAGGCACGGCACCGCTCGGCCCACGCCCCGCGCGCCCTGTCCCCGGGAGCCTGGGGGAAGAGGCCGTCAGGGGAGGAAACCATGACCGAACACGCCGACGGGATCGTGGTGGGCGTCGACGGATCGGAGGCGTCCGTGGCCGCGCTGCGCTGGGCGGCCGAGCAGGCGCGCACCCTGGGCGCGGCGGTTGTCGCCGTCCACGCCTGGCAGCCGTCCACGGCCGTCCTGGCACCCTACGCGCCGACGGCCGGCAGGCCGACGGCCGCCGAGGAGCGGGTGCGGGCCGCCGAGCTCCTGGCGTCCACCGTCCGCGAGGCCTTCGGGCCGCGCCTCGGTGCCGATGTGCGTGCGGTCGTGGCGGAGGGCCTGCCCGCGCGGGTGCTGCTCCAGCACGCGCGCGGTGCCCTGCTGCTCGCGCTGGGGCGCACGCCCCACGACCAGGGAGCCCTCCCGGCGGTCGGCTCGGTGAGCCGCGCCTGCCTGCGGCACGCCACGGTGCCCGTCGTGACGGTGCCCGCCCCCGCGAAGAACCCCGCCGGGACCGCGCTCGCGAGGTGAGTGTCATGCGGGTACTGGTCGGATACGCGACCGCGCACGGCTCCACCCGGGGCGTCGCCGAGCGACTCGCCGCGGGCCTGGGCCGGGCGGGGCTGAAGGCCGAGGTGTACCCCCTGAACGCCGTCGACGACGCGGACGCGTACGACGCGTTCGTCCTCGGCAGCGCCGTGCACGGTCAGCGCTGGCTCGATCCGGCGCGGGACTTCCTGCGGGACAACCTGGAACTGCTCGGTTCCCGGCCGGTGTGGATCTTCAGCGTCGGCATGCCGGGGGCGCTGCGCGGGCCGTTCAAGCGGATGGGCCCGATGGAGGCCCCGGTGATCGTCCGCAGCCTGCCGGCCGGGCTGTCGTACCGGTCGCACCGGCTGTTCTCCGGCGTCATCCGCGCCTCCCACCTGCCGCTCGGCGGCCGTATCAGGTTCCGTCTGCTCGGCGGCCGCTACGGCGACCATCGCGAATGGGACGCCATCGACGCATGGGCGGCGCAGATCGCCCAGGACCTGCCGCGGACATGAAGGCTCCCCGCCGCGCCGACGGCGGGGAGTCACGAGGAGGCCGTCCGGTTCGCCGTGCGATCCGGCCGGGTGCGGTGCCTCAGCAGTGGACGGACGTGCGGTGGACGGTCGTTGCGGGCCCTTGCGGGGTCCGTGCCGGCGTGCCCGGAGTCCTGCGCGCACGGCGGACCTGCCGGCGCAGCGCGAGCGCGTCGAACAGTGCGGCGAGGGCGAAGGTCACCCCCATCGCCGCGAACAGCAGGAGCGTGAACCGCTCCCAGAACTCCGGTGTGAGACTCGTACCCACGGTCCTCTCCCCCTCCGGTCGGTGGCTTTCCTCCTCGCCTCCAGCCTTCTCCGCCACGGCCGCCGCCGCATGAGCCATGCGGCCCGAACGAAGGGCCGGCGCGGCCCTTGCCCGTACGAACGAACGGTCGGCTGTTCCGAGGGGGCCGGTCGGCCCTGGTGATCGGTACGGCTCGGCCCACGATCGGGGGTCGGTGGCCTCATGGCACCGCGCTCGGGCGAGGACAAGGCTTGCTGGTACGCGCGGGACGAGCCGCAGGCAGCGATCCGGGAGGCGACGGTCATGAAGCGCATTCACGAGACCCGGCAGCCTCGGCCCGTCCGCCGTCCCGAGCCCCAGGACCTGCGCACGCCCTCGGGGCGGCCCATGCCGTACTGAGCGGCCGGCGTTCAGCGGACGAGGACCCGCTCCCCGGAGCGCGGTACCACCGCCGTCCAGCCCAGGGTCCGGTCGATGCGGTCGCGCAGCGCCTCGGCCGCGTCGGGCTCGCCGTGCACCAGGTAGGTGGTGTGCGGCGCCGGCGCCCCGCGCAGCCACTCGATGACCTGTCCGGCGTCGGCGTGGGCCGAGAAGTGCGGCACGTCGGCGACGCGGGCGCGCACCGGGACGTACTCCCCGAACATCTTGAGCACCTTGGCGCCGTCCACGAGGTCACGGGCGCGTGTGCCCTGCGCGGCGAAGCCCACCACGACGACGGCGTTGCGCGGGTCGGGCAGCAGTCGGCGCAGGTGGTGCAGGACGCGTCCCCCGGTGGCCATGCCGGAGGCCGAGACGATGACCGCGGGCCCGCTCGTACGGCTGAGGTCCACGGACTCCTGGATCGAGCGGACCGGGTGGAACGGCTCGGGGCTCAGCGCGGCGGTGCCGGCCAGCGCGATCTCGGGCCGCAGTTCGGGCGCCCGGGTGAGCAGGGCGTCCCGGTAGACGTCGAGGGCGGCGAGCGCCATCGGGCTGTCCACGTACACCGGCACCGCCGCCGGGAGCCGGCCGGTGCGGCGGAGTTCGGCGAGCTCGTGCAGGACGACCTCGGTGCGGTCGAGGGCGAACGCGGGGATGACGACGGTCCCTCCGCGGGCGAGCGTGCGGGTCACCACGTCGGCGAAGTGTGCCCGGCCCGCCTCCTCCTCGTGCCGCCGGTTGCCGTAGGTCGACTCCATCAGCAGCACGTCGGCCCCGGAGAACGGCTCCGGAGGCAGCAGCAGCGGATGCCCGGGGCGGCCGAGGTCCCCGCTGACGGCGAGGGTGTGGCCGTCCTCCAGGGTCAGGCGGGCCCAGGACGAGCCGAGGATGTGTCCGGCGGGGTGCAGGGTGAGCCGGGTCCGGACGGCGATGTCCACCGGTGTGCAGGGCGGCACGGGCTGCAGGAGCTTCAGGGTGCGGTCCACGTCCGAGTCGTCGTACAGCGGCTGCGCGGGGTGGTGCTTGGACCAGCCGTGCTCGTTGGCGTGCTGGGCCGCCTCCAGTTGGAGCTTGGCGCTGTCCCGCAGCACGATCTCCATCAGCCGGGCGGTGTACTCGGTGGTCACGATCCGGCCGCGGAAGCCGTGGCGGGCCAGCCGGGGCAGATAGCCGCAGTGGTCGAGGTGGGCGTGCGTGACGACCACCGTCTCGATGTCCTCGGCATCGCAGGGCAGCCCTCGCCAGTTGCGCCTGCGCAGGTCGGCCAGGCCCTGGAATAGTCCGCAGTCGACGAGTACGCGCGCGTGGTCGCTCTCGACCAGGAACTTGCTGCCGGTGACCGTCCCCACGCCGCCCAGGAAGGTCAGCAGGGCGGGCCGGGGTCGCGTCGGTGTGCGGTCCTCGGGATCACCGATCACGTGGGTCATGACATCGCCCTCCTCGGAGGTCGGGCCCATCGGCCCTGGTGGATCCACAGTCCGTGTGGTGTGCTTGAAGTGACGGGAAGGACCCCGTACCAGACGCGGAGAAGCGGCTTCGGGCCGCGCACCGCGCAATCAGGATCCGCGAGAAGCGGATGGGTCCTTCCCGCCTTTGCGTGCCGCCTTCCGCCGGACGCTCTCCGTCGCCCCTTCAGGGTGCTGGCCCGGGACGGCCCTGCCATGGGCCGAAGGGCCCCGCTCGCGGGCCTGAACAGCCTGCACCGCGCGCGGCGCACCCCCACCGGCCGGTGCCGGACGACCCTGCCGCGCCGCTCCGGGACGCGGTGCAATGGAAGGAGAGACGCGCCGCCGTCGCGGCGGCACGGCGCGCGCATGAGGAGGTGGCCCATGCGCTTCGAGAACCGTGCGGACGCGGGGCGCCGGCTGGCCCGGCGCCTGGAACACCTGCGCGGGCGGGACGTGGTGGTCCTGGGCCTGCCGCGGGGCGGAGTGCCCGTCGCCCACGAGGTGGCCCGCGAGCTCGGCGCCCCTCTGGACGTGCTCGTGGTGCGCAAGCTGGGGGTGCCCTGGCAGCCGGAGCTGGGCTTCGGCGCCGTCGGGGAGGACGGGGTGCGCGTCCTCAACGACGACGTGCTCGACGACGCCCGGCCGACCCCCGCCGAACAGGCCGCCGTCGAAGAGGCCGAGCGGGCCGAACTCGACCGACGCGTACGCCGCTACCGCCCCGGCCGCGAGCCGGTCCCGCTGACCGGCCGTACGGCGCTGGTCGTGGACGACGGTCTGGCCACCGGCGCGACCGCTGCGGCCGCCTGCCGGATCGTGCGGGGGCGGGGCGCGGCCCGGGTCGTCCTCGCCGTCCCGGTCGGCCCGCAGAACACCGTCGACCGCCTGCGCGCGGTGGCCGACCAGGTGGTCTGCCTGCTGCCGGTGCGCCGCCTGGGCGCGGTCGGCGCCTGGTACGACGACTTCGAGCAGGTCGGCGACGCGGAGGTGACCGCGCTCCTGGCCCGGTCCGTCGACGCCGCGCGGGCACCGAGGGCCGTGCCCCGCAACGAGGATGTCGCCGTGTCCGCCGGGCACGTCCGGCTGACCGCTCGGCTCGTGCTGCCCGAAGTGGCCCCGGCCGTGGTCGTGTTCGCACACGGCAGCGGCAGCAGCCGGCACAGTCCGCGCAACCGCCGTGTCGCCGACGTCCTCAACCGGGCCGGTCTCGGCACGCTGCTGCTCGATCTGCTCACCGAGGCCGAGGAGACCGACCGGACGAACGTCTTCGACATCGGCCTGCTCGCCGGGCGCCTGCACGCCGCGGCGCTCTGGGTGGGCCGGGAAGCGGGCCTGCCCGTCGGGTACTTCGGGGCGAGCACCGGCGCGGCCGCCGCGCTGGAGGCGGCTGCCGTCCCGGGCGCGGACGTCCGGGCGGTCGTGTCCCGGGGCGGCCGTCCCGACCTCGCCGCCCCCGCCGCCCTGGCCCGGGTGCGGGCCCCGACCCTGCTCGTCGTGGGTTCCCGCGACACGCGGGTGCTCAGCCTCAACCGGCTCGCCGCCGACCGGCTGCACTGCCCGCACCGGCTCGCCGTCGTCCCCGGCGCCACCCATCTCTTCGAGGAGCCGGGCGCCCTGTCCACGGTCGCCGAACTGGCCCGCGACTGGTTCACCGTCCACCTCGCGCGCACGCCCGCGGGGGCCGGGCCCTAGCCGGTCAGGGCGGCGAATTCCGTCGCTTGCCTGCCTGTGCCCGGCTTAGCATCGACGCTCATGGGTGCAGACATCGACGGCGTGATCGAGTGCCGCTCGGCCGACGGGCGTTGGGAGATGGAGGTCGACCTTCTGGATCTCCGGCTGGGGCGGGACCGCGAGGCGTGGGGGTGTCTGTTCGACTTCGGCGGGACGGGGGGCGTGGAGCGTCCCCTCTTCGCCGACCGCGGGATTCCGGGCGACACCTCGGATCCGGTGCGGGAGACCGGAGTCGGGGACTACCAGCACAGCCACACCCATGCCACCTGGGCGGAGGTCGCCGCGGTCGACTGGGACGCCCCGCTCGCCGACGAGCCTGCCTGGAACTGGGCGGGCGTGTGGCGGCCCGCCGACGACGGCGAACTCGTCCGGCAGGGCATCGTCTGGGCCTCGGCCACGCCCGGACTGGAGCAGGCCACGGCCGACGCGTTCGGCGAGGACATTTTCAGCCCGTGGGAATGGCCGCAGGGCGGTGAGGTCCACCTGGACGGCGCCGTGTACCGCCCGGTGATCCTCACCGCGCGGATGCTCGCGCCCCCGGACCAGGCGCCCTGGGACAGGGTCTGGCAGGCGATGCGGGATCTCGCCGCCGAGCACGGGGACGAGAACGTACGGCTGGTCGTCTGGTTCGGCTGACGTCTGGGGACTGATCGATGTGAGGTGGAGCCGATGGGTGACTTCTACGAGCGGATCATCGACGTCGAGGTGACCGGCGAGGAGGCCGGGGCGGTCGCGGAGCGGATGGTCGCCTGGATGGTGGGCGAGGGCCTGATCACGCGTGAGCTGTCCGGTGACGGGGTGTACAGCCTGACCGTGGACGAGGGCCATGTGCCGGGGCCCGACTGGGCACGGGCCGTCGCCGACGCATCGGACCCGGGCTGGCTGCCGGGCCCGGTCGCCGTCGTCGTCGGGCGCGACTACCACGTCGGCGGCCAGGGAGCCGACGAGGCGGAGTACGCCGTCTGCCCGCGGTGCGAGGCCAGGACGGTGTTCATCGACTACCCCGAGCAGTTCGAGGTGGACGACGAGGTCTGGAAGCCGTTCAGGGACGGCATCGCCGCCTGGAAGGAGGCGGGTGAGGGCAGTGCCGCCTGCCCCAGCTGCGGTGTCTCGGTCCCGGTCACCGAGTGGCAGTGGGATTCGAGCTTCGCGGTGGGCGCCCTCGCGTTCGACTTCTGGGGCTGGCCGCCGCTCTCCGTCGACTTCTGCGAGAGTTTCGCGCGGCAGCTGGGGCACCGCACGGTGGAGCACATGGGCAAGTTCTGACGGGCGCCCTCAGCCGTCAGTCGTGCGTCCCGGCGGCCCACCTCCTGCGCACCGCGTCCTCGTGCTCGCCCTGCTCCAGGGCCGCGTCGGCACGGGCCAGGGCCGTCTCCAGGCGGGGTACCCAGTGGCGGCGCAGCGCCCGCACCCGCTGCCGGGTGCGCAGGACCTCGTCGCCGACGGCGCGGGCCGCGGCCCGGGCGGCGGCGTACTCGGCGGCGGCGCGCACGGCGCCGGCGTAGGCGGCCTCGGCGTGGACCAGGGCGGTGTTCGCCGGGGCCGGATCGCCCGGCTCCCGTCCCGGCACCCGGCAGGAGGCGGCGCCGGGGTGCCGTACGCCCATCGTGGCCGTCCACTCGATGTCCAGCTCGGCCGGACGGGCGAGGTCCGGTGTGTCCAGGGCGTCCTCGCCGCCGAGCAGCAGCCCGCGCCGCAGCCAGGTCTCGGCCTCGCGCAGCCGCTCGTGCCAGTGTTCGCGGGCGGTGGCCTCGGCCCGCAGGAGTTCCTCGTGGCGCAGGCGCAGGACGGCCAGCTTCTGGTCGAGCAGGTCGGCACCGCGGCGGGCCACGTCGAGACTGCGGCGCAGTCGCATCCGTCCGGCCCGGCCGGGCGGCACCCGGAGCTCTGCCATGGGATCACCTGCCGTCCGGCGACGGATGGGCGTCGAGGAACCGGGTGGGCAGCATGGACAGTTGGCTGCGCGGCAGGGTGAGCAGCACCTGCCAGGCCCGCTCCAGCGTCTGTTCGAGCGTGCGCACCTCGTCGCGCCGCTGGTCCACCAGTCCGCGGCTGAACGCCTCCTCGAAGTCCAGATAGCCGCGGTCGGCGGGGCTGAGCGCCGCCCGGCCGACGAGGTCGGCGAGTTCTCCGACCTGGCGGGCGCGGGCCAGCGCGGAGAGCAGCTGGGCCGCGACGTCGAGGTGGTCCTCGCGGGTGCGGCCGGGGCCCGCGCCCTTGCGCATCAGGCGGGACAGCGAGGACAGCGCGTCGATGGGCGGATAGACGCCCTGGGCGTGCGTCCGGCGGGAGAGCACGATCTGCCCTTCCGTGATGTATCCGGTGAGGTCCGGCACGGGGTGTGTGATGTCCCCCGCGGGCATGGTGAGCACCGGCAGCACGGTCACGGACCCCGGCAGGCCGCGGATGCGGCCGCAGCGCTCGTACAGGGACGCCAGATCGCTGTACAGGTAGCCGGGGTAGGCCCGGCGGGCCGGGATCTCGCCGCGGGCGGCGGAGACCTCGCGCAGCGCCTCGGCGTAGCTCGTCATGTCGGTCATCACCACGAGCACGTGCCGGCCCTCGGCGAAGGCGAGCCGCTCGGCGACGGTGAGGGCGATGCGCGGGGTCAGGATGCGCTCGATCACGGGGTCCTCGGCGGTGTTGAGCAGCAGCACCAGCTCCCCGGCCGCGGAGCGTTCCTCCAGCGCGTCGCGCACGAACGCGGCATCGGCGTGGGTCACGCCCATCGCGGCGAAGACCACGCAGAACGGCTGTCCGCCGGCCGTGGACTGGGCGGCGATCTGCGCGGCGAGTTCCAGGTGCGGCAGGCCCGCCGCGGAGAACACGGGCAGCTTCTGGCCGCGTACGAGGGTGGTGAGGGCGTCGACGGCGCTGACGCCCGTGAGGACCGGCTCGGCGGGGGGTTCGCGGCGCACCGGGTTGACGGGGTTGCCGCCGACCGCCGAGGTGGCCGCGCCGAAGACGGGCGGCCCGCCGTCGAGGGGTTCGCCGCGCCCGTTGCACACCCGGCCCAGCCAGCCCGGCCCGACGGGGATGCGCAGGGGCGTGCCGGTGAAGGCAGCACGCAGGCGGGCCGGGTCCAGGCCGGCGGTGTCCTCCAGGACCTGCACCACGGCCGTGTCGCGGTCGACCTCCAGGACGAGTCCGTGGCGCGGTTCGCCGGTGTCGGGGGTGAGCCGGACGAACTCGTCCCAGCCGACGCCCTCGACCTTGTCGACGACCGCCAGGGGGCCGCGCAGTTCCCGCACCGAGGTGTACTCCACGCCTGTGTTCATGACATCTCCCGGAGTCGGGCGAGCACGGTCTCGCGCAGCGCCTCCACCGTCGCCGCGTCGTGCGGGCCCGCCTCCTCGCGGGCGCGCAGCACGGGCGAGAAGTCCGCCTCCTCGATGCGGGCCGCCGGCACGCCCGCGTCGGCCAGTTCGCGGCACCGGTCGACGACCGCCAGCACCGCCTCGGCCAGCGCTGCCGTCTTCTCCGTTCCGCTGTAGGCGTCCCGATCGGACAGGGCGCTCTGCTGGAGCACGCCTTCGCGCACGAGCCGTCCGCCGAGGACGCTGATGCGTTCCTGGTCGGGCAGGGCGGTGATGCCGAGCAGGTCGACCAGGTCGGCGAGCCGGTCGGCCTCGGCGAGCAGACCAGCCACCCGGGCCCGGCGGGCGGGCAGGTCCGGGTCGTCGGTGGCCGCGTGGTGGGCGCCGAGCGCCTCGGCGTCGCGGGAGAACGACTCCGCCCAGGAGACGGCCGGGTAGTGCCGGGCGTAGGCGAGGTCGCGGTCGAGGGTCCACAGGCAGCGCACGAAGCGCTGGGTGTGGGCGGTGACCGGTTCGGCCATGTCGCCGCCGGGCGGGGACACCGCGCCGATCACCGTGACGGAACCGCTGAGTCCGCCGAGGGTGGTGACCGCGCCGGCGCGCTCGTAGAACGCGGCGACGGCGGAGGCGAGGCCCGCGGGATAGCCCTCTTCGGCGGGCAGGGCGCCGGTGCGGGAGGCGAACTCCCGCAGCGCCTCGGCCCAGCGGGACGTGGAGTCGGCGATGACGACGACGTCCAGGCCCATGTCGCGGAAGTACTCGGCGACCGTGACGCCGGTGTAGATGCTGGCCTCCCGGGCCATCATCGGCATGTTCGAGGTGTTGGCGACGATCACGGTCCGCTCGGCGAGGCGGCCGCCGGTGCGCGGGTCGGTCAGCGCGCCGAACTCGTCGATCACGTCGGCCATCTCGTTGCCGCGCTCGCCGCAGCCGACGTAGACGATGACGTCCGCGTCGCACCATTTGGCGATCTGCTGGAGCAGGACCGTCTTGCCGGTGCCGAAGCCGCCGGGCACGGCGACCGTGCTGCCCAGGGCGACCGGGAAGAGCAGGTCGATGGCCCGCTGACCGGTGTGCAGGGGCCGCACGGTGTCCCGGCGCTCGCGGACCGGGCGGGGGGTGCGGACGGGCCAGTGGGTGGTCATCCGGACCGGGGTGCCCGCCACGGTCGCGAGGACGGCGTCCTCGCGGTGGCGGCCCGGCGGGGCGATGTCCTGCACCGGTCCCGCGCAGCCGGGCGGTACAAGTACCCGCAGCGGGAGCGGTCCCGCGTCACGGATCTCACCGAGGACGTCACCCGGCGCCACGCCGTCCCCTTCCGCGACCCGAGGTGCGAACTCCCAGGTGGGCCGCTGCTCCTGGGGCCGACCGGCCAGGGCGCCGGGCGACAGCCACACGCCGGCGGCGGACAGCGGACGCAGCAGACCGTCGTAGATGCCCCCCAGCAGGCCGGGGCCGAGGGTCGCGGACAGTGGGCTGCCCAGGGGGCGGACCGGCATGCCCGGTGCCAGACCGCCGGTGTACTCGTACGCCTGGACGGTGACGACGCTGTCCCGGATCGCGACGATCTCCCCGGGCAGCCCGGCCGTGCCGAGCGCGACCAGGTCGTACATGGCGGCGCCGTCCACGTGTGCGGCCTCGACGAGCGGGCCGGCGACCCGCCGGATGCGGCCGGGGCCGGTCGGGGTGTGCGTCAGGGTGCCCACAGTTCCTCCACCTCCGAGCCGACGCCGTCCAGGGCCCTGAGGGCGAACGAGGCGAGGCTGAGGTCGACCCGGCGGCCGGCCGCCTCGCCCCGCACGCCTCCGCCGGGTACGGCGGTGATCCGGGCGTCGGCTCCGAGCAGCTGCCGTGCGTGCGCGGTCAGCCGCGCCTCCAGGTCCGGGTAGGCGTCGGCGCCGCGCAGGGCCTCGACGCCGTGCACGACCTGCCGGCGCAGTTCCTCCCAGCACTCCCGGCGGGCGGCGAGTTCACGGGCCCGGGCCGCCCGGCGCGCACGGGCGCGCGTGGCACGGTGTACGGCCTCGGCGTCGGCGGCGCCATGCCTGCGGGCCTCGGCGAGGAGTTCGGCGGCCTGGGTCTCGGCCTGCCGGAGCACGGTGGCGGCGTCCTCGTCGGCGGCGGCCAGCAGTGCCTGGGCGTCGGCCTCGGCGTCCCGCAGCAGCCGGGCCCGCACGGGTTCGAGTTCGATCGGTGAGGTCCTCACGTCGGCATCACCGCCAGCAGCGGTTCCTGCCCGTCGAGCGCCTGCGGGCCGAGCGCGTCGGCCGCCGCCGGTGTGACGACGACCAGGCCGACGTCCGCCGGGAGCCGGTCCCAGGCGGCGCGGACCGCCCGCGGGTCCGGCGCGGGGAACACCATGACGCCGGCCGTCGCGAGCCCGATGACGCGGGGCCGTTCGCCGATCGCCGCGATGCGCGCCATGGCTAGGTCTTCCCGATGAGGATGATGGCGACGACCAGGCCGTAGATGGCGATGCCTTCGGCGAGGCCGACGATGACCATGGCCCGGCCGAAGAGCTCGGGCCGTTCGCTGAGTGCGGCCAGCGCCGCGGCACCGGTGTAGGCGACGGCGATCGCCGCGCCGATGGAGGCTCCGGCGACCGCGATGGCGGCGCCGATGAGGGCCGCCGTGTCGGACCCGGAGCTCTCCGCTGCCGCGGTGGCCGCGTCCGCGGACGCGGAGCCGCCGCTCAGCGCGACGATCAGGAGCGCGAGGGCGCCCGCGAACAGGGCCGCGTCCGCGGCCAGGACCGACCGCAGCACGGCCCGGCTCCGGCGGCGCAGCAGCCGGTGGGTGGCGGCGAAGCCGGCGATCAGCAGCGGTAGCGCAATGAGCCAGGCGATCATGATGTCACCTCCGTGCTGTGGGTTGTCAGCACACTGTCGAGAGGGATCTGTGTGGGCACGTGCCAGGGGTTGAACGGCCGCCCTTCGGCGTCGAAGACCCGGGAGAAGAGCTCGTAGAACTCAAGCCGCAGCGCCTGTACCCCGGCCACCAGCGCCTCAAGGGCGAAGGCCAGCGCGTTGCCGAGGACGAAGACCAGCAGCGCGGGGAGCAGCCCGGCCGGCCCGGCTCCGGCCAGGGCGGTGGTGCCCTGCCAGACGATGTCGCCCAGCGCCGCGTGGGTGAGTCCGAACGCGGCCAGACGCGTGAAGGAGACGGTGTTCGAGCCGATCCGGACCAGCACGTCGAAGAGCTGCACACCGGTCTGCAGCGTGCCCGAGGCGCCGCCCCCGGACGCCGCGAACAGCCCGGTGGCGACCAGCGCCAGTCCGCCGAGTGCGACGAGCGCACCGGCCGCGGTCACCACCGGCGTGTGCAGGGCGATGCCGGCCACGAGCACAGCGAGGCCGAGGAAGACCGCGGCCCCGGCGATGCCGGACGCCGCGTACAGCGCCCGCCCCGGACCGCCCTCGCGCCAGCGGTTGACGATGCCCGCCGCGTAGGCCGCGGCGAGCAGGACCGCGCCGAGGGCGATCGCGCTGCCCAGCAGCCGCATGGGCTCGTCCAAGGGGCTCAGCCAGAGAACCGGCAGCACACCGGTGGGTCCGAAGAACTCCCCGTAGGCGACGCCGGCCAGCGTGCTCGCCGCGCCCGCACCGGCCAGGAACGGCCACAGATGGCGCAGGTGCGCCAGGCGCGCCGGACGGCCGGAGCGCAGCAGCAGTGCCCCGAGGAGGAGCAGGATGCCGTGGCCCGCGTCGCCGAACATCATCCCGAACATGACGACGTAGGCGATGCCGGCGGGCACGGAGGGGTCCACGTCTGCGTACGGGACGGTGCCGTAGGTGCGCACCAGCGGCACCAGGGAGCGCCGTACCGTGCCGGTGTCGTACAGGCGGGTCGGCGGGTCGGTGCCGCGCGGTGCCCGCAGCGGCACGAGCGCGGCTCCGACGTCCCTCAGGCGGCCGCGCAGCGCTGCCACGTCGGTCCTGGGGCACCAGCCGGCGAGCGCGGCCACGGCCCCGTGGCGTACCGCCGCCTCCCGGTACGTCTCCAGTTGTGCCTCGCCGGCCAGGAGATCGGCCCGGCCCTCCTGGCGGAGTATGTCGAGGTCGGGCTCCGTGGCGGACAGCAGGGGGCCGGCGGAGACGGAGCCCAGCGACTGGAGCTGCCTGGCGGCCGGTCCGAGCGTGCCGTGGCCGGTGCCGTCGGGGCGGTCCAGTTCCACACAGCCCGCGTCGGCGACCCGTACCAGGGTGTCCCTGAGCGCGTCGCGCGGGGCGACGACGGCGACCCGCTGCATACGGGCCGGTGCCAGGGTGTCAGCCCAGGAGTTCATCGAAGGCCTCCCGTGCCCGGCCGTCGTGTGCGGCACAGCCCAGACCGGCGCGCACCCGCCAGGCGTCGACGCTCAGCACCGCGACCGCGCCGACGACGCTGGGCAGCCCGAAGCGGGCCCCGGTCAGCAGGGACTGCCCGTCCTGGTCGACCGTCGGCCACCAGCGGGCCTCCGCGCGCCACAGGTCCTCCGGCCGCTCGACCCCCTCCAGCGCCCAGCGGGCCGCAGGCGCCAGACGGGCGCGGTAGTCCGCGAAGGACGCCGCCCGCACGGCGGCCGTACTGAGCAGCCGTGCGGCGTCCCGCGCGGCCTGGGGGGTCAGCCGGCCGCCGGTCAGATGGACCTCGCGGGCCACCAGCAGCGCGGCCTCCCCCGCCGCCCAGCGCGCCGCGGGCGGCACATGTGCCGCGGTGCGGGCGGCCGCCGACAACCGCATGCCGGTGATCAATGCGCCGCGGGTGTCGGCACCGGGGTCACCCCACACGGACGTGGCGAGCACGGCCCGTACGTCGGCCGCGCCGGTGGCCCGGGAAAGGCGGGGCCAGGCGGTCGACAGGGCACCCAGCCGGTACGGCGCGGGCGGCCGGTCCTCCGTCAGGGAACGCAGCAGGTCACGGGTGTTCTCGATCTCGAACCCGGAGGCGAGCAGCCGTACGGCGACGGCTCCGGGCCGGGGCTGCCAGCCGGCGAGCACCCGCAGATGCCACACCAGGGCGTCGGAGACGGCCCGTTGGGCCTCGGCGGGCCCGGCCTGCGTGTCGAGCCCACGCCTGTACGGAGTGCCCGCCAGGGCGCGCACGGCCTCGGGCAGGCCCGGTGCCGCCGCCAGGCGTCGGGCCGTGTCGGGCCCGGCCCGGCCGGCCGCCATGGCCTTGGCCCGGGTCACTCCGGCGACCCATCCCGCGCCCATGGCGCCTCCCGATGCGGTCCGGCCGGTGAGGCTCCTCCGACTGCGCCGAGTTCCCGGCCCACCCGGTCCACCAGCCGCGCGGCCAGCTCCGGGGTACGCGAACGGGCCCGCGCGCGCAGGTCCTGTACGGCGGCCCGGGCGTCGGCCTCGGTGCGTGCCGCCTCGGCCACGGCCTCGGCCCTGAGCCCGGCCGCGGTCTCGTGCCTGACCTCCAGGGCACGCGCGCGTGCCGTCCGCATGGTCCGTTCGGCCCGCTCAGCGGCGGTACGGCGGCGCTCGGCGGCCTCGTCGACGGCGGCGCGGCGGATGCTCTCCGCCTGTGCCGCCGTGTCGTCGAGGGCGGTGAGCGGAGGCGCCAGCTCGGCCGCGAGTTCGGCCGAGCGGTCGGCGGGGACGGCCCCGCCGACGGCCGGGCCGGGTGAACCGGCCGGCCGGAAGCGCGTGAGGAACTCGCGGAACCCGGGCATGTGGGCCTCCTGGGCCGACTGCGGCGTCCGTCCGTCGTGCGTGTCCGTCGTGCGTGTCCGTGTGTGTCCGTCGTGGTCTCCTTTCACGCTATGCGGCGGGCCGCCGGCCCTACAGGGGCCGATCTGACCTGCGGAAGGGGCCGGGCGGCCCTGTGCCGGTGGGCGCGTCGGCGCGATGGTGAACGTAGGACCCTGTCCGCGTCCACCGTGGGAGGTTGTCATGGACGACCGAGTCGCGCGGGAAGCCGCCACGTCGGCGACGGAGGCACGCCGTGCGGTGCCGGCCTATGCCCGGAAGCCGGCCGAGGAGTTCCGGCAGAATCTGATGGTGCGTTACCTCCAGGCCATGGCCTCCCATTCGGCACGGGAAGCGGCGGAGCAGCCGACCGGTGCCGAGGGTGACGCGCATGAGCACGGCGCAGCCTCGCACACCGCCCTTCGGACGGCCAGGTCCTCCGAACTGCGGGTGCGGGACGTCATGAAGCGGTCCGTCGCCGGGCTCTCCCCCGACACGCCGTTCCTGGAGATCGCCCGGATGCTGGCCCGTCGGCAGACCGGAGCGGTGCCGGTGGTGGATGACGCGCAGCGGGTCGTCGGGGTCGTCGCGGAGTCCGATCTGCTCGCCCGGGCCGCCTCGCTCGCCGCCCGGGACAACCGTTCCGGCCTCTTCTCCAAGCGGCACGGGCGTCGGCAGCGTGCCGTGGACGCGGGCGGTACGGCGGCCACGCTGATGTCGGCACCGGCGCTCACCGTCCACCCGTGGACCGCCGTGGTGGACGCGGCGTACACGGCCTCGAAGTCCAGGGTCCGGCAGATCTTCGTGACCGATCACCACGGCAGACTCGTGGGCGTCGTCAGCCGCAGCGAGTTGTTGCAGGCTCTCGTCCGGGACGACGCGGCCATCCGGACCGAGATCGTCGAGCACGTGGTGCGGGAGGAGTTGGGCATCGACCCGGCGCGCGTCCGGGTGGAGGTCCACAACGGCACGGTGACCCTGGCCGGCTCGCTCGACGCGGGGCTGGTTCCCCGGCTGACGGAGGCGGTGGCCCTGATCCCTGACGTGGTCCAGGTGGAGGACCGGCTGACGACGGTCTGACCGACAACCGGCGGCGGCCCCGCGAAGGGGCCGCCGCAGTGCTGTCCGGGCCGTCTAGCCCGACCTGTCGACCAGGAACTCCACGGTGTCCGCAAAGGTGGTGAGCCGGGGGTAGTCGTCCTCGTCGATCGGGATGCCGGTGCGCTGCACCAGCAGCTCCACCAGGCTCAGGAAGTCGAGCGAGTCGAGTTCCAGGACGTCGCGGAACTTGTCGTGCGGACCGACCCGGGTGAAGTCGGCGTCGGGGATGATCCGGAGGATGGACTCCTCGACCGCGGTCCGCGCCTCGGCGGCGTTCAGGGGCTTCATCTGGTTCACAACTCCTCCGGTTTCTGAAGCAGTCGGTCGACCGCCGTGAGGTACCGCGCGCCGACGGCGCCGTCGGTGGCCCGGTGGTCGGCGGACAGGGTGGCGGTCACGACGGGGCGGACGCCGAGCATCCCGTCCGCGGCCCAGGGCCGTTCGACCACGGCGCCGAAGCCGACCAGTGCCACCTGGGGCGGGTAGATGACGCCCAGGACGGACTCCACCCCCTGGTCGCCCAGGTTGGTCACGGTGAGGGTAGCGCCGGACAGTTCGCTGCCGCGCAGCCTGCCGAGCCGGGCGCGCCGGACCAGGTCCTTGAGCGCGGCCATCAGATCCTCGGGGGTGAGGGTGTCGGCGTCGTGGATCACCGGCATCAGCAGACCGCCGTCGCGCAGGGACACGGCGACGCCGAGGTGCACGCCGGTGCCGGGTGTGAACGCGTCGTTCTCCCAGAAGCCGTTGAGCTGCGGTACGTCACGGGCGGCGACGGCCGCGGCCTTCAGCAGCAGCGCCGCGGGGACCAGCCGGTCGGAGGGCGGGCGGCCGCGGTTGCGCCGGCGCAGCCAGGCCTCGGCGGCGGCGAGGTCGACGGTGGCGGACAGGTAGTAGTGCGGGATCTCCCGCTTGGAGCGGGCCATGAGCTCGGCGATGGCGCGGCGCATGGCGGCGGCGCGGTCGGCGGCCGCGGCGGCGCGGGGCGCCTCCGCGCGGGGCGGACGGTCGAGGGGCGCTCGGTCCGCCCGGGGCGTTCGGTCCGCCCGGAGCTCGTGGTCCACCTGGGGTCCGGGACGGCTGCGCTCGCGTACGGCCGCGTGGACGTCCGCCGCCCGTACGGCTCCGCCCTCCCCGCTGCCCCGCACCTCGGCCAGGTCCACGCCGAGTTCACGGGCGAGCCGCCGGGCGTACGGGGTGACCCGCGGCCGGGGCCGGGGGGCGGGCGGCGCGTGCTCGACATCGGCGCGTGTGATCCGACCCCCGCGCCCGGTCCCGTGCACGGTTCCCAGATCGACGCCGCGCTCCGCCGCGAGGTGCCGCACCAGCGGCCCGACCGCCGCAACCGGTTTCGCCTCGGCGGCGAGCTCGGGAGGTGCGGTGGTAGCGGGGACGACCGGCGCGGGCCCGGGTTCCCGGGCCGGCTTCCGACGTCCGCGGGCGCGTACGGGCTCCTCGGCCGTCGGCTTCCGGCGACCGCGGGCGCGTACGGGCTCCTGGGGCGGCTCGGGCCGCTCGTCCGCCGGGGCGGACCCCGCGCTCCCTTCCTGTCGCAGCGCCGCGACAACCGGCTCGGCCGCCGCGGGAACAGCCCGCTCCACCGCACCCTTCCCGGGCTCGGCGCCCGCCACGGCACGCGCACCGGCGGCAGCCTCACGAACCGGCACGCTCTCCCCGGCCTCGACGGCCGCACGGTCCCGCACCGCTTCCACCACCTCGCCGACCCGCGCAGCCTCCCCCGCACCCACGTCGGCCGCAGCCTCACGAACCGGCACGCTCTCCCCGGCCTCACCGAGCCGCGCGGCTTCCGCAACCTCACGGCCCCGCTCAGCCTCCGCAGGCTCCCGGTCCCGCTCAGCCTCCGCAGGCTCCCGGGTCGGTGTTGCTTCCGCGGTCCGCCCGGCAGGTCCGCCGCCCTCTCGCGCGGCGCTTGTCCCGCTCTCGATCACCGCGAGCGGTGCCCCCACCGGCACGCGCGTTCCGGGCTCGACGAGCAGCTTCCCCACGGTGCCCGACTCGAAGCACTCGACCTCGATGGCCGCCTTGTCGGTCTCCACGACCGCGACCACGTCGCCCTTGCTCACCTTGTCGCCGGAGTGGACGAGCCACTCCACCAACAGTCCTTCGTCCATGTCCGCGCCGAGGGACGGCATCGTGAACTCGGCCATCTCAGCCTGCCTTCCCCGCTGCCGGGAGCAGGCCGACCGTGCGGCGGGCGGCCGCGACGATCCCGGCGACCTGGGGCAGCGCCGCCTCCTCCAGCCGGCGCGCGTACGGCATCGGCACTTCGGCGCTGCACACGCGCTCGACGGGGGCGTCGAGGTCGTAGAAGTGCTGCTCGGTCAGCCGGGCGGAGATCTCCGCGGCCAGGCTGCCGCTGCGCCAGGCCTCGTCGACGAGGACGGCGCGGTGCGTGCGGGCGACCGAGCCGCCGATGGTGGAGTCGTCGAGGGGGCGGAGCGTGCGCAGGTCGACGACCTCCGTGCTGATGCCGCCGGTCGCCAATTCGTCGGCGGCGGCCAGTGCCTTGGGCAGCGAGCCGCCGTAGGCGACCAGGGTGACGTCCGTGCCGGGGCGGCGGATCGCGGCGTGGTCGAGGTCGACCGGGCCCGCGTCGGCCGGGAGGTCGCCGGAGGTGTTGTAGAGACCGCCGTGCTCGAAGATCAGCACCGGGTCGGGGTCGGCCAGCGCCGGGGCCAGCATGTGGCGGGCGTCGGCGATGGTCGCCGGTGCCAGCACCCTGAGGCCGGGGATGTGCGCGTACCAGCCCTCCAGGCTGTGGGAGTGCTGGGCCGCGAGCTGCCGTCCGGCGCCGGTGGTCATCCGGATCACGACCGGGACCGGCAGCTGTCCGCCCGACATGTGCAGCAGCGTGGCGGCGTTGTTCAGGATCTGGTCGAGGGCGAGCAGGCTGAAGTTGACCGTCATGATCTCGACGATCGGACGCATGCCCGCCAGGGCGGCGCCGATGCCCGCGCCGACGAACGCGGACTCCGACAGCGGCGCGTCCCTGACCCGTTCGGGCCCGAACTCCTCCAGCAGGCCGAGGCTGACGCCGAAGCAGCCGCCGTAGCGGCCCACGTCCTCGCCCATCAGGAACACCCGCTCGTCGGCGCCGAGCGCCTCGCGCAGGGCGTCGCGCAGGGCTTCCCGGTACGTCGTCTTGCGTTCGGCGGGATCGCCGGTGGTGGCCATGGTCAGCTCGCCTCCTCCGCGGGGCTCGTGACGTATCGCAGCAGGTCGGCGACCGGCTCCTCGGGCGCCTTCTCGGCGGTGTCGACCGCCGCGTCGATCTCGGCGCTCACCCGCTTCTCCAGCTCGGCAAGGGCCTTGTCGGTCAGCCCGGCGTGCTCGCGCAACCGCTCGGCGAACCGGTCGACCGGGTCGCGTTCCTTCCACTGCTCGATCTCGGCCTTCTCGCGGTAGCGGTCGGAGTCGTACATCGAGTGGGCGCGGAAGCGGTAGGTGCGCATCTCCAGGAAGTGCGGCCCGGTTCCGGCCCGGATGCCCTCGGCGGCGCGCCGGGCGGCGTCCTCGACGGCCAGAACGTCCATGCCGTCGACGGCCCAGGAGACCATGCCGTAGGAGGCGGCGCGCATCGCCAGGTCGGTCTGGGCCTGGTGGCGTGGCAGGGCGGTGCCCATCGCGTACAGGTTGTTCTCGCAGACGAACAGCAGGGGCAGCCCCCACAGGGCGGCCAGGTTGGCCGTCTCGTGGAACTCGCCCTCGGCGAAGGCCCCGTCGCCGAAGAAGCAGCAGGTGACGCGCTGCCGGCCGGTCATGCGGTCGGCGAGGGCGAGTCCGGCGGCGAGCGGGAGCCCGCCGCCGACGATGGCGTTGCCGCCGTAGAAGTGGCGGCTCGCGTCGAACAGGTGCATGGAACCGCCCCGGCCCCGGCTGCACCCGGTCGCCCTGCCGAACATCTCCGCCATGATCGCGTCGGCGGGGACCCCGCGGGCGAGCGCGTGTCCGTGTTCGCGGTAGGTGGACACGACCGCGTCGTCCTCGGTGAGCGCCTCGTTGACGCCGACGGCGACGGCCTCCTCGCCGATGTAGAGGTGCATGAAGCCGCGGATGCGCGCGGCGCTGTACAGCTCCACGCAGCGTTCCTCGAAGCGGCGGATGCGCAGCATGGCGCCGAACAGGGCCAGTTGGTGCGCGGCCTGTTGCCGGGCGCCGGTCCTGCGCGCGGCACGGGTGGTGCTCATGCGGACCCCTCCGTTCCCTCCAGGGTGGAGATGTCGCCCTCGGGCAGGCCGAGTTCGCGTGCGCGCAGCAGGCGGCGCATGACCTTCCCGCTGCGGGTGTGCGGCAGGTGCTGGTCGAAGGCGATCTCGCGGGGCGCGACGGCCGGGCCGAGCCGGCGGCGGGCGAAGGCCAGCAGTTCCTGCCGGGTGGCGACGGTCGGCTCGAAGCCGGGCCGCAGGGTCACGAACGCCTTGACGATGTTCCCGGCGACGGGATCGGGCCGTCCGATCACCCCGGCCTCGGCGACCGCCGAGTGCTCCATCAGGGCGCTCTCCACTTCGAAGGGCCCGATGAGGTGCCCGGCGGACTTGATGACGTCGTCCGCGCGTCCGACGAACCAGTACCAGCCGTCCGCGTCGCGCCGCACCAGGTCACCGGTGAGGTACCAGCCCCCGGCGAAGGCCGCCCGGGACCGCTCCTCGTCGTTCAGATAGCCGTGGAACATCGACGGCCAGCCCGGCCGAAGCGCCAGCTCGCCCTCGGTGTCCGGCTCGTCCAGCACAACGACATGCCCGTCGACGACCTCGGCGCGGCCGTCCTCCCCGCGCCGCAGCACGGCGGCCTCCACCCCGGGCAGCGGGCGCCCCATCGAGCCGGGGCGGATGTCGCAGGCCGCGAAGTTGGCGATCATGATGGCGCCGGTCTCGGTCTGCCACCAGTTGTCGTGCACGGGCAGCCCGAGGACGTCACGCCCCCACAGGACGGCTTCCGGGTTGAGCGGCTCGCCGACGGAGGCGATGAAGCGCAGGGCGCTCAGGTCGAAGGAGGCGGGCAGGTCGTACGGCCCGGTCCGCGGTGTCGTGCGCATCAGCATCCGCAGTGCCGTCGGCGCCGTGTACCAGACGCTGACCCGCTGCTCGGCGAGGATCCGGTACCAGCGGCGGGCGTCGTAGTCGCCCTCGTCCACGACGAGCGTGATGCCGTGCATGAGCGGGGCGACGATGCCGTACGACATGCCGGTGACCCAGCCGGGGTCGGCGGTGCACCAGAACACGTCGTCCGGGTGCAGGTCGAGGGCGTAGTGCGCGGTCGTGTAGTGCGCGACGGCAGCCCCGTGGACATGGACGGCGCCCTTGGGGGTGCCCGTGGTGCCGCTGGTGAAGTGCAGCAGGGCCATGTCGTCCGGCGAGGTCGGCGGGATGGTGAAAGTGTCGGGCGCCTGCGCCATGAGCGCGTCGAACGCGACGGTGCCGGGGAATTCCTCGGCGCCCTCCCCGACGATCAGCACGTGCTTCAGCTCGTCGAAGTCCGCCCTGCGGGCGGCGACCTTCCTGCGGTACAGGTCCGCCGTGGTGACCAGCACCCGGGCGCTGCTCAGCTGCAGCCGCTGGGCGACGGGGTCCGGTCCGAAGGCGGAGAACAGGGGGCACAGGACGCTGGTGTTCTTCAGCGTGCCCAGGACCACGGTGTACAGCTCCGGGCAGCGTCCCAGCAGGGTGACGACGCGATCGCCGCGTCCGACGCCGAGCGTGCGCAGCACATTGGCGAACCGGTCGGTGGAGCGGGCCAGTTCGCGGTACGTCACGGTGGTCACGGAGTCGTCGCGGCCCACGCAGCGCAGCGCCACCGTTGCCCCGTGGTCGGATGCGGCGTGCCGGTCGACGGCCTCGTACGCGATGTTCAGTCCTCGTCCGCCCGGCAGTCCGTGGAGCTTGGTGCGGGCCCGGGCCCAGGAGAAGGCCTCGTACGCCTTCTCGTAGTCGTCCAGGTTGGGGGGTACCCGAGGCGGAGTCTCCTTGCGGACGGTCTCCCAAGGCATGGCATCCCCTTCCCGTGGGGCCGACGAGCAGCCGGAGGGCCTCTTTCGACCATCCCGCCCGGGGCGCGGCGCGGGCACTGGGCCGAACGTCCCCGTCCGGGGGCCGGGGGTCACGAGCAGTCGGCGTCGCGGTACCGGGTGACCAGGTCCAGCTCGGTGGAGAGGGCCTCGGTCAGTTCGGTGAGCTCGGGGAAGCCGTCGGGGTCGGCCGTCGCGGCGAGGGTGAGGGTGCCGGCGTAGGAGAGGACCTCGAAGTGGACGGGGACGTTGCCTCCGTCGCCGACGGTGACCGGGACGGCGCAGACGACCGGGATGCCGCCGAAGGCGACCTGCTCGGCGGGGCCGCGCACGTGGGTCACCAGGGTGTGGAAGCGGTGCTGGTGGTTCATGTACCAGCGGTAGCCGCCCAGCCGCGCCAGCGGCCGGAACAGCCAGCCCAGCACCGCGATCGGGGCCGGCCCGGTGGCGGCCGCCCGGTGCGCGCGGACCCGCGCCGACACCAGCCGCAGCCGCTCGGGTACGGCGCCGACGGCCGGCACGGACACCAGCATGGGGCTGACCATGTTGCCCAGGGCGCTGTCCGCCTCCGGTCGGCGGCCGGACACCGGCACGGTGATGACGAACGCGTCGGGGGATTCCCCCCTGCCCACGAGCACCCGGCGCAGTGCGCCCGCGACCGCGACCAGGACGGCGTCGTTGACACTTGCGCCGTGCCGGTGGGCGGCGTCCCGCACCGCGGCGAGGTCGGTGTGGACCGCGCCGAGCCGGCGGCGCGGTCCCGTGCGCCGGTTCAGGGAGGTCGGGGCGGCCCGCGGGGGTCGCAGTCCGCCTCCGGCGCCCAGGGAGGCACGCAGCTGACGCCCTGAGGCGAGGGCACGGCGCGGCGCCGCCAGACGGGTGTGCAGCGCGTCGCGGGCCAGTGCCGCCCTGCCGGGCGCCGGGCGGGGGAAGGCCGCCTCGGGCCCGGGTTCCGGCGCGTCGACGAGACGGGTCAGCACCGCGAGCCCGCCGACCCCGTCGGCGAGGGCGTGGTGCAGGACGAGCACCAGGGCGCCCGCGCTCCCGGCGACATCCGTGACCAGGGTCGCCGACCACAGCGGTGCGCTGCGCGGCAGCGGGCGCACGATCACCGACAGGGCCGTGTCCAGCAGTGCCTGTTCGTCGCCCGGCGGCGCGCAGCGCACCGTGCGGACGTGGTGGCGCGGGTCGAACGACGGATCGTCGGTCCAGACCGGCCCGCCGCATCCGAGGGGCACGTCCATCAGGCGCCGGCGCAGCCGCGGCACCGCCGGTACGCGCTCGGCGATCATCTTGAGGACGTGTTCGGGTGTGACCGGGCCGCCCGCGCTTTCGCCGAGCAGCAGCACGACGCCGAACTGCTCGGGCACCTCCCCGGTGTCCATCGCCAGGAAGGCCCGGTCCGCGGGGCTCGCGCGCTCGATCACGTCTTCCACCGTGCTGCCGCCGACGGGACGGCGCCAAGGGCCGAACGGTCCCGTCGTCGGCGGTGGGCCGGTCCGCCCCTCGCGCGGCCCGGGTGGCCCATGGCCCGCCCGTCGGCCCCGGCGGAGCCTGGAAGCCGGAGTCGTCGTACGCACTGGGGGTCCCGTGCCAGGTCACCTCGTCGCCGGCGTTCCGACGGACTCCGCCCGTGCGGCGGAGGTACCGCCGGGCGCCTCGTCCGTGCCGGTCCAGCGGCTGCGCCCGCACGAGGTGTTCGGCGCGTTCGACACTTCCCCGCGCGGGCTGTCCGCCAGGGAGGCGGCCCTGCGGCGGGCGCGGTACGGGCCCAACGAGTTGCCCCGTCCCCGCCGCAAGGGGCTGTGGCGGCGGTTCGCGGCCCAGTTCACCGATCTGTTCGCGGTCGTCCTGCTCGCCGCGTCGGCCCTGACGTTCCTCGCCTACGCCCTTCAGGACCCGCATGATCCGGGCAATCTCCAGCTGGCCTTCGCGATCCTGGGCGTGGTCGTGCTCAACGCCGTGATCGGGTTCGCCCAGGAGTACTCGGCCGAGCGGACCGCGCAGACGCTTCAGGCCATGGTTCCGCACACCTGTCAGGTGCTGCGGGACGGGGAGCGGCTGGAGCTGCCCTCGGGTGACCTGGTGTCCGGCGATCTCGTCGTGCTGGAGGCCGGGGACGCGGTGTCCGCGGACTGCCGGGTTGTCGAGGCGCACGGTCTGTCGGTGAACAACGCATCGCTGACCGGGGAGAGTTCGGCCGTCGGCCGGGTGACGGAGCCGAGTGCCGCGGCCACCGCCCTGGAGTCCCGCAACTGCGTCTTCATGGGCACCACGGTGGTCTCCGGGTCGGGCAAGGCGGTCGTCCACGCGACCGGCGCGGCCACCGAGTTCGGCCGGATCTTCCGGCTCACCGACGCGGCGCCGCGGCAGAAGACGCCGCTTCAGCGCGAGGTGGCCGTGATGGCGCGGCGCGTGTCGGGGCTGGCGGTCGCGATCGGGGCGGGCGTGTTCGCGCTGCGCCTGCAGACGGGACAGCCCGTGGTGTCGGCCTTCGTCTTCGCGCTCGGCGTGATGGTCGCGATGGTGCCGGAAGGGCTGCCGGCGACGCTGTCCGTGTCGCTGGCCATCGGCGTCCGGCGGATGGCGCGCCGCCAGGCCCTCGTCAAGCGCCTGCTCGCGGTGGAGGCGCTGGGTTCCACCACCGTCATCTGTACCGACAAGACCGGCACCCTCACCCAGGCCGAGATGACCGTCACCCGCGTCTGGGCCGAGCTGACCTGGCACGAGGTCTCGGGGGTCGGCTACGCCCCGGTCGGCGAGGTGGCCGACGCGGGGCCCGTCCGTGACCTGCTGCGCAGCGCGGCGCTGTGCGCGGACGCCCGGCTGGTGCCGCCGGCCGGATCCGCGGGCTGGCGGGTGCTCGGCGACACCACGGAGGGCGCGATCCTCGTCGCGGCCGCCAAGGCCGGCCTGGACCTGGCCGCGGAGCGGGAAGCCGCCCCGCGGATCGGGGAGTTCCCCTTCGACGCCGTGCGCAAGCTGATGAGCACGGTCCACCGCGGCCCCGAGGGAGCGGTCCTGTGCGTCAAGGGCGCGCCGCAGGAGCTGCTCGCCCGCTGCACCCGGATACGGCTCGACGGGACCGTGCGGCCGCTCACCGAGGAGCTGCGGGCCACCGTTGCCGCCGCCGACGACGCGATGGCCGGCGGTGGACTGCGCGTCCTGGGCGTCGCCGTGCGAGGGGTGCAGGACGTGCCGGCGGATGCGCAACGGGCCGAGTGCGGCCTGACGTTCCTGGGTCTGATCGGCATGCTCGACCCGCCCAGGGCCGAGGTGTCCGCCGCCGTGCGGGCCTGTCACCGGGCCGGGATCCGGATCGTGATGCTGACCGGGGACCACCCGCTGACGGCGGAGGCGGTCGCGCGCCGCGTCGGCATCGTCACCGACCCCTCCCCCACGGTGGTGACCGGCTCCGAACTGGACACCATGGACGGGGCCGCGCTCGACAAGCTGGTCTCGGCGCCGGGGCAGCTGCTGCTGTGCCGGGTCAGTCCGGAGCACAAGATGCGGGTCGTGACGGCGCTCCAGGCCCGGGGCGAGGTCGTCGCGGTCACCGGGGACGGGGCGAACGACGCGCCGGCGCTCAAGCACGCCGACATCGGCGTGGCCATGGGCGCCGGCGGCACGGACGTGGCCCGGGAGGCGTCCGAGATGGTGCTGCTCGACGACTCGTTCGCCTCCATCACCGCCGCGGTGGAGCTGGGCCGGTCCGTCTACCGCAACATCCGCAAGTTCCTCGCCTATCTGTTCAGCCACAACATCGCCGAGCTGGTGCCGATCCTCGCCGCGGCGTTCGCCGGTTTCCCGCTGGTGCCGCTGACGGCCGTGCAGATCCTCGCCATCGACCTCGGCTCCGACGTGCTCCCGGCGCTGGCCCTCGGCGCGGAGCCGCCCGAGCGGGACACCATGGACCGGCCGCCCCGCGCCCGCCGCGAGCGGCTGTTCTCCGCCGCACTCGTGCGTCGCTTCCTCTTCCTGGGGACCGTGATGTCGATCGGCGTGTGCACCGTGTTCTTCTGGCAGGTGAACTCCTCCGGGATCCCCTACGACGACTTCACCGCCGACGATCCCGCCTACCGCAAGGCCATCACGCTCACCCAGGCGGCGATCGTGGTCGGCCAGTTCTTCAACGCCCTGGCCGTGCGCACCGACCGGCTGAGCGTGTTCAGTACCGGGTTGTTCTCCAACCCCCGGCTGATCGCGGCCGGTTGCTTCGGCATCGGCCTGATGGCCGCCATCAGCTACGCGCCCCCGCTCCAGGAGGTGTTCAACACCGCGCCCCTCGCGCTCACGGACTGGGCCGTCCTGGTCTGCTTCGGGGTTCTGCTGCTGGCCGCGGAGGAGGCCCGCAAGTGGTGGGTGCGCCGCACCCCGGCCACCATCGAGAGGGAGAAGGAGGCAGCGCCATGAGAGTCATCGTGGTGGGCTGCGGCCGGGTCGGTTCCGCCCTGGCCTCGCAACTCGTGGCCGAGGGCCACGACGTCCGGGTCATCGACCGCGACCCGGGGACCCGGCGGCTGCTGCCCGCGGGCTTCGGCGGCCAGGTCCTGCACGGCAACGGCTTCAACCGCACCCTGCTGGAGGCCGCGGGCATCGAACTCGCCGACGCGTTCGTCGCCGTCACCTCCGGCGACAACACCAACATCGTCAGCGCCCGCACGGCGAAGGAGACCTACCGGGTGCCGATCGTGCTGGCCCGTATCTACGACCCCCGGCGCGCCGACATCTACCGCGATCTCGGCATCCCGACGATCGCCAGCGTCCGCTGGACGGTGCACCAGCTGCATCAGATGCTGCTGCACCGCCATCTGACCCCCGAACTGCACTTCGGCAACGGCGAGACGCTGCTGCTGCGCTCCCGGCTGCCCGACTACCTCACCGGCCGGCGGCTGGGCGATCTGGAGGTCGACGGCGAGATCCGGGTCGTCGAGGTGACGCGCGGCGGCCGGTCGTTCCTGCCCACCACCCACTCGGCCGCCGAGTCGGACGACCTCGTCACGTTCGCGGTGGCCGCCGACGCGCTGGGGCGGCTGCGCGGCTTCCTGGACAAGGAGCTGGGCACATGAAGGTCATCGTCGCCGGGGCGGGCCGCCTCGGCACCCAGATCGCCCAGGTGCTGGGCGGCGCCGGCAACCAGGTGGTGCTCGTCGAGCAGGACGAGGACCGTGTCGCCGACCTCCGGGCCCGTCGACTGCCCGTCGAGCTGTGTGTCGGGGACGCCTGCGAACCGAGCGTGCTGGAGGGCGCGGGCGCCCACAGTGCCGACCTCGTCGTCGCCACCACCGGGGAGGACGAGGACAACCTGGTCATCAGCCTGCTCGCCAAGCGCCAGTTCGGGGTGGCCCGGGTCATCGCCCGCGTCAACGACGAGGACAACGCCTGGCTGTTCACCTCCCGCTGGGGCGTCGACACCGCCGTACCGGCCGCCGCGCCGCTCGTCTCGCTGGTCGAGGAGGCCACCAGCGCCACCGACACGGTGCCCCTGCTGCGGTTGAGCAAGGCGGGGGTGAATGTGCTGGAGACCACCATCGGCGCGCACTCGCGTGCGGTCGGCCGCACGCTCGCGGAACTCGCCGTGCCGCCGGACATCGTGGTCGCCACGGTCGTTCGCGACGGTGACCCGCTGCCCCCCGCGCCGGATCTCAGGCTGCGCGAGGGCGACGAGATCCTCGTGGTCTCCCACGCGGCCACGGAGAGCGCGGTCCACGCCGTCTTCCAGTGACACCGCGGGCCGACCTCAGGGACGGCGGGCAGACAGCAACGTGTGCGTGACCGGGGGTCTCCCCGGCCGCGCACACGGCGTGCGGCTCGGCGCGCGACGGCGCTCAGACGGACCGCACCGGCACGGTCCTGGTGCCCGTCTTCTTCTCCGGCACCGGAACCGTGATCGTCAGGACACCGTCCTTGTACTCCGCGGTGGCCTCCTCGCCCTTGGCGCCGGCCGGCAGCTGGACCGAGCGGGCGAACGTGCCGTAGCGGAACTCGGTGTGGTGCTTCTCCTTGGTCTCCTCGGTGCGCTCGGCGCGCAGCGTGAGCAGGCCCTCCGTGATCGTGATCTCGACGTCCTTCGCGGGGTCGATGCCCGGAAGCTCGGCCCGCAGCACGTACGTTCCGTCCGTCAGGTGCTCCTCGATGCGGATGCCGTGTGTCCCCGGAATGGTGTGGGCAGCGGGGAACCCGCCCTCGACCCAGCCGAACAGGTCGGGAAGCATCGGCCAGCCGGGCAACCGCTCGATCATGCCGCTCATGTCACCCTCCTCTTCAATTCGTCCCACTTTCAGGGTCCCGTCGCGGGGCAGGGGCGCGCCTGGGCCGACCGGTCCTGCCGAGGGCCCAGTCGGCCCTGGCGGCGCGCTGCGTCGCGCGTCTGCGTCAGCCGTTCGTCCTGTTGTGCCACTGCGGGCCGATCCGGGCCCATTCCGTCTCCCAGTCCCGCAGGCGGCGCCGGTCCAGGCAGATACGGGCGAGCCGCCCGCAGCCGACTGCCGTGCCCGCGGCGATCAGACCGACCGAGGCGC
The DNA here is from genome assembly GCF_040686775.1 of Streptomyces sp. NPDC079141. Lineage (NCBI taxonomy): Bacteria > Bacillati > Actinomycetota > Actinomycetes > Kitasatosporales > Streptomycetaceae > Streptomyces > Streptomyces sp. NPDC079141. The sequence continues at coordinate 779,106 of NZ_JBFBLP010000003.1, read as the reverse complement.
CGACCAGGACCGGCTGCCAGCGCAGGTCCAGGGTGCTGGGCGGCGGGGCGACCAGGGTGCCCGCGGCGTCGGTCCACACGGTGGCCGTGCTGCCCGCCGCGCTGCCCGGCTCGGTCCTCGCCCGGCCCGTGTGTGTGACGCCGTCGGCGTCGGTCCAGCGCACCTTCGCCCACACCGTGCTGTCGGTCAGACCCTCTCCGGTCGTGACCGGGGTCTTGGGCGCGTCCTCGGTGAGCACGGCGGACACCGGGTGTGCCCGGGCGCGTCGCTCGGCGAGACCGTCGGCCACCGCTGCCCCGGTCGCCTGTGCCGCGGCCAGGCCGCCCAGCAGGGCGAGCACCCAGGTGGCCAGCACGATCCAGGCCTCCGCACGGTCGCTGCGGCGCCGCAGGGCGTTGCGCCGCCACCGCCACAGCCACCGTTTCCTGGTCCTGGTCATGGTCGGCGCCCCTCAGTGCCCGTCCCGGCGCCGTCGTCGGCGAGGTCCGGGTCCAGGGCGGGACGGCGGCGCGGGCCCAGCAGTTCGCAGTCCACGCCCACCACGCCCTCGACGGCCCGCGCCAGGCGTGCGGCGACGGGCACGAGCGTCGTACTGCGCACGCGCCCGGTGAGCCGTACGACCCCCTGGTGGACCTCCACATGGACGGCGTCGGACGCGTCGGGGAAGAGGAACGCGACGACCTCGCCGCGCACCTCCCGCTCGATGGAGGCATCGTCACGCAGGAACACCTTCAGCAGGTCGGCCCGGCTGACGATGCCCTTCAGCACGCCGTTCTCGTCGACCACGGGGAGCCGTTTGATCCCGTGCTGCGCCATGGTCCGGGCGGCTCGTGCCAGGGTGTCGTACGGGTCGGCGGTGACGGCCAGTGCCGTCATCAGATCCACGGCCGTGCGCGCCCCGGCCTTGGTCGGGCCGACGGGCCGGCCGGGGCCGACGCCGTGGGCTTCCTCCTTCACCAGCAGATCGGCCTCGGAGACCACGCCCAGCACTCGATTCGCGTCGTCCACGACGGGCATGCCGCTGACGTGCCACTGCCGCATGGTCCTGACGATGTCCTTGAACGCCGCCCCGCGCCGGACGGCCACGACCCGGTGGGTCATCACGTCGTTCACGATGGTGGGGGTGGCGTCCATGGTGTCCTCCGGCGAGGGTCCGGTGCGATCGGCGCCGGGACGGGGGTCAGGCCCGGGTCTCGCTGCCGTAGGGGGTGTCCAGGTCGAGCAGGCGGGCGCGGGTGGCCGTCAGACGCCGGGCCTCGGCCTCGGCGACCCACAGCGCGACCGCGCGGCCCATCGCGGGATCGTCCGCGCACATCCGGCGTACGGCCGCGGCGTGGAACTCGTGGGCGTGCACCGGTCCCACCGTCTGCGCGCCGAACCGCCACCGGTACGACGGGGACAGCCAGGACCAGCCGAGCAGTTCGCCGCAGCCCAGCGTCTCCAGTGCGACCGGACGGCGGCCGGGGGGCCGCACGTCGAGAGTCACGGCGCCGGACCGCACGATCCAGAAGAGGCCGGCCCGGGAGCCCTCGTCGAACAGACGGGTGCCGGCCGGATAGCGCGCCTCGTGGGCCAGGCCCATCAGACGCCCGCGGTATTCCGCGGAGAGCGTCCTGGTCAGCCGGGGTGTGATCGCGGTCGTCATGATGCGTCTCCTCGCATGCCGACGGGCGCGGCCGTCGTGGCGGGCGTACGTCTCCTCTCCTCAGCGTGGGCGACGGGCGCGGGCGGGGCATGAGCCGAGCGGCCCTGTTCCCGGGGCCCAGTGGGCATACCGCTGAGGCGGGCACCGGAATACGGTCCCGCTGCCGCTTCGATCCGCCCACGTTCCGGTCCGACAGCGGTCAGGATCGACCCGTGGACGGAGAGTAAACGACATCCGGGCGCGGACGCGGCACGAAGGCGCTGGTATGGCTCCACCACTGAGGATGGGGGTCGAGCGCCTATGACCGAGACCGTCGTGACGGAACCGGTACGGACCGCCGGAGCGACCGACGAGGAGCGCTTCCGCAGCCTCCTGGAAGCCGCCCCGGACGCCATGGTCATCGTCGACGACACCGGGATCATCAAGCTCGTCAACGCCCAGACCGAGGCCCTGTTCGGCTACCTCCGGGAGGAACTGCTCGACCACCCCGTCGAGTTGCTCGTACCGCACCGCTTCCAGGGCCACCACACCCGGCACCGCGCCGGCTACTCCGCCAACCGCCAGGTGCGGCCGATGGGCGCCGGTCTTGAGCTGCACGGACTGCGCAAGGACGGCACCGAGTTCCCCGTCGAGATCAGCCTCAGCCCGCTGCAGACCCCGGACGGGCTGCTGGTGTCGGCCGCCGTCCGGGACGTCAGCGACCGCAAGGCGGCCGAGCGGCGGATCAACGAGCTCGCCGCGCTGGTCGAGTCGTCACAGGACGCGATCCTCGCCAAGACCCTCGACGGACGCATCACGTACTGGAACGCGGCGGCGCAGCAGTTCTACGGCTACACCGCCGAGGAGGCCATCGGCCGGCACGTGTCCTTTCTCGCCCCGCCGCAGTGCCGGGACGAGGTCAGGGCGCTGCTGCGGCGGCTGCGGCGGGGCGAGAAGGTCGAGCGCTTCGAGACGCTGCGCGTCACCAAGTCCGGTGACCTGCTGGACGTCGACGTGACGCTGTGGCCGACCCGGGACACGGACGGCACGGTGGTCGGGGCGTGCGCCATCGTGCGGGACATCAGTGAGCGCAAGCGGGCGGAGGCCGAACTCACCGCCCTGTACGAGCAGCAGCGGCGGATCGCCCTCACCCTGCAACGCAGCCTGATGGGCACGCCGCCGGCCATCCCCGGGCTGGCCACCGCGAGCCGCTACCGGCCCGCGACACAGGGCGCCGGCGTGGGTGGCGACTGGTTCGACCTGGTCCCGCTGGGGGCCGGCCGGGTCGGGGTCCTGATCGGCGATGTCATGGGGCGAGGCCTGGAAGCGGCCGCCGTCATGGGCCAGTTGCGCTCGGCGGCACACGCGCTGGCCAAGACCGGCATCCAGCCGCGCCGGCTCATGCAGGCCCTGGACGCCTGTGTCGCCGACCTCGATGTCCCCGACCAACTGGTCACCTGCTGCTATCTGGTGATAGCGCCGGACGCCGGCACCGTCACCGTCTGCTCGGCCGGGCACCTGCCGACGCTCGTCGCCGTGCCCGGCGAGGGGGTGCGGCAACTGCCCGCTCCCGTCAACGCCCCGCTCGGCGTCGGCGGCGTCCTCTACCAGCAGTCCTGCACGGCCGTACCGGCGGGCGCGAGCCTGGTCCTGTACACCGACGGCCTGATCGAGACTCCCGACAGCGACATCGAGAGCAGACTGCACGAACTCACGTCGTTCCTGGAGGAGTTCTTCACCGAGCGGTCCTGCCTCGAATCGGCGGCCGACCATCTCCTGGCCGGTCTGGTGCCCGATCCCGAGAGCCACAACGACGACGTCACCCTGCTGCTGGCCCGGCTTCCCGCCCCGCCACTGGCCACCTTCGCCGCCGAGTTCCCCGCCGTGCCGTCCGCCGTGCCCGACGGCCGCGTGCTGCTCGGCAAGGCCCTCGTCGACTGGAACTGCACCGCGACGGCGGACGACGCCCTGCTGCTGGTGTCCGAGATCCTGACCAACGCCGTGCAGCATGCGGAAGGCCCGCTCGGCCTCCACGCCCGACGCACCGCCACCGACCTCACGGTCGAGGTCAGCGACCGCAGTCCGCACCTCCCCCAGCCCCGGCAGGCGGCCGAGAACGAGGAGTCCGGGCGGGGCCTGCTCCTCGTCCGCACGCTGGCCGACAGTTGGGGGGTGCAGCCCACGGACGAGGGGAAGACGACGTGGTTCTCGCTCAAGCTGGAGACGTGACCTCCGATCACCGCTTGACGTTCAGGTGCACGACGTCCTCGATGACCGCATGACCGTCCTCGGGGGAGTCCCACCACGCCGTGAGCGTGCCGGGACCCGAGCGGGTCGCCTGGTAGGGGATGGTCATGTCGAACGTGCCCCGCGTCCCGCTCCCCGAGGTCGCCAGGCCGTAGACGCTCGCCGCCGTGCGCCCCGCGGCATCGGTGATCTTCAGCCGGAACGTCGCCTCGAAGGTGTTGGCGCTCCCCCACACCCGTACGGGCGTGCGGACGGTGTCGCCGATCAGCGGCGACTCGACCAGGACGAGCGGCACGAGGTCCTCGAAGTCGGCGCGGCCCACGGGCTTGTTGAGGACGACGCCCTCGCCGCCGAAGGCCGTCACCGGCTTGCCGTCCAGCTCGAACTGCACCTTCTCGATGGCGGGGAAGCGGGTCGCGGTGAACACCACCTGGGCGAGCCGGGCCCGCATCGACAGGCTTCCGCCGCCGTCGTCGTAGCGCCCGGACAGGTCCACCGTGGCCACCTTCCGGTGCACGGCAAGGGAGTTCAGCGTCGTGCCCGAGGGAATGGCGGTGGTGTGCTCGTGGCCGCGTTCGTAGCCATTGGGGCCGGCCAGCAGGGCTCGCAGGGCGTTCGCGGCGGTGCTGGGCGCGGTCACGGTGCGCGGGGCGGGCGAGATCTTCTCACCCTGCATGAAGTACACCGCCGTACGCACCTGGCGCGGTTCGCCGCCGGGGCCGGACGGCGTCGCGGAAGGAGTGCGGGTCTCGTCCGGGGCGGGTGATGTGGGAGTGCCTCCGGTTGTGCCGCCGTTGGTGCCGCCGTTGGTGCCGTCGGGGCTCGACGCGCTGGGCCGGCCGGTTCCGGGAGTGGTGTCCGGGGCGCTGTCGCCGTTGCCGCACGCGGCCGCCGCGGATGACACGAGGAGGGCCACGGCAGCCAGGAGGGTCGGTCGCCGCAGCCGGTGGGACGTGTGCCAGGTGGAGATCTCGGTACGCATGGCTCCTCCTCCGACGCTTCCAGGGAACACCCTGGCCGCGCAGGTACCAAGGGCCGTACGGCCCAGGTGACGGGCCGCCCGGGACGTTCGGCCTCTGCCGTGCCGCCGCCCGTTCCGAGATCCTCGGAAGGAGCCGACACAGGAGGGTCCATGTCCACTGTTTCCGCACCACGACGCCGCAGCGTTCCCGACGGCACGGACGCCGCCGCCGTACGCGCCTCGGGATTGGTGAAGACCTTCGGACCGACCCGCGCCCTGGACGGGCTGGACCTGACCGTGGCCGAGGGCGAGGTGCACGGCTTTCTGGGGCCCAACGGCGCGGGGAAGACCACGACCATCCGTGTCCTGCTCGGGCTGTTGCGGGCCGACGCGGGTGAAGTGCGGCTGCTGGGCGGCGATCCCTGGCGCGACGCCGTCGCCCTGCACCGGCGTATCGCGTATGTGCCGGGCGACGTCAGTCTGTGGCCCAAGCTCACCGGCGGGGAGATCATCGACGTCTTCGGTCGGCTGCGCGGCGACCTCGATCCGGTCCGGCGGGACGAGCTGCTGGAGCGGTTCGAGCTGGACCCCACGAAGAAGGCGCGCACCTACTCCAAGGGCAACCGGCAGAAGGTGGGACTGGTGGCGGCGCTGTCCTCCCGTGCCGAGCTGCTGCTCCTGGACGAGCCGACCTCGGGCCTGGACCCGCTGATGGAGAACGTCTTCCAGGACTGCATCAGCGAGGTGAAGGCGGAGGGCCGCACGGTGCTGCTGTCCAGCCACATCCTGGCCGAGGTGGAGGCCCTGTGCGACCGGGTCAGCATCATCCGCGCGGGCCGCACGGTGGAGAGCGGCACGCTGGCCGAGCTGCGGCATCTGACACGCACCTCGATCGACGTGGAGACGGTCCGCGAGCCCACCGGCCTGAGCACGCTGACCGGCGTGCACGATCTGCGCGTCGAGAACCACCGGGCCCGCTTCGACGTCGACACCGACCACCTGGACGACGCGGTGCGCCGGCTCACCGACTTCGGCATCCGCACCCTCACCAGCCAACCACCCACGCTGGAGGAGCTGTTCCTGCGCCACTACGGCGACGAGCAGGGAGAGCGCTCATGACCCGGTCGACGGAGCTCACCGGCACGGGCACGCTCGTCCGGCTGATGCTGCGCCGTGACCGCATACGCGTCCTGGTGTGGACGGTGGCCGTACCCCTGCTGGTGCTGCTCACGGCGGCCAGCGTCAAGGGCCTGTACCCCACGCAGCACGATCTCGACGTGGCGGCCGAGGCCAGCGAGGACAACGCCGCGGCGATCGCCTTCAACGGGCCTCCTCTGGCGCTGGACACGCTCGGCGGCGAGGTGGCTTTCCAGGTCGGTGCCTCCGGGCTGGTCATGGTCGCCCTCATGAGCATCTTCATGACCGGACGCAGCACGCGGGCCGAGGAGGAGGCCGGCCGCGCCGAGCTGATCCGCTCCCTGCCGGTCGGCCGCCACGCGAACGCCGCCGCCACGCTGCTCGTCGTGGCCGGCATGAACGTGGCCGTCGGTGGCGCGGTCGCCCTCGGCCTGCTCGCCATGGACCTGCCCACGGCGGGTTCCCTTGCCTTCGGCACCGCACTGACCTTCCTCGGGCTGATGTTCGCCGCGTTCACCCTCGTCGCCGCCCAGATCTCGGAGAACACCCGGGTCGTGCACGGCAGCACCGGGGCCGTGCTGGGCGCGGCCTTCGTCCTGCGGGCGGTCGGGGACGTCGGCGACGGCACCGCGTCGTGGTTCTCCCCCATCGGCCTCGTCCAGAAGTCCCGTCCGTACGCGGGCGAACGCTGGTGGCCCCTCCTCGTCGCGGCCGTCGGTGTCGGCGCCGCGCTCACCGCAGCGGTCGCCCTGGCCGACCGGCGTGACGTCGGCGCGGGGCTCGTCCCGCCCCGGCCCGGCCCGCCGCGCGCGGCACCCGGACTCGGCCGGCCGCTCGGTCTGGCGCTGCGGCTGCAACGCGGCAGCCTCATCGGCTGGAGCTGCGGTGTGTTCCTCACCGGCCTCGCCTACGGCTGGGTCGCCGCCGACGTCGAGGACTTCATCGGCGACAACGAGACGATGGAGGACCTCGTCGCCCAGTTCGGGACCGCCGACCTGACCGACTCCTATCTCGCCCAGTCCCTGTTGATCGTCGCGCTCATCGGTACCGGTTTCGCCGTCCAGTCCGCGCTGCGCCCGCAGGGCGAGGAGACCGGGCTGCGGGCCGAGCCGCTGCTGGCCACGCCGGTCTCGCGGGCCCGCTGGATGGGCAGTCACCTCGCGGTGGCGCTGGCCGGAAGCGTCATCGTGCTGGCCGTCGCGGGCCTCGGCACGGGTCTCGCCTACGGCGCGACCGGCGGCGGATGGGATCAAGTCCCCCGGCTCACCGGCGCCGCACTCGCCTACACGCCCGCGCTGTGGCTCGTCGTCGGCCTGGCCATCGCGCTGTTCGGGCTGCTTCCCCGGGCCGCGGTCGCCGCGTGGGCTTTCCTGATCGTCTGCTTCGTCATCGGCCTCCTGGGCGGAGTCCTCGACCTGCCCGCCTGGGCCAGGGACGCCTCCCCCTTCGAGCACATCCCGCACCTGCCCGCAGACGACGCGACCATCGCCGCTCCCCTGCTGCTCACCGCGCTCGCCGCCGCCCTGACGGCAGCCGGCCTGGCGGGCTTCCGACGGCGGGACGTCGGCTAGCCGGTGCGCCGGCCCGCTCAGCGGCGCGGGGCCGTATCCATATGCGGCTCCGCCCCGTGGGCGCGGCCAGCCACAACGGCGCCGCGCACGACCGACGGCGCACATCGCGGCGCTACCGGCGGAGCGCTCAGTGCCAGTTGCTGATCCTGACGTCGTGCGGGGCGGGCTCTCCCTTGCCGGTTTCGACCAGCTTCTTGAGGCTCATCAGGAAGGTCGCCCACTTCGTGCTGCAGTGGTACATGAACTCCACCGGCTCCTTCCAGCCCTCGTGCCGGAACAGCACGATCGTGAACTCGCCTTCCTGCTTGAGGTCGAACCGAACGTGCGTGCCGATCCACTCCTCGGGGCCGTCGACGACCTCCCAGAGCACGCGCTCGGCGGGCCGGGCCTCCAGTACCTTCATGTCGAACCCGCCGGGCTCGAAGCGGAACCGGAGCACTCCCCCGACCTCAGCGTCGCCGTCCGTGTCCTGCGTCCACCAGCCGGCCAGCCCGTCGACCGTGGTCAAGGCGGCGTAGACGTCACCGGGGGACGACGTGATTCCGATCCTGTGCAGGATGTCCACCATCTCACTGCCTCTTTCTCGTCCATGCACCCCGCAACGGGGCGCGGTTCATCGGCGCCGCCCACGGATTGGCGACATTCGTTTCTGCGGGGTCAGCCCTCCTGGCTGCGCTGAATCGCCTCGGCGATCCGCTTGATGCGCTGCAGCCGGGCGTCCCAGGCGGCCCCGACCGACGACAGTTGCGCGACGGCACGGGCGAGCTGCGCCTCGTCCACCTGGTAGCGGCGCTCGCGTCCGGACGGGGTGACGTGGACCAGCCCGACGCGGTCGAGCACGCCGAGGTGTTTGGCGACCGCCTGCCGCGTGACCGGCAGTTGCTCGCTCAGCGTGGTCGCCGTCCCGCCGCCGCCGGTCAGCAGCAGGTCGAGCATCCGCCGGCGGGTCGGGTCTCCCACCGCCGACCAGAGCTCGTCGTCGATGGTGAGGCTCATGGCGTCGACACCAGTCGGGCCACATAGGTCACGAGGCGCGGCAGGAAGTGGTCCCAGCCGGTGACGTGTTCGCGGTACTGCTCTTCGAGCACGGCCGCCTCCCAGCCCTTCTCCCGGAACCCCGTCTCGCTGAAGCGCAGCAGCGTGCCCGTGCCCGACGGGACCAGATCGAAGGTCACCAGGAGCGAGTTGGCCGGGGTGGCCACCTCGCTCTCGTCGTACACCCAGCGGAAGGAGAAGCGCCGGGGCGGATCGGCCTCGATCACCGTGACGGGGACGACCATTGCGTCCGGCGCACTCCTGTCGCCGAACGAGATCACGCCGGTGGCTCCGGGCACCGGATCGAGCTCCGCTTCGTCGGGCCACCACTCCCGTAGGTGTTCGGGCTTGCTGACGACCTCGTAGACCACCTCGGGCGTGGCCTCGATGCGAATCTCCCGCTCAATGCTGCCGTACTCCATCCGGCTCACCCATCTCTCGCAACCTTTGGTTGCGTATGACTTTAGAGCGCCACCACCGGATGCGCAACCTTTGGTTGCTCTGGAACGGACGCGGCCGGAGACCCTTTCTCAACGTCCGGAACTGGACCTTCACGCAGAACAGGCAACCTCTGCTCAAACGCTTGACCAAGTGTTACGCCGACTTTACGCTCCTGCTCAAACGTTTGAGCAAGGGGGTCGCGGTGCGACAGCGCGTTTTCTTCCAGCCATCCGACGGCTGGGTGGGGGATGTCATTCCGTTCGAGCAGGACGGTGAGCTCCGGCTCTACTACCTGCACGAGCGGCGGGAGACTCCGAAGCCCGGTACCCCGTGGTCCCTCGTGACCACGCGGGATCTGGTGCGCTTCGAGGACCACGGGGTGGCTCTGGCGCACGGCACCCCCACCGAGGCCGACTTCAACGCCTACACCGGCAGCGTGGTCCGGGACGCCGACGGCGTGCACCACCTCTTCTACACGGGCCAGAACCCCGAACGGACCGGCGCCGACGGGCAGCCGCTCCAGCTGGTCATGCACGCCACGAGCGTGGACGGCATGCGTACGTGGGTGAAGCACCCCGAGCACACCTTCGGCGCCACGGACGGCTACGAGACCGCCGACTGGCGCGACCCGTTCGTCTTCCGCGACGAGCGCCACGGTGTGTGGCGGATGCTGATCGCCGCCCGCCACCGCACCGGCCCCGCACGGCGCCGCGGCGTCATCGCCCAGTGCGTGTCGGCCGACCTGGTGACCTGGGAGCCCGCCGAGCCGTTCTGGGACCCGCGCCGCTACATCACCCACGAGTGCCCGGAGGTCTTCCGGCTCGGCGACTGGTGGTACCTGGTCCACTCCGAGTTCTCCGACGCCTTCGCCACCCGCTACCGCATGGCCAGGAGCCCCGACGGCCCCTGGCTGACGCCGGACCGCGACACCGTCGACGGCCGCGCCTTCTACGCCGCCAAGTCGGCGGAGGTGGCCGGACGCCGCTTCTTCGCGGGGTGGATCGCGACCCGCGAGGGCAACACCGACGACGGCGCCTGGCAGTGGGCCGGCACCCTGTCGGTGCTGGAGGCGGTGCAGAACGCCGACGGGACGCTGGGCTTCTGCGTCCCCGCCGAGATCGTCGCGACGTTCGACGAGGACATCCCGGCAGGCCTTCCGCCCACAGCACTTGAGGCACCGGACGGCTTCGCGTGCGCCGTCGGCACCGAGCCGATGCCGGACCAGTACTACGTCCGCGCGGAACTCGACATCGCCCCCGGCACCACGGAGTGCGGACTGCTGCTCAGGGCGAGCGCCGACGGCGACCACGGCTATCTCGTCCGGCTGGAGCCGAAGCGCGGCCGGATGGTCCTCGACCGCTGGCCCCGCCGCGGCACGGGGGATGCCCAGTGGCAGATCTCCGGTGACGTGCCCTTCGTGATCGAGCTCGAACGGCCCGCCGACCTCGGCGGCGAGTCCCACACGCTCGAAGTGATCGTCGAGGACGACATCGCCGTGGTCGTCCTGGACCGCCAGGTCTGCCTCAGCACCCGGCTGTACGACGGCACCCAGGACCGGCTCGGGATCTTCGCGGGCGAAGGCTCCGTGAAGGTCCGCGATCTCCAGGTGCGCCGACGCGCCACCACGCAGTAACCCCCAGCGAAGCGGAACCCGTTCAAAGGAGAACGCCGATGAACAGAGCCCTCAGGTCGGCCTGGGTGACGTCAGCTGTCGCCTTCGCCCTCACGCTCGCCGGATGCGGCGGCAGCGGCGGTACGAGCCCCTCGGACGTCAACCCCTCGGGCAAGATCGAGCCGCGGGAGATCTCCTGGCTGCTCTCCCGCCCGGCGGACGGCGCGGTCATCCAGACCATGACCGAGATCGCCGACGAGTACGCCGAGGACCACCCCGGGTTCGAGCTGAACCTGATAACGACCCCGGACCGCCCGTCGTACATCCAGAAGTACGAGACGCTCGCCGCCGCGGACAAGCTGCCCGAGCTGTTCGACACCGACGCCACGCCGTATGCGCAGAAGCTCGCGAAGCAGGGCCGCATGATGGACGCCGCCAAGCTGCTCAAGAGCCTCGGGATCTACGACACTTACCGCAAACCGGCGCTGGACTACCAGCGCTTCGACGACGGCTCGCTCTACATGATCCCCTTCGAGTACCAGCTGGAGTTCTTCTGGTACAACAAGGCGCTGTTCACCAAGGCCGGTGTCGAAGTGCCCGAGTCGCTCGACGACTTCCCGGCCATGTGCACCGCGCTGCGCAAGGCGGGCGTCACCCCGATCGCGCTGGACGGTCAGGACCAGTGGCCGCTGGAGCGGTACGCCGCCTACCATCCGTTCCGCACCACAGGCCCGTCGTACGTGCGCGAACTGAAGCAGAACAAGGCGAAGTTCGGCGATCCGGCCGGGCTGCGGGCCGCCGAGTGGCTGAGCGCGCTGGGCAAGGCCGACTGCTTCGCCGAGGGCTTCTCCTCCACCGGCTACGCGGACGCCCAGAACCAGTTCACCACCGGCAAGGCCGCCGTCTACAACATCGGCACCTGGGAGCTCAGCAGCCTCGCGACGACCGAGCTGAACGAGGCCGTGCGCGACGACGTCGACTTCTTCACGCTCCCGACGACAGCCGGGTCGGCGACCGCCGCCAACGAGTTCGTCGCCCCCTCCGGCATCGGCATGGCGGTCAACGCCCGCACCTACGACCCGCTGGTGCGCGACTTCTTGAAGTTCGCACTCACCGAGTACCCGAAGCGGTACGCCGCCACGGGCGAGCTGTCACCGACGACGAACGCCGAGACGGCCGTACCCGAGAACGCCACGCCGCTGTACGAGCGTGCGGTCGCCGCGGCCGACGAGGTCGGCGCCGAGCTCGCCATGCCGTGGGACACCCAGCTCGACCCCACCACCAACACCCGGCTCCAGCGCGAACTGGTGCTGCTCGTCCAGGGTGATGCCTCCCCGTCCGACTTCGTCTCGACGATGGACGCCGCGCTCGCGCAGAACGCCCCGAAGTACTTCAAGTGATCCCAGCCGGCGGGGGTGCACGCCCAAACCCGCACCCCCGCCCGGAAAGGCCGTCATGCTTCCCAACCGCTCCAAGTTGTCGGTCGCAGTCTTTCTCCTTCCGCCCCTGCTCCTGTACGGCGTCGCTGTGCTGCTGCCGATCGTGCAGTCGCTGGTGCTCAGCTTCTTCTCCTGGGACGGCATCACCGACATGGAGTTCGTCGGGCTGTCGAACTACCGGTTCATGCTGTCCGGCGACACGACGTTCTGGACCACCTTCACCAACCAGCTCGGCTATGTACTGGTCTGCCTGGTCCTCCAGCTCGGCGGCGGGCTCGCCGTGGCCAGCCTGCTCGCCTCCCTCACCCGCGGCCGCGAGCTGCTCAAGGTGCTGTACCTGCTGCCCGCCGTGATCTCGACGATCGCCATCGCGTTCCTGTTCCAGCGCATCTACTCGATGGAACCGGTCGGGCTGCTCAACGAGCTGCTGCGCGCCGTCGGACTCGGCAGCCTGGAACGCCCCTGGCTGTCCGACACGAGCACCGTGCTGGCCGCCGTATCCGCCCCGGAGGGCTGGCGGTTCATCGGCCTGTACACGGTGATCCTGTACGCCGCCCTGCTCACCGTGCCGAAGGAGATCGAGGAGGCCGCCCGGCTCGACGGCGCCAACCAGTGGCAGATCTTCACCCGGATCCGGTTCCCGTACATCCGCCCGGTGTGGATGACGACGACGATCATGGCCACCACCTACGCGCTGCGCGGGTTCGACATCCCGTACCTGCTCACCAACGGCGGCCCCGGCCAGTCCTCCGAACTGGTCACCACCTACATGTACAAGACCGCGTTCACCAGCACGGACTTCGGCTACGCGAGCGCCATGTCGGTGTTCATCGTGATCGAGTGCCTGGTCGCCGTCGGTCTGATCCTGCTCGTTCTGAGGCGGAAGGCCGTCTGATGTCCACGCAGACCTTCACCCGCACCCGTGTCGCCCCGGCCAAGGACGGCACCCGCCCGCCGGCCCCGCGCCGCCCTGCCCGACGCCGCCCGGACGTCTACCGGGTGCTGTCCCGGGTGCTCGTCGCCGCCCTGGTCGTCGTCCAGGTGTATCCGCTGGTGTGGCTGTTCCTCACCAGCGTGCGCGACGAGCAGGACTTCGCCTCCGGCAACCCCTTCGGGCTGCCGACCACCTTCACCCTCGACAACTACACGCGGGCGTTCGAGCAGGGCGACCTCGGCCGGTACATCCTGAACAGCCTGATCGTCACCGCCGGCGCGGACGTGCTGATCGTGGTGTGCGGGATGATGGGCGCCTACGCGATCCAGGTGCTGGGCTTCCGGTTCAGCAACGCGGTGCGCGCCATGTTCCTCATCGGGATCATCGTGCCGGTGCAGATCGCGCTCGTCCCGCTGTTCATCGACTACACCGAGGTCGGGCTGCTCGACACCTACCCGTCGATGATCATCCCGCTGGCGGGTTTCTCGCTGCCGATGGCGATCTACCTGTTCTCGTCGTTCTTCCAGTACATCCCGCGGGAGACCTACGAGGCCGCCTCCCTCGACGGCGCCGGGCCGTACCGGATCTTTCTGCAGATCACGGCGCCCATGTCGGTCAACACGATCGTCACGGTGGTGATGGTCAACAGCATCTTCATCTGGAACGACTTCATCTTCGCCAATACGTTCGTACTGTCGGAGGACCTCAAGACGATCCCGCTGGGGCTGCAGAATTACATCGGCGCGATGGGCAAGACCGACTGGACGGCGACCTTCGCCGCCGTATGCATCACCGTGACACCGCTCCTGCTTGTCTTCCTGGTGCTCAACAAGGCCATGATCTACGGACTGGAGAGCGGAGCGAACAAGGGATGAGGCAGATGGACGAGAGCACACCACGAGCCGTCACCATGCGCGATGTCGCGCAGGCCGCCGGGGTGTCGGTGTCCACCGTGTCCCACGTCGTGAACGACAAGAAGGGCGCGCGGATCGGCAAGGACGCCCGGGAGCGGGTCCAGCGGGCCATCCAGGAGCTCGGCTACCGGCCGAACGCGATGGCCAAGGACCTGGTCAAGGGCCGCTCCCGGTTCATCGGGCTGGTCGCCGACGCCATCGCCTCCACGCCGTTCGCGGGACAGATCATCCGCGGCGCCCAGGACGAGGCCTGGAAGCACGGCTATGTGCTGCTCGTCGCCAACACCGAGGGCAACGCGGCGGCCGAGACGGAGGCCATCGCCATGATGCTGGAGCACAAGGTGCGCGGCGTCCTGTACTCGGCCTGGTACCACCGGGAGGTCAAGCTGCCCGCCGCGCTCACCGAGACCGACTGCGTCCTGGTCAACTGCTTCGCCTCGGACAGCGGCATCCCCGCCGTGGTGCCGGACGAGATCGCCGGCGGCCGGCAGGCGACGCGGATGCTGCTGGCCGAGGGCCACCGCCGGATCGGCTTCATCAACACCACCACGCCCTCGCCGGCCCACGACGGCCGCCTGGCCGGCTACCGCGAGGCGCTCGCCGAGGCCGGCGTGCCCTACGACCCGGGCCTGGTCGTCGACGCCCAGCCGGACCAGGAGGGCGGCTTCGAGGCGGTCGGCCGGCTGCTCGACCAGCAGGTGACCGGCGTCTTCTGCCACAACGACCGGGTCGCCATGGGCCTGTACGACGGGGTGCGCGAGCGCGGTCTGCGCGTGCCGGACGACCTGGCCGTCGTCGGCTTCGACAACCAGGAGGTCATCGCCGCCCATCTGCGGCCCCCGCTGTCGACCGTCGCCCTGCCGCACTACGAACTCGGCCGCGTCGGCGTACGGCTGCTGCTCGGCCTCCACCGGCCCGCCGACGGCGAGCGGGTGGCCGTCGACTGCCCGCCGGTACACCGCTCCTCGGTAACCGCCGCCCCCCGCGGCTGACGCTCCCCGACACCCGCCTGCCCACCGCACGTGGACGGGCAGCTCCGTCCTGCCCGCGTACCCGCTCTCGGTTGCGCCGCTCCACCGATCCCGATTCCGACAGGAAGGATCCGCACCGTGCCGAACCCCTCCCGACGCACCGTCCTACGGGCCGTCACCGCCGCCACACTGCTGGGCGCGGCGACCCGCATCCCGGCCGCGGCAGCCGCCGGGCCCTCGCTGCGCGCCGTGTTCCACATGACCCCGCCGTCCGGCTGGCTCTGCGACCCGCAGCGGCCGATCCACACCGGCGGCGCCTACCACCTGTACTACCTGCACAGCGCCGAGAACAACGCGCCGGGCTGGTGGCAGCACGCGACGACGACGGACAACGTCACCTTCACCGACCAGGGCATCGGCATCCCGATGGGAACCGACTTCCCCGTATGGACCGGCTCCGGGGTGGTGGACACCGCCGACACGGCCGGGTTCGGCGCCGGCGCGATCGTCGTCCTCGCCACCCAGCCCACCGGCGGCGACCGGTACGACCAGGAGCAGTACCTGTACTGGTCGACCGACGGCGGGTACACCTTCACCGCCTACGGGCCGCCGGTCATATCCAACCCCGACCACAACGACTGGTTTCGCGACCCGAAGATCCACTGGGACGCCGTGCGGAACGAATGGATCGCGGTCATCGGCCGCTGGCAGTCGATGTGGTTCTACACCTCGCCCGACCTGATCAACTGGACGTACAAGTCCACGTTCAGCTACACCACCCCCAACATCGGCGGCATGGAGTGCCCCGACCTGTTCGAGATGACCGCCGACGACGGCACCGGCCACTGGGTGCTCGGCGCCAGTACCCAGGGCGACTACAGCGGCCGACCCGACACGTTCGCCTACTGGACCGGCACCTGGAACGGCACCTCCTTCACCACCGACAGCCGCGACCCGCAGTGGCTGGACTGGGGCTGGGACTGGTACGCGGCCGTCACCTGGCCCAACGCCGCCAACCCGGCCACCAGCCGGTTCGCGATCGCCTGGATGAACAACTGGCACTACGCGGCCCGCGATGTGCCGACCGATGTCACCGACGGCTACAACGGCCAGATGTCCGTGGTCCGCGAACTGCGGCTGGCCAAGCAGCCGGGCGGCTGGTACTCCCTGCTCTCCCAGCCCGCCTCGACGCTGCAGAACCACGTCACCCGCACCCTCACCCCGAGCGACGTCACCACCGCCGGGAGCGTCGACCTGCCGTACCAGGGCTCGTCCTACCAGCTCGACCTCGACATCGGCTGGGACCAGGCAATCAACGTGGGCGTGTCGGTCGGGAAGTCGGCGGACGGCACTCGCCACACCAACATCGGCGTCTTCCAGGGGTCCGTCTACGTCGACCGGCGGCCTTCCGACCGGCCCGCCTACTCCTTCGGCTCCTACGGTCAGAGCAACGCGCCCATCGACCCGGCCGCACGGTCCGTGCACCTGAAGGTCCTCGTGGACAAGCAGAGCGTCGAGGTCTTCGTCAACGCCGGGCACACCGTTCTGTCCCACCAGGTGTACTTCGATACGGGTGACTCCGGGATCTCCGTCTACGCGGACGGGGGCACGGCGACGTTCTCCGGCATCACCGTCCGAGAGTTCGGCTGACGGCATCCTGCACAGGCCCGCGGGCGGGAGATCCGCCTGCACCAGCACTACACCGTGCTGTTCCAGTCGTAGGGTCCGCCGCCGCGCCAGTCGATCAGTTCAGGATCGTCGATCGCCGTGTCGGTGGCGGGCAGGCCCCCGCGGTGCAGGAAGTCCAGCACGTCGAAGAGGCTGTAGGCGGTGCCCATGCGCTCACCATGGATCGTCACCCGCCGTCCCCCGTCCTGCGCAGGCGGGAGCACCACTACGGGAGGGCGCACGTCCATGACTCCAGCGTGCCACGCCGGATGCGGGCACAGCGATCCGGCCTCGGCCTGCCTCTGCCGGCAAGGGCCGGAATGTGTGCGGTTTGGGGGCCGAACGGCTCTTCGGGCAGCCCGCCCGACCTCTCCCCCGCAGGTCCCCCCGGTCCCTAGTGTTCCCTTGAGCCCCGTGGGAACGGGCCTCCGGGGCAGCTGTACGGGGAGAGGAGGAAGCCCGATGCACGCCATCGCTGTCACCACGAACGACGGCGCCCGGATTCGCGCCTACGTGGCGGGAAATGTGAGCGGGCCGCTGACCGTGGTGCTCTGCCACGGCTACATGGTCGATTCGACTGCCTGGCACTTCCAAATCCCCGTCCTCGGCCGAGCCGCCCGGCTGGTGAGCTATGACCAACGCGGCCACGGCCGGTCGACCCTGGGCACCGCGCCCGTCACCATCGACCGCCTCGCCGAAGACCTCCATCACGTCCTGGCGGCAACCGCGCCGCAGGGGCCCGTGGTGCTCGTGGGCCACTCCATGGGCGGCATGGCGATCATGGCCCTGGCGGCCACCCACCCCGAACTGTTCGGCACCCGCGTCACCGGAGCCGCGCTGCTGTCCACCTCCGCCGGGCAGCTGAACGGCACCCCGATGGGGCTGCCGCCCGCCGCGGCCAAACTGCTGCACGTCGCGCTCGCCGCAGGCCTGCCCACGCTCGCACGGCTGCCCCGGACCGTGGACGCCGTGCGCCGCCGCACCGGGCCGCTCGCCTTCCACGTGACCCGCCCGCTGTTGTACGGGGCGCCGGTCGACCCGATCGCCGCGCGAGTCACCATCCGCGCGATGTCCCGGGTGCCCACCCTGACGATCGCCGCCTGTTACCCGGCCCTCATGGCCCACGACCAGCTTGCAGCCCTGCCCGCCCTGGGCCGGTGTCCGGTGCTCGTCGCGGTCGGCGCCGACGACCAGGTCACCCCGGCCTCCCACGCCCGTACCCTCGCCGAGCGGACCCCTTTCGCCGAACTCGCCGTCCTTCCCGGAGCAGCGCATATGCTCCCGCTGGAGCGCCCGGCCGAGGTCAACCGGATGCTGCTCGCGCTGGTGTCCCGCGGCATGGAGCCCTCGGCGCCGGGACCGACGCACACAGGCCCCGCAGGCGCTGATCCCTCGGCCGCCTTACGGCCCCTGGGCCCCTTCTTACGCACACCCGGGATCCGAGGCACGGTCGCCCGGACGACCTAGGATCCGGCGGACACCCGCGCCGCGCCCCTCGGCCACACCACCTCCACCGGGATGCCCCGGGCCCGGGCGTAGGCGACGAGGTGGGCGGTGGCGTCCCTGCCGTTCGTCGGGGAGCCGTCCCATACGGCCAGGAGTTTGTGGGCGGCGGCGACCAGTTGTTCGTCGGCGCCGATGCAGGCGCTTCGGTCGGCGGGGTCGAAGCCCAGCAGCCGTACGTGTTCGGCCAGCATGAGCAGTTCCGCGGCCGCCGAGCGGTCGGGCTCCGGCAGGACGGCGGGGACCGAGCGCTGGGTCGGCAGCAGCACGATCAGTCTGCGTCCCGCTGCCCGTACCGCGCGCCCGAACGCCAGGGGCAGTCCCGCCCCCGCGCGGACGAGACCGCCGGCGTCCTCGGTGAGCCGCCCCAGGCGGTCCTTCAGCTCGGTCTGCACCAACTCCAGCGTGGGCACGGTCAGATCGCCGTGCCCCACCACCACGATCACCGGTACCGCTCCGTCCCGACGAACATTCCTCGTCCTCTCCCTGGTCATGATCTGTCGGAGGCAGTGAACCGATCGGTCTCGGGCCGGCGGTAGGGCCGAACGGTCCCCCGACCAGGGCCCGTCGCCCCCGTGCGGCTCCGGTAGACCAGGTAGGGCCGCACGACATAGCCGACCGGCACGCTCCACACGTGGACGAGGCGGGTGAACGGCCAGGCGGCAAAGAGCAGGCAGGCGGTGAGGGCGTGGAGCTGGAACAGCAGCGGTGCGCCGCTGATCGCCTCGGGTTCGGGCTGGAGGGTGAACAGGCCGCGGAACCAGACCGAGACGGTGCCGCGGTAGTCGTAGCCGTCGCCGAAGACGTTGTGGGCGGCCGTCGCGGCGATGCCCAGGACCACGGTGGCCGACAGGAGCGGGAAGAGGACCTTGTCGCTGCGGTCGGTGCCGAGCCGGATCCGGCGGGTCAGCAGGCGGCGGGCGCAGAGCATGCCGAGGCCGGTGACCATGGCGAGGCCCGCGACCGAACCGGCCCAGACGGCGGTGGTGTGGTAGGTGTGCTCGTCGATGCCGGCGGCCTCGGTCCAGGAGGCGGGGACGGCGAGGCCGACCACGTGCCCGGCGATCACCATGAAGGCGCCGAGGTGGAACAGCGGGCTGCCCCAGCGCAGCCAGCGGTGTTCGAGGAGCTGGCTGGTGTGGGTGGTCCAGCCGAACTGGTCGTGCCGGTAGCGCCAGACGTGGCCGACGGCGAACACGGCCAGGCAGATGTAGGGGAAGGCGACCCACAGCAGGAGGTCGGTGCCGGACGCGTTCATCGGTGACTGTCCTCGGGGTTCACGGGGGTCGGGTACGGGGTCAGGCCGACGTCCTCGATCGGCGGGCCCTGCGCGGCCAGTTCGGCGACCGCCCGGAGGTCCGCGTCGGTCGGCGGCGGCAGCAGGGACAGCAGCGCGGCCAGGACGTGCCGGTAGGGCGAGTCGGCGTCGCACAGCGACCGGTGGATCAGTTGGAGCCCGCGCCGGTGCTGCCGCAGCGGCGCCTCGCCCTTGCCCGGCCCGGACAGCGCCGCGAACTCCAGGACGACCGGGAGGTAGTCGGGCAGTTCGCTGCCTTCGGTGTCCCAGCCGGCGGCCCGGTAGCGCTGGGCGAGCGACAGCAGGGCCATGCCGCGGCGCCGGGTGTCGCCGTGCAGGTAGTAGGTGAGGTAGAGGCTGCTCTTGCGGCGCAGGTCGAACATGTCGACGTAGTGCCGGGCGAGTGTGTCCGGCTCCTGGTGGGCGAACCAGTCGGTGAAAGCGGCCAGTTCGACGGCGGCCGGCGACTCGGGCAGGGCCGCGACCGCGTCGGCGATGCCGGGCCGGGCGGCGACGAGTTCGGGGTCGGGGTACTGGAGCATCAGGGACATCAGCCGCAGCAGCAGGCCGCGCCGTTCGGCCTCGACCGGATCCGTCGCCGCGTGGCGGCGGACGGCGGCCCGGATACGGGTGCGGACGATCGCCGGCACGGTTGTGGGCAGGGGGCTCATTGGGGGTCTCCCGTCGGGGTGCGGCGCAGGGTGGGGATGCCGAGCAGCACACGCCGGTCCGCACCGGACGATTCGACCGGGCAGCGGTTCTCCATCGCGGTCAGCGCGGCCGCGTCCTCCTTGTGCGCGGCCGGAACGACGTACCGGTCCTCGTACTTGGCGACGGCGAGCAGCCGGTGCAGGTCCTCCGCCTCCCGGGCGGTGAGCCCGACGGCCTTGAGCGCGCTCTCCTCGCCGCTCTCGCCGAGGGTGCGGGAGCGCATGTGCGAGCGCAGGGCGGTGAGTTTCATCAGCACGCCCGCCACGACGTCGGTGTCCCCGGCGGTGAACAGGTTCGCCAGGTAGTCCAGCGGGATGCGCAGCCGGGTGACGGCGGCGAACACGTGGTCGGGGTCGTCCTGGTTGCCGCCCGCCTCGCTCACCGCGTCCAGCACGGGCGAGAGCGGGGGCACGTACCAGACCATGGGCAGCGTCCGGTACTCCGGGTGCAGCGGCAGCGCCACCCTGTACCGGGAGACCAGGTCGTACACCGGGGAGCGGCGGGCGGCGGCCAGCCAGTCCTCGGGGATGCCGGACTCCCGTGCCGCGGCGGCCACTTCGGGGTCGTGCGGGTCGAGGAACACACCCCGCTGGGCGTCCAGCAGGTCCCGCTCGTCGGGGGTGGCGGCGGCCTCGCCGACGCGGTCGGCGTCGTAGAGGAGCAGGCCGAGGTAGCGCAGGCGGCCGACGCAGGTCTCGGAGCAGACGGTGGGCTGGCCGGCCTCGATGCGCGGGAAGCAGAAGGTGCACTTCTCGGCCTTGCCGGTGGCGTGGTTGACGTAGACCTTCTTGTACGGGCAGGCCGTCACGCACATCCGCCAGCCCCGGCAGCGGTTCTGGTCGACCAGGACGATGCCGTCCTCGACCCGCTTGTACAGCGCGCCCGACGGACAGGCCGATACACAGGCGGGGTTGAGGCAGTGCTCGCACAGGCGGGGCAGGTGGAAGAGGAAGGTCTGCTCGAACTCGAACTTCACCTTCTCGGCCCATTCGCCGGTCAGGTTGGGGTCGGCGCCCGCGTGTTCGGGCGCGCCGCCCAGGCTGTCCTCCCAGTTGGCGCCCCAGGTGATGGCGGTGGGTTTGCCGGTGAGGACGGAGCGGGGGCGGGCGACCGGGATGTCCTGGCCGGCGGGCGCGTTGACGAGGGTGTCGTAGTCGTAGGTGACCGGCTCGTAGTAGTCCTCGATGGCGGGCAGGTCCGGGTTGGAGAACAGCGACAGCAGGCGCTTGACGCGGCCGCCGGAACGCAGGACCAGGCGGCCCCGCCTGTCGAGCATCCAGCCGCCCTTCCACTGCTCCTGGTCCTCGTAGCGGCGGGGGTAGCCGACGCCGGGCTTGGTCTCGACGTTGTTGAACCAGGCGTACTCGACACCGGGCCGGTTGGACCACGTCTGCTTGCAGGTGACCGAGCAGGTGTGGCAGCCGATGCACTTGTCGAGGTTCATCACCATCGCGATCTGTGCCATCACACGCATCAGTACTGCACCTCCTGCGAGCGACGGCGGATGACCGTGACCTCGTCGCGCTGGTTTCCGGTCGGGCCGTAGTAGTTGAAGGCGTAGGTGAACTGGGCGTAGCCGCCCGCGAGATGGGTGGGCTTGAGCAGCAGCCGGGTCAGGGAGTTGTGGATGCCGCCGCGCTTGCCGCTGACCTCGGTCTTCGGGACGTTCACCGTGCGGTCCTTGGCGTGGTACATGTACACGGTTCCCGCGGGCATCCGGTGGGTGACCACGGCCCTGGCAGCGACCACGCCGTTGCGGTTGTACGCCTCGATCCACTCGTTGTCCTTGACGCCGATCTTCTCGGCGTCGGCGGTGGACATCCAGATCACGGGGCCGCCGCGGGAGAGGGCGAGCATGTAGGCGTTGTCCTGGTACTCGGAGTGGATGGACCACTTGGAGTGCGGGGTGAGGTAACGGACCGTCACCTCCGCCTGCCCGTCGTTCAGGTGCTCGTCGCCGTAGTGGCGGCGGGCGTCCAACGGCGGCCGGTAGACGGGGAGTTGCTCGCCGAGTTCGGCGATCCAGTCGTGGCTGACGAAGAAGTGCTGGCGTCCGGTGAGGGTGTGCCAGGGCTTCTTGTGCTCGGTGTTGATGACGAACGGCGAGTAGCGGCGCCCGCCGGTCTCGCTGCCGGACCACTCGTACGACGTCATGACCGCGCGGGGCTGGGTGCGGGTGTCGGCGAAGGTGATCCGCTCGGCCTCGCGCTCGGCGGCGAGTTCCACCAGTCCTTCGCTGCCGGTCTGCGCCTGGAGTTCCCGGAACCCCTCGGTGGCGAGACGGCCGTTGGTGGTGCCGGACAGGGCGAGGATCGCCTCGCACATTTCCGTGGCGGTGGCCAGCGAGGGCCGCCCGGCGGCCACTCCGTCGCGGACCGTGCCGCAGCGGCGGCGCAGTTCCTCGATCTCGCGGTCGGGGTGGACGGTGATGCCCTTGGTGGTGGTGCCGAGGGTGTCGAGGAGCGGGCCGATGGCGCGGATCTTCTCGGCGACGGCGGCGTAGTCGCGCTCGATGACCACGAGTTTCGGCATGGTCCTGCCGGGGATCGGCTCGCACTCCCCCGTCCGCCAGTCCCGTACGACGCCGCCGGGCTGGGCGAGTTCGTCGGGGGTGTCGTGCAGCAGGGGCACGGCCAGGACGTCGGTGCGGGTGCCGAGGTGATCGGCGGCCAGGGCGCTGAACCTGTCGGCGATCGTCAGGAACGTGTCGTAGTCGGTGCGGGCCTGCCAGGGCGGGGCGATGGCCGGGGTGAAGGCGTGCACGAAGGGGTGCATGTCCGTGCTGGACAGGTCGTCCTTCTCGTACCAGGTCGCGGCCGGCAGGACCACGTCGGCGAGCAGGCCGGTGGAGGTCATCCGGAAGTCCATGGTGACCAGCAGGTCGAGCTTGCCCTCGGGGGCCTCCTCCCGCCACACCACGTCCTTCGGGCGGGCGTCGGGCGGCGCCTCCTCGCTGCGAACGGCGCTGTCGGTGCCGAGCAGGTGGCGCAGGAAGTACTCGTTGCCCTTGCCGGAGGAGCCGAGCAGGTTGGCCCGCCAGACGGTGAGCACGCGCGGGAAGTTGGCCGGGTCGTCGGGGTCCTCGGCGGCGAACTTCAGCCGCTGGGCCTTCAGTTCGTCCACGATGTGCTCGGCGACCGGCCGCCCCTTGGCGGCCGCCTCGTCCGTCAAATCCAGCGGGTTGCGGTTGAAGCCGGGGTGGCCCGGCGTCCAGCCGAGCCGGACGGCCTGGGCGAGGCAGTCGGCGAAGCCCTTGCCCGCGAACCGGCCCTGCCCCAGCGGGGAGGCCAGCTCGTCGGGGCCGAAGGCCTCGTAGCGCCACTGGTCGGTGTTCAGGTACCAGTAGGAGGTGCCGGCCATGTGCCGGGTGGGCCGCTGCCAGTCGAAGGCGAAGGCCAGGTGCTGGAGTCCGGTGATCGGGCGGATCTTCTCCTGGCCGACGTAGTGGGCCCAGCCGCCGCCGTTGACGCCCTGGCAGCCGGTCATGGTCGTCAGCGCCAGGAAAGCGCGGTAGATCGTGTCGGAGTGGAACCAGTGGTTGGTGCCGGCACCCATCGCGATCATCGAACGGCCCTCGGTGCGCTCGGCGTTGCGGGCGAACTCGCGGGCGATGCGGGCGGCCTGCTCGGCGGGGACGGAGGTGATCGTCTCCTGCCAGGCGGGGGTGTAGGGCTGCGCGGCGTCCTCGTACGACGTCGGCCAGGCGCCGGGCAGACCGGGGCGGTGAACGCCGTACTGGGCGAGCATCAGGTCGAAGACGGTGGTGACGAGCCGTCCGCCGATCCTGCGCACGGGCACGCCCCGGACCATCGTCGAGCCGCCCTCGGTGGCGCCCTCGTCAAAGCGGGGCAGGGCGATCTCGACGGTGTCCTCGGGGCGGTCGATCAGGCTCAACTCGGGGACCACGTCGCCCAGGTCGAGGTTCCAGCGGCCGCGCCCGGCCTCCCCCCAGCGGAAGCCGAGCGAGCCGCCGGGCACCACCGGTTCACCGGTGGCCCGGTCCAGCAGCACGGTCTTGAAGTCGGCGTGCTCCTCCGAACGGCCGAGGTCGGCGGCCGTCAGGAACCCGTCGGGGACCAGACCGTGGTCGTGCTCGCGCAGCGTCACCAGGAACGGCGCGTCCGTGAACGTCCTCAAGTAGTTCTGGAAGTAGGGCACTTCGCGGTCGACCAGGAACTCGCGCAGGATCACATGGCCCATGGCCATCGCCAGCGCCCCGTCCGTGCCGGGGTGCGGGGCGAGCCACTCGTCGGCGAACTTGACGTTGTCGGCGTAGTCGGGGCTGACCGCGACGACCTTGGTGCCGTTGTAGCGGGTCTCGGTGAGGAAGTGCGCGTCCGGGGTGCGGGTGACGGGGATGTTGGAGCCCCACATCACCAGGTAGCCGGCGTTCCACCAGTCGGCGGCCTCGGGCACGTCCGTCTGGTCGCCGAAGACCTGCGGCGAGGCGATGGGCAGGTCGGCGTACCAGTCGTAGAAGGACAGCAGGGTGCCGCCGATCAGCGACATGAAGCGGGCGCCGGCCGCGAAGGACGCCATGGACATCGCCGGGATCGGGGAGAAGCCGGCGACGCGGTCGGGGCCGTAGGTCTTGATGGTGTGCACATGGGCGGCGGCGACCAGTTCGGCCACCTCGTCCCAGTCCGCGCGGACCAGGCCGCCCTTGCCGCGGGCGCGCTTGTAGGCGCGGGCCTTCGCCGGGTCGCCGGTGATCTCGGCCCAGGCGGCCACGGGATCACCGAGGCGCTTGCGCGCCTCGCGCCACAGCTTCAGCAGCTCGCCACGGACGTACGGGTAGCGCACCCGGCTGGGCGAGTAGGTGTACCAGGAGAAGGAGGCTCCGCGCGGGCAGCCGCGCGGCTCGTACTCGGGGCAGTCCGTACCGATCGACGGGTAGTCGGTGGCCTGGTGCTCCCAGGTGATGATGCCGTCCTTGACGTACACCATCCATGAACAGGAACCGGTGCAGTTGACGCCGTGCGTGGAGCGCACCACCTTGTCGTGCGCCCAGCGGTCCCGGTAGAAGCCCTCCCACTTGGGGTCGCCCTCACCGAACACGGCGCGGCCGTCGGCCGAGACCTCACGGCGGGTCAGCAGCCGGCGGGCGGCCAGGGGCCAGCCCTCTGCGGCGCGCCGGTGCGGCGAACGCGCCTTGTCTTCGTTCTCCATGGCCAGGAACGCTAGGCCGCCCTCCCCGCCGCCACCCTGGGCCGAACGGCCCGCCCTGGCGGACCGGTCGGTCCCGGGCTGCCGCCGAGGTCGTGGGCCGCCCGGACGGCCCACGAGGCCGTCCGGCCCACGGGCAGCGGGACCGGTGATCGGCGAATCTGATCACGGAGCCACCCGTTGACGGATGCGGCCGTACCGGCCCGCGGAAGGGACCCCGAGATGCCCAAGCCACCACCCGGCGAACCCGCCACTCCCCAGGTGTCCCCCCGTGCCTGGCTGATGCTGACCCTGGCCACGCTCGGGTTCGCCGTGAACTTCTGGGCCTGGGCCCTGCTCAGCCCGCTCGGACCGCGGTTCAAGGACACGCTGGAGCTGTCCTCGTTCGAGCAGTCGCTGCTGGTGGCCGTGCCGGTGGTGGTGGGCTCGCTGGGCCGGATCCCGGTGGGCGCGCTGACCGACCGCTACGGCGGGCGGGTGATGTTCCCGCTGGTGTCCGCCGCCACGGTCGTGCCGGTGCTCTATCTGGGGCTGGCCGGCCACTCCTCGCTGGCGGCGCTGCTGGCCGGCGGGTTCTTCCTCGGGATCGGCGGCACGGCGTTCGCCGTCGGCGTGCCGTTCGTCAGCGCCTGGTTCCCGCCCGAGCGGCGCGGGTTCGCCATCGGTGTCTTCGGCATGGGCATGGGCGGCACCGCGATCAGCGCCCTGACCACGGTGAAGCTGGTGGACGCGCACGGCACCGCGAACCCCTTCGTGGTCACCGCCGTGGTCCTCGTGGTCTACGCGGTCGTGGCCGCGGTCGTCCTCAGGGACGCGCCCGGACGCACGGCGCCGGCCGAGCCGATGCTCAAGCGCCTGCAGGCCACGCTCAGGCTGAGCATCACCTGGCAGGCCTCCGCCCTGTACGCGGTGGCGTTCGGCGGCTATGTCGCCTTCTCGGTCTATCTGCCGACCTACCTCAAGACCGCCTACGGCCTCTCCCAGTCCGACGCCGCCAACCGCATGGCCGGGTTCGTGCTGCTCGCGGTGGCGATGCGGCCGGTCGGCGGCTGGCTGTCGGACCGTATCGGGCCGGTGCGGGTGCTGGCCGGTTCGCTGGCGGTGGTCGTCGCGGGCGCGCTCGTGCAGTCCCTGACGCCCTCCCTCGCCCCGCTGGGCACCATCGCGTTCCTGTCGATGGCGGCAGCGCTCGGCGCGGGCAGCGGCGCGACGTTCGCCTTCGTGGCCCTGCTGACGCCACCGCAGCAGACCGGCTCGGTCACCGGCGTCGTCGGGGCGGCCGGCGGCCTGGGCGGCTTCGTACCGCCCCTGGTGATGGGCTCCCTCTACGGCGCCTACGACTCCTACGCCGTCGGCCTGCTGCTGCTCGCCGCGGTCGCGGCCGCCGCCCTGGTCTTCACCTGCACCGCGGTACGCCGGGCGGCCACCCCGCACGAGGCGGCCCCGGAACCCGTACTGACCAGCGGGAAAGGGTCGTTCGGCCCCGAGTGAGGGCCGCTGTGGCCCCTGGCCCGGGCGCTGCCCCGGCGGGGATGCTGGAGGCGAAGGAGCCCGCACAGCGGAGTGCGGGCACCGGCCCGGGGAGGTGTGGCCATGCGTCACCCCGTCGTCGTAGGGCTGGACGGTTCGCGTGAGAGCCTCGCCGCCGCCGACTGGGCGGCCCGCGAGGCGCTCCGGCGCGACCTGCCGCTGCGGTTGGTGCACGCCTGGGAGGGCGGTGCGTCGCCCGACGAGTCGGAGCTGCCCGAGCTGGAGGCGCCGCGTTACTGGTCGCGGCGGATCCTGCGCGGCGCCATGGACCGGCTCAACGAGCGTTACCCGCAGGTGTATCTGAGCGCCGACCAGGTCTCCCGCTCCGCGCCCGACGCCCTGGTCGCGGCGGGCGAGGAGGCCGAGCTGCTGGTCCTGGGCAGCCGGGCGTTCAGCGGGTTCGGCGGGTTCATGGCCGGTTCCGTGGCGCTGGCGACGGTGGCCCATGTGGCGCGTCCCGTCGTGCTGGTCCGGGCCGGGCAGTCCCTGGAGGACGAGCACCTGCCGGACGAGCACGGCCGGCCGTCGGCCCATGCGCCGTACCGCCCCGTCGTGGTGGGCGTGGACCCGGCGCAGCGGTGCGAGGACCTGCTCGCGTTCGCCTTCGAGAGCGCGCGGCTGCGGGCCGCACCGCTGAGGGTGGTGCACGCGTGGCGTCTGCCGTACGTGCCGACCGCGCTGGAGGCCAAGGCGCGCAGGGACGTGGGTCGGGCCGCCGAGCGGGCGCTCGATGCCGTGCTCGCGCCGTGGCGGGAGAAGTACCCCACGGTGGAGGTCGTGACGGTGGTGGAGGAGGGCCGTGCCGCCCAGCAGCTGCTGGACGCCACCCAGGACGCCGGTCTGCTGGCCGTCGGCCGCAAGATCCGCCCCGCCAGGCTCGGCATGCACACCGGGCCGGTCGCCCACGCGGTGATGCACCACGTCCGGTGCCCGGTCGCGATCGTGCCGCACGGGTGAGCCCGTGGGCGCTGCCCCGCAGCTGACCAGTAGAATCGTCGGCCGTGGCGAACACTCAGTACGAAGACCTGTTGCGACTGGTGCTCACCTCCGGGACGGCCAAGGCCGACCGGACGGGCACCGGCACCCGAAGTGTCTTCGGGCACCAACTGCGCTACGACCTCTCCCAGGGGTTCCCGCTGGTCACCACCAAGAAGGTGCACCTGAAGTCCATCGTGTACGAACTGCTGTGGTTCCTGCGCGGCGACTCGAACGTCGGCTGGTTGCACGAGCACGGCGTGACCATCTGGGACGAATGGGCGGACGCGAACGGCGACCTCGGCCCGGTCTACGGCGCACAGTGGCGCTCCTGGCCCACCCCGGACGGCAGCCACATCGACCAGATCAGCGAGGTCCTCGACACGCTGCGCCGCGACCCGGACTCCCGCCGGATGATCGTCTCCGCCTGGAACGTCGCCGAGCTGGACAAGATGGCCCTCGCACCGTGCCACGCCTTCTTCCAGTTCTACGTCGCCGACGGCAGGCTCTCCTGCCAGCTGTACCAGCGCAGCGCGGACCTGTTCCTCGGCGTCCCGTTCAACATCGCCAGCTACGCCCTGCTCACGCACATGGTGGCGCAGCAGGCCGGCCTGGAGCCGGGTGACTTCATCTGGACCGGCGGCGACTGCCACATCTACGACAACCATGTGGAGCAGGTGACCGAGCAGCTGTCGCGGACCCCGTACGAGTTCCCGCAGCTGCGGCTGCGCCGGGCCGACTCGCTCTTCGACTACGCCTACTCCGACGTGGAAGTGCTCGACTACCGGCACCACCCCGCGATCAAGGCCCCGGTGGCGGTGTGAACGTCGGGCTGATCTGGGCGCAGAGCCTCGACGGCGTGATCGGCGCGGGCAACGCGATTCCGTGGCGGCTGCCCGAGGACATGGCGCACTTCAAGGCGACCACCCTGGGGCATCCCGTGGTGATGGGCCGCAGGACGTGGGACTCGCTGCCCGCGCGCTTCCGCCCGCTGGCCGGCCGGCGCAACATCGTGGTGACGCGCAATCCGCGGTGGGCGGCCGAGGGCGCGGAACGCGCCGGGTCCGTCACCGAGGCGCTGGAGCTTGCGGCCGAGCCGCCGGAGACGGCCGCCTTGGGCGCGGTGTGGGTGATCGGCGGCGGGGAGATCTACCGCGCGGCCATGGAGCACGCCACGGCACTCTCGGTGACCGAGGTCGACACGAAGGTGGCCGGCGACACCTACGCCCCGGTGCCGGACCCGAGCTGGCAGGTCACCGAGGACCAGGGCTGGCAGTCCTCCGCCTCCGGGCTGCGCTACCGCATCCGCAAATACACGCGTTAACCGTCGCGGGATATGCCGGGCCCGCCATCCGCCCGCCCGCCGCGCGTCCCCAGCGCGGTAGTGTCGGTGCGGGCCCGGCAGGGGCAAGGGTGGCCGTCCTTGCCTCCCGAGGAGCCGCACTCGGCGGTCCCCAAACCGCCGTACCGTTCGTGGGCTCGGCGACAGCCTGGCACGGGCCACCCGTCGGTGGACAGATCCGAACGGCCCGTACATGGGGCCATTAGGCCCAAGCGCCGCCGCCTCAGGCCTCGCCCGCCGGCAGCGGCACCCGCCAGCACAGCCGGGTTCCGCCGCCCTCCGGAGTGCTCAGTTCCAGCTCGCCGCCGAGCTGCTCGGCCCGCTCGGCCATGTTGCGCAGGCCGCTGCGCCGCCCGTCCGGCGGGGTGCCCACGCCGTTGTCGGTCACCGTCAGACGCACCTCGCGGCCGTCGGTCTCCAGGACCACCTCGGCCCGGCCCGCCCGGGCGTGCCGGGCGACGTTGGTGAGGGCCTCGGAGAGCACGGCCACCACATGGTCGGCGATGTCCCGGGGCACGTCCGTGTCGACCAGGCCCTCCATCCGCACGCTGGGGGCGAATCCGAGCACCGGGGCGGCCTCCCCGGACACCCGTACGACGCGGGCCCGCAGCCCCGACCCGGCGGCGCCCTCGCGCGCCCGCAGCCCGAAGATCGTCGACCGGATGATCTTGATGGTCTCGTCGAGGTCGTCCACGGCCCGCGCCACGCGGTCCCCGGCCTCGGGGTGCTCGATGAAGCGGCCCGCGCTCTGCAATGTCATGCCGGTCGCGAACAGCCGCTGGATCGCCAGGTCGTGCAGGTCACGGGCGATCCGGTCGCGGTCCTTGAGCACCGCGATCACCTCGGCGTCCCGGCGGCGCTCGGCGAGTTCCATCGCGATCGCGGCCTGCGCGGCGAAGCCCCGCAACGGGACGGTCTCCTTGTCGGAGAACACCGGCCTGCCCGTCTCGCGCACGAGCAGCACGACACCGCGGACGACTTCTCCGGTCCCGATGGGGACGGCGACGGCCGGCCCGAGCCCGGTGAACCGGGGTTCGGGGTTGCTGACGCGCTCGTCGTGGACGACGTCGGGGCAGGTGACGGGCTCGGCGGCGGTGAACGCCTGGCCGATGAGGCTGTCGCCGACCGCCACGACCAGCCCGCGGTGTTCCTCCGCGTGCCGGCCGACGGCCAGTTCCACCCGCAGCGAGTCGGTGTCCTCCACCGGCATGGCGACCACGGCGAGCGCCGCGCCGATGATGTCGCTGGCCCGCCGGGCGATCAGACCGAGCGCCTCGCCGCGCTCGGCGCCGGACATCAGGCTGTGGGTGATCTCGGCATTGGCCTGGAGCCAGCGCTCCCGCAGCCGGGACTCCTCGTACAGGCGGGCGTTGTCGATGGCGACACCGGCCGCGACGGCCAGCGTCGACAGGACCGACTCGTCCTCCTCGTCGAACTGCGCGCCACCGGCCTTCTCGGTCAGGTACAGATTGCCGAAGACCTGGTCGCGCACCCGGATCGGGACGCCGAGGAAGCTGTTCATCGGCGGATGGTGGGGCGGGAAGCCGTAGGAGGCGGGGTGCTCCGACAGCTTCACCAGCCGCAGCGGCTCGGGATGCCGGATGAGCTCGCCCAGGATGCCGTGGCCCTCCGGGAAGGGACCGATCCTGGCGATCTGTTCCTCGCTGACGCCGACCGTGTGGAAGGCGGACAGCCGCCTGCCGTCCGGCCCGATCACGCCGAGTGCGGCGTACTGCGCGTCGACCAGCACGGCCGCGGCCTCCACGATGCTGTGCAGCACCTGTTCGAGGTCGAGTTCCCGGCCGACCGAGAGCACCGCCTCCAACAGGCTGTGCACCCGGTCGCGGGTGCCCCGGGCCGCGTCCAGGCGGGCCTGCAGCTCCTCCAGCAGCTCGTCCAGCTTCAGCTGCGGCAGCCGTACGCGGGCCTGACCGGCCTGCTCCTGGCTTTCCACCCGTGCTCCTCCACGTCCCCTCGACCCGTCGCCAACCCTGGCGGTCATGTGCCACGGTAACGGTCCATGGCGCGGGGCAACATGGCATCGGGCCGGGTCGCCCGGCGGGCAGGGGTGCTACTGGTCAGCCGCGCGGGAGGCGGGCGGCCACGTACTCGGTGAGATCGAGCAGCCGGTGGGTGTAGCCCCATTCGTTGTCGTACCAGCCGAAGACCTTGACGAGGTCGCCGTGCGCCTGGGTCAGCGGGGCGTCCAGGACGCAGGAGGCCGGGTCGCCCACGATGTCGCGGGAGACGATCGGGGCGTCGGAGACCCGCAGGATCCCCTTCAACGGGCCGTCGGCCGCCTCGCGGTAGGCCGCGTTGACCTCCTTGGCCGTCACGGGCCGCTCCAGGACCACACTCAGGTCGGTCAGCGAGCCGTCCTCCACGGGCACGCGTACGGCGATCCCGTCCAGGGTGCCGGCCAGCTCGGGCAGGACGAGGCCGACGGCGCGGGCGGCGCCGGTGGACGTGGGAATGATGTTGACGGCGGCGCTGCGGCCGCGGCGCAGGTCCTTGTGCGGGCCGTCCAGGACCACCTGGTCGTTGGTGTAGCCGTGGATGGTGGTCATCAGTCCCTTGACGATGCCGAAGTGCTCGTCGAGGACCTTGACCATGGGGGCCACGCAGTTGGTGGTGCAGGAGGCGTTGGAGACGACGTGGTCGTGCTCCGGGTCGTAGCTGCCCTCGTTGACGCCCATCACCACGGTGGCGTCGACGTCCTTGCCGGGCACGGAGAGCAGCACCTTGCGCGCGCCGGCCTTCAGGTGGGCTCCGGCCTGTTCCCGGGTACGGAAGCGGCCGGTGGACTCGATGACCACGTCGACGCCGAGGTCGGCCCAGGCCAGGGCGGCCGGGTCGCGCTCGGCGGTGACGGCCACGCGGTGGCCGTCCACGGTGATCGAGGTCTCGTCGTGCTCGACGGGGCGGCCGAGGCGGCCGTACGTCGAGTCGTGTGCCAGCAGATGGGCCAGCGTCGCCGGCGAGGTGATGTCGTTGACCGCCACGACCTCGACCGGTGTGCCGGCCGCGGTCTCCGCGCGCTCCAGCACGCAGCGCAGGTAGTTGCGTCCGATGCGGCCGAAGCCGTTGATGCCCACGCGCACGCTCATGTCCGTCGTCCTCCCCTGGGGTCGTCCGTGTCACCACCAGCCTCCCGGCGGCCCGTCGGCTCCGGCAGGGGCCGTACGGGGCCGGGCCCCGGGACTAACGCCCCTCTTGCTGCCGCAGCCGGTCCTGGGCCTGGGTGGCGATGACGGCGGCCTGGATGCGCCGTTCCACGCCGAGCTTGGCCAGCAGCCGGGAGATGTGGTTCTTGACGGTCTTCTCCGCGAGGAAGAGCCGCTGCCCGATCTGCCGGTTGGTCAGGCCCTCGCCGATCAGGGCGAGGATCTCCCGCTCGCGGCCGGTCAGGCCGGGCAGCGGCTCCGGTGCCGCCTCCTGCTGCTGCTCGTGGCGCAGCCGCGCCATCAGCTTGGTGGTGGCGCTCGGGTCGAGCAGGGACTGGCCGGCGGCGACCGTGCGCACGGCCGACACCAGGTCCGAGCCCTGGATCTGCTTCAGCACGTACCCGGAGGCCCCGGCCATGATCGAGTCCAGCAGGGCCTCCTCGTCGTCGAAGGAGGTCAGCATCAGACAGGCCAGCTCCGGCATCCGTGAACGCAGCTCCCGGCACACGGTCACGCCGTCGCCGTCGGGCAGGCGGACGTCGAGCACCGCGACCTGCGGGCGCAGGGCGGGCACGCGGACCAGGGCCTGCTCCACGGTGCCGGCCTCGCCGACCACCGAGATGTCCGGCTCATCGTTGAGCATGTCGTGCACCCCCCGCCGTACCACCTCGTGGTCGTCCAGCAGGAAGACCCGGATCGGGTTGTCGGGGCCCGGCCGTGCGCCGTCCGCCATCGGATGCTCCTCGTTCTGTTAGCCGTGCCGGGTGTGCCGTACACGGGTCGGTGTCCTGCTGCGATCTTCGTCCGGTCGGGGCCGGACGACCAGGGCCGGTCGGCCCTGATTCCGGTCCTTCGGCGCGGGTACCCCGCAGGCGCGACGGGACGCTCGGCCCGGTTGACCGGGGCCGGCCGGCCCTGGGGCGCGGCCGGTGATCGCAGGAGGGTGGAAACCCACCGGACGACCAGAAGGAGTGGGGCACATGACTGCCGCAGACAACGGGATCCGCGTGCGCGCGACGGGCGAGGTGGACGAGGAAGCTCTCGCCTACGTCCGGGCGAAGGTCGAAGCGGCCCTGGACCGTCCCGGGATCCCGGTGGGCGGCGAGGTGCGCGTCACCCGGGCCGCGGCCCAGCACGTCGACCTGCCGTGGTCGGCCGCGGCCGAGATCCGGGTGGGCGACGAGCTGGTGGTCGTCCATGCCACGGAGGCGAGCGCGCACGAGCTGGCGGACCGCCTGCAGGACCGGCTGCGCGGCCGGACCGATCGCGCGGTGCACCGGGGAGACACGGCACGCAGGTCGGCCACGCCTCCCCCGTGGCGCGGTGGCCCCGCCGATGCGTGAGCGAAGCGCTACGGGTCGGCCGGACCCGGGCCGGGGCCGAACGGCCCTAGCCCGACCGGCCGTTTCCCGGTTCGAATGATCTGATCGAACGCAGCCGCGCCGAAGGTTCACCCGCCACGACCCGTACGGAAACCCGCCATGCCCCACGACAACGGCTCACCGACGACCGCAGGACCGCGCCGGAGCATCGAGCTCGACAGCGCCGAGGCCCTGCGGCTGCTGGGCAGCGTCTCCTTCGGGCGGATCGTCTTCACGCAGCACGCGCTGCCGACGATCCGCCCGGTCAACCATGTCCTGGACGGCGGCGACATCGTCATCCGCACCCACGAGGGAGCGGCCCTGACCTCCCGGACCCGGCAGGCCGGCGCGCCCGGTGTGGTGGTGGCCTACGAGGCCGACGTCATCGATCCGCTCACGCACCTGGGGTGGAGCGTGGTCGTCACCGGGTACGCCCATCTGATCACCGACGCGGACGAACTGGCCCGCTACACGTCCGTGCTGCACCCGTGGGTGGAGCGGACGATGGACTACGCGATCCGCATCCGCCCGGACCTGGTCACCGGGGTCCGGCTCGACTCCGCCTGACCCCGGTGGTGTGATCAGGCTGCCGGCACCAGCACCACGGGACAGTGCCCGCGGTGCACCAGCGTGTGCGCGACGGGGCCGAGCTGCGGCCCGAACCGGCCATGCCGGCGGTGTGTACCGATCACGACGACGGCGGCCTCGCGCGTGGCCTCCAGCAGGGCGCGGGCCGGTCCGGTGCGGACCGTGCGGGCCTGCACGTCGACCTCGGGGTGGCGCTCCTGAAGGTCCGCCAGGCTGAACCGCGGCACCGCGTCCTCGGCCCGGCCGTGCCGGGCCTGTGCGCGCTGTCCGGGGCTGGTGGCGGGGATCAGCGAGGGCAGTTCGGGGGTGACGAACCGGTGGCTCCAGGAGTGCACGACCCGCAGCCCGACACCCCGGCGCTCGGCCTCCTCGAAGGCGTAGGCGGCCGCCTCGGCGTCGGCGTCGCTCTCCAGGCCGAGCAGCACCGGGCGCGTGCCGTCGCACGGGTGGTCGCCGCGTACGACGAGCAGCGGGCTCGACACGTGCGCGGCAAGACCCAGGCTCACCGAGCGGGCCAGCAGACCGGTGACCGCGCCGAGGCCCCGGGTACCGACGACGGTGAGGGCGGCGCCCTCGCTCTCCCGCGCCAGTCCGGCCGCGGCGCCGCCGGTCACGGACTTCGACGTCACCCGCAGACCGGGATGGCGTGCGTGGACGCGGGCGACGGCGGACGCGAGGACCGGTGCGGCCTCGTCCCGGTCGGGTACGGCGTACACGACCCGCAGAACGGCGGCGCGCCGCGCGGCCTCGTCCGACGCCCAGTCGAGGGCCCGTACGGCGATCAGGGTTCCGTCCGTTCCTACGACCACGTGCTGGGGAGTCATGGCTGCTCTCCCTTCCTCTCGGTGCTCCCGATGCTCGTCGCGTGCGGGAGTTCGCGGCAGGGGCCGGGCGAACCCTTGGGCGGGCCATACGGCCCAGGCGTCCCGCAGCTCAGCAGGACGACAGGTCGACGCCGTACAGCGTGCGTCCGCCGACCAGCTCGCGGCCGGTCACCAGTTCGGGCTCGATACGGACGAAGACCTGGTCCGGCGAGGGCACCCAGGAGCGCGGCCCGGTGCGCTCCAGGCGTGCGGTCTCGACGGGGTCGGTGACCACCGTGGCGGAGCCGGTGACGACGACGCTCCACCCGGAGTGCGTGACGGCGTCGACCTGGTCGGCCTCGAAGGCGACCACGGCGCCGTCGACGGCACGTACCAGCTCCGAGTCGGCGGCGGTGCACAGCAGCACCGTGCCGTCGTCCTCCAGGCCGAAGTTGACCGGCAGGACGGCCGGCAGCGCGTGGCGGGTGTGGACGATACGGCCGACCGGCACCTTGGCCAGCAGCCGCAGACACTCCTGCCGTTGGAGTTCGCGGAATCCGTCGTTGCGGTACATGGCCAGTCCGTCTTTCGCCGATTGAAGCGGTATGTGCTCTTTCTCCATCGTTCGTCATCGCCGGTGCCGTACGAAGGGCCAAGAGTCCCGGGCTCGCCCGACAACAGCCCTTGTCAGACCGCAATCCGGCGTCCACTGACGGTCCGGGGATCGATCCGCACCCACAGCGCGCGCCGACCGCCCGCCCAGGGGGCGCTGTACGCCCGCTCGTCGAGCCGGCGCACCTCCTCGGGGTCGGTCACGGTCCGGGCGTGGCCGCGGACGAGGACGCTCCAGCCGCTGCTGAAGGCGTCGTCGATGCGGTCGACCTCGAAGGCGACCTGGCAGCCGGCGGCCTGCGCCGGTGTCGTGCCGACGCGGGTACGGAAGACGATCGTGCCGTCGAGGACGGTGTAGTTGACGGGGACGACGACGGGTCCGGTCGCGGTGGGTACGGCGAGACGTCCCACGCCGTGCGTGGAGAGCAGGGTGCGGCACTGCGCCATGGTGAGCTCGGTGAACTCGGCGTGCGGGGCGGCCCGGCCCGGTCCGGGCGGCCGTGCGGCCTGGCCGCCGGTCAGTTCCGTGACCGTGGTGTGCAGCGCCTCGGCCAGCCGTATCAGCGCGCCGATGCCCGGTGCGGCGACGGACTGTTCCTCCAGATAGCGCAGATAGCTGGGGGCCATGCCGGCCCGGGCGGCGACCTCGTGCCGGGAGAGGCCGAGTCGTGCGCGCCGCAGCGCGAGGCGGCGTCCGAGGTCGCTCATGGGCATGCTCTCGGCCGCCGCCGACGAGACCGGTCCGCTCATGACCCGTCGCCTCCTCCAGTCGGTCCCCCCGACGGATACGGGTGGGTACCCCGCTCCTCCAGCGTGTGCGGCCGCGTGGTGCTCCGCTTGGGCCGGTCGGTCCCCGGGTGGGCGCCGGTCGGGGTCGAATCGGCGGGGAGGGGTGTGGGGGGCGGCGGGATGGGCGGCGGGGGCCGTGGCAGGTAGGCGGCGGGGGCCGTGGGAGGCGGCGGGATCATCGGCGAGGGCCGCCGGCCCCGGCATGACCGCCGACAAGGGCCGCCGGACCCCACGTAACCACCGGCGCGGACCGTGCGACACGACACGATCGCCGACGAGAGCCGCCGGACCCGGCATGACCACCGACAAGGACCGCCGGACCCCACGTAACCACCGGCGCGGACCGTGCGACACGACACGATCGCCGACGAGAGCCGCCGGACCCGGCATGACCACCGGCAAAGGCCGCCGGACCCGACGTAACCACGGGTGCGGACCGTGCGACACGACGCGATCGCCCGTAGGACCCGTAGAACTCATAGGACCCGACCGGATCGCCGGGCAGGGCCGACCGGCCCTTCCGCCACGCCGGACGCACGCACTTGGCTTTGACCATGAGCGAAAACCTCACCCCGACAGCGGCGTCCCTCACGGAACGCGTCGAAGGGGAGACGACCGTCGTGGAACTTCACGGCGAGCTCGACCTGTGGACGGCGCCCCTGCTGACGGCGCGGCTCGACACGCTGACCGTCGGCCCGTGCCCCGATCTGGTGCTCGACCTGTGTGATGTGTCCTTCATCGACTGCCGGGGCCTGAGCATCCTGTGCCGGGCCCGGACCCGCGCCCTCGCCCGCCAAGGACGGGTGCGGCTGGTCACGAACAGCCCGCACTTCCTGCGGGTGCTGCAACTGACCGGTCTGTCCGGGGTCTTCGAGCTGCACCGCTGCCTGCCGGACACCCTGGCCGCGGCACCGGAGCGGCCCGCCGCCTCCGTGCGGGTCGGCTGATCCGGGCACCGCGCCGATCGGCCGGCGGGCCGACGGTGCCGCGCGGGGTCGCCCGCCCCTGCGGCCGGCCCGCGGACCCACGCCGCAGGCAGCCGCCCCGGTACCGGCCGCGGCTGCCCTCCGGCGCGTCAGTCGAACAGCGGCTCCACCGTGCGCCGCGGGGTCGCCGGACCCTGCGGGCCGTGGCCGAGGCGGACGAGTATCTGGGCGTGGCCGGGGTGGTCGGGGGTGGGGCTGAGGGCCTGGCGGAGGTCGGGCCACTCCAGGGCCTGGTGCAGTAGCGATGTGCGCAGGCCGCGGGCCGTCGCGACCAGCAGGACGCGTTCCAGGGCCTGCCCGGCGCGCAGCCAGTCGGCGCGGCGGTCGTGCTCGGTGGTCAGCAGGGCGACGACCGGGGCCTTCTCGAAGGAGCGAGCGGGCAGCCGCTCCGGATGGCGCTGCGCGGTGAAATCGCGCATGGGCAGCTGTTCCCGGGCGTCCTGCGGGCCGAGCGCCTCCAGGGGTACGCCCGTGTCGGAGGCCGAGTACGGGTCCTCGCGCACCCATCGGCGGCTCTCCGCGGCGCGGTCGGCGTCGGAGTGGTTGCGGCGCTCGCCGTGGGCGGTGAGCGCGAGCATCCGGGCCGTCTCCGCCGCGTCGGGGAAGAACAGGGCCGCGCCCTCCGCCCCGGCCGCCGCCGCCAGTTCGGCTCGCAGCCGCTGGGTCGGCGGTTCGCCCGAGAAGGGCAGGCGGCTGCTGCGCCTGCGCCACAGGGCCGCGTACAGCTCGGCTTCGGCCACTTCCGGCTCCCCCGTTCTGCTCTCGGTCGGGCTCACCGTGGCCAGGAGCGAAGGGTCCCCGGGGGAGGGCAGCAGACGGGTGACGGGTGTCCAGCCGAAGTGCTCCATCGCGATCCGGAGGTTGAGGACACAGGCGCCCACCGAGACATGGAGGGCACGGCCCTCCGGGTCCGTGAACCGCAGGCTCTGGGCGGGCGCGGCACGGACGTGGAAGGTGACCGTTTGGGGATCCAGCCGGAAACGCCAGGGCTGGGAGTTGTACAGCGAGGGAGCGGCGACGGCCGCCGCGACGCAGGTCTCCAGGGCCGCGGCGTCAAGGGATGTGCTGTGCATGGTGCCCTCCTCGCGCCGAAATGGTTCTGTCCTTCGAGCGTGAGCACCCGTTTCCGGCACCGTGAGGGGCCGATGGTCCCCGGCCGGGGCCCGACGGTCCGCGGGTCACGGGTGGTACACGGCGAGGGACCCATGTCTGCGGGAGGGCTGAACGGCCCTCTCCGGACCTCGGGTTGGTCCCGACAGGTCCCCCGATCCCGCCTGATCGGCCCATGCCGCGACGGGGCCGCGACTGTCACCTTCGGGGAAGGCGAGGACCACGAGGAGGTGCGGACCGATGGATGGCACCGTGTGCACGAAGAAGCGGATGTGGCGGTGGCGGAGCAACCCGCTGCGCCGGCGCGACGACATCATCGAGGCCTGGATCGTGCTGGCCGTCTGGGTGGTCGTCGCCGTGGGCGGCGCCCTGGCCGGCCTGGTGACGGCGCACGCGGCCGACGAGACGTTCGCACAGCAGCGCAACGAGCGCCACCCCGCGCAGGCCGTCCTGCTGGCCGACGTCCCGCGCGCCACGACGTCGACCGGCACGACCGGGCAGCAGGCCCTGGCGAAGGTCCGCTGGACGACCGACGACGGCACCACCCGCACCGACCACACGCTGGTCCAGCGGGGCCGGCAGGCCGGTACCGAGATCGATGTCTGGCTCGACCGCGACGGCAGCCTCGTCACCGAGCCGCCCAGCCGTACGGAGGCCGCCGTCGAGGCCGCGGTCCTGGGCTCGGCCGCCGCACTCGCCCTCGCGGGCACGGCGGTCGGCATCGGCGCGGTGGCCCGCCGGCACCTGAACCGACGGTGCGTGGCGCAGTGGGGCCGGGAGTGGGAGCTGGTCGGGCCCGAGTGGGGGCGGCAGAACAGCTGACCCGGTCAGTCGTTCCGGTAGAGAGCCGTGAGCAGTTCGACCGCCGCCTGCGTGGCGGGATGCGGGTCGTCCCGCCACCAGCCGAGGCGTACGGCGATGGGCTCGGCGTCCCGCACCGGCCGGTACACCACCCCGGGGCGCGGGTACTGGTGGGCGGTCGCCTCGGCGGTCATGCCGACGCAGCGGCCGCTGGCGATCACCGTGAGCCAGTCGTCCACGTCGTGGGTGTCCTCGGTCGCGGGCCGGGCGTCCGGCGGCCACAGTTCCGCGGTGGTGGTGCCGGTGCGGCGGTCGACGAGCAGGGTGCGTCCGGCGAGGTCGGCGAGCCGGACCGAGCGCCGCCGGGCCAGCGGGTCGTCGGCGGCCACCGCGCACAGGCGGCGTTCCAGCCCGACGATGGCCGAGTCGAACCGGCGGTCGTCCAGCGGCCGACGCACGACGGACAGATCGCAGGCGCCCTCCGCCAGACCCGCCGTGGCCGAGTTGACGCGGACAAGTTGAAGGTCCGTCCCGGGCTGGGCGGCGGCCCAGCGGCGCTGGAGGGCCGAGGTGTGCCGGCCGAGGGCGGCCCAGGCGTAGCCGATGCGCAGCTGCCCGTGCCCGGAGGTGGCCTCCCGGACCAGCTCGTCCACCTCGCCGAGCACCCGCCGGGCGTGCGCCAGCACCCGCAGCCCGGTCCCCGTCGGGGTCACCTCGCGCGAGGTGCGCCGCAACAGCCGTACTCCCAGGGCCCGTTCGAGCGAGGCGAGGGTGCGCGACACGGCGGCCTGGGAGACGCCGAGCGCGAAGGCGGCGTCGGTGAAGCTGCCCTCGTCGACGATCGCGACGAGGCAGCGCAGCTGGCGGAGCTCCACATCCATGACTCAAGCGTATGGATGGATCGGCCTACGCATTTTGCGTATCCGGGCCACGGCGGCACGATCCCTGCATGCGCGTCCGAACCGCACCCGCCCGCACCCCTCAAGTCCCCCTCCCCCGGCCCCGGTCCGCCCGCACCGGCTTCGCGGGCGTGGCCACCATGGTCGGCAGCGGCCTGGCCAACCAGACCGGCGCCGCGATCGGCTCGCTCGCCTTCCCCGTGCTCGGCCCGATCGGCGTCGTGGCGGTACGCCAGTACGTCGCCGCCGTGGTGCTGCTCGCCGTCGGCCGACCGCAGCTGCGCAGTTTCACCCGGCACCAGTGGCGGACGGTCGTGCTGCTGGCCGTCGTGTTCGGCACGATGAACCTCTCGCT
Organism: Streptomyces sp. NPDC079141; assembly: GCF_040686775.1. Classification (NCBI taxonomy): domain Bacteria; kingdom Bacillati; phylum Actinomycetota; class Actinomycetes; order Kitasatosporales; family Streptomycetaceae; genus Streptomyces; species Streptomyces sp. NPDC079141. Next base: position 738,560 of record NZ_JBFBLP010000003.1, on the reverse strand, counting down.
GTACACCGCCGTCGACCGTGTCGGCCTGGGCCTGGCGGTGACCCTGGAGTTCCTGGGCCCGCTGGCCATCGCCCTGGCCACCTCGCGGCGGCGGGTGGACGCCCTGTGCTCGGTGCTCGCCGCGGCCGGTGTCGTCGTACTGATGCGGCCGCAGCCCTCCGCCGACTACGTCGGCATGGCGCTGGGCCTGGTGGCCGCCGCCTGCTGGGCGTCGTACATCCTGCTCAACCGGACCGTCGGGCGGCGCATCCCCGGCGCGCAGGGCTCGGGGGCCGCGGCGGCGCTGTCCGCCCTGCTGTTCCTGCCGGTCGGCGTCGTCCTCGTCGTACGGCAGCCGCCGACCCTCCCGGCTGTCGCGTGCGCCGTCGCCGCCGGGGTCCTCTCCTCGGCCGTCCCCTACCTGGCGGACCTGTTCACCCTGCGCCATGTACCGGCGCGCGCCTTCGGCCTCTTCATGAGCGTCAACCCCGTCCTCGCCGCGCTCGTCGGTCTCGTCGTCCTCGGCCAGGGCCTCGGCTGGGCGGAGTGGTCCGGCATCGGGGCGATCGTGGTGGCGAACGCGCTCAGCATCGCCACCTCGCGCGAGTGACGCCGGGGCAGGGTCACGCGGCCGACCGCTCAGCGCCCATGGGCGCCGACACCCGCGAGGACCAGGTCGACGACCCCGTCCAGAAAGGCATCGTCGAGGGGCTCGCGGGTGAGCAGGAGGCGCATGTGGACGGGGCCCAGCAGGGCTTCGAGGGCGAGTCTGCGGTCGACGCCGGGGCGCAGTTCGCCTCGCCGTTCGGCACGGTCGAGGACCTCGGCTCCGGCGGCGAAGCGGTGGTTCCAGAACCGCTCGCGGGCCCCTTCGTACTCGGCCATGTCCTCGCGCACGGCCATCCGCAGCAGCAGCTCGCCGAGCGGCGTGCGGGCGAACGCCGCTGTGTGGCGCAGCAACGCGCCCAGATCTGCCGGCAGGGCTCCGGTGTCCGGGACCGGCAGTTCCGCGTCCGTCCGGTCGAGTACGGCGTCGAGGGCCAGGTTGGCCCTGGTCCCCCAGCGCCGGTAGATCGACGTCTCGTGCACGCCCGCGCGCCGGGCGACCTCACCGATCGACAACGCGTCCAGGCCGCCGTCGAGCAGCACGTCCACCGTCGCGGCCAGCACCGAGGCGCGCACCCGGGCACTGCGGCCGCCGGGTCTGCGCACGCGTGGCTGAGGTGGGGCCGGCATCGTGCCAACGTAACGCAGGCGTCGGCTGTCCGACCCCCGGCGGAGGCGGATCAGCTCGCTCGCCGCTGCGGCTTGTGAGCGTGCGCGCGGTGCTCTGCGCGCAGGGACCGCACCGGAGCGTCGGGCTGTGCGCTCATCGGCCGGGCAGGCCCGGGCCGGTGCGCCGTGGTGCGCCCGGACGCGCGTACCGAGATCAGCACCGCCGCGACCGCCGTGGCCGCCATGCCGACCAGCACGACGAGCGTGAACGACATCCAGAAACCTTCGGGGAGAAGCATGAACCTCACCCTCTCGCTAACGCAGTCACACTTGCGTTAGTAGTGTCCCGCTCTCCCGCCGCACGGAGCAAGTCCGCCTGGGCCCATGCGAGTTGTCGTTCTCAAAATGGCCGGAACCGCCCCCGGACATGAAGCCGCCGCGGCCTCGTTCGAGGGGCCGCGGCGCTTCGCTTCGCTCTGGTTGTCGACCGCCGAACCGAGCGGCTCAACCGGCCTGTGGGACCCCCTTCCGGTGTTCCACATGACGGATGTGCGCGTCGGGGCCGGGGAACACGAGCGTCACCTCGTGCGTGTCGGACCAGCGCACCTCGTAGGGAGGGGTGCCGTCCTCGTGGCGCAGTCCGACGATCTCGCCGTCGCGCCTGGTGGCACCCGTGGTCGGGCTTTCGACAACGAGCCGATCACCGAGTTGGGCCCGCATGATCACCACCCGCTTCCTCACACTGTTCCTGCCACCGCGGTCCTGCGGCCGCCGGACGCGTCAGATGGCCCAGCCGACTACCGGCCCGGGCCCCGGTCCGGGCACGGACGCCTCCATGCCCTCGATGTCATGAGCGGCGGCCGCCACCAGCTGCCCACCCAGGTCGTGCAGGGCCCTGCCTGCCGCCAGCTCGTCGCCGATCTCCGGCACATCCTGGTCGGCGGGATTGCGGTGCGCCGTTCCATGACCGGTCAACGATGTGCTCCCGGTGTCCACGACCACCCGCGCCTTCGTCGTTCCCTCCTCCTCGAAGAGGTAGAGGCGAAGCTTCCATTCCGTGGTGTGGTTCATCGCGTTCTCCTCCTGTCGGCCCCCCTCCCCCCTTCATGGTCATCCGGCGGCAGGGACCGCGCCAGGTTCCCGAAGGTCCCGCCGCAAGGGCCGTTCGGCTCTCTGCCGTGTCCGGGCTCGTGGACGACGAACGAGCCGGCCGTTTTCTGTTATGGCACCCCCGGCCGGAGGTCTCCCCTTGTACCGGGCGAAAGAATGCGCGAACCGGAAGGGGATGTGGTCAGGCATGGCAGCAATGGGAGAGCACGAGTACGCCGTGGTCGAGGCGGCGCAGCGTGGTGCGCTGTGGGCGCAGGACGAGCTGGTCGGCGCGTATCTGCCGCTGGTGTACAACATCGTGGGGCGGGCGCTGAACGGGCATGCCGACGTCGATGACGTCGTGCAGGAGACCATGCTGCGCGCGCTGCGCGCTCTCGGCTCGCTGCATCACCCGGGCAGTTTCCGGTCCTGGCTGGTGGCCATCACGATGAACCAGATCCGCACACACCAGTACCGGCAGCAGGTGGCCCCGGCCGGGCAGGACCTGCAGGACGCCTACGACGTGGCCGACCCGGGTGCGGATTTCGTGGACCTGACGATCGTGCGCCTCGGTCTGGAGGGCCAGCGGCGCGAGGTGGCGCAGGCCACTCGCTGGCTGGACGGCGACGACCGGGTGCTGCTGTCGCTGTGGTGGCTGGAGGCCGTGGGTGAGCTGAGCCGGGCGGAGGTGGCCGCGGCGCTGGAGCTGCCGCAGCAGCACACGGCCGTGCGGGTGCAGCGGATGAAGGCTCAGCTGGAGACCGCCCGACTGGTGGTGCGTGCGCTGTCCGCGACGCCGTTGTGCGCGCACCTCGGCCAGGTGATCGGGGTGTGGGACGGCCGCCCGTCGCCGCTGTGGCGCAAGCGCATCGCCCGCCACGCACGGGAGTGTGTGCAGTGCTCGGGCCACCGTGCCGAACTCGTCCCGGCCGAGGGGCTGCTGGTGGGGCTGGGGCTGGTGCCCGTGGCTGCCGCGCTGACCAGCCTCGCCGGGCTGACCGCCTTCCAGGGCGCCGAAACCGCGGCCTTCGGAATGCCCGAGTATGGGGACCACGGTCATTCCGCTGCCACGACGGACCACGACTCCGCGCTCGCCCACCCGGAGTCCGGCACGGCTTCCGGAACCGGGGACCCCACGGCCGTACTCGCGCCGGTGCGCGCCGCACGCTCCCGGGGTCGGCACGGCCACCGTCAGCCGCGGCGAATACCGCAGCGACGCCGCATCACCGGCGTCGCCGCCGCGGTGGCCGTCCTGATCACCGGAGGCACCGTCGCGACCTTGAGTGTGCAGCCGGACGGGGAGGGCGACACGGTCCGCTCCGCCGCCGACACGCTGTCCGAGACGCTGCCCCGGACGGCCTCCTCCGCTTCGCCCGCCCCCTCGACGTCATCGCCCTCCCCGTCCCCCAGCAACTCCCCCTCCCCCAAACCCAGCGCCACGTCCCCGAAGCCCACGCCGACACCGTCGCGCACGAAGCCCGAGCCGACGACGCCCGCGCCCCGCCCGCCCGCAACCCTCGCCGCCACCCCCGCGGACACTGCGGCCGCGCAGGTCCTTGCTCTCGTCAACGCAGAGCGGGAGAAGGCCGGTTGCGAGCCCGTGAAGCTCGACGACCGCCTCGCTCGTGCCGCTCAACTGCACAGCGAGGACATGTCCCAGAACCAGTACTTCGACCACACCAGTTTGGACGGCCGCACCTTCGTCGACCGGGCCACCGCCCAGGGACACCCGTCACCCGGAGCCGAGAACATCGCCCGGGGGCAGAGCACCCCGGAGGCCGTGATGGAGTCGTGGATGAACTCCCAGGGCCACCGGGACAACATTCTCAACTGCTCCCTGACCACCATGGGCCTGGGCCTGGTCGAGGACGACTGGACCTGGACGCAGGTGTTCGGCTTCTAGCCGGCCGGCGCGCTGATCTCCCTCTTGAGGATCTTGCCGCTGGGGCCGGTCGGCAGGGCGTCGACGAGCCACACCTGGCGCGGGTACTTGTACGCCGCCACGCGCTCCTTGACGAACTCCCGCAGCTCGTCGATCGTGGCCTGCGCCTTCGGGCGCAGCACGACCGCGGCCGCGATCTCCTCGCCCAGGTGCGCGTCGGCCACGCCCACCACGGCGGCCAGCGCGACGGCCGGGTGCTCGTGGAGCACTTCCTCGATCTCTCGCGGGTAGACGTTGTAGCCGCCGCGGATGATCATGTCCTTCTTGCGGTCGACGATGTACAGATAGCCGTCCTCGTCCTGGCGCGCGAGGTCGCCGCTGCGCAGCCAGCCGTCCGGGATGGTGACCGCCGTCTCCTCGGGGCGGTTCCAGTAGCCCTTCATCACGTTCGGCCCGCGGACGGCCAGTTCGCCGATCTCGCCGGGAGCCACGTCCTGGCCCTTGTCGTCGAGGAGCCGCACCTCCACGTCCTTGATCGGGGTGCCGATGGACCCGGCCTTGCGCGGCCGGTCGGGGTGGTTGAAGGTGACGACCGGGCTGGTCTCGGACATGCCGAAGCCCTCCAGCACGATGCAGCCGAAGCGCCGCTCGAAGCCGTGCAGGATCTCCACCGGCAGCGAGGCTCCGCCGGAGACGCACATCCGCAGCGTGGAGACGTCGGCGTCCGACGGGTGCTGGAGCAGCGCCGCGTACATGGTCGGCACGCCTTCGAAGATCGTCGCCCGGTCGCGGGCTATGGCGTCGAGCACGGTCTGCGGGTCGAAGCGAGGGATCAGGGTGAGCGAGGCGCCGGCGCGGACGGTCACGCTCATCGTGCAGATCTGGCCGAAGATGTGGAACAGCGGCAGACAGCCCACGATCACGTCGTCCGCCGTCACCTGTTGCACATGAACGGTGTTGACGTCGGTGTTGTGCCGCAGTCCGGTGTGAGTGAGCGTGGCGCCCTTGGGGCGGCCGGTGGTGCCCGAGGTGTACAGCAGTACGGCCACGTCCTCGCCGTCCGGCTCGCACACCTCCGCCAGCGGCTCGTGACCGGCGAGCAGGCTCGCGAAGGCGGCGGGCTCGACGGCCACGTGCCGCACGCCGGCGGCGGCCGCGCCCTGTGCGCCCTCGCCCGGCGCCTGATGCCACTCGAAGAGCAGCCCGGCGCCCGAGTCCCGCAGGTGGTACTCGGCCTCCCGCGTCTTCAGCAGCGGGTTCATCGGCACGACGACCGCCCCGGCGCGCAGCACGCCGTAGTACAGGACGACGAACTCGGGAACGTTGGGCAGCATCAGGGCGACCCGGTCCCCCGGTCGTACGCCCTCGGCCCGCAGCAGCGCGGCGGCGCGGGCGCTGCGCTCGTCGAGCTCCGCGTAGCTGATGACATGGCCCCCCAGCCGCAGTGCGGGGCGTTCCGGCTGCCGCCGGGCCGTCTCCACCAGGAACTCAGCCAGATTGGCCATGACCGCCTCCACGAATGTCACCGTCGAAATCCGCTGTTCACGCTGACGACATCGTGCAGATGTCCGTGGCGACGGCCTATGTGCGCTCTGACAGCATCTGCCCCCGCGGATTGTTTCCGAGGCCAAAACATGGGCGTTACGCTGCGGGAATGAACATCTCAGGCGTGGTCGCGGCGCTTACGGCGAGGCTGCCGGAACTGGGCGAGGTGATGGCGCAGCGCATCCGCTCGGACGTCGACGCCTACCAGGACGAGTCGCTGATCCCCTTCGACTCGCTGCGCCGCTCGTGCACCGCCAACGCGGACATGCTGCTGCACCAGCTCGGCCGCGCGGACGCCCGGGACCTGAGCCCGGCCCGGGAGACCGGCCGCCTCCGCGCCGAGCAGGGCGTGCCGCTGGCGGACACCCTGCATGCGTACCGGATCGGCTTCGAGCTCGTATGGACGGAGATCCTCGCCGAGGCACGCAACCGTCCCGAGGTCGACGACGCCCAACTGGTGTCCCAGTCCGCGGAGATCTGGGCCCTGTTCGGCGCATACGCGGAGGCGGTGGCGGCGACCTACCGGGAGACCACCGCCGAACTGACCTCGCGGCGTCAGGCGCGCCGTTCGGCACTGGTGGAGGCACTGTTCACCGGCGTCATCGCCGACCGCACGCTGTGGGAGGCCAGCCGCGAGCTGGGCCTGCCCGACCGCGGGCCCTACCTGGTCGCCGCGGCGGCGGCCGACGCTCCCGGCGAGGAGCCGCTGGCGGGGACGGAAGCGGCGCTGCGGCAGGCCCAGGTCCACTTCGCCTGGCGGCTGCTGCCCGACCAGCAGATCGGTCTGGCCGCCGTACCCACGAAGGCGGTGGAGAGCGCCTGCCTGCGCATCCTGCGCCGGGCGGGCGCCCGTGTGGGCATCAGCCCGTGCTTTCACTCGCTGCGGGACACCCCCCAGGCCCTGCGCTTCGCCCGGCTGGCCCTGGCCGGCCTCCCGGGCACCGGCCCCGGCGTCGCCCGGTTCGACGACAATCCGCTGGCGATGGTCGTCGCCGCGGCCCCGGCCGAGGCAGCGCACCTCGTGGAGGTGGTCCTGCGGCCCCTGCTCGACCTTCCGGCCGCGGAGCGTGCCCGCCTTCTGGAGACCGTGGAGCACTGGTACGACGCCGCGGGCTCCGCCCCGGACGCGGCGCGCACCCTCTTCGTCCACCCCAACACCGTCCGCTACCGGCTGCGCCGCGTCGAGGAACTGACGGGCCGCTCCCTGTCCGATCCGCGAGCGACGGCGGACATCCGCGCGGCGCTCCTGGCGGTGCGCCGGGCGGGTACGTCGTCTGGTGACGTCATTCACGGGCGCTGAACCGGACGTCGGCCGTGGGCACGGTCGGCGTGCCGGCGGTCATCCGGTGATCAGGTCGAACGACTCCCAGACGCCGATTGCGGTGCGGTTGGCCGTCAGGGGCGCGGCTCCCCCGTTCTCCGCGCAGACGTACTGGTTGTTGGCCCGGGCGCGCAGGCTGACGGTGCCGTCGGAGTTGTTCACGCGCTGGAAGGTCTCCCAGAGGCCGATCGCGGTGCGGTTGGCGATGAGTGGGTCGGCTCCGGCGTTCTCGGCGCAGACGTAGCGGCCGTTGGCGTGGGACAGCAGCGCGAGTGCGCCGTTCCCGAGGTCGATCAGGTCGAAGCGCTCCCCGGCGCCGATCGTCGTGCGGTTGGCGGTCAGCGCGGACGAACCCGTGCTTCCGGCGCTCACGTACTGGTTGTTGGCCCGAGCACGCAGACTGACCACCGGGGCGGGTGCCGGCGACAGCCGGTACGTGGTTCCGGCTGTCGCGTCGAAGGAGACCACCGTGGGCTCCACCCGCTGCACGGACACCGCTTCGCCGCCCGCCGACACGTTCACCGGGACACTGGTGCGGACGCGGACGGTGCCGGTGTGCCGGGGGCGCAGGCCGGCCTGGGTGATCACCCCGCCCGCCCAGGTGATGTCGACGGTGTGGCCTCCTCTGGCCGCCAGACCGGTGACCTGGCCGGCCGGAAGTTCGGGGGGCAGCGCGGGCAGCAGCTGGACTTCGCCGGCGTGGGACTGCAGCAGCCATTCGGCGATGCCCGCGGTGGCGCCGAAGTTGCCGTCGATCTGGAAAGGGGGGTGCAGACAGAACAGGTTGGGAGCGGTGCGGTCCGGTGTCAGTTGGTCGCGCAGCAGCTTGTAGGAGCGACGGCCGTCCTCCAGCCGGGCCCAGAAGTTGATCTTCCATGCGAGGGACCAGCCGGTGCCGGCGTCGCCGCGGCGTTCCAGGGTGGTGCGGGCCGCCTGGGCCAGGGACGGGGTGCCACGGACCGTGATCTGGTTACTGGGGTGCAGGCCGTACAGGTGCGAGACGTGCCGGTGGTTCTGTTCGGGGGCGCCGGCGTCCCAGTCCGCCTGCCACTCCTGGATCTGCCCCTGGGCGCCGACCTTGGTGGGTGCCAGGCGGCCGCGCAAGGTCAGCACCCGGCTGCGGAAGTCCGCGTCGGTGCCCAGCAGCGTCGAGGCGTCGGCGACCGCCTGGAAGAGATCCCGCAGGATCTGCATGTCCATGGTGGGACCGGCGCAGACGGAGACCCCCGAGTGATGGGAGTTCTCCGGGGAGTTGGACGGGCAGGTGACCATGTGGCCCGTGCCCGGGTCCTGGACGAGGGTGTCGAGGAAAAACTGCGCGGCGCCCTTGAGGACCGGGTAGCGCCGGCGCAGTGCGTCCAGGTCCCCGGTGAAGCGGTAGTGCTCCCAGATGTGCAGTGCCATCCAGGCACCACCGGTCTGCCACATGCCCCACAGCGCCCCGTCGACCGGTGCGGTGCCGCGCCATCCGTCGGTGTTGTGGTGGGTGACCCAGCCGCCCGCGCCGTACTGGATCCGGGCGGTGCGCGCCCCGGCGACGGACAGGTCGTCCAGCATCCGTAGGACCGGTTCCGTCATCTCGGCGAGGTTGGTCGGACCGGCGGGCCAGTAGTTCATCTCGGTGTTGATGTTGACGGTGTACTTCGAGCTCCACGGCGGGCGGAGCGCGTCATTCCAGATTCCTTGGAGGTTGGCCGGCTGACTGCCGGGCCGGGAGGAGGAGATCAGCAGGTACCGGCCGAACTGGAAGAAGAGCGTGACCAGTTGCGGGTCGTTGCCCGCCGCGAAGCCCGCGACCCGCTGGTCGGTGGGCAGGTCGGCGGCGGATGTGGTGCCCAGGTCCAGACTGGTCCGGCCGAAGTACTGCTGATGGTCGGCCACGTGGCGGGACCGCAGCTGGTCGTAGGGCTGGGTGGCCGCGGCGGTCAGCGGGGTGATGGCACGGCCGTTCTGGTCGGCGGTCAGGTCCGTGTAGGAGTTGTAGTTGGTGCCGATCGAGATCAGCAACGTCACCGCGTCGGCGTTGCTGACGGTCAGGGTGCCGTTCGAACTGCTCACCGAGCCGCCGGTAGCGCGCACGGTCGCCAGCGCGCGGAACCGTATCCGGCCGGTGAGCCCGCTCACGCTCTCACCGGACCCGTCCAGCGCGACGGTCTGCGGGTCGGGCGAGTTACGGGAACTGGACTGAGGGCTGTCGAAGGTCGCCGTGAACGAGATGCGCCCGGTGGTACTCGCGGTCAGCCGGACCACGATCACCTGGTCCGGAGCGCTGGCGAAGACCTCCCGGGTATGGGTGACGCCGTCGCGGGTGTAGCGGGTGAGGGCGACGGCGGTGGCCAGGTCGAGTTCGCGGTGGTAGCCGGTGACCGTCCCGCCGGAGGGGAAGGTCAGCCGCAGGTTGCCCACCGTCTGGTACGGCATCTGGCCCAGCGGCGTACCCATGAAGGTGCTGTCGATCAGCGACTGGGCGCCGGACCAGTCGCCGGCGAACACCCGGCGTCTGATCTCCGGCAGGTTGGCCAGGCCGCGTGAGTTCGCCGGGTCGTAGGGGCCGCCGCCCCAGACAGTGTCCTCGTTGAGCTGAAGCTGTTCGCTCTGCACACCGCCGAAGACCATGGCGCCGAGCCTGCCGTTGCCGACCGGCAGCGCCCGGAGCCATTCGCTCGCCGCGCTCGTGTACCACAGGCGTAACGGGCCCACGGCCAGGGGCCGGTCGGCGTCGGCAGGAGAGGCCGCGTGCGCGCTCGTGGCCGACGCTGCGCCGGAGACACCGGCGGCCACGCCCGCGGCGGAGAGTGCCAGGAAATGCCTGCGATTCGTGTGAGGAGACATGGTGTGCTCCTGGGTCGGGACGCCGGTGAAGGGCGCCGGTACGTGAGAGTTGACCGGTCAGCCGTTGATGAGGTCGAACGACTCGGAGGGTCCGATGGCCGTGCGGTTGGCGATCAGCGGGTTGGCCCCGGCACTGACGTACTGGTTGTTGGCCTGTGCGCGCAGGCTGACAGTGCCGTCGGCGTTGTTCACCCGCTGGAACGTCTCCCACAGGCCGACCGCGGTGCGGTTGGCGATCAGCGCGCCGGCACCGGCGTTCTCGGCGCACACATACCGGCCGTTGACCCGGGCACGCAGTGCAACAGCGCCCCCACCGAGGTCGATCAGGTCGAACCGCTCCCAGTCACCGACGGCGGCACGGTTGGCGACGAGCGGGTCGGCACCGGCGTTCTCGGCGCACACGTACTGGTTGTTGGCCCGGGCACGAAGGCTGACCACGGACGTCGGGTTGGTGGCCGTCCCGGTGGCGAGTTCGAAGCGTGCGATGCGTACGGTGCCGCCCAGGGCCTGGGTGGCGTGGTTGAAAAGGGCGAAACGGTAGCCCATGAAGAACTGCCACTCGTTCTTGAGGGTGAAGCCGGTACCGAGGCGGGTGTAGTTGGTGCCGTCGGTGCTGTAGGAGAAGAGGGCCTGTCGGCCGGCGCCCGGGCGGATGTCGGCAGTGGCGCGTAGCCATATGCGGCCGCCGGAGACGGCGGTGCCTGCGACTTCGGTGCCTGTGCTGGTGGTGTTCCAGTTGCTGTCCATGGTGATGTTGTTGACCATCACCACTCTGGTGGTGCCGTTGTCGCGTTTGATGCCGATCCACGCGGAGGAGTCGCGCAGGAGGGCGAGTCCGGTGCGGTCGCCGTCCCGCATCGCGGAGTAGTCGAGCGTGATGGTGGCGGTGGAGGTGGGGCCCTGGATCCGGTGCGTGAGGGTGTTGCGGGCGGAGTAGAGGTCGCCTGTGACGGTGGCGGTCTGCAGGGTGAGTCCGTTGTTGACGGAGTACTTGGTGGTGTCGGGGTTGTGGTTCCACTCCCACTTCGGTTTGAGGGTGGTGCCGTCGAAGGTGTCGACGCCGGTGAGGGGTTCAACCTGGCGCGGCGGCGGGGGCAGGTCGGGGGCGGGGTAGGTGGTGCCCCAGGCGCCGTTGACGAGTTGCAGTTGGGGCCAGCCGTCCGCGGTCCAGGTGAGGGGGGCCAGGACGGGGACGCGGCCGCCGGGGTAGGCGTCGACGAAGGCCATGTAGTACCACTGGCCGTTCTGGGTCTGTACGAGTCCGCCCTGGTGGGGAACACCGCCGCCGGAGATGGGGCCGGGGAGGTCGAGCAGGAGCTGCCGCAGCGCGTAGGGGCCGAAGGGGCCGGAGGTGGACCTGAGGATGTACTGCCCGTTGGCGGGGCGGGTGAGGAAGATGTAGTAGTTCCCGTTGATCTTGTAGAAGCGGGAGCCCTCCAGGGTTCCGATGCTGGACGGCGTGCTGAAGACCTGCTGTGCGCGGACCTGGGTGCGCGCGTCCGCGGAGAGCTGGGCGACGCTGATCTGGGTGTTGCCGTAGGCCACGTACATGGTGTCGTCGGTGTCGACGAGGAGCCCGGCGTCGTAGTAGGTGGGCAGAGTGGTGTGCCGGGTCCAGGGCCCTTCGACGGTGGAGGCGGTGTAGATGTACGTCTGGGCGAAGTCGATCTGGCCCAGCCAGTAGAAGGTGTTGTTGCTGGGGCGGTGGGCGAGGGAGGACGCCCAGACGCCGCGGACGTAGCCGCGCCCGCCGTTGAGGTCGTACTTGGTGCCGAAGTCCAGGCGGGGCAGGGAGTGGCCGGCGAACTCCCAGTTGACCAGGTCGTAGGAGCGCAGGATGGGCGCACCCGGGGAGTAGTGCATGGTGGAGGCGGAGTAGTAGTAGGTGTCGCCGACGCGGATGATGTCGATGTCCGCGAAGTCCTGCCAGATGACGGGGTTGGTGATCTGCGTGGCGGCGGGCCCGACGGACCCCGCGGCCGTGCCGGTGGACACGGTGGCGGCGCGGGCCGCCGTGGCGGGGACCAGAGGTGCCGCGGCGAGGCCGGCCGCGGAGGCGAGCACCCCTCTGCGGCTGTGCGGGTGGTTGAGCCAGGACATGGGCGGGTGTCTCCTTCAGCGGTCTGGACGGAACGCCGGCGGACCGAGGCGGCGGGGTGGCTCGCACAGCGCTCGCGGCCGTCGGGCCAGGACGGCTTCCCACGCGGTGGCGTCGCAGGGACCAAGGTCGCCGGCGGCGTCGCGGGGCATCAGCCGTTGATGAGGTCGAACGACTCGGAGGGTCCGATGGCCGTGCGGTTGGCGATCAGCGGGTTGGCCCCGGCACTGACGTACTGGTTGTTGGCCTGTGCGCGCAGGCTGACAGTGCCGTCGGCGTTGTTCACCCGCTGGAACGTCTCCCACAGGCCGACCGCGGTGCGGTTGGCGATCAGCGCGCCGGCACCGGCGTTCTCGGCGCACACATACCGGCCGTTGACCCGGGCACGCAGTGCAACAGCGCCCCCACCGAGGTCGATCAGGTCGAACCGCTCCCAGTCACCGACGGCGGCACGGTTGGCGACGAGCGGGTCGGCACCGGCGTTCTCGGCGCACACGTACTGGTTGTTGACCCGGGCACGAAGGCTGACCACCGTTCCCGTGGGCTGCGGGGTGAGGACGGCTTCCCAGGTGGTCGTGGTGGTGTTGGAGGTGGCGTCGGCGGGAAGGCGGTCGCGGGCGGCGGTGTCTGCGTACAGACTCCAGCGCATCCAGTCCACGTAGGTGGCGACGGTCTGGGTGTGGTTGTAGCCGCTCCAGATGTACTGGTCGTGGCCCGTGCCGCGGTGGGTGAGGAACGCCTTGGGCGCGGGCAGTTCGCTGTAGGCCTGACGCGCGGAGGAGTACTGGCAGATGGCGTCCTGATCGCCGTGGACGAACAGGACCTTGGCCTTGACCGTGGCGCTGGGGTTGCCCATGTCGACACAGGCGAAGGGGACGGCCGCGGCTATCCGGCTGTCCGGCCAGGCGGTCAGCAGCCCGTGGGTGGTCATGCCGCCCAGCGAGTGCCCCGCGACGCCGACGCCGGTGGTGGTGTCGAGGTGCCCGGCGAACGGGTCGCCGGCCTTGGTGTTGAGGGCGAGGGTGTTGGTGATGACCTGGGAGACGTCCATGGACTGGTTTCCGTTGTAGACGTCCTGGATGTTGCCCGAGGTGCCGCTGGAGGTGGTGGGGAAGACGGGCGCGGGGACGACGAATCCGGCCTCGGCCAAGGGGCGGATCAGCGGTGCGTAGCTCTCCGGGTTGCCGCCGAGGCCGTGGCTGAACTCGCAGACGGGAAACACCCCGGCCGCGATGGGGGCGTTGACGACGGGACTGCCGCCCGGGGTGCCGGTGGCGGGGTAGAAGATCCGGGTGGTCAGCCGACGGCTGCCGCGGCTCCAGGCGTACTCCCTCACCCCGATGGCGAAGCGCTGGGTCGGCGCGGCTGTCGGGGATGACGAGGACGCCGTTGCCGTGGGGGCACCGTACGCATGGACGGCGGCCACGGCTCCGGCCGCGCCGAGGCCGCCCAGGAACATGCGTCTGTTGATGGCCATGGGGAGCTCCCTGTTGGACGGTGCGAGTGGATGGGGGCTGGTCCGGTCCGGTCGGTGAAGGTGTGTGGCGTGCGCCGGACTTCAGGGGGTTTCGGTGCCGGCGCGCCTGAGAACGGCGGCTCGTCGGCCGCGTGCCGAGACGGAAAGCGAGCAGCTGTCGCCTGGGACGTCCCACCGGCCCGCGTGACAGCTGTTCGGTATTTCGTTCAATGTTCACCAACCTGAACGGAGATTAGGTTGGGGCTCATGGGGTGTCAATCGCCGGATGCGACGCCTTACGGTCAACGTTGCCCGCGGCGCTGAGGCGCCAGGACGCAAGGAAGGCTCGAAACACCAACGAAATTCCATGCGGGAGCCGGCGATACGGGACATGGACACCGGTTCACCGGCGCTCACTCAGGGCTCCGCTTCCGAAAGTCAACGAAATTGAACTTCCCGATCGCTGTCCGAAATCCATCAGGCGGCATCCGGTGCACCCAGTGATCGGACGTGGCGATCCTCGAAAGTTTGCGTGTTCCAAAACGAGGGATTGTGTTGATGGTGAAGTAGCGCAAGGATGAGGCGCCGGTTGCGTAAAGAGGCAATCGCCAACAAGGACGCATGTACTTTCCTTGATCACGGAAAGGGCGCAGCATGTCCTCCTCAGTCAGTCGGCGACGATTACTGCAGGTCGCCGGGGCCGCGGCCGTCGCCTCCGCCGCCGGACCCACCATCGCAAGCTCACCCGCCCGAGCCGCCGTCCCCCCGGCCCGGACGGAGATCGGGGTGTCCGCGTACCCCTTCGCGCTCGGTCAGGTCCGGTTGACCGCGAGTCGATGGCTGGACAACCAGAACCGCACACAGACCTACCTGCGGTTCGTCGATGTCGACCGGTTGCTGTACAACTTCCGGGCAAACCACCGCCTGTCCACCAACGGCGCCGCCTCCAACGGCGGCTGGGACGCGCCGACGTTCCCGTTCCGCACCCACATGCAGGGGCACTTCCTCACCGCATGGGCGCAGTTGTATGCCGTGACAGGGGACACCACGTGCCGGGACAAGGCCGCCCACATGGTGACGGAACTGGCCAAGTGCCAGGCCAACAACGGCGCCGCAGGGTTCAACAGCGGGTACCTGTCCGGCTTCCCCGAGTCCGACTTCAGCGCTCTTGAGGCGCGGACCCTGTCCAACGGCAATGTGCCGTACTACACCATCCACAAGACCCTGGCCGGTCTGCTGGACGTGTGGCGCCACATGGGCAGCACCCAGGCCCGTGACGTGCTGTTGAGTCTGGCGGGCTGGGTCGACTGGCGCACCGGGCGGCTGAGCGGCCAGCAGATGCAGGCCATGCTGGGCACCGAGTTCGGCGGCATGAACGCGGTGCTGACCGACCTCTACCAGCAGACCGGCGACGCGCGGTGGCTCACCGCCGCGCAACGGTTCGACCACGCCTCGGTGTTCGACCCGCTGGCCTCCAACCAGGACCAGCTGAGCGGGCTGCACGCCAACACCCAGGTGCCCAAGTGGATCGGCGCCGCCCGGGAGTTCAAGGCCAGCGGCACCACCCGCTACCGGGACATCGCCGCCAACGCCTGGAACATCTGCGTCAACGCGCACACCTATGTCATCGGCGGCAACAGCCAGGCGGAGCACTTCCGCGCTCCGAACGCGATCGCCGGCTACCTGAACCAGGACACGTGCGAGAGCTGCAACACGTACAACATGCTCACGCTCACCCGGGAGTTGTTCACGCTGGACCCGAACCGGGTCGCGCTGTTCGACTACTACGAGCGGGCGTGGCTGAACCAGATGATCGGGCAGCAGAACCCGGCCGACGCCCACGGCCACGTCACCTACTTCACCCCGCTCAACCCGGGGGGCCGACGCGGCGTGGGTCCCGCGTGGGGCGGTGGCACCTGGAGCACCGACTACAACAGCTTCTGGTGCTGCCAGGGCACGGGCCTGGAGATGCACACCAGACTGATGGACTCCATCTACTTCTCCAGCGACACCACGCTGATCGTCAACCTGTTCGTGCCCTCGGTGCTCAACTGGTCGCAGCGCGGCATCACGGTCACCCAGACCACGTCGTACCCCGTCAGCGACACCACGACCCTGCAGGTCACCGGCAACGTCAGCGGGACCTGGTCCATGCGCGTCCGCATCCCGAGCTGGACGACCCAGGCCACCATCAGCGTCAACGGCACGGCACAGAACATCACCGCCACGCCCGGCAGCTACGCCACCCTGACCCGCTCCTGGACGTCCGGCGACACGGTCACCGTCCGCCTGCCCATGCGGGTCGTCATGCGGGCGGCCAACGACAACGCCGGTGTCGCCGCGGTCACTTACGGCCCGGTGGTGCTGTCCGGCAACTACGGCAACACCTCGCTCAGCTCCCTCCCGTCGCTGAACACGTCCTCCATCACACGGACCGGCAGCAGCTCGCTCGCCTTCACCGCCACCGCCAACGGCTCCACCGTCAACCTGGGCCCGTTCTACGACGCCCATGGCCACAACTACACCGTCTACTGGAGTGCCGACGGCCAGGCCGGCGCCACCGTCCGCCTCGTCAACGTGGGCAGCGGCTTCGTGCTGGGCGTCCAGAACATGTCCACGGCCGATGGTGGCCGTGCCCTGCAGTGGTACGACTCGGGTACCGCGGATCACAACTGGGAAATGATCACCGACGGAAACGCGGTCCGGTTCCGCAATGCCCACAGCGGCAAGGTGCTCGGCGTTCAGGACATGTCCACGGCCGACAACGCGAATGTCCTCCAGTGGTCGGACAACGGCACCGCCGACCACCGATGGATACTGCTCGACCAGGGAGACGGGACATTCAAAATACGTAACGGGAACAGCGGCAAGCTGCTCGGCATTCAGAACCATTCCACCGCTGTCGGCGCGTTCGCCGTCCAGGATTCGGATAACGGCACTTCCGACAACAGGTGGAGACTCGTCCGAAACAGTTGACTCATTCGTGGGCTGCAAGCCACGGCCGCGGTGCTCAAGGGCATCGGCCGCGAGTCCCACACGGAGGTGCAGGCACGGCTGCTCCAAGCGTTCCGAGCACAGCAGAACACCACGATCGCGACCTCCGACGGTCAAAACCAACGGTACGGGGACGCCGCCGCAGCACTCGCCGGACTGAACCTGCTCACCCTCGCATCCGCGCTCGGCTACGTGAAGAATTCCTCCGACATCGACCAGACCCTCAAGGCCATCGCGGACGGCCTTGAGTGCGACGCGCGCAAAACACTGCCCGATTCCTCTCAGACGTACACGGACGCCCGGTTGGAAGGCATCGACCAACTTCTGCGAGCAGATTACGCGCGCCTGCACGAGGCAATGTGGGCCCACGACAATGCCGCCACCCGACCTTGACCTGACCGTGCCGCTCTCGAACTCGACCAGTTCGCCCTCACACGCTAAGCGGCTTTCCAGAGGTTGTGTCGGTAACTGGTCGGGAAACAGGGGCTGGTCCAGGGCGCGGCGGTGGTCAGGAGCTGGCCGGCCTGCAGACGCCAGGTCCACGCCTTCTTCTCCAGCCGCTCACCTAAGGGCTGTCCCGTAACTGTCAGGAGGGGTAAGAGTCGGGCTCAGATTTCCTCGCGGTCTGCTGCTGCGGCCCAGCGACGGATGTGTGGGTCGGGATGGACCCCGGCGGATGTGAGTGTGCTTTCAAGTAGTTCGTGCAGGTGTGGCGGGTATGCCGCGCGGGAGGTAGGCAGGCCCAACAGGACACGGTGGCGCATCCGCAGGTCGGTGGCTTCGGCGAACACCCGCAGGGATGCCTCCAGCCAGGCGGCCTTGATGTCCTGTGACTCGTCCAGCGCGGGATCACGTACCCCGCCGGGTCCGTACGCCGGAGACCGATCTGCACGCAACGGCACATGGGCGCTGTACCAGGCCCGCACGGCACCGGCTCGCTCGGCATCCGTGCCGACCTGCAGGTAGTCGACCAATGCCGCCATCACACGGCGGCGTCCGAATGCGTAGACCGCCGGCTCGACGAACCAGCGGCAGAAGCTGGGATCCGGGTCGTATACGGCTGCCGCCATCAGCGGGACGAACCACTCGTCGGGCAAACTCGCACGTTCGAGCAGGGGCTTGCGCACCGCATGGGCAAGGTGGCGGGCATGCCGGTCCTCCGGCTCCATACTGACGTCTCCGACGCCCAGCAGCTGGGCCAGCTCTGTCACGTATGTCAGGAATGAACGCGGTTCTATGCCGCTCTGCTCGTCTCCGGCCACGACAGCATTCTGGACCGGCCACGTCGGCAGGCACAGGTCCGATGGCCGCCGGCGCTGGGGCGGAAGAGGACTCGCGCAGCCTCCCTTGGGTGGAACGATCACGGTGTGAATGGTGTGATCACGGCGTCGGAGCCGTCCTGGATAGCCCCGTTCTCAGGGCTGAGCCCTCGCGCCTTCGGGAAGCTGGTGACCGTGCTGCGACGTGAGGGTGCGGATGTGGTCCGCAAGGGCCGACCGTGGAGCCTCCCACTGGAGGACCGGGCCCTGCTGGTGGCCGCGTACTGGCGCACGAACCTGACCATGCGACAGCTCGCCCCGCTGTTCGGGGTATCCAAGTCGGTGGCGGACCGGATCATCGACCACCTCGGGCCGATGTTCGCGCTCCAGCCCCGTCAGCGTTTCGCCAAGGACGCCGTGCTCATCGTGGATGGGACCTTGGTCCCCACCCGGGACCACACCATCGCCGAGCGGTCGAAGAACTACCGGTACTCCACCAACCATCAGGTCGTCATCGACGCCGACACCCGGCGCGTCGTCGTAGTCGGTCAACCGCTCGCCGGGAACCGCAACGACTGCAGGGCCTGGGAGGAGTCCGGCGCCAAGGCCTCCGTCGGCAAGACCCTCGTGATCGCCGACGGCGGCTACCCGGGCACCGGGCTTGTCATCCCGCATCGCCGAGAGCGCGGCCAGACCGAACTGCCGGACTGGAAAGAAGAGCACAACCGGTCCCACAAGCAGGTCCGGGCCCGGGTCGAGCACGTCTTCGCCCACATGAAGACCTGGAAGATCCTCCGCGGCTGCCGCCTCAAGGGAGACGGTGTCCACCACGCGATGCTCGGCATCGCCCGGATGCACAACCTCGCTCTCGCCGGATAGGCCAAGGGGCTTCACCGTGATCAGCCATGCCCGAGGCGACCCGAAGATCATTTACGGGACAGCCCTTAGATGATCTATTCCAAGGGGTCGCTCCGGCTGTTCGTCAGCTCAGTTGCCGTACCGATATGAGTAGATGGCGGTGGTCTTCGCGTGCCGTGTCATCCTCGTCCGGTACGCCACTGAGTAGTGCCCGCTGGCCGGGGCCCAGAAGTTCAAAGCGCACTTGGGAGGTGTTGAAGGAGTTGAGGGCTTCCAGCAAGTACGCGGGGTTGAAGGCGACTGCCAGATCATCGGCGTCGGCCAACGTGGCCGCGAGCTGCTGCGAAGCGATGTCGTCTTCGTACCCCGCTTGCAGGAGGACGGTTCCCTGGGCGGAGAAGTCGAGCCGGATCGGGCTGTTCGGCTCCGCGACGACCGCGACACGGCGGACCGCGTCGGCGAGCGCCTCCCGCTCCGTGACGGCGACTGCCGGGCTGTCGAGTGTGAACAACTTGTCGTAGCGCGGCAGCCGCCCTTCGAGCAACCTCAGTGTCGTACGCATCCCGGTTCCCTCGAAGGCGATCAAGCCACCACCCGAGCCGCCTGAACCGGTCAGCCCGATGCGGAGCAGCCCCGACTTCGTCAGCGAACGGGAGATCTCGGTCAGCCTGCGGCCGGGAACCACTACCTCCGCCGCATCGGAAACCGCCCCCTCCGGCTTCCACGGCACCGTGCGCACGGCATACCGGTATCGGTCCGTTGCGGCCAACGTCATGGACTCGCCATCCAGCCGGAGCTGGATCCCCGTGAGCACCGGGAGGAAGTCGTCACGGCCGGCGGCTATCGCGACCTGTGCGACCGCCGCCGCGAACTCTGCCGCATCCAACGTTCCGCGAAAGGCGGGAAGCTCGGGAAGGGCGGGATACTCCTGCGTGGGCAGGGTCGACAGCCCAAAGCGCGTACCGCCCCCTTCCATCGTGAAGCGCGCTCCTTCCAGCGCGCACGCCACCATCGCATCGGGCAATACCCGGCAGATATCCAGCAGTCTGCGCCCGAGCACGAGCACCCGACCGGCTGTCAGCGTCTGCGCCGGGACCTCGATGGTCGCGGACGCCTCGTAGTCGAAGCCCGAGATACGCAGCCGTCCCTCCGCCGCGTCCAGCATCAAGCCACCCAGCACAGGCACAGGCGAACGTGCGGGCAACGACTTGGCCGTCCAGGCCACGGCCTCGGCGAGAGCGCCTCGCTCGATCCGGAACTCCATCCGTACATCCCCCATCGCGTCGCACCAGTTGGTCCGCGCACGCTATCTGTCGCCACTGACAACGCTCGGTCCGTCCCGGCACACCAGGGCGAGGGAGCCCACGATCTGGTGGTGACGCCCGACTTGGACTCCCTCGCGACCGCGCTCTATGCGCGAAAACCGACGACCTGCTGAAGGAGTCGCCGCATCTCGCGCCATGGCGGCCCACGGTAGGGATCGTGCCGCAGCTGACCGACGCCGAGCTGGTCACGCTCGCGATGACGCAGGCCATGCTCGGCTTCACCTCCGAGGCCAAGTGGCTCCGCCATGCTCGCTGCCACCTGCGGCATCTCTTCCCGTACCTGCCCCAGCAGCCCGGCTACAACAAGCGGCTGCGCAAGGTCGCCGAGCTGCTCCGCCGGGTCACCAGGCTTCTTGCCACCGACACTTCCGCGTGGAGCGATGACGTGTGGATCGTGGACTCCACACCCGTCGAGTGCGGTCGCTCGCGCGAGACCGTCAAGCGCTCCGACCTGGCCGGATGGGCCGAATACGGCTACTGCGCCAGCCACAGCCGCTTCTTCTGGGGCCTGCGTCTGCACCTGGTATGTACCCTGCAGGGACTGCCCGTCGCCTTCGCACTGACCGGAGCGAAGGCCGACGAGCGCGAGACCCTGCTCGACCTGCTCGCGGCCGAACCCGGCATCGTCGCCGCCCGGCCGGGCAGACGCTGATCGGCGACAAGAACTACTTCGGTCGCGACGTCGAACATCAACTGGCCGAGCACGCCATCCAACTGCTTCGGCCAGCCCACAAGGGCGAGCCCGAGCGGCCTGGAGCACCCTTGTTCAAGCCGTTGAGGCAGGTCATCGAGTCGATCAACGAGACCTTCAAGGGCCAGCTCGATCTCGAACATCACCGCGGCCGCACACCCCGCGGCGTCATCGCCCGGGTGATGCAGCGGATCCTCGCACTGACCGCCGCGATCTGGCACAACGACCGCACGCGACAACCCGTCCTACGCTCACTGATCGCCTTCGATCACTGACCCCTTGGAATCGATCATCTAGGGGACTATGCCCCCGACCTGGGCCTTTACCGTGAGAGTGGCACCGCGCGACGTGGGGCATGCCGGTCCCACCGCCGACGGGCAGGGAAACTGGTGGCCTCAGAACAGGCCGGGGTGCCAGCTCGTTGGAGTCCCGTAGGCGCGCAGGGTGAGCAGCGCGTCGACGGTCACCATCGGGCGGGCTTCGACGCGGATGGTCGGGGACCATTCCGCCCAGCGGATGGGCCAGCCGCCATCGGCTTCTTGGGCGGCCGCGAGGGCGCGGAGGCTGGTGCGCATCTCGTCGTCGGTGAACCAGTCGCGGGCCAGGCTCTCCGGACGTGTCGCATAGTCGTGCGGAAAGTGATACTCCCCGGGCGCGTAGCCGGGGGCGATCCGGGCGGTTTCGGGCCGGTCCGGGTCGAGGAGCACGAGCCGTTGCCGGCGCACGAGCTCGCCGAGGCGCGCTGCCTGCGTTTTGGCCCAGGCGCGGTCGGGGGTGCCGTCGAGGTAGGCGATGGCGGCGTGGACCTCGTAGGGATGCGTCTCGTCGCCGAGGTTCTGCACAGCGGTCCGGCAGAACGCCGATGCCCCTTGGACCCACGGGTGTTCCAGACCCGCGCCGAGCATGGGGCCCGTGATCCAGCCCGTCGGCAGGAGGCCGCCGGCCGGCTCCTCCGGGATCTGCACCCACGGCGGACGCGGGTACGGGCGCAGGCTCGGCAGCGCGGCAGGCACCCCTCCGTCCGCCGCAGTCACCTTCGTCAGCCAGTCACATAGGTCGTGGCCGATGGGGCCGGCCAGCGCGCCTGTCTCGGCCAGGATGGGAACGCCCGTCCGCAACGTGGCAGGCTGCGGGGCGGGGCCGCGTACGTCGGGTTCCAGGCCGTACGCATAGCCACCTTCCTCGGCCCGGTAGGCCTCCAGCGCGGCCGTCGCTCCCTCTGGGCCGCCCTCGCCCAGGAAATGCCAAGCGAAACGGCGCTGTTCCAACACGCGTCCCGAGGTCCACAAGAACCGCCCAGCGCGTTCGCTCACGTTCTCGTTCTGATCGATCTGTCCCATGGGGCGACCGTACGAAGCCCGATCCCCGGCGGTCTTGAACGAATCGGACGCGCCTTGTGGGTGTATCGGAATCATGTGCCGAGGGCGCATGCACTCAATGACCTACCGGCCTGTTGACGGGGCCAGTTCGGTTTCCAGGGCTTTAGCCAGGTGGTCGATCTGGTCCAGATCGCCTGTGCACGAGAGCAGGACCAGATCGTCGCATCCGGCGCGGGCCAGCCGGGCGATTTCCTCCGCCAAGGTGTCCGGTGCGGTGTGGGCGTCCGCGCGGACATGGGGGAAGTAGTCGGAGCCGTAGTAGTGGTGGAGATAGGCGTCGGCGGCGGGGCCCAGGCAGAAGTACCGTTCCACAGTGATGCGCGGGCTCCCGTCACGCCCTGCCGCGTCCCATGCCTCGCGTACCCCGGCGATGCCCGATGTGAGGGTCTCGAACCCGAACGAGGGCGTCACCCACCCGTCGGCGAACGCCGCCACGCGGCGGTACGCCGCAGGCACGAGACCGCCGAGGGCTGTTCTTCCTCGCCTATCAGCGCGACGTGCGCCACGGGTTCATCCCGGTGCAGCGCAGCCTCGCGCGCGAGGACGTGCTGAACGAGTACATCCAGCACGTCGGTTCGGGGATCTACGCCGTTCCGCCGGGTGTCCGTGACCAGGACGACTGGTGGGGCCGACAGCTCTTCGAAAGGACGGCCTCCTGATGTTCGCCAACTACCTGATCGGCCTGCGCGAGGGCCTTGAGGCCAGCCTCGTCGTCTGCATCCTCATCGCGTACCTGGTCAAGACCGACAACCGCGGCAAGCTGCCGCCGATCTGGCTCGGCGTCGGCATCGCGGTCGCGCTCAGCCTGGGTGTGGGTGCGGCCTTGCAGTTCGGCTCCAGGCAACTGACCTTCGAGGCCCAGGAGATGCTCGGCGGCGGCCTGTCCATCCTCGCCGTGGCCCTGGTGACCTGGATGGTCTTCTGGATGCGCCGCACCGCTCGCCATCTCAAGGCCGAACTGCACGGGAAGCTGGACGAGGCCCTGGCCATCGGCACCGGCGCCCTCGTGGCCACGGGTCCAGGCGACCGACGACGGAGTCCGCCCGCTGGTCGGCGCGATCCTCGGCCTGCTCACGGCCGTCGTCCTCGGCTGGCTCTTCTACCGCGGCGCGCTGCGGATCAACCTGGCCTAGTTATTCACCTGGACCGGCGCCATGCTGGTCGTCGTCGCGGCCGGCGTCCTCGCGTACGGCATCCACGACCTGCAGGAGGCGCGCATCCTGCCCGGCCTGGACAACCGCCTGTTCGACATCAGCGCCACGATCCCGCCGGACAGCTGGTACGGGACCCTGCTCAAGGGCATCTTCAACTTCCAGCCCAACCCGAGCGTGCTACAGGCCCTGTTCTGGGTGCTCTACCTCGTACCGGTCCTGTTCTTCTTCCTGCGCCCCGCCCGCCCGCGGGCCGTCACACCCGCCACGGCCCAAGCGGGGGCAAGTACCGCTGGGTAGCGGACGGTCACTCAAACCCGCCCAACAGGGCCGCCGCCCGGATCAGCTCGGCAGGCGCCTCGCCGTCGAGGCGCCTGCCGGCACTGAGCACCCCGGTCTCAGGGGTGCAGGGTCGCTTCCCCCTTGACCCGAATGCCGGTGCGGTCACCAGGCCGTACGGCAAGGGGGCCGGCCGCCCGGATGTCCACAGGGGCGTCCAGGCGGTCGACGGCTACGACGACCATGGCGTCATGGCCGTAGAAGCGCACGTCAGTGACCGTGCCGGCTACCTCGGCGGACGCGGGCTCGGTTAGTTCGAGTTGTTCCGGACGCAGCAGCAGCGTTCCCGTTCCTGTGCCCATGCCCTCGACGAGCGGGACGGTACCCAGGGGCGTTTCCGCGGTGCCGCCCCGCGCGGTCGCCGGGAGGAGGACGGCGTCACCGACGAAGCCAGCGACCCATCGGTCGACCGGGCGCCGGTAGACCTGCTCCGGCGTGTCGCACTGGGCCACGCGGCCATCCCGTACGACGGCCACAAGGTCGGCGGTGGACAGTGCCTCTTGCTGGTCGTGGGTGACGAGTACGGCGGTGGCACCGCTCAGCCGCAGCGCGGTGCGGACGTCGGCCCGGACTCCCGCGCGCAGAGCACTGTCTAGGGCGTTGAACGGCTCGTCCAGCAGAACCAGTGCCGGACCCGGTGCCAGGGCGCGGGCCAGCGCGATGCGTTGCTGCTGGCCGCCGGACAGCTCGTGGGGCATCCGTGAGCCGTAGCCGGACAATCCCACCAGATCCAGCATCTCCCCGGTGCGCCGACGGCGTTCGGCTCTGCCGTGGCCGAGCAGTCCGAAGGCCACGTTGCGTTCGACGCTCAAGTGCGGGAAGAGCGCGCCCTCTTGGGGGACGACGCCGATACGCCGCCGCTCGGGGGGCAGCTGCGCACCCGGGCCGGTCAGGACTCGTTCCCCGAGTGTGACGCTGCCCGCGTCGGCTTGCAGGAAGCCCGCGATGATGCGCAGCAGGGTGGTCTTGCCGCAGCCGGAGGGGCCGAGCACCGCGGCCAGGGCGCCGCCGGGGACAGTCAGGTCGAGTGCGTCGAGAACGGGCGGCGCGTCTGGGCCGCCGTAAGACTTGGACAGTCCTTCGATGCGCAGATCGTCCGTCATGGGCGGTGCCTCCCGAGGAGGTAGGAGGGGATCGCGGCCAGCAGGATGAGGGCGGCGGCGTAGGGGGCCGCGGCGGCGTAGGAAGCGGTTCCGGTCTCCGTCCACAGGCGGGTGGCCAGCGTGTCCATGCCGGTGGGGCGCAGGAGAAGGGTGGCGGGCAGTTCCTTCATGCAGACGACGAAGGTCAGGGCGGCGCCCGCGGCCACTCCGGGGGCCGCCAGGGGCACGGTGATCTCGGCCAGGACCCGCCAGGGACGGCGGCCGAGTGAACGTGCCACGTCCTCGACACCGGGCGGGGCCTGTAGTACCGCGGCGCGGGTGGCGGCGACCGCCACGGGGAGGAAGAGCACAGCGTACGCGCCGACCAGCAGCGGGAGTTCCTGGTACAGCGGGTGGGCGTAGCGCACGGCGAAGAAAACGAGGGAGAGGGCGATAGTGATGCCCGGCAGGGCGTGGCCAGCGTACGCGGCCTGCTCCAGCAGATGGGCGACGCGGCCCCGGTGACGGGCGGCGATCACACCGACGGGCAGGGCAAGCAGGGTGGTCAGCGCCGCGCCCGCCGCCGCGACGCCAAGGGTGGCCGTGGCCGTCTCGGCGAGGCGAGCCGGGTCCCAGGTGGCGGAGTTCCCGGCGGCGAGCCAGTAGCCGAGCGTGGCGAGCGGGAAAGCGACAGCCGCGGCCGCGACGGCGGCGCACCAACCGAGCGACGGCACCAGCCACTTGCCCAGGCGGGCGGGTTCCGCCCGGCGTGCAGTGCCGGTGCCGGTCCGCGCGTACCCGGCCCGGCCGCGGGTGCGTGCCTCGGCGGCGACCAGGGCCACGGTGAGCACGACCAGGACGACGCTGAGGGCTGCAGCCGGGGTGCGGTCGAAGGACGCCCGGTAGGAGGTGTAGATGCCGCGGGTGAAGGTGTCGTACCGCATCAGCGAGACCGCGCCGAAGTCGGAGAAGACGTACAGCGCGACGAGGACCGCGCCACCCGCCGCCGCGGGGCGCAGTTGGGGGAGGGTGACGCGCCAGAAGGTGCGTACCGGACCGAGGCCGAGCGAGCGGGCCGTCTCTTCCTGGGCCGGGTCGATGCCACGCAGGGCGGCGGCTACGGGCAGATGGACGTACGGGAAGCTGACCAAGGTGAGGGAGAGTGCGGCCCCCGCGAACCCGGCCAGCTCGGGTACGGCCGACAGCCAGGCGAAGGCGGCGACATAGCTGGGCACGGCCAGCGGCAGGGTCGCCAGTACCGCCCAGCCGCGCGCCCACGGCAACGTCGTACGGGTCGTCAACCAGGCCAGCGAGACGCCGAGGACCAGGCAGGCGGCCACGACGACGGACGCGAGGCCGATGCTGCGGCCGAGCAGCAGGGCCGTGCGCTCGGTGGTGACGATGTCCCAGGCGTAGCCCGGGCCGTGTTCGAGGGCGCGCACGCAGAGGTACGCCAGCGGAAGCACCGCGAAGACGGCGGCCACCGCCGCCGGCAGGCCCAGCACCCACGGGACCCTTCGGGCCGGACCGAGCCGCGGCAGCCAACGGGTACGCAGCTTCTTGGCGATCGCCGCTTCGGACGTGACGGGCGTACCGGCATCCATGGCTGACCGGGCCTCAGACCAGCCCGGTTTCCTGGAGCATGGCGAGGGTCTCCTTGAGCGAGTCCAGCTCACCGAGGTTGATCTTGGGCGCTTCCAGGGAGTCGAGCGGGGGTACGCCCTCCGCCGCGGCGACGCCCGCGGCCAACGGGTACTCCTTGGTCTCCTCGGCGAAGTAGGACTGTGCGTCCTTGCCGAGCAGGAAATCCGCCGCCTTCTGCGCGTAGGCGGCCTCCTTCTTGTCAGCGCCCTTCAGCAGGCCGACGCCCGCGACGTTGACGAGCGCGCCCGGGTCACCGCCGGGCAGGAAGTGGAGCTTGGCGGTGAGCTTGTCCGCGCCCTCCTCCGCGGCCTTCTCGTACCAGTAGTAGTGGTTGATGAGACCGACGGAGACCTCCCCGGAGTCCACGGCTTCGAGGATCTCCGTGTTCTGCTCGTATGCCTTCGGGGAGTTGGCCTTGAGGCCCTTGAGCCAGTCGCGGGTGGCGTCGTCGCCTTCCAGGACGCGCATGCCGGTGACGAACGCCTGGAAGGAGGCGTTGTTCGGGGCGAACCCGACCTTGGCCTTCCACTCGGGCTCGGTCAGCTCGTGGACACTGTCCGGGGGCGTGGGGACCTCGCCCGGGTGGTAAGCGAGGACGCGAGCACGGCCCGAGACACCGACCCAGTCGCCCTCGCCGCCCCGCCAGGCCGCGTCGACCTTGTCGAGCGTCGACTGCGGAAGTGCCGTCAGGCGACCCTCCTTCGACAGGGCACCGAGGGCCCCGGCGTCCTGCGAGAAGAACAGGCCCGCCTCGGTCTTGTCGCCCTCCTCCAGGATCTGCGCGGCCAGTTCGGCGCTGTCGCCGTAGCGCACCTCGACGTTGGCGTCGAGGTGCTTCTCCAGCTTCTCCAGCAGTGGTGAGACCAGGTCCTCGTTGCGGCCGGAGTAGATGACCAGGTCGGCCGGCTCGTCGCTGCACCCCGCCAGCGCCGGGGTGAGCAGGCCGAGAGCGAGGAGCGGCACGGCGAGACGTCTGACCGAAGGGCGTCGCATGGTGAGGCCTTCCTGACGGGGCTCACTTCCTGTGAACGCCCTATGAATAAGGTAAAGCTAACCTCACCGTCAAGAACGGCTCGATAACGGCGATTGCACATTCATCGAGGCACGCTCCTGTGAGCCTCTCATGCTCTGACTGTGATGTCCCCATGTCTTTCCTTAGAGGTTAGGCATACCTAATATGCGCCTGTGCTCAATCCCTCCGGCCTGCTTTCAGGCCTCTCAGACGCAGCATCTCCCCTGCTGGCAAGGGATCTCGCCAGGTTCGGCGACCGTACGGCCCTGCTGACCGGTGACGGCGACGCGCTGACCTACCACGAACTCGCCGAGCGCGTGAAGGAATTGGCCACCCGTCTGGGTACGCGACGGCGGCTGGTGCTGCTCGCGGGCGCCAACACCGTCGACGCCGTCGTTACCTACCTGGCCGCACTGTCCGCCGGTCACCCGGTCTTGCTCGTACCCGGCGACAGCGACGAGGCCGTAGGCTCGCTGACCGCCGCCTACGACCCGGACGTGGTGGCCCGCGTCGACAGCACGGGGCATTGGCGGCTGGACGAGCGGCGGCCGGTCTCCGCGCATGAACTCCACCCGGATCTCGCCCTGTTGCTGAGCACCTCCGGCTCCACAGGCTCACCCAAACTCGTCCGGCTGTCGTACGAGAACGTGCAGGCCAACGCCGAGTCCATCGCCACATACCTGGGCATCGGCGCCGACGACCGCGCCGCCACCACCCTTCCCATGCACTACTGCTACGGCTTGTCGGTCATCAACAGCCATCTGCTGAGCGGCGCCGCGCTGATCCTCACCGACCTCTCCGTCGCCGACGAGGGCTTCTGGGACCTCTTCACCGCGGCGCACGGCACGACCTTCGCCGCCGTCCCCTACACCTTCGACCTGCTGGACCGTACCGGCTTCGCCGACCGCGACCTGCCCCACCTGCGCTACATCACCCAGGCCGGCGGCCGCCTCGCCCCCGAACGGGTCCGCCGGCACGCGGAACAGGGCCGCCGCGCGGGCTGGGACCTGTACGTGATGTACGGCCAGACCGAGGCCACGGCCCGCATGGCCTACCTGCCCCCGGACCTGGCGGAACGCCACCCCGAGGCAATCGGCGTCCCCATACCGGGCGGCTCCTTCCGCCTCTCGTCCCACTCCGACTGGCCCGACCCCCACACCGGCGAACTCGTCTACTCCGGCCCCAACGTCATGCTCGGCTACGCCGAACACCCCGCGGACCTGTCCCTGGGCCGGACCATCACAGCCCTGCGCACCGGCGACATCGCCCGGCGCACCGAGGACGGCCTGTACGAGATCATCGGCCGCAGCAGCCGTTTCGCGAAGATTTTCGGCCTGCGCATCGACCCCGAGCGCGTCGATGCGCTGCTCGCCCGCCACGACATCTCCGCCCTGTGCGCGGGCACCGACGACCGCCTGGTCGTGGCCGTGGCCGACGGCCCCTTCGCCGAACCCGGCCGGGTCCGGCGCCTGGTGACCGGCACGTTCGGACTCCCGGCCCGTGCCGTAGCCGTCCATGTGCTGCCCGAACTGCCCCGCCTGGCCACGGGCAAGCCCGACCACCAGGCCGTACGCGAACTCGGCGCGGCGGCCGAGGAGGCGGGCCGCGGCGAGGACCTGCGCGCGCTGTACGCGACGATCCTCGACCGCGCCGACGTCACCGACGACAGCACCTTCGTCTCACTGGGCGGCGACTCGCTCTCGTACGTCGAGATGTCGCTCAACCTGGAGCGAGTGCTGGGCCATCTGCCGCCCGACTGGCACACCACGCCGATCCGCGACCTGCGCCACGGCGAGACCGAGGAAGCCGCCCCGCCGAAGGGCAGACGCACCCTGGAGACCGGCATCGCGCTGCGGGCGCTGTCCATCGTCATCATCGTCGGCTCGCACATCCCCGATGTCTTCTACATCAAGGGCGGCGCCCACCTGCTGCTCGCTCTCGCGGGCTACAACCTGGCCCGCTTCCACCTGACCCCGACCTCCGAACGCCACGAACGCGTACGGCACGGAGTGCGCAGCATCCGCAGGATCGTCGTGCCCAGCCTGGCGTGGATCTACCTGGTGTTCCCTTTCACCGACGACTACGTGATCGCGAACCTGTTCCTGCTGCACAGCGTGCTCGGCCCGCACGAGCACGAGACGGCAGTGCACTTCTGGTTCGTCGAGGCCCTCGCCTACATCCTCGTGGCGGCCGTCGCCTTGCTCGGCCTGCGCGTCGTGGACCGCGTCGAGCGACGCCACCCGTTCGCCCTGCCCATGACGATCGCGCCGCTCGGCCTGATCACCCGCTACGACCTCCTCGGCCTCGGCGACCGGATGCATCTGCCGTCCGCAGTCGTCATCTTCTGGCTGTTCGCCCTCGGCTGGGCCGCGGCGAAGGCCACCACCGACCGACAGCGGACCCTGGTGACCGCGACGGCGGTGGC
Organism: Streptomyces sp. NPDC079141; assembly: GCF_040686775.1. Lineage (NCBI taxonomy): Bacteria > Bacillati > Actinomycetota > Actinomycetes > Kitasatosporales > Streptomycetaceae > Streptomyces > Streptomyces sp. NPDC079141. The sequence goes on along the minus strand of NZ_JBFBLP010000003.1, from coordinate 708,984 downwards.
GACCATCCCCGGCCTCTTCCCGGGCGAGCCCTTCCGCAACGCGGTCGTAGTGGCCGGGTTCGTGGTCCTGGTGTGGGTCCGGACCCTGCCGAGCACCGAACGCGTCAACAAAGTGGCCGGAGTCCTGGCGAGCAGCTCGCTCTACATCTACCTGACCCACTGGCAGATCTATCCCCTGATCGACGACTTCTCCGGCTGGCTGGCGCTGCTCGCGTCGCTGCTGTTCGGCATCGGGTACCACGCCGTGGCCACTCGGGTGATGCGGTGGCTGTCCGGCCTGCACGCACAGCGCCGACGCCGTGCGGCGGCTCTCTCACAGGTCGCCGAGGAGTAGCCCTCAGCGTCGGCGGCCCCTCGAAGCTCGGCCGCGACGAATCGGCGACTCGCCCAGGTACAGGGTGCGTTCATTGGCGGAGATCGCCGTCACGACAGCGTCACCCTTCCGGCCTTGCATCCGGTACGCAGGTACAGGTTTACCGTCGATCGTGCGCCCGCTGGCGGCGCGAAAGGAGGGAGGCGAAAGCGATGACCGACCTGGACTGGGTGCCGTCCGACTGCACCCTGCCCACCGAGGAGCGCCCCTTGCGGATAGCGCAGTGGGACGAGTTGCTCGCCGGGCATCTGACCGCGCTGAACCGGCCCGCGCCGACCCTGCTCCGCCTGTCATTGTCCGAGGCCGCGGCGCTTGAGGAACGAGTCTGGGAGCTGGCCGACCGGGAGAGCGGCTGCTGTGGGTTCTTCACCTTCGTGGTCACCGAAGCCGACGGCGCCGTCCTGCTCGACATCGCCGTGGATCCGGGCCACGAGGCGGTTCTCCAGGCTCTGTCCGCGCGAGCGGCCGACCTGGCCGGGCTCGGAGACCGGCCGTGAGCAGCGGCCTGCGCAGTGGCCAGGTCGCTGAGGCCGCAGGCGTGAACATCCAGACCCTGCGCTACTACGAGCGCCGCGGGCTGCTCGCCGAGCCCGAGCGCAGCAATGGCGGCCACCGCCTCTACGACGAGGAGACGGTGACCGTGCTGCGGGTGATCAAGGGCGCACAGCGACTTGGTTTCACGCTGGACGAGGTTGCCGAACTGCTGGAGGCCGGACAGCACCGGCACGGCCGCGTCGTGCCTGGGCTTCAGAACCTAGCCCGAGCCAAGCTCACGGAGGTCGACGCGAAGATCGCCAGCCTCACCACCATCCGTACCACGCTCGCCACCGCCCTCGAATCGGGCTGCGACGACCTCACCGTGTGCGCCGCGAATGCGTGCTGCCCGATCCCCTTCACCGACCTCGCCGAGGAGAACCGCCGTGCCAGCCCCCGCCGCTGACAGCCATCGCTCCCGCCGGGCCCCGATGGCGCTGGCGGGACTGGCCTGCCTGGCATGCTGCCTGCTGCCCGCCCCGCGACACGCACAACCGATGCAGATCAGGAGGAGCCACCGCCGCGGGCGGGGCATGGGGCAGCGCGCTCAGGACGTGCACCGAGCCCACCACGACCCCCGGGGACGCCACCGGCGCGGACACCGAGGGACCGTCCTGAGCGGGGATCCCCTTCGGAGCGACGCATTGTTCCTCGACCGCGGGGCAGTCCGGCATCCCGGCCGGCACCGCGACCGCGGTCGCATCGTCCGCGTGCGCCGAACCCACCATCGGCATGGCCGCGGTCATGGGCATCGGCGTGGCCATCGGCATGGAAGCGGCCATCGCAGGCCGCGTCATCCCCGACAGGCAGGCGAAGAGCGCGCACACCAACAGCACGCCGGACAACGTCCGGAGTGACAGGGGCAAGCGGCTCGACATGCGCGCCATGCCAGGCCATCGACACGGCATCTCCGCATGCTGGACCTTGGATCTGCCCCGGCCGGTCGTCCTCGGGGTTCGGGCGCACTCCTCGGGCTCACGTCCGGGCTGTTCGCCAGCCTCGCGGTCTGCGGACACCGCGGCTGGCTCGCGTATCTCATGCTCGCCTGGCGTCGGCACCTGCCCCGCCTGTACCTGAAGATCGACGCGCAGGCCGACCGACGCGGCGGCAGCGAACACCGGCGCCGCCTGCTCGCCAGACTGACGGTCGTTGCCGGGGCGGCTCGGCAGCTCGCCCGCTTGCCGACACCGCCCGTGGAGTGGACTTCACGCCGCCGCCCGCCGTGGCAGACGGCCGCGGCCTCAGCTCGGTGTTTGGCTTGCCGGGCCGGTCGCCCGGCGATCGTGCTCGACAGTCAGGAGGGACATCGTGGCGGCAGCGAGCGAGTTGGACGAGGTCAAGGTCGAAGCCTTCATGGAGAAGGCACTCGGGGACCTCAGTGGGACGATGGCGATCGGTCTGTGCCATCTCGGCGACCGGCTGGGCCTTTTCAAAGAGCTCGCGGCCCATGGCCCCGTCGGCAGCCGGGAGCTTGCGGACCGTCTCGACCTCAACGAACGCTACGTACGCGAGTGGCTTCGCGGGCTCACCGCCGCGGGCTATCTGGAGGAGCACCAAACCGGCCTCTTCGCCATGCCCGCCGAGCACGCCCCTGCCCTGGCTGACGAATCAGGACCCATGTTCCTCGGCGGCGTCTACCAGATGATGCCCGCCGCCTTCGCGCCGTACGAGCGACTGTACGAGGCGTTCCGGAGCGGGGGCGGCGTGCGGCAGCGCGACTATCCGGACATCTTGTGGGACGGCATGAGCCGTTTCACCGGCAGCTGGTTCGAGAGCGTGATGGTCGACGACTGGCTGAGCACCTTCCCCCACGTCGTCGAGAAGTTGGAGAAGGGCATCGAGGTCGCAGACGTGGGTTGCGGCGCGGGCCGCGCCCTGATCGTGCTCGCCAAGGCGTTTCCCGAATCTCGCTTCCTCGGGTTCGACAACTTCCCGGGCCAGGTGGAGCGTGCCCGAGAGAACGCGGAGAGGGCCGGTGTCGCCGACCGCGTGGCCTTCGAGACGATCGACGCGGCCCAGGGCCTTCCTGGGCGCTACGACCTCGTCACCACCTTCGACGTCATCCACGACGCAGCTGAACCGAGGCGGCTTCTCTCCGCCATCAGGGCCGCAGTCAGAGATGACGGCGACTACCTCATGCTCGAAGTCAACTGCCAGGACCGCCCCGAAGACAACGTGGGCCCCATTGCAGCGATGCTCTACGGGTTCAGCGTGTTCTACTGCATGACCACGTCCCTCGCCAACGAAGGAGCGGCCCTCGGAACGTGCGGCATGCCGGAGTCGGTCGTACGCCGTCTCTGCGCAGAGGCGGGCTTCAGCGACGTGGCCCGCTCCACTGTTGAAGACCCATTCAACGTCCTGTACGACATCAAGCCGTAAACCGGCACAGACACTCTGCCGGAGCGCCCTGGCAATGGCCACGGTGATCGTGAACTGCCGGGTAGAGGCAGGACCCGCGCCCCAAGATGCTCCGTCGGCTCGGATGCAAGTCGGGGCTCACCTGCCGCCCCGACTTGATCCATGGCCATTTGACGGTAAAGACCACGACCGGCGCGACGAGCATGGCCAGCAACCACAAGCCCACGCTCGCTGGAGAGTAAATGGAGTGGCGCCAATGCTCTGGCAGGGGCGAGGGCGCGGGCAGGAGCGCGATCAGCGCGGTCCATGTGACCAGCACTGCCGCTGCCAGGCCTGCTTCGGGCATCCCTGTCGGCCCCCTCGTCGGCCGCTGTTCTCTTGAATCGGATGATAGGACGGCTCAGATGATCTCGCTGTGGCCGGCGTGATCACGGCGTCGGAAGGCTCCTGGATACACCCGTTCACCAAGCCCAGCCCACGTGCATTTGGGAAACAGGTGACGGTTCCACGGCACCAGGGCGCGGACGCATTCCGCAGCGGCCGGCCGTGGAGCCTTCCGCTGGAGGACCGAGCTCTGCTTGTCGCGACTTATCGGAGCACGAACCTGACCATGCGGCAGTGCGCCCCGTTGTTCCGGGTGTCCAGGTCGGCGGCCGACCGGATCATCGACCACCTCGGGCCAATGCCCGCTCTGGCCACGGTCCAGCGCCGTCGCGGTCTCGCGTTCGTGCCGCACTAGCGCGCGGTCGCCCTCTCCTGCAACCACCCGCCCTCCGAAGCCACCCGCGCATTGCCCCGGAGCCTGTCGGCCAGGCGCTGACCGACCAACAGTTCCGGGCCGGTGTCCGGTACCGCGCCATGGGTCGGCGAAAGGTACTGGACACCGGGTCCTTCATGCGCTGAAGTTAGTGGGGAAGGTGCCGCTAACGATTGCGTATGCAATGCATGTAAATGTAACCGCCGCGACGGCGTGCAGGTATTTCACGAACTCTGTACCTCTCGGTCTTTCAGGGTTAGCTGTTCGGCGTCTGACGCGAGATCACCCTAGCGCCTCACTCGGTCATACGTGCACGCCGTTGACAACTCAGCGGGACTCTGAATTTACTGCGCGGTAACTTCACCTCGCAGGTCCGTCAACAATCCAGCAGCCCGGGCTTCCTCGACGGGAGCCCCTATGCGTCGGCTCACCGCCAGACTCTCCTCCAGATGAGCCACGGCTCGGACGACAAGTCCGGCATCCCGTTCGGCGAGAGCCAGCTCGTAGAGCACGTCAGCTTCTTCGCCCGCCGCATGAATGGCACGTGCCACCTCAAGTGCGGCGAGGTGCTGCCGCAGCGCCTCGTCTGTGCGGCCGGCCACCCTGTGCGCCCTACCGATTCCGGTGAGCGCGATCGCCTCCGCCCGCCGGTCTCCGACATCCCGCAGAACCGGCAGCACAACGGCGTACATCGCGAGGGCCTCATCCGTCCGGCCAAGGAAATCTGTGATGGACGCCAAATTCATCTGGAGCGTGGCTTTGTCTCTCGGATTCCCCATCCGCTCCGCCACGACCATCGCCTGCCGATAAGCTCGTTCCGCCGCCTCCGGCCGTCCCGCCTTCTTGTGGATTTCCGCCATATTGTTCAACGCGCTGTACCTTCCCCGCTCGTCCCCTATCGCGGTGAATTCAGCGAGGGCCGAGGTGAAGCACTGCAAGGCTTCATCATGCTCCGCCAGGTGGAGGTGAAGTATTCCAAGTAAGTTTCTGCAGCGTGCGATCCGTAGAACATTTCCCGTTTGCGACAGAAATTTGAGCGATCTCTTCTGGAGCGAACGGGCCAGTGCGTACTGTCCTGTCTGCCACAAGGAGATCGAGAGTCGGTGAACGCACTCGCTCTCCAGTTCCCGGTCACCGAGCGACCGTGCGAGGTCACGGGCCTCCCGCGCGGCCGAGATGGCCTCGTCATACCGCGAGCCGTGGGTGTACACAGCGCAGAGGTCGAGCAGGGCTCGCGCCCGAGCGACGCTGTCACCTGCGGCGTTCCAATGAGCTGCGGCACGTCGCAGCAACGGCTCGGCCGCGCCGAGGTGTCCCTCCATGTCCAGGAATCCCGCCAACGCATGGACAGATAAGGCGAGTTGATGTTCCGAGCCATGGTTGACAAGCCATTGCAGGGTGTCCAGGAGATTGGTCGACTCGGTGATCAGCCACTGTTCCGCGGACTGTGCATCGGCAATTTCCGGACATGCCGCGATCGCGGGATCGCCGGCATCGAGGTCCGTGCGCGAACGGAAGGGGTAAGCCAGTCGGTCCGCCTGGTCCGCGGTGTGAATGTAGTGATCCGCGAGGCCTTGCACGGCCCGCCTGACATCACTCTCCGAATCGGCGCCACCGGCGTCGACCAGCGATCGCGCGTAGTCGCGCAAAAGATCATGCATGGTGAAACGGTGTGGAATGGGCTCGGACACGAGGTGGTGAGCCAGAAGCTCTTCGAGAACGCGTTCTACTGTGTCCAGAGGGAGTCCTGTGAGCACGGCGCTGGCCCGAGTCCCGAACTCCACTCCCACGTGCAGTCCGAGACGACGGAACACCATCTGCTGCTCGGCGTTGAGCGCGTCGTACGAGACGGCGAAGACGTGGGTCAATGTTCTTTCCACGTCCCGCAGTTGCGTCAGCCGGCCACTTTCGCCGCCCAGTTTGAGCAGTAGTTCGGAGGTGGTCCACGAGCCATGGGCGAGCATCCGGCTCGCGGCGATCTCGATGGCCAGGGGGTGGTACCCGAGCATCCTGACGATCGTCATCACGTCAGATGGATCGGTCTGCCGGCCTGTGCCCAGCCGTTGCACGAAAAGCGCGGCCGCGTCCTCGGGCGGCAGCACGTCGAGTGATACCGGCCGTACTCCGGGTAACCCAGGCAGCCGTCGGCGGCTCGTCACGATGACCGCTGTCGGGGAAGCCCCCGGAAGCAGCGGTCCGATCTGGGCGGAGGAGGTGGCGTCATCGAGGATCACCAGCATGCGGCGGTCACGCGTCGCCGAGCGCCAGAGCCCGACCAACTCGTCGAGCTCACATGGCAGTTCCCTGGTGGCCATGCCGAGCAGCCGCAGCAGTTCGGTGAGCGCCCGGACCGGTGTCGGCGGTGTCCGGTCCGTGGCACACCCGCCGAGGTGCAGAAAGAGGCGGCCGTCCGGGAAACGGTCTCGCAGCCGATGCGCGAGATGGACGGCCAGTGCCGTTTTGCCGACACCTCCCATCCCGTGGATGGCCTCGACGGTCACAATGTCCGAGGCTCCCCGTCCCTCGTAGAGCGCCGAGGTCAGCCGTTGCAGTTCGGCGTCCCGCCCGGCCCACGGAACATCCCGCGGCAGGTTGTCCGGCAGCCGAGGTTCCCGGCCCGGTGGCGTCTTCTCACGGGCTCCGGGCCCGGAGAGCAGGGCCGTCGCAGGGGTCCCCGCCAGGATTCCCTGGTGGACTCGGTGAAGCCCGCGGCCGGCGTCGAGACCGATGTCACGGACCACGCGCTGCCGCGTCCGCTGAAGAATTCTGGTCGCCTCGGCCGTCCGGTTGCTGCCGTACAGGGCGACGGCCAGTCGTTCGGCCAGGGCCTCGTCCACCGGATGGGCCTCGGCCAGCGGCAGCAGTACGGGAACGGCGTCCGCGAACTTCCCACCGCCGAGGAGGATCTCCGCTCTGGTCATCGCGGCCACGAGGCCCGTCTCACGGCTGGCGGTGCGCAGATGTTCGGCCCAGGTTCCGGTGATGCCGGCCAGTGGTTCGCCATGCCAGAAGCGGTCCGCCCGGTCCAACAGGCGCAGGGCGGTCTCCTCGGCGCCGTTGTCCCGAACGGCCCGCGCTCGCTCAACACAGCTCGTGTAGCAGCGCAGGTCGACCTGGTCCGGGTCAGCCTCCAGGGAATAGGAGTTCGTGCGACTGACGATCGCGGGTGCATCACCCCCGGCGATCCGCAGGGCGCCGCGGATCCGCGAGATGTGGGTGTGCAGCGCCTCCCTGGCCTTGCCGGGAGGGTGCTCGTCCCAGATACGGTGGATCAAGGTGTCCACGCTCACGGTGCGGCCCGCGTCCCAGGCGAGGGCGGCGAGCGTCGACCGTGTCTTCGTCGATCCAAGATCGCTACGACGGCCCGCTGCCCGAATCTCCACTGATCCCGAGAGCCTGATCTCGAACTCCACCAGCGTCCTCCCCGCCGGTAGGGCCTGTGATAGCCGAGCATTCGAGAGTGTCAGACCTTACTGCTACTGACCACAAGAGGGCGCTGCGAGCTAAAAGTTGACCGATAAGTGACCTCTTTAGTTCATACCTCGTCGGGAGCGGGGAGTGACCCTGGAAGACTCGAAAGGAGTTGCGAAGGTGGGTTCCCTCTCCTCGGACGGACTGGAGGCGTTGCTGGCGGCCATTGCCGCCTGTGGCGCCGACTCGGAAGCCCCGGAGTGCCGCGATCTGGCCCGAGTGGTGAACGTCGCGGCCCGAGTGGACCCATCGTTGACGCGCCTCTGGCCCCCGCATGCCGAGAAGGGACAGCCCGTCAAGGGGGCACTGTCACAGGAGCTGGCACAGACACTCCGTGAATTGGCATCTCGTGACCCTTCGACAAGGCAGGCGCTGACCGCGTGGCTGCGCCGGCATCCCGCCGCCACGTCCGCGACGACCAACATCGTTGATGGCGGTTCCGTGCTCCATGGCCCCACCGTGCAGGCTCGGGACATCCACGGGGGCGTCCACTTCCACCAGCCGTCCCCATCGCCCCCGCCCCGTCCCCCGGTGCCCTGGCAGCTACCGCCGGTGACACCACGGTTCATCGACCGGGAGGCCGACCGCCAGGCCCTCGACGTCCTGCGTGCCCAAAGGCCGGCACACGCACCGCAGGTCGTGGTGGTCAGCGGTCTGGCGGGCGTCGGGAAGACCGCCTTCGCCACCCATTGGCTGCATGAGCACGCGGACAGCTTTCCCGACGGCCAGTTCTATGCCGACCTGGGCAGACAGGACGCCAATGGAGAAGCAGAGCCCGCCTCCCCCGCCTCCGTCCTGGAAGCCTTCCTGGTCACACTGGGCGCCTCGGCAGTCCCGGCCGGGCTCGCACAGCGCAGCGCGCTGTGGCGTTCGCTGACCTCAGGACTGCGGCTGGCCGTCCTGCTGGACAGCGCCTTCACGGCCGCCCAGGTACGCCCTCTGTTACTCGGTACGCCGACCGGCCTCACTGTGGTGACCAGCAGAAGTTACCTGACCGGCCTGCGTGTCGACGGAGCGTCCGTGCATCGGTTGGAAGGGCTGCCTGCGGCATCCGCCGTCGAACTCCTCGCCGTCGGTGGCGGAACTCGCGTGGAGCGGGAACCGGCCGCCGCACGGGAAGTGGTCAGGCTGTGCGGTCATCTGCCGCTGGCCGTGGGCCTGGCCTCCGCCCGGCTCGCCCTGCGGCCTCACCATTCCGTGTCCGCCCTCGCCGACAGTCTCTCCCGTGGACAAGGTGCCGCCGACACACTGCGCGTGGATGGGGAGGCCGTGATGCGTACAGCCCTGGACATGTCCTACGACAGCCTCCCGGACGGGAGCCGAGCACTGTACCGCCTGATGGGCATACTGCCCGCGGACCGTTACGACCTATCTCTGCTGACGGCCCTCGTGGACAGCGGCGAGGGATCTCCGGACACCGGGCACGCAGCCGATATGGCCATCCACGCTCTGTTGGAGGCCAATCTCTTGGAGGAGACGGGTCCGGGCACGTATCGATTCCATGATCTCGTCCAGTCCCATGCCCGTCGGCTCGGCGAAGAATTCGAGGACCCTGACGAACACGAGTGCGCCCTGCGCCGCTTCGTCGGCTGGTGCCTGTCCACGGCGGCTTCGGCGGAGAGCATTCTCACGCCCAGCCATCGGCTGCCGGGGCACGACGTGCTCACGGGAACGGTGCCGCCGAGCCCACTCGCGGGTCCCGCGGAGGCGCTCGCCTGGCTGGACACGCACCGCAACGGCCTGATGGGCGCCGTACGGCACGCGGCTCGCGCCGGCTGGTACACCTCCTGCTGGCGTCTGACGGACGCCATGTGGCCCCTGTTTCTGCGGTTACGTCCCTCAGAGATGTGGATCGAGGCGCACCGACTCGGACTCGACGCGGCACGCCGGAGCGGTGCGAGGCAGGGTGCGGGCCGCATGCTCACCTCCGGCGCGATCGGGTTGCGTAACGCCGGGCGATACGCGGAGGCGGCTGACTGGTACGGACAGGCGCTGGACATGGCCGCCGCCGACGGGGACGTACGCCAACAGGCGCAAGCAGTGAGCGGATTGGGACACATCGGCCTTCTGACCCACCAACTCGACTCCGCACACGATCACTTCGAGCATGCCCTGCGGCTGAGGGAGTCGATCGGCTACCGGCGCGGTGCCGCTCTCTCCCGCCGCCGGCTCGGCGAAACCGCCCTGGCCGCAGGAGACTTAGCTGCGGCAGCTGAGCAACTCCAGCGGGCCCACGCCGAACTGGACTCTTTGGGAGAGACGTACGAGGCGACCCGCGTCCTGGCCCTTCTCGGTCATGTGCTGGACCGCGGCGGGGACCACGACGAAGGCATCCGGCAGCTCCGGGAATCTCTCGCCCTCTTTCGAACCGCGCAAGCCAGGTCAGAGCACTGGGAAGCACGCTGTCTGGAATGGCTCGGCCAGGCCGCCGAATCATCCGGTGATCGCGCGGCATCGGTGCACCACTACGAGGCCGCCCGGGAGCTCTTCCGGCGGCTGAGCCCCGAGGACGCGCAGCGGCTGGACGACCGGCTGCGGCAGAGATGAACGCCCGCCGCGGCCGGCCGCCCTGCCGGTCAACGGCGTGTCGTCGGGATGACGGACCGCAGCACGCGCGGCGATCCTCCGGACATCACCCAAGCGTGGACGACCGAGCCGACCGTGTGCGGAGAAGCCGGGGTGTCCGCGTCGCCCGGCTCGGACCGTACGACCCACACCACATCCGCGCGATTCCGTACGCCGATGACGCACGTCGAGTCGGTGTCGCGTACGGCGGCGGCCATGCATCCGGGATGGCCCGCCAGCAACTCGTGCACCCGCCGATGCGCCGACTCCGGTGCCAGTAGCTCACGGCTGACCAGCACATCGGCCAGTTCCCTGAACGCTGTCCGATCCGTGGTGTCCGCGTCCACCCACAGGTGCACATCGCAGGGAATCGGGCGGGGTGCGTGACGGCAGGCGGGCGGGCCCGGATACGCGTGGCGTCCCGCGTTCGAGGCCAGCGGGTCGGATCGGACGAGTACCGGTCCGTACGCCGCCTCCGAGCGCCAGACGACGAGCGTCGACAACTCGTCCATGCCGTCGTCACGGGGTGTCGCGCCGCCCTTCACCGGCCCGAAGCACACCGTGGCCCACGCGGCATCATGCTCCTGGATCGCGCGCCGACCGCTCACAGTGCCGCCCCGCTGCCGGCGGGCGTCTCCCAGCTCGTCAGCAGCGGCGGCAGCGGGGGCGGCGCGACGAACGGCGGACGGGCGGGTTCCCCCAGCCCCAGCATGCGGTAGAGGACGGAACGCATCAGTCGATGGAACTGGCCCGGCGCTGACGACAGCGAGGCGGCGACATGGTCGTACTGTCCCGGACCGTGCAGCTGTGCCGCGTATTGGAGTTGCTCCGCCAAGGGGTAGGCCGGAGAGACCACGGGGGCGACGGCAGCCAGCAACGAGGCCGGCGAGTAGGCCGACACCTCGGGCCGGGCTCCGGCTATCAGGACCATCGTGGCGTCCGTGAGCGTCCCGTACGCGGTCAGTGATCCGTGATCGCCGAGGACCCAGTCAGCCGCGATCAGCAACGCCTGCCAGTCGGCCTCCGGAGGGACGACTGCAATCCCCTGGCGCCGGCAGCTGGACAGCCAACCGCGCACCTGCCGGATGCCATGCCCTGCGAACACATTGGGATGCACCAGCATCGCCACGCGGTACTCACGCCCCGGCAACTGGCTGAGCAGTTGCGGCAGGAGGGAGTCGAGCCGCCCGAAGGTCGATGCCGGTCCCCAGGTGGAGGTGACGACCACGAGCCGCTGTCCGTCCTCGATTCCCAGCGCACGGCGATAGGACTCCCGCCCTGGCCTGCCCGCCCTGATCCGATCGACGCACGGATCGCCCACCACGTGGGCCACGCAAAGTGCCTCGGGGCAGGAGCGGGCGAGTTCCTCCACATCGCGGTTGTGGGCGTACACGACCGCCGCCGGCACCAGCCGCCCCTGGTGCAGCAGGTGCTGGCGGCTCAGCATCCCGGGCGACCTCCGCTCTCCCGGAGCCAGCGCGGTGACGTCGGTGAGCAGTTTGATTTGTCCGGCCCCGTGCGAGATGCGTACGACCGGGGTCCGTAACTCATGCACTCCGCGGGAGCCCGCCGCAATCGCGAGGTCGAACTCGGCGCGCAGGGCCTCCTCCCAGGGCACCGTGGTGATGCCCAGGCCTCGCAGGAACTCGGTGACTCCGTTGCCGAAGGCATGTGGTGCGATCGTGAAGAGCAGTTGAATGCGCAGGTCGGTCTCCAGCAGTTCGAAGACCTCGCGCAAGCGTTGAGCGAAGGTCACGGTGTGCACGACCACCAGGACCCTCTTGCAGTCCCGAATCGTCAGCCAGTGCCCTTGCTCGATCAATGCTGGTTTCGTCGTTCCGACGGACACGCGATCCCCCATCGCTCGTCGCTGCGTATAACGAACGGCAGGGAGGTTCCCCGTACGCACGGTGCTTTCCTTGCATGTCCCTTGCAGCACCCTTGCCTGGGCGTGTGGAGCTTGGCAGGTGTTGAACAGGCTGAAGCTGCGAGTGAAGGTGGCCTGCTGGTTCTCGACTCGCGCGATAGCCGAACGAGCCTCCCTAGGTCAGCTGTGCCCGTGTGGTGAGAGGGGCATCAACTGGCAGGCCAGCAGGTCGCGTTCCAGAAGCAAGACGCCGGAGCATGCGCTCCGATCACCTGGACAGGACCTGACCTGCCCCGAAGATCGCCTGACACCCCATCAGAACGAGCGTCAAGATATCGCCCGTAACGCCCACACCGCACATAATGCCCACACGCAAAACCACAGGTCAGGCGCCCTTCACGGCCGGTTCAAGGATGGCGACGCACTCCACATGATGCGTCATCGGGAAGGTGTGCATTTAGGCCTGCTCCAGACAACATGCAGGTCAGAGACGGTTTTCCAGCCCCCTTCAGGCCCCGCGAAAAGCTTCGTGCGTCATAAGCGGCGGGCAGCCCGGTTCGGTGCAGGCGAGCTGACGGACCATGACGGCGGTGTCGTCGTCGAGTCCGAGCAGAGTGCGCACGGCCTCCTTCAGCTCGCGCAGCCGCGCACTCGGCTCGGCCGGTCCGAGGCGTGCTCCCAGTGGCATGGCGGCTCTCCTCCTTCGCCCCTGGACGGTCGGCACGCGTCCGCGCGGGGCAGACAGTCGGCGCAGACGCCGGTGAGTTCGACGGTGTGCTCGACCGCGGCGAAGCCGGTCTCGGCCGCGATCCGGCCCGCCCACTCCTCGACGACCTCGGAGTCCACCGGGCGGCTGCGGCCGCAGTCACGGCACATCAGGTAGTGGCGGTGTCCGTCGGCGGGGCACAGTCGGTAGAGCCGTCCGCCGGCCTCCTCGCGTACGACGTCGACGCCGCCCTCCGCCTCCAGTTCGCGCAGGGCGCGGTAGACGGTGGTCAGGCCGACTGCGTGGTCGCCGGCCAGGAGAAGTGCGTACAACTCCTGAGCCGACACGAAGTCCTGGCAGTTCGCGAGTGCGCGCGTGACCGCATCGCGCTGTCGGCCCGTCCTGCCGCGACCGCCCATGGCGCATCACCTCCTGCGACTCGCACGGAGTCGGCACCCTCAAGATAAATGAAAATGAATTCCATGTCCATATGAATGGCTGGTCATGCATCGCGATCGCGCGTCGCCACCCTTCACTGTGAGACCCTGCCGCCGACACCTTCAAGAAGATCGACAGCCCGGCGGACCTCTTCTGCGGCGGCCACACCCAACTCCCCGACGGCAAGGTGCTCGTGGCCGGCGGCGCCATGCTGGTCGACAACGAGGACCCGGACCGCGCCCGCAGTTTCCCCAAGGGCATGCTCTTCCACTCCCCGTCGAGCGCCGAGCCGGGCACTCCAACGTGATGCCCGGGCGTCACACCAACCCGTGATCACCCTCGCAACGGCCGCTTGACATAGGAGCGATGGGACGATCCCGATGACTGTCGCGAACGCCCAGCTCAAAGGCCTCGTCCGCCCCTGACCTCCAGGGATTTTTCAGGAACTCTCAGCCCTGCCCGAGGCACTTCCGAGGAACCTCTTGCCGCCTGACGCGGCAAGCCGCTGAAAGACCGGAAAGGGCCTCCGTCCCAGATCGGAGGCCTTTATCCAGGCAAAGCCGCAGGTACCAGCAGACGAGTCGGGCTATACGCCGGTCCCGTTCCCCCGGGAACGGAGAGGGTCTGGCCACGTCTCACCCGGGCTTTCACATGTCGCGTTCTGGGCTCTTGCCGCGCGGTCCATCCACAGACCCAGCCGGAGACCCCAGGCGCGCTCAACTGCGTCCGCGCACGTGACCTTCACTACCGCAAGGTCGATACTGCCGACAACGGCGTCCCCCGACCACCCCGTTCCGACGACCCAGGGAACTGGCAGACCCTCATCAAAGTCAGCATTGAGTCAGCATCAGCACCGCCAGGACTCGCCTCGCGCCGCCACGAACCGCCCAGATCAAATATCGACCTGACCTCCTCTGACCTGCTGAAACACAGGCCAGAGGCCCATCTGCCAACTTCACCAGGAGGTACCCATGAGGATGCTCATCAACGTCCCCGAGACCGTCGTCGCGGACGCCCTGCGCGGCATGGCGGCCGCGCACCCCGAGCTGACCGTGGACGTCGAGAACCGTGTGATCGTACGGCGGGACGCTCCCGTGGCCGGAAAGGTCGCCCTCGTCTCCGGTGGCGGTTCGGGGCACGAGCCGCTGCACGGTGGGTTCGTGGGACCGGGGATGCTGTCCGCGGCCTGCCCGGGTGAGGTGTTCACGTCGCCCGTGCCCGACCAGATGGTGCGTGCCGCGGCGGCCGTGGACAGCGGCGCGGGCGTGCTGTTCGTCGTGAAGAACTACACCGGCGACGTCCTCAACTTCGACATGGCCGCCGAACTCGCCGAGGACGAGGGCATCCAGGTGGCGAAGGTGCTGGTCAACGACGACGTGGCCGTCACCGACAGCCTCTACACGGCCGGGCGGCGCGGCACCGGCGCGACGCTGTTCGTGGAGAAGATCGCGGGTGCCGCGGCCGACGAGGGCATGCCGCTGGAGCGGGTGGAGGCGATCGCCCGGCAGGTCAACGAGAACTCCCGCAGCTTCGGCGTCGCGCTGAGCGCGTGCACCACGCCCGCCAAGGGCAGCCCGACCTTCGAACTGCCGCCCGGGGAGCTGGAGCTGGGCATCGGCATCCACGGCGAACCCGGCCGGGAGCGGCGGGCGATGATGACGTCGGGCGAGATCGCCGACTTCGCCGTGCACGCGATCCTGGAGGACATGAGCCCGAGCAACCCGGTCCTGGTCCTGGTCAACGGCATGGGCGCGACCCCGCTGCTGGAGCTGTACGGCTTCAATGCCGAGGTCCAGCGGGTGCTCACCGAGCGCGGCGTGGCCGTCGCCCGCACCCTCGTCGGCAACTACGTCACGTCCCTCGACATGGCCGGCGCCTCGGTCACCGTGTGCCAGATCGACGAGGAGCTGCTGCGGCTGTGGGACGCGCCGGTGAAGACGGCGGGGCTGCGCTGGGGCATGTGAGCGGACGGCATCCGGCTGGCAACGTACCTACCACGCAAGGAGATCCTGTGCTCGACGCCGACTTCTTCCGCCGTTGGATGGCCGCGACCGCCGTGTCCGTCGACCGCGAGGCGGAACGGCTCACCGCCCTCGACTCGCCCATCGGCGACGCCGATCACGGCAGCAATATGCTGCGCGGCTTCCGCGCCGTGACCGCGACGCTGGAGAAGGAGTCCCCGGACACGCCCGGCGCGGTCCTGACCCTGGCCGGACGGCAGCTGATCTCCACGGTGGGCGGCGCGTCCGGCCCGCTCTACGGCACGCTGCTGCGCCGCACCGGCAAGGCTCTGGGAGACGCCGCCGAGGTCGGTGAGGAGCAGTTCGCGGAGGCCTTCCGTACCGGCGTGGACGCGGTGATGACGCTCGGCGGCGCCGCGCCGGGCGACAAGACCATGATCGACGCGCTGGTGCCGGCCGTGGACGCGCTCACCGGCGGCTTCGCCGCGGCGCGGGCCGCCGCCGAGGAGGGCGCCCTCGCCACGACGCCGTTGCAGGCGCGCAAGGGCCGGGCGAGCTATCTGGGCGAGCGCAGCATCGGGCACCAGGACCCGGGCGCGACGTCCTCGGCGCTGTTGGTCGCGGCTCTCGCGGAGGCGAACGGTGAGTGACGGCAAGCTCGTCGGGATCGTGCTGGTCTCGCACAGCGCCGAGGTGGCCGCGTCGGTGGCCGAGCTGGCGAAGGGGCTCGCGGGCGGCGGCACCGCGGTGCCCGTGGCTCCGGCGGGCGGCACCGAGGGCGGCGGCCTGGGCACCAGCGCCGAACTGATCGCCGCGGCGGCCGCCTCCGTGGACCGCGGCGCCGGGGTCGCCGTCCTCACCGATCTCGGCAGCGCGGTGCTCACCGTCAAGGCGCTGCTCGCCGAGGGCGACGAACTCCCCGACAACACCCGCCTGGTGGACGCCCCGTTCGTCGAGGGCGCGGTGGCCGCGGTCGTCACGGCGTCCACCGGGGCCGACCTGACGGCCGTGGAGGCGGCGGCAGCGGAGGCCTACACGTATCGCAAGCAGTGACGGCCGACGGTCCAGCGGGGCACCCCGGTACGGGTAGCCCCGCTGCACCGTCGCCACGTCAGATGCCGGCGCGCCTCCGGCCCGCCGACCCTCACTCGATCCCGCGTGCCGCCACCACCAGGGCCGTGCGGATCGTCGCCTCCAGCTCCTCCCCCCTCGCCGCGCCCTCCGCCTCGCTGTGCCAGGCGTGGTGTTCCACGGCCGCGCGCAGGGCCGCGTTGAACATGGCTGCCTGGATCACCGGCCGGAGGTCGTCGGCGGGCAGGCCGGCACGTTCGGCGAGGGCGCGGGCGAAGACCGGTTCGGCCTCGTCGTAGGTCTGGAGCCAGACGGCGCGCAGGCCGGGCTCGGTGCGGGTGAGTCGTACGAGGGCGCCGGCGGTGGCGCGTTCGGGGCCCGCGACCAGGCCGTCCCCGGTCGCGAACGGCCCGTCGAGGAGCCGGTCCAGGGGCTGTCCCGGCTGCCAGTCGCGCAGACAGCCGGCGATGACGTCGATGCCGGCCGAGAACAGCGGCCGTACGCAGCTCTCCTTGCTCGGGAAGTAGCGCCACACGGTCCGCGCGGAGACGCCGACCGCCTGGCCGATCTGTTCGCCGGTGGTCGCCGTGACGCCCTGGGCGACGAACAGGTCCACCGCGGCACGGGCGATCTCCAGCCGGATCTCGGCCTTGCGCTCCGCGGTGAGGGGCGGCCGTCCCGTGCGTCCGCTGGCTGCGGTCATGTGTTCCTCCGGCTGGCGACGATCACTCTCCCGGAATTCTCCACCACCACTTTATGTCACACAGAGACATTAAGTCGTAGAGTGGGCGACCACAGGGCACACGGCCCTGGCGCAGGGACACGGACAGGAGCACTTCATGGCCGGCGAACTCGACGGACGCAGCGTCATCGTCACCGGGGCGGGCTCGGGCATCGGGCGGGCCGCCGCCCTGGCCTTCGCGGCCCAGGGCGACCGGGTGGTGGTGGCGGACCTCAACGCCGAGGGCGTGCAGGCGGTCGTGAAGGAGATCAAGGAGGCGGGCGGCACCGCGGTCGCCGTGACCGGGGACCTGAGCGAGCAGTCGGTGGTCGACGAGGTGACGGCCACCGCCGTGGAGCGCTTCGGCGGGGTGGACGTCCTGGTCAACAACGCCGGGATCATGGACCGCATGTCCGCCCTGGCGGATGTGAGCGACGCGGAGTGGGAGCGGGTCATTCGCGTCAACCTCACGGCCCCGTTCCTGCTCACCCGGGCCGTGCTGCCGCACATGCTGGCCGCGGGCAAGGGGGCGATCGTGAACACCGCCTCCGAGGCCGGCCTGCGGGGCAGCGCAGCAGGCGCCGCGTACACGGCCTCCAAGCACGGGATCGTGGGTCTGACCAAGAACCTCGCGGTGATGTACCGCAAGCAGGGCGTCCGCGCCAACGCCATCGCCCCGGGCGGCACCCGGACCGGCATCGTGGTCGACGCCGAGCAGAGTGCGCACGGGCCGACGGCGCTCGGCCCGCACTTCGTCAATGTCGGCCGCCTCGCGCAGCCCGAGGAGCAGGCCGCCGCCATCGTGTTCCTCGCCTCGGACGCGGCGAGCAACATCAACGGTGCGGTGCTGCCCGTCGACGACGGCTGGTCGGCGGTCTGACCGCGCGGGAGCGGGGTGCCCGTCGGCTCACTTCCCGTTCACGAACCGCCGCGCCAGCCGCTCGCCGACCGCCACGGCGGCCTCGTGGTCCTCGATGGGCTGCACCCTGGTGCCCTTGAAGACGATGTAGGTGACGTCGGCGTTGGTGCCGCCGCCGCGCGGGTCGGGGTCAATACCGAGGGCCTGGGCGGTGGCATAGGAGGCCTCGCCGATGATGCCGTGCGGGCCGACGTCGCCGACGACCGCGTACTGCACGCGGTCCCGGTGCACCACGGCCACGACGGAGCCGCCGCGCACACCGTGCTCCCGGTAGTCCCAGATGCGGCTCGCGGCGGGCACGACGACGTACGGGAGACGTTCGGCGCTCAGGTAGCGGCCGTCGGACTGCTGGAAGGCGGTGGCGTCGGAGAAGAACGGGTCGCTGCGGCGGTTGCAGCGGCGGCCGGGCCGGCCGTCGCAGTCGATGTCCATGTCGGCCTTCCAGAAGACGGCGTCCCGGGTGCCGCAGACCGGGATCGTCGCGGGCCTGCCGTCGTCACTGCGGTAGCGCCCGCGCGAGATCCGGTCGCAGTCACGCACCTTGGCCAGCAGGTCGGCGGCGCGTACGTCACCCTCGCGCACCACCGGCCTCTCCTCGGCCAGGGGCTCGGCGGGCAGCGTGGTCGGGGCAAGCAGCGCGGCGCCTGCCGCGGCCAGTGTCAGCGACTGGACACGCACGATAAGGGACCCTCTCCTGGGGGACACTGACGGACACTCAGCCCACCCTGGTGCCGCAGTGCCGAGGCGGCCACCTTTGGGGGGCCGGACGGTGCACGGTCCCGTCCAATGGCGGCACGCGGCCGAAATTCCGGCAGGGGCCGGGGGCCTGAGCCTGTGCCGGCTCCTGCCCCCGACCACCCACGGCCGGCGCGGGATCAGCGACGACAGCGGTCCGCGCCATCGGCGT
Organism: Streptomyces sp. NPDC079141; assembly: GCF_040686775.1. Classification (NCBI taxonomy): domain Bacteria; kingdom Bacillati; phylum Actinomycetota; class Actinomycetes; order Kitasatosporales; family Streptomycetaceae; genus Streptomyces; species Streptomyces sp. NPDC079141. The sequence goes on along the minus strand of NZ_JBFBLP010000003.1, from coordinate 690,336 downwards.
GAACTCCCGATCCGTCCAAGGGAGTTCAGCCGTGAGGGGCCAGCATACGTAACTCCCGGGAACGGTCACCAACCCCTCCCCCCTCTTGATGTGATCGCGTCAGAGGCGCATATTGGTCCGGACCAATGCCGCGCGGGCTGTCGCGGCGCGCCGTCCCCGGGGAGGCAGAGTCGTGCGACCGGTTGCCGTTTCCCTCCGCCGCCTTGCCGTGTACTGCGGCACGCTCGCCCTGGTCACGGCCTGCGGCTGGTCGAGCCAGGACGAGGCCGTACCGCTGCCCGGCGCCCCCACGGGCGTCACGGCCGAGGCGGGCAGCGCGACCAGCGTGCACGTCATGTGGAACGCGGTGGCCGGGGGCCGGGACATCGACGGCTACGAGGTGTATCGCGGCACCACCAAGGTCAAGGACGTGCCGGGTGACGCACACATGGTGGACGTCGTCCGGCTCCGCCCGTCCACGGCGTACGTCTTCACCGTGCGCGCCCGGGACACCGACGGACGCCTCGGGCCACCCAGCCGGGAGGTCGGGGCGACCACTCCCGCTTCCGCCGCCGCGGACACCTCGGCCCCGACCGCGCCGGGCGGGCTGAAGGGCCGTGCGATCGGCGGCCGGGCCGTCCAGCTGTCCTGGTCCGCGTCGCAGGACGACCGCGCAGTGGTCTCGTACGACATCCACCAGGGCGGGACGAAGATCCACAGTGTGGGCGGGAACCAGACCGCGGCCGTGCTGACTGGGCTGCGGCCGGGCACCCGCTACTCCTTCACGGTCCGCGCCCGCGACGCGGCGGACAACCTCTCCCCCACCGGCGCCGCCGTCCGCCTCACCACCGCGCCCGGCGCCGACGACGGCCGCGGCACCGCACCCGCCGACTTCCGCGCCACCACCCACCGCGACACCGCCGACGGGGCGTACTACATCGACCTCAGCTGGGTCCCGCCGCGCACGGACGGCATGGTCACCGAGTACGAGGTCCGCCTCGACGGCCGTACGGCCACCTCGGTGGTGTTCGGCGGCCGGGCGCCGCGCGAAAAGGCGACGTACAGCTTCTACGCGGGGCGCGAGGCGGGGGTGAGCCACCGGGTGCGAATCCGGGCCCGGCTGCCCGACGGGTCGTGGGGCGGGTTCTCGGCGGAGCGGACCGTGACGACGGGCGGCGTACGGCCTTGAGGTTCCCCTCCCGCATACGGCCGTGACGGACCCCGAGCCTGGGCCGGACGATGGAATCCGTCACCTGCCCGGGGGCGGTCCGCATGCGGGCCCGGCCGGGGGGACGTTGGCTTCCCCTGAGGCAGCACGGGCGTTCCCGACCTCGGCGGCGCAAGGGATGTACCGCCAACCGTGCAGCCGGAGGGCAGTCCACATGCGCAACTCATCGCCACTCCTCCGCTCCGGCCTGACCGTGGCGGCCGCCGCCGCGCTTCCGCTCGCCCTGAGTGCCGGGGCTGCCGCCGCCCAGTCCGGCATCTCGGTCAGCACCAGCGGCTCGACGGTCTCGGTCACGACCAGCGCGTGCAACCAGACCAACTCCACCGGCAGCTGGGGCACCGCCTCACTGCTCACCAGCAGCCAGGCCAACTTCGCCCAGGGGCGTCAGGTGGCGCTGTCGGGCACGACCAGCCAGCAGTCCGCCGCCTGGTCGAACGTCAGCCCGGGCACGTACACCGTCATCGTCATGTGCGCGTACAACAACCAGACCGCGGGCACGCAGTCCGTCATCGTCTCCGCCGGCTCCACGCCCACCATCTCGGCGACGGCCTCTCCGTCCCGCGGCGTGATGGGCGGTCTCGGCGGTGCCGCCAAGGACTACGGCACGCTGACGCTCGCGGCGGGCGGGGGTCTGGTGGCGGTGGGCGCCGTGGCCACGGCCTGGTTCCTGCGCCGCCGGGCGAAGCCCTACCGCCTCTGACCTTCACCGTCCGACAACGCGTCGAACTCCTCCAGGGCGTGGGCGAGCCACTGCGTCCAGAAGGTCTCCAGATCGATGCCGGCCCGCAGGACCAGGTGCTGCAACCGGTCCTGGGGGCTGTCCCGCTCCGGCGGGAAGTCACGCTGCTCGATCTGCTGGTACTCGGCCAACTGCCGCCGGTGCAGGTCGAGATGGCGCTCCAGGTCACCCTTGAGGCCCTCCGTGCCCACGACCGCGCCCGCGCGCATCCGCAGCAGCAGCGTGTCCCGGTGCGGCTTGGGGTCCTGGGAGGCGGCGGTCCAGCGGGCCAGTTCGGCGCGGCCCGCGGGCAGGACCTCGTAGCTCTTCTTCTGCCCGCGGGCCGGCTGCTCGGACGGCAGGGCGCGGATGAACCCGTCGGCCTCCAGTTTTCCCAGCTCGCGATAGATCTGCTGGTGCGTCGCCGACCAGAAGTACCCGATCGACCTGTCGAACCGGCGGGTCAGCTCCAGCCCCGACGACGGCTTTTCGAGCAGGGCGGTGAGGATCGCGTGCGGGAGTGACATGGGCTCATCCTAGGGAGGGCCCTCTACAGGGCGGCCGCCACTTCCGTGCCCTGCTTGATCGCGCGCTTGGCGTCCAGTTCGGCCGCCACGTCGGCGCCGCCGATCAGATGCACGCTGCGGCCGGCCGAGACCAGCTCCTCGTACAGGTCGCGGCGCGGCTCCTGGCCGGTGCACAGGACGATCGTGTCGACCTCCAGGACCGTGCTCTCCTCGCCGACGGTGACATGCAGTCCGGCGTCGTCGATACGGTCGTAGCGCACGCCCGGGACCATGGTGACGCCGCGGTGCTTGAGCTCGGTGCGGTGGATCCAGCCGGTGGTCTTGCCGAGGCCGGCGCCAACCTTGGTGGTCTTGCGCTGGAGCAGGTGGACGGTGCGCGGCGGGGCGGGGCGCTCGGGGGCGGCGAGGCCGCCGGGGCCGGTGTAGTCGAGGTCGACGCCCCAGTGGCGGAAGTACGTCTCGGGGTCCTCGCTCGCCTTGTCGCCGCCGTCGGTGAGGAACTCGGCGACGTCGAAGCCGATGCCGCCGGCGCCGAGGATCGCGACCCGGTCGCCGACGGGCGCCTTGTCGCGCAGGACGTCGAGGTAGCCGACGACGCTCGGGTGGTCCACGCCGGGGATCTCCGGGGTGCGCGGGGTGACGCCGGTGGCGACGACGACCTCGTCGTAGCCGGCGAGGTCCTCGGCCGTCACCCAGGTGTTCAGGCGGACGTCGACGCCGCGGGCGTCGAGCTGGTGGCGGAAGTAGCGCAGGGTCTCGTCGAACTCCTGCTTGCCGGGGACCTGGCGGGCGACGTTCAGTTGGCCGCCGATCTCGCTCGCGGCGTCCAGGAGGGTGACGTCGTGGCCGCGTTCGGCGGCGCTCACCGCGCAGGCGAGGCCCGCCGGGCCCGCGCCGACGACGGCGACGCGCTTGGCGAGCCGGGTCGGGGCCAGCACCAGCTCGGTCTCGTGGCAGGCGCGCGGGTTGACCAGGCAGGAGGTGATCTTCCCGCTGAAGGTGTGGTCGAGGCAGGCCTGGTTGCAGCCGATGCAGGTGTTGATGGCCTCGGAGCGGCCCTCGGCGGCCTTGTTCACGAAGTCCGGGTCGGCGAGCATCGGGCGGGCCATGGAGACCATGTCCGCGTACCCCCCGGCGAGCAGCTCCTCGGCGACTTCGGGGGTGTTGATGCGGTTGGTGGTCACGAGCGGGACGGACACCTCGCCCATGAGCCGCTTGGTGACCCAGGTGTAGGCGCCGCGCGGCACGGAGGTGGCGATGGTGGGGATGCGGGCTTCGTGCCAGCCGATGCCGGTGTTGATGATCGTCGCTCCGGCGGCCTCCACGGCCTTGGCGAGGGTGATCACCTCGTCGAGCGTGGAGCCGCCCGGGACCAGGTCCAGCATGGACAGCCGGTAGATGATGATGAAGTCCTCGCCGACGGCCTCGCGCACCCGGCGGACGATCTCGACGGGGAAGCGCATGCGGTTCTCGTACGAGCCGCCCCAGCGGTCGGTGCGCCGGTTGGTCTGCTGCGCGATGAACTCGTTGATGAGGTAGCCCTCGGAGCCCATGATCTCGACGCCGTCGTAGCCGGCCTGGCGGGCGAGGCGGGCGGTGCGGGCGTAGTCGTCGATGGTCCGCTCGACGTCGGCGTCGGTGAGCTCGCGCGGCGGGAAGGGGCTGATCGGGGCCTGGAGCGGGCTCGGGGCGACGAGGTCCTGGTGGTAGGCGTAGCGGCCGAAGTGCAGGATCTGCAGGGCGATCCGGCCGCCCTCGCGGTGGACGGCCTCGGTGATCGCGGTGTGCTGTGCGGCCTCTTCCTCGGTGGTGAGCTTGGCGCCGCCCTCGTAGGGCCGTCCCTCGTCGTTGGGTGCGATACCGCCGGTGACGATGAGGCCCACGCCGCCGCGCGCCCGCTCCGCGTAGAACGCGGCCATGCGCTCGAAGCCGCGCTCGGCCTCCTCCAGGCCCACGTGCATGGAGCCCATCAGGACGCGGTTGGGCAGCGTGGTGAAGCCCAGGTCGAGCGGGTTCAGCAGGTGCGGGTAACGGCTCATCGGGCCCCTCCGTGCGCGGTGTCGTCCCCCTGTTGTAGAGGACCGCGCACGGTTTATGCAACTAGTTGCACAACAAGGGAGACCCAGGTCACCGACTCTCCAGCCGGACGTGCAGCTCCCGCTCCTGATCGCCGGAGGCCGTGCTGAGGTCATGGACCGTGAACAGGTCGTGCAGGGTGGTGCGGAAGCGGTCGATCGCCCAGTAGCCGCCCTGTACGTCGGCCTCGACGGAGGCGGACAGGCGGGCGGTCGGGTGAGCGCCCTTGTGCGGCTCGGAGACCTCGAACGTGCCCAGCCACACCGTCGGCCGGGTCTCGTGCCAGTCCTTCGGTACGTCCTCGTCGCACCGGTCGGAGTCGAAGCAGGCGCACAGGGCGTCGAACACGACCCGGGCGTCCTCCTTGCTGCATCCGCTGATCTCCACCGAGACGGATTCCGGGTGCAGTCGCGCACTGTCCATCGTGATCGCTCCTCTCAGGGCCGCGCCGCGGTACGGCTGCGGGTTCCCCCGCGGCACCGTGCCGCACTCCCAGAAAACCACTACATTCCGGGATGTACAGCCCCGAGAGGGGCGCGGTGTCAGCTTCGGGTGAAGCGGTAGGTCTTGCTGTCGGTCAGGATGCAGAAGCCCGGCGACAGGACGATCACCCGCAGGGTGCCGCTGCGGCGGTCGTAGTCGACGCCCTCCGTCTCGAAGGTGCCCGAGCAGCCGCTGCGCAGCGGGAGCTGACGCAGGGCGGTGACATGGCCGGTGACGTCGGAGGTGCCGTTCGGTTCGGCGGACAGGTCGATCTGCAGCAGCGGCTTGGTCATGCCGAAGAGCGTGCCGGCGGGGTCGTCGGAGGAGCACAGCAGCGTCGTCGGCCCGGAGAAGTCGCAGCCCTGGAGGTCCCGTACGGCGTGGTCGAGGCGGACGGTGGAGGCCTGCGGGAGGTTCACCGAGGGCGAGGTGCCCGGGTTGACTCCGGGGGTCGGGAAGACCAGCAGGCGGTTCATGGTGCCCCACTCCCCCGCGAGCATCCACTGGCCGCCGGGCGCGACGGCGACCCAGGAGTTGTTCAGCGCCTCACCGCTGCTCAGCGTGTGGACGTACTCCGACCAGGCACCGCCGGGCGCCTGTACGCGGAACATCTTCGCGGTGCCGGAGTCGGCCTGGTAGGGCTCGATGTAGTAGCCGTCGTAGGAGGCGTCCGGGTCGCCCACGTGATTCCAGCCGCGGCTGCTCACCCCCCAGGGGATGGTGCCGATGCCGGTGTAGCGGTTGGGGCTGCCGGCCGGGACCTCGACGGAGGTCAGTCCCTGGCTCTCGGTCAGCGGGTCGGCGCGGTCGGAGCCGACCTCGGTCCAGGTGTCGGCGGCGAAGGCGGGCGGGGCGGCGGAGAGGACGGCGGCACTGGCGAGGGCGGCGAGGCAGGCCAGGACGGCGTGACAACGTTGCCGGGCGCGCAGGGGCATGGACGGGCTCCTTGTCGGGGGGTGGGTGCGCTCGGCGGACAGTGTGGCGTGCTCAGATGGTCATGTACAGACCAATCATGGTCTTGTTCCCAGCACTTCCCGGGACGGCCACCTCCGTGTTGAGGGATGGTGGAGGTGAGCGACGCGGAGGTAGCGGAGACGGTTGAGCGCGGTAGAACAAGGGGAGTCGGCACGGGGGACGGCGTGCCGTGGAAGAGGGCGAAGGCGGTGCGTGGGATGACTGCAGCCGGATCTCCCGTGACCCGGGGCGACGAGCCGCTGCGCGAACCCGCGCGGCAGGACGAACCGGTGCGCGGTCCCGTACGGCCGAGCGGGCTGCTCGACGTGCTGGGCGTGGCCTCCGTGGTGCTCGACCCCGAGGGCCGGATCGTGCTGTGGAGCCCGCAGGCCGAGGAGCTCTTCGGCTACACCGCCCAGGAGGCGCTGGGCGAGCTCGCGGTCCGGCTGATGATCCACGAACAGCATGCCGACCTCGTGGTCAAGCTGTTCGCCGACGTGATGGAGACCGGCGAGGGTTGGGCCGGGGCCTTCCCGGTCCGGCACAAGGACGGCAGCACCCGTCTGGTGGAGTTCCGCAACATGCGGCTGCTGGACGACCGCGGCGATGTGTACGCGCTGGGCCTGGCCGCCGACCAGTCGACCGTGCGCCGGCTGGAGCGCGACGTGGCGCTGTCGACGCGGATGGTCACCCAGTCCCCGATCGGGCTGGCCGTCCTCGACACCGATCTGCGGTACGTCTCGGTCAACCCGGCGCTGGAGCGCCTGAACGGCAGACCGGCGAAGGAGCACCTCGGCCGTACCGTCCGCGAGGTCCTGCCGCAGGTGGACGCCGACGCACTGGAGGCAGCCGCACGGCAGGTGCTCGACAGCGGTGTGCCGCTGGTGGACCAGTCCAGCGTCGGCCGGACCCCGGCCGACCCCGACGAGGACCACGTCTGGTCGGTCTCGCTGTACCGGCTGGAGGACGCCCTCGGCACGGTGCTGGGCGTGGCCTGCTCGGTCGTGGACATCACCGAGCAGCACCGGGCGAGCGTCGAGGCCGAGGCCGCGCGGCGGCGGCTTGCCGTGATCGCCGACGCCTCCACCCGGATCGGCACCACGCTGGAGCTGGACCGCACCGCCTTCGAACTGGCCGACGTCGCCGTGCCGGAGCTCGCCGACATCGCGGCCGTGGATCTGCTGGACGCGGTGGTGGCGGGCCGACGCAGCAGCCTGGGCCCGGCCGAGCCGGCGGTGATCCGCGCGCTGGCCGTACGGGCGGCGGGACCCACCGAGGCGCTCGCGGCGGCCGACCCGCCCGGCCGGATCGCCCGGTACGGGCCCGACCGGCTGGTGACCGAGTGCGTGCGCACCGGCAGCCCGGTCATGGTGCCCGAGGTCCGGGCCGCGGACCTGCCCCGGATCGCCCGCGACCCGGAGGCGGCCGAACGGCTGGCCGCCGCGGGCGTGCACTCCTATCTGGCCGTGCCGCTCATCGCACGCGGCGAGGTGCTCGGCGCCCTCGACCTCAAGCGCACCGGCAACCCGTTGCCGTTCGACGCGGACGACCTGCTGCTGGCCCGCGAACTCGCGGCCCGCGCCGCCGTACAGATCGACAACGCCCGCTGGTACCAGAACGCCCGCGACACCGCCCTGACCCTCCAGCGCAGCCTGCTGCCCAGCCATCCGCCGGTGACGGGCGGCCTGGAGGTCGCCTCCCGCTACCAGCCCGCCGGTGCCACCGCCGAGGTCGGCGGCGACTGGTTCGACGTGATCCCGCTGGACGACGGCAAGACCGCGCTGGTCGTCGGCGACGTCATGGGCAGCGGGGTCAGCGCCGCCGCGACCATGGGCCGGCTGCGCACCGCGACCAACACCCTGGCCTACCTCGACCTCGATCCGGCCCGGCTGCTGGAGCATCTGGACCGGACCACCGAGGGCCTGGACCACTCCATCGCCACGTGTGTGTACGCCGTCCACGACCCGCATCTGCGCCAGTGCCGGATCGCCAACGCCGGGCATCTGCCGCCGGTGCGGCTGCGCGACGGACAGGCCCCGGAGCTGCTCGAACTGCCCACCGGGGCGCCGCTGGGGGTGGGCGGGGTGGCCTTTACGACGACCACGGTGGCGCTGGAGCCCGGCGACCGGCTGGTCTTCTACACGGACGGGCTGGTCGAGACCCGGCAACACCCCCTCGACGAACGGCTCGACGCGCTCCTGGAACTCCTCGCCGGCCCCGACCGCCCGCTGGAGGAGGTCTGCGACCTTCTCCTGCGCACCTTGCACCAGCCTGACAACAGCGACGACGTGGCCCTGCTCATCGCCCGGGTGCAGACGCCGAGTTGACCTTCGCAGCGTCCCGGGAACTCGTTACCTTGGTCTTACGGTCCGCATTCCACCCTCACCGGTAGGCATGGGGGTGCCGGGGTGCGTGGCCCACGGGAGCGAGCCATGACGCACGATCCGGATCACGAAGCGCCACCGCCCGAGGTCCTCGCCGGGCGGGGCGACGACACCACACTCCAGGAGCGTTGGCGGCACCTGTCCGTGCGGGCGCGTGCGGTGACCGCGGCGGCGGCGGTCGCCGCACTCGGCCTCGGCGGCACCCTCGCCTACTCCGCGGCCTCGGGCGAGGGCACGACGCCGGCGGCCTCCGGGGCGCCCTCGGCGTCCGAGACGTCCGACCGGCGCGGTGAATGGTTCAGCCGGGGCATGTGGTTCGGCCTCGCCGTGCACGGCGAGGCGACCGTCGAGGACCCGGACAGCGGCGCGTGGGTCGTCCACCTCTGGCAGTGGGGCACCGTCGAGAGCGTGGCCGGCGACCGGGTCACCGTCCACAGCGATGACGGCGCCGAGTGGACGTGGGCCGTCGACTCGGACATCGACCTGCTCGGCGCGGCCACGCAGGTCGAGGGCCTGGCGGAGGGGGACATCGTCCACCTGGCCGGTACCCGCGCGGCCGACGGCACCCGGACCGCCGACCACATCCTGGTCAGCGACTGAGCGGACGCCCTCCTACGCCACGGTGCCGACCACGACGTGGGCGTACCGCTCCTCGCACACGGCCCGACGGGCCGTCAGGCCGCCCCGGGTGAAGGCCTCGACGGCCGCCGGAGCCTGCCGCTCGCTGGTCTCCACCAGCAGGCAGCCGCCCGGCGCGAGCCACAAGGGCGCCTCGACGGCGACCCTGCGCAGCACGTCCAAGCCGTCCGTGCCGCCGTCCAGGGCGACCAGCGGTTCGTGGTCGCGCGCCTCGGCGGGCAGGAGCCCGACCTCGCCGGTGGGGACGTAGGGCACGTTGGCGGCGAGGATGTCCACCCGGCCGCGGAGCCTGTCGGGCAGCGCGTCGAAGAGGTCGCCCGCGTGGACATGACCGCCGTAGGGGGCGATGTTGCGGCGGGCGCAGCGCACCGCGGCGGGTTCGATGTCGGCGGCGTGCAGCTCGACCGGGCCGAGCGCGGCGGCCAGGGCCGCGCCCACCGCGCCCGAGCCGCAGCACAGGTCCACCACCACTGTGGCGTCCGGGACCTGGGCGAGGGCCTGTTCGACAAGAAACTCGGTGCGGCGCCGGGGCACGAAGACACCCGGTTCCACGGTGATCCGCAGTCCGCGGAACTCGGCCCAGCCGACGACGAGTTCGAGAGGTGCGCCCGCGGCACGGCGGTCCACCATCGCGGCGAGCTCGTCCGGTGTGCGGGCGGCGGCGAGGATCAGGCGCGCCTCGTCCTCGGCGAAGACGCAGCCGGCGGCGCGCAGAGCGGCCACGACGGAATCACCGGAAGCGGCGAAGTCGTGCGTGGAGGAAGGGGAAAAGGGAGGCATGGAAGCCGAGAGCCTTTCGGTAGCCGAAGGGCGCTCCGCGGTCACCTACGGCCGGTGAACCGCGCCGAATCGAGGGAGAGCACCCGACCTGACACAGCGGTAATGGGTCTCACCTCCTCGTTCCGTGCGTCCGGGACAGCCCGCGGACGGCCCGCCCACCCTACCCCAACGATCTTCGAGAACCCCGGCGAGTTGTACTCTGCAACCATGAGCGCAAGTCAGCCCTCCCCGGCGGCGGACGCGGCGGTGGAGACGATCCAGCGCGAGATGACGGCCTTCGCCCGCCGTGCCCGCGCCTCGGCGGGGCGCATGCACCCGGAGCTGTCCCTGGTGTCGTACACGCTGCTCGGGCATCTGGAGGAGAGCGGCGGCTGCCGGGCCACCGACCTGGCCGCGCACTATGCCCTGGACAAGTCCACCGTGTCCCGGCAGGTGGCGGCCCTGGAGCGCGCGGAGCTGATCGGGCGGAGCAGCGACCCGGAGGACCACCGGGTGCAGCTGCTGCATCTGACGGACGCCGGCCGGCGCATCCTCGCCCGGGTCACCGAGCGCCGCCGAGAGGTCGTGCGGGGGCGGCTCGCGGACTGGGCGGAGGAGGATCTGGAGCGGTTCGCCGGGTATCTCGTGCGGTACAACGCCGAGCGCTAGGCTCCCGCGGTCTCGTCCGGGCGGAGTGCGTCCAGGATGAGGGTGAGGCCGTAGGTGAACTCGTCGGCGTAGTCGTAGCCGGGCCTGAGGACGTGCTCGGTGGCCAGTTCGGTGAGGTGGGGGTAGGTGTCGGCGGGCATCTCGCGCAGGATGGCGCCGGTCACCTCGTCCAGTTCCGCCGCGCCTTTGAAGGGCAAGCTCAGTTCCTGGAGCACGAAGCCGTAGAGGTAGCTGTCGATCAGTGAGACGGCGTGCGCGGCCATGGGGACGGAGAAGCCGCCGGCGCGCAGTGCTCCGATGACGGCGTCGTGGTGGCGCAGGGTCGCGGGGCCGGGCCGGGAGCGCGAGTCCATCAGGCCGACGGCCCACGGATGGCGCCGCAGGGCCGCTCTGGCGGAGGTCGCGCGGTCGCGCATGGCGCTCTTCCAGTCGGTGCCGCCCGGCGGCAGGTCGATCTCGCCGAACACCGCGTCCACCATGCCGTCGAGGATGTCCTCCCGGCCCGCGACGTGGTGGTAGAGCGACATCGCCTCGACTCCCAGCGGTTCGGCGACGGCCCGCATGGTGAGCGCGGCCGAGCCCTTCTCGTCCGCCACCGTCACCGCGGCGGCGATCACCCGCTCGCGGCTGAGCGGGGTACGTGCCGCCGCCTTGCGCCGACCCTCGCGCATTCGCCCTCCTTGCCAGCACCTTGACCGCCTTACAGCATAAGGCTACCGTCCCTTACAACATAAGGTGAGCAGGTCGGCGAAGGGCTGCGCCCATGAGCACGGATCGTGTGAAGAAGGTCTGCATCGTCGGAGCCTCGGGGAAGCTCGGGCAGTACATGGTCGGGCACGCGCTGGAACGCGGCTACGAAGTGGTCGGTGTGTGCCGCGAGGCCAGCGTGCCGAAACTGGCCGCCTTCGCGGACCGGATCACCGTCGTCCCCGGGCGCACGAACGACCCGGAGGTGATCCGACGGGCGGTCGCCGGGTGCGACGGAGTGCTGACGGTGCTGGTGCCCTGGGGTGTGCAGCAGTACTCGTCGGGCACGGCACAGGCGGTGCTCGACCACGCACGGCCCGGCGCACGCCTGGTCTTCTCCTGCGGCTGGCACATCACGCGCGACGGCAAGGACAAGTACTCACGGATGTTCACCTGGGGCGTCCGGATCGTCACCGTGCTGGCCAAGCTCGTCCGTGCCGTCGAGATCGACGACCAGGTGGAGGCATGCCGGCGGGTGTTCGCCAGTGACACCCGCTGGACGGTGGTGCGCGGCAGCACACTGAAGGAGGGCGAGAGCGAGGGCCTGCCCGTGTGGAGCCGGCATGTGGGCGACCCCGTGCTGGCCAGCAACCTCACGCGCCGGGTGGACTTCGCCCTGTTCATGGTGGAGGCGCTCACCGACGACACGCTCGTGCAGGAGGCCCCGGCGATCGTGGGCTGCCGGACGCCGAGCGCCCTGGCCCATGCCGATGGCGGGCGGGAAACCGCCTAACCCGCCGTCACCAGCCGTCCGTCGGCACGGTGTTCGGGCACGCGCGTGCCCATGAACACCGTGCTGCCGCTCAGCCGGAAGCCGAGGGACTCGTACAGGCGGATCGCGTTGGTGTTGTCGGCCGCCGCCTGCAGGAACGGCGTCTCTCCGCGCTCCTGGATGCCGTGCGCGACGGCGAGGACCAGGCGCCCGGCCAGTCCCTGGCCGCGGGCGGCGGGGTCGGTGCAGACCGCGCTGATCTCCGTCCAGCCCGGCGGGTGCAGCCGCTCCCCCGCCATGGCGACGAGGACGCCCTCGCGCCGGATGCCCAGGTAGGTGCCGAGTTCCAGGGTGCGGGGCAGGAAGGGGCCGGGCCGGGTCCGCGCGACCAGGTCGAGCATGTCGGGCACGTCGGCGGGGCCGAGGCGGACCGCCTCCGGATCGGGTGCGGCGGCCACGCCGTCGTCCACCATCTGCACGCCCTCGGCGCGGAAGATGATCTCCCAGCCGTCGGGGACCCGGCCGCGGAAGCCGATCAGCAGGGCCTCCGCCCCGGGGCCGGCGAGCGCCGCGACGTCGGCCCAGTCGCCGTCCACGGGATCGTCGGGCAGGGCCACCCAGGACGACACGTCGGCGGGGTAGCGCAGCACCCGGCCGCGCCGCTCGGCGAACCGCGCATGCGGGCCGGTCAACGAGGCCAGGGCCGGATTGCCGAGGACCCGCTCGTACGCCTTGGACATCTGCTCCCACTCTCCTTCGCCGCCACACAGACCAAGCAAGATCGGCCGGTGGCTATTCCCGCGCGGTGGGACACGTACGGTTGAATGAACAACGTACTGATCACGCTCGACCCACGGGCCGCGGCGCACGGCGGCCTGGAGGCACCACTCGCATGAACGTCACCCGAGGCTTCACCGGGCGTCCACGCGTCGACAACCCCGGGCTGCCGCCCGGCCAGTACGACGCGGGCGACGACTGGCCCGTCCTGTCCGCCGAGGTCACACCCGACCTCACACCCAAGGAGTGGACCTTCCGGGTCGACGGCCTGGTCGAGGAGCCCCGCACCTGGAACTGGGCCGAGGCGCACGCCCTGCCCGCGTCGGCGTACGAGGGTGACATCCACTGTGTGACGAGCTGGTCGAAGTTCGGGGTCCGGTTCGGCGGCGTCTCGCTGGACGCCTTCCTGGATGCGGTCCGGCCCCACGGTTCGGCCACCCATGCCGTTGCCTACTCACACACCGGGTACACCACGAACCTGCCGCTCGCGGACCTCACCGGCGGGCGGGCCTGGATCGCCTGGGAGTACGACGGGCAGCCGCTCGCCGCCGAGCACGGTGGTCCCGCGCGGCTGCTGGTGCCGCACCTGTACTTCTGGAAGAGCGCCAAGTGGATCGCCGGGCTGCGGCTCCTCGACCACGACGAGCCGGGCTTCTGGGAGCAGAACGGCTATCACGCGCGCGGCAACCCCTGGGAGGAACAGAGGTACTCCGGTGACTGAGACCTTCACTCCCCCCACGAAGTTCGCCGTGCCCGGGCGTATCGCCGTGAACAACCGGACGGCGACGCTGTGGCAGACCGCCACGCTCACCGGGATCCGGCGCGAGACCCCGCACGCCTCGACCTTCCGCTTCGCGGTGCCGGACTGGGCGGGCCATCTGCCCGGCCAGCACCTCATGCTGCGGCTGACCGCCGAGGACGGCTATGTCGCGCAGCGCCACTACTCGATCGCGTCCGCGCCCGACGACCCGGGGCACATCGAGCTCACCCTGGACCACGTCGAGGGCGGCGAGGTCTCGGGCTGGTTCCACACGGTGGCCGAACCCGGCGACCAGGTGCAGGTGCGCGGCCCGCTGAGCGGCTTCTTCGCCTGGCCCGGCGACCGGCCCGCGCTGCTGATCGGCGCCGGATCCGGGGTCGTACCGCTGATGTCGATGGTGCGCCACCACCGGGCGCGCGGCCTGGACGTGCCGCTGCGGCTGCTGGTCTCGGCGCGCGGCCCCGAACAGCTCATCTACGGGCGGGAGTACGGCGCGGAGACGACGCCCGTGTTCACGCGGAGCGCGCCCCACGGTGTACCCGTGGGTCGTGTGTCGGCGGCACATGTGGCGACACTCCTGGCCGAGCAGCCGCCCGGTGGGTGGGAGGCCTATGTGTGCGGCTCGAACGGGTTCGCCGAGCACGCCTCGCGCCTGCTCGTCGAGGCCGGGCAGCCGGTGGACCGCATCCGTATCGAGCGCTTCGGCTGACACCCAGGGTGACCCGACCACCTGAGAGGGCACCTCGGCCGTCCGAGATCTCGCACATCTCGTCCACGACGATCAGCTCAACTTCGCTGACCAGCACTTACGTGCCGCTGACCGGCATGTCGGCCGCAGCGGTCCGTAGGGCCGGGACGGTGCAGCACCCTGGCGAGAGGTCGGATGACCCACGTAACGTGTGATCATCCGCACCTCCTCTTCACAAAGGTGGTCCCTCATGGCCCTGTTCGACCTCCCGCTCGACGAACTGCGCGAGTACCGCAGCGATTCCGTCGAGCCCGAGGATTTCGACGCGTTCTGGTCGAAGACGCTCCAGGAAGCCCGCGAGCACGATCTGGACGCCCGATTCGAGCCGGTCGACACGGGCCTGTCCACGGTGACGGTGTACGACGTGACGTTCGCCGGGTTCGGCGGCCACCCGGTGAAGGGCTGGCTGACGCTGCCCGCGGCGGCGGAGGAACCGGTGCCGCTGGTGGTGGAGTTCATCGGCTACGGCGGTGGGCGCGGACTGCCGCACGAGCATCTGCTGTGGGCGTCCACGGGCCGGGCGCACTTCGTGATGGACACCCGCGGTCAGGGCAGCGCGTGGGGCGGTGGCGGCGGTACCCCGGACCCGGTGGGCGGCGCTCCCGCGTACCCGGGTTTCATGACGCGCGGTATCGACGCTCCCGAGAACTACTACTACCGGCGGGTGTTCACGGATGCGGTGCGGGCGGTGGAGGCGGCCCGCAGCCATCCCCTCACCGACGCCTCGCGGACGGTCGCGCTGGGTGGCAGCCAGGGCGGCGGGATCACGATCGCGGTGGGCGGCCTGGTGCCGGACCTGGCGGCGATCGCGCCGGACGTGCCGTTCCTGTGCGACTACCCGCGCGCGGCGACGCTGACAGACCGTCACCCGTACCGGGAGATCGGCCTGTACCTCAAAACGCACCGCGGCCGCTTCGCGGACGCCCTGCGCACCCTTTCCTACTTCGACGGCGTGCACTTCGCGGCCCGCGGCCGGGCCCCGGCCCTGTTCTCGGCCGCCCTTGAGGACCAGACCTGCCCGCCCTCGACCGTCTACGCCGCCTTCAACGCCTGGGCGCACGACGACAAGAAGATCGAGGTCTACGACTTCAACGACCACGAGGGCGGCGGCCCGTACCAGGAGGCGGCCAAGCTGCGCTGGTTGCGGTCGTACGCCTGAGAGGCGGCCGAGTGGTGCGTCCGTGTCCGTCGACGGGTGCGGACGCACTACCGCGCCTCGGTCAGGCAGACGTGCGGCCGGCTTCTTCCGGCCGCCCCCGGTGCCGGGACCACTCCGGCGCCAGGATCGACATCACGGTCGCGTCCACCCGCTCGCCCTCCCAGAGCAGCGCATCGCGCAGTACGCCCTCGGCGACGAACCCCGCCTTCTCGTAGGCGCGGCGAGCCCGCGGATTGAAGGCGTAGACCTCCAGCGAGATGCGGTGCAGACCCAGTTCCTCGAAGCCGTGTCCGACGATCAGCCGGGTCGCTTCCGTCCCCAGGCCGCGTCCGTAGGTCCCGGGTACGAGGCAGATGCGGAAGTTGCAGCTTTCGTTGCCCGGATCCCACTCGTTGAGCACGACCTCGCCCACGACGCTCCCCGTCGCCTGCTCGACCACGGCGAGGTCCAGCCGGTCGTCCTGGTGCCGACGGGTGTCGTACCAGGTGCGGATGCGCGCCTCGTCGAGTTCGGCGCCGTCGTGGTGGCCGGTCAGCCGTGACGCCTCCGCGTCCCGGAACATCGGCATCAGCGCGGGCACGTCGTCCACGGTGACCGCGCGGAGCAGGACCTGTTCCCCTTCCAGGGTGGGTTTGCTGAGGAAGTCGGGGCGTGGGGCGGTTCGAACATGATCAGCCATGGCCGCATTGTGTACGGCCGCTTCGGCCGACGTCCTCCCGTTTTCCGCGCCCCGTCTTCCGTGCCGCGTCGCACCCGCCGACGCGGACCGGTTTCGGCCGAACCGGCCCGACACCCTTCCCTACTGGTTTAGACCAATGCTAGATCTGGTGGCGCAATGAGCCCGCACGGCTACGGCACGTCACCAACAGGAGGGCGCGGCATGGCCCGCACCACCCCGCACGACCATCCGCTCACCGAGGGACAGCCCCTCTACTGGCGCATCGCGACGCAGCTGCTCGGCGAGCTGCGCGACGGCATCATTCCGCCCGGCGAACGACTGCCGGGCGAACGGCAGTTGGCGCGGCACTTCGGGGTCAGCAGGGAGACCGTACGGCAGGCGCTGGAGGTGCTGCGCCACGACGGTCTGGTCGCCACCGACCGGCGCGGCAGCCACGCCACGCTGCCCGGTCCGCCGAGGGAGAACCCCTCGGCGCTCGCCTTCCCGGTCGGCGCCCGGGCGGCGGACCCGAACGCCGTCGACCGGACGACGGTCACCTGGGAGGCTCCCCCGCCGGGCCACGCGGAGGCCCTGGGACTCGCCCCCGAGCGGCCGACGCTCGTGCACCGCTACGAGTCCGCCGCCGCCGACGGACGCGGCCGGCGCACGGCCGTGACCTCGTTCTCGGCCGTGGCGCTGGCCGAGGTCGAGGAGCTGGCCCGCTACCGGGACCGCGCCAGCGACTCCGCGTCGGCCCAGCTCCGGCGCGCCTACGACTGGATGCGCAAGGCCGGTCTGACGCTGCACCACCGTGACTGCATCACACCCCTGGCGGGCGCGTCGTCGGTCAGGGTCACCCGGCGCGTGCACGATCAGTACGACCGTCCGCTGGAGATCACCGACCTCGTCGTGGACGCCCGACGGGACGCCCTGGTCTACGAGTTCACGCTGCCGGCGGCCGGCTGACCCCGGACGACCCGGGACTGCCGGCCCAGCGCGAGCAGCCGCCCGTCCGCCGCCCAGACCGCGCTGTCGTCGACGGCCCAGCCGGCGCCGGCGTGGTCGGTGCGGATGCGGACCAGTGCCCAGCCGTCCGGGGCGTCGGCATCGAGGGCGTCGGTGAGGTGGACGGTCAACTCCGCCGTGGGCACCGGGCGCGGGGTGCGCCAGCGGGCGTACAGCGCGGGCGGCAGGACGTCGGTGAGGGTGACGGCCGCCGCGGCGTCGAGCGGGCGGCCGTCCAGGAAGCGCACCCAGGCCACGAGTTCGGCCGTGTCGCCGCCGGCGAGCGGGCGGGCCGGGGTGGCGGGCCGTATCTCCAACTGTCGGGCGAACGGGGAGAGTTCCACCGGCAGACCGAGGGGCCGGCAGTCGTCCGGCCCCGGCACGTCCGGGGCCGGCTGCCCGTCGTACGACGGTCCCGTGCGCCCCGGTCCGAACAGCGCGGAGCCGACGACGACCGGCGCGCCGTCCTGGTGGCCACTGAAGACGCAGGCGGCGGTGCGGCGGCCGGATGCCGGCGCGGTCCCGGAGAAGTGCAGCGGGCCGGCGCCGACGGGGGCCAGGAAGTGGGTGGTCAGGGTGCGGACCGGCCGGTCTCCGCCGGTGAACCGGTCGCGTACGGCGGTCAGGGCGACGGCGGCGACATGACCGCCGTGCGCTCCCTCCCAGGACCACCACAGGGGGTCAATGCGTGTCTCGGGCTCGATCGTCGCGGTCACGGGCCCACCATAACCTCGTCGGTTGGAAAAACAAACCCACTCGCGACCACTGCGTTGGAAAACCCAACCCGCTAGTCGGGGCGCCGCGCGACGACCATGCGGACCCGCGGGCTGCCGTCGCGCCGCCTGCCGAACTCGGGCAGGTCCTCCAGGCCGACGGCGAATCCGGCGCGCTCCAGCTCCCGGCACACGTCGCCGAACCTCAGCGCCCGGTAGTACATGACGAACGGCGGACGCCACACGGCGTTGCGCACCCGCATGACCGCGTCGAAGCCCAGCAGCATCCAATAGGCGCGCGATCCGGGGCGCGGCGGGGCGATCACCGGGAAGACGAAGCGGCCGCCCGGCCGCAGCACCGAGTGGACCTGGGCGAACAGGCCCGGCACCTCGGACGGCAGGAAGTGCCCGAACGCCCCGAAGCTGACCACGAGATCGAAGGCCGGGGCGAACGGGAGGGCGCGGGCGTCGGCCCGGACGTAGGTCACGGGCGGCCCCGCCGACGGTGTGCGCCCGCGGGCGACGGCGAGCATGCCCGCGCTGAAGTCGACCCCCGTGACGCCGCGTCGGCACACGCGCGCGAGGACGTCGATCCCGGCGCCCGTGCCGCAGCACAGGTCGAGTCCGGCTTCGAAGGGGCCGAGCCGCTCCAGCGCGGCGCCCACGGCGTCGAGCACCGAGTCCGGTGTGCGGAAGGGGGTGTGGTCGAACTTCGGCGCGAGCAGGTCGTAGCCGCGCTCGACCGACGACAGCGCCTGGACGGCGAGTTCGCGCAGGCTGGGGCCTTCGGGGCTGAACATCGCGTCAGCCTAGGGGAGCCCGCTCCCGCAGGACGGCGAGAACGCGCTCGCACCAGCCGACGTTCTCCCGCTCGTAGGCGATGCCGCCCAGCAGGGTGAGGTAGGGGCCGACGCGGTCGGTCTCGCGGAGGTACTCCTCCTCGGTCCGCCCGGCCAGCATGCGCTCGCGCACCCGCTCGTAGCGGGCGAGCTTGCCCTGCGCCCAGGACAGGCGCTCCTCGACCAGCGCGCGGGCCGGCGCGGGGTCCGAGTCGTCCATGGCCTGGATCTTGATCAGCAGCTCGTCACGCATCGCGGCGGGCCGGCGCACCGGCTCGGCGGCGAAGGAGCGCAGCTCCTGCCGTCCCGCGTCGGTCAGCGTGAACATCCGCTTGTTGGGCCTGCGTTCCTGCTGCACCACCCGGGCCTCGATCAGCCCGTCCTGCGCGAGCCGCTCCAGTTCCCGGTAGAGCTGCTGGGGAGTCGAGGCCCAGAAGTTCGCGAACGACACGTCGAAGACCTTGGACAGCTCGTACCCGGAGGCCTCCCCCTCCAGGAGAGCGGCCAGAACGGCGTGCTTGAGAGACATATGGGCACGCTAGCAGGAAGCGATTAACCCCATGCACACCTACTCAACTAATTGAGTAACTGATCGCCAAGGAGACTCAGGCGGGTTCTGCCCGAGTCGACGCCCCTGCCGCGCCCGTTCGCGGTTGGATGTCCCCATGAGCACCGACGAGCACGCACGGCTGATGCGGGCCAACCAGGCGAACTGGGACGCCCGCACGCCCGTCCACCTCGCCAGCCGGTTCTACGGGCTCGACCGGGACCTCGATCCGGACCGCTGGTTCGCCCCCTTCGAGTGGGAGGACCTCGGCGACCTGGCCGGCCGTGACGTGCTCCATCTCCAGTGCCACCTCGGCACCGAGACACTCGCTTTCGCCCGGCGCGGGGCCCGGGCGACCGGCCTGGACTTCTCCGCCGCGTCCGTGGCCGCCGCGACCGGCGTCGCGGCGCGGGCCGGCCTCGACGTGACCTACGTACAGGCCAATGTGTACGACGCGGTGAAGGCGCTGGGGCGACGGCGGTTCGACGTCGTGTACACCGGCAAGGGCGCCCTGTGCTATCTGCCCGACCTGGCGCGCTGGGCGGGGATCGTGGCCGAACTCCTGCGCCCCGGCGGCGTGTTGTACGTCGTCGAGTTCCATCCGCTGCTCAACTCGCTGGGCCCGAAGCCCGCTCCGGGCGAGGGACCCGAGCTGCTGCTCCGCCACGACTACCTGGGCGGCCGCGGCCCCGTGCACCGGGACGCCACCCACACCTACACCGACGGCCCGGCCGTCGAGGGCGCCACCGACAGCTATGAGTGGATGCACGGAATAGGAGAGGTCGTCGACGCGTTGACATCGGCAGGACTGACCGTGCGGCGGCTGCGGGAGAGCGAGGAGCTGCCCTGGCAGCGCTGGCCGCAGATGGTCCGGACGCCGTCCGGCTGGTGGCGTCTCACCGAACCGCGGATCCCGCTCCTGTACGGCCTGCTGGCCGCTCGCTGAGCCCACCCCGTCCGCACCGTGTGGTACGGTGCGGCTAGCACTTGTGTACGCCCTGCTACGGGCGCCGGTGCCAGTTCTCCTTCAGTTCGCTGATCCGCCGCCGTTCTCCGACCGGCGCGTCGGCTTCTCGTCACCACCTCGCAAGCCCTGCTCACGAGGTGCTGTTTCCCGCCGCCTGAAGGCGCTCTGTCCGCCTTCCCCTCGCGGCTTCTCCCCCCTTCCTTCCGCATGTCTCATGCCTCGTGTCCGTGAAAGGACCCACTCCGATGACCACCACACTCGAACCCCCTGTCCAGAAGTCCACGCCCCAGGCCGTCACCGGTGTCCTCGACATCGACGCGAGCGGAAAGGGGCACCTGCGGGCCGTGAGCTGCCTGCCCTCGTCCTCCGATCCCCAGGTCCCCCCTGCACTGATCCGCCGTCACGGCCTGCGCAAGGGCGACCTCGTCGACGGCCTGCGCGGCGACCGGCGCACGCTCTCCGAGGTCGTGCACGTCAACGGCCGTACGCCCGAGGAGCTGCGCGGCCGGCGCCGCTTCGCCGACCTCACCCCGCTGCACCCGGGCGAGCGGCTCCGCCTCGAACACCCGGGCGCAGCCCTGACCGGTCGCGTCGCCGACCTGGTCGCCCCCGTCGGCAAGGGCCAGCGCGGGCTGCTCGTCGCCCCGCCCAAGACCGGCAAGACCGTGCTGCTCCAGCAGATCGCGGCCGCCGTCGCCGGCAACCACCCCGAGTGCCGCCTGATGGTGGTCCTCCTCGACGAGCGCCCCGAGGAGGTCACCGACATGCGCCGCTCGGTGCGCGGCGAGGTGTACGCCTCGACGTTCGACCAGGCCGCCAAGCAGCACATCGCCCTCGCCGAACTCGTCATCGAGCGCGCCAAGCGGCTGGTCGAGGCCGGCGAGGACGTCGTCGTCCTGCTCGACTCGCTGACCCGCCTGTGCCGGGCGCACAACAACGCCGCCGCCTCCGGCGGCCGCACCCTGAGCGGCGGTGTCGACGCCGCCGCCCTGCTCGGCCCCAAGCGCTTCTTCGGCGCCGCCCGCCGCGCCGAGGAGGGCGGCTCGCTCACCATCCTCGCCACCGCCCTGGTGGAGACGGGCTCGCGCGCCGACGACTACTTCTTCGAGGAGCTCAAGAGCACCGGCAACATGGAGCTCCGCCTGAACCGCGAACTCGCCTCGCGCCGCGTCTTCCCGGCCGTCGACATCAACGCCTCCGGCACCCGCCGCGAGGAACTGCTCCTGACCCCGGCCGAGTTGACCACCGTACGCGGACTGCGGCGCGTCCTGCAGAACAAGGACGGCCTGGAGACCCTGCTGGAGCGGATGCGCGAGACGCCGGACAACGCGACGTTCCTGCGGCGGATCCAGCCGACGCTGCCGCAGGACGACGGTTCCGGGCGCGCCTGATCCAGCGGGCGGCCAGACCTCACCAGGCGCGGTCCAGGACCCCCAACTCGTCCTCGAAGTACTCCACATCGTGCGCACGGCCCAGGGCGCGGGCTGCCGCCACGCCGTCGCAGAGCGCCCGTTCCCCGGCGCTCCACAGGAGGCCTTCGGCGAATGCCGGGGCAGCGGCGCGCACGAGCGTCACTACGGCCTGGTACACGCTGACGATCTCGGGATGGGAGAGGACCAGGGCCGCCTCGGCGGCCCGATGGAACCGGTACCGCTGGGTCACGTCTTGTGCGAGGGCTGCGTGCATCCTCTTCACTGCCACGGTGCGGTCGAGACGAGTGTCCCGCGCGCGGTGGACGGCCGCCATCCCGCCTCGCCCGATCAACTCGCCCATCGCATACCGGCCGCCGAGCAGCCGCGCCGCCCGGGCGATGACGACGCGGAACTGCACGTCGGCCCACATCTGGGGACGCTGTCGAAGACTCGCGGCCTGCATCCGTTCGTAGACGTACTCGTAGAGGTCGTTGTGGGTCACCAGGCCGTCGTGGTTGCCGTCGGCCTCGCCCGAGCGCAGTCCCTCGATCACCGCGCCGGTGAAGTGGGACTGCTCGGGCTCCAGTTCGCTGAGGTGGGTACCTTCCCAGGCGAACTCGGCGCGGTTCGTCGCCGTCAGTACCACCCGGCCGTGGCCCGCCAACTCGTCCTTGAGGTGCACCCGGCGGTCCCCCTTGGACCCGGGCAGGAAGGCGCCGCTGTAGCAGCAGTCGAGCAGCAGGACCACGGACCGGGCCCAGCAGCGGCTCATCTGGGCGCGCAGGAAGGCTGCCTCCACGGCGGTCGAGCCGAGCAGGTTCAGGTCCGTGCCGCCGGCCGCGAAATACAGTTCGCCCTGGTCGTCCTTGATGCCGTGACAGGAGAGGTGCAGCAGGAGGACGTCGTTCCTGCGGCGGTCCCGGAAGAACTTCTCGATGGCCCGCTTGACCTCGTGGTTCCGGGCGTCCACCAGGGTCTCGACCCCCGAAGTCACCGATGGACCGATCGGCGAGCACCTCGGCCAGCCCCTCGACATCGCGCACGGGCGAGCGCAGCCGCCGCAGTTCGGCGCTGTCGTACCGGCCCGTGGCGATCAGCAGGGCGAAGCGGCCACCGCCGTCGCCACCCATGCCGGCCCCCTGCCACCGTCACAGCTGATGGGCAGCCAGTTCAGTGCCGGGCGCGCGGCGTTGCCCCGTCGTCGCGCAAGGGCGTGCGGGGCTGCCCGGCGTGCGGCATCCGGGTGCTCGCGGGCGACGCTCCGTCCGGGCAGCGTGGTGTGTCGCGCGGCTGTTCCTACGTTGATCATATGAAGATCGGATTCTCCTCTCGGGTGGCCATCTCGACCTGTGCGCTGTGTGTGGCGGGGCTGATGGGGCTCTCCCCCGCCATGGCCGCTGCTCGTGGCGGCGCGGATCCCGGTGGCCCGGACCGGCAGCGTGCGGCGGTCGCGGACCCGTCCGTGCTGCACCGGCCCGGCACACAGGTCCAGCGGCGGGCCGGGGCGCCCCGGGTGCCGGCCGTTTCCGCGCTGTCGTGGGTCGTTGCCGACGCCGACACCGGCCAGGTGCTGGCCGCCCACAACGCGCACCGCAGACTGCCGCCCGCCAGCACGCTCAAGACGCTGTTCGCGCTCACGGTGCTGCCGCTTCTGCCGGGCGGTGTCCGGCACCGGGTCGACGCGGAGGAGCTCTCGGGGATGGGGCCGGGCAGCAGCCAGGTCGGGGTCGCCGAGGGGCGTACGTACCGGGTCGCCGATCTGTGGCACGGGGTGTTCCTCAACTCCGGCAACGACGCCGTGCACGTCCTGGCCGAGCTGAGCGGCGGCTGGCGCAGCACGGCCGCGCGGATGCAGGCCAAGGCGCGTTCCCTCGGCGCCCTGGACACGCGCGTGCTGTCGCCGGACGGCTATGACACTCCGGGGCAGCTGTCGTCGGCGTACGACCTGGCGGTGTTCGGCCGGGCGGGGCTGCGCAACCCCGACTTCGCCCGGTACTGCGCCACCGTCGAGGCCCGGTTCCCGGGCGGGGGCGGATGGTCGTATCCCATCCGCAACACCAACCGGCTGCTGACCGGGGCCGACGGGGTGGCACGGTACCCGGGCCTGATCGGTGTGAAGAACGGCTATACGAGCAAGGCGGGGCACACCCTCGTGGCGGCGGCGCGCAAGGGCGGGCGGGCGCTCGTCGTCACGGTGATGAACCCTCAGGCGGGCGGCGGGCTCACCGTCTACGAGGAGGCGCGCGAGCTGCTCGACTGGGGGTTCGCGGCAGCCGGGCGGGTGCAGCCCGTGGGCTCGCTGGACGCGCTGCGGGCCAGGCCGAGGCCGGGTCCCGAGGCGGTGACCGCGGCCGTGGCGCCGCCGCCCGCCGAGGAGGGGCCGGGCTGGACGGAGACGGGGGCGATCGCGGGCGCCGCGGCGCTGGGCGCCGGCGCCGTCGTGCTGACCCTTCGCTCCAGGAGCGGCCGCTCGTCTCGGAGTTGACCCACCGGCAGCCACAGCAGCAGGCCCAGGGTGATCCAGACGTAGGTGTTGGCGCCGACGAACCCGTCGGCGCCGGACGCGTCGTCGAACCACAGCCACACCACGCTCGTGCACATCACCGCGTACAGAACGCCCGCCACGCGCGCGTACCCGGCGCGCAGCAGCACGGCGAAGGACGGCAGCAGCCACACCAGGTGGTGCACCCAGGTGATCGGGCTGACCAGACAGGCGGTCAGCCCGGTCAGGGCGAAGGCGGCCTGCCACTCCCCCGCGGCCACCGCCCGGCGGGTCCGCCAGGCCCAGACGCACAGCACCAGCAGCACGGCGATCGCCCACGGCGCGCGGTCCGGTTCGCCGAGGCGGGCCAGGACGCCCTGGAGGGACTGGTTCGAGACGTAGTCCAGGCGGCCCACACGGGTCGTGTCCCACAGGGCGCGCGTCCAGTAGAACCGCGAGGCGTCCGGGGCCGCCCAGGCCGCCAGGGCCGTGGCCCCGGCGGCGACCGCCGTCGCGACAGCCGCGGCCCGCCATCTGCGGGCGAGCAGCAGCAGACCGATGAAGAGCGCGGGCGTGAGTTTGACCGCCGCCGCCAGACCGATCCCGAATCCCGCCAGGCGTCCCCGCCCGGTGCTCAGCAGCCAGGCGTCCGTCAGCACCAGGGCGAGCAGCAGGACGTTGACCTGGCCGAAGCTGAAGGTGTCCCGCAGCGGCTCGAACAGGGCGAGCGCACAAACGGCCAGCGCGCAGCCGTACCAGCCGTGGCGGCGCCAGTCCGGGCCGGCCAGGATGCGCACGACCACGGCCAGGGCGAGCAGGTTCAGCAGGAGCGCGACGACGATCGCGCCGGGCAGGTCCAGCAGGGCCATCGGCGCCATGGCCACGGCCGCGAACGGCGGGTAGGTGAAGCCGTACGTCGTGCCGGGCACCAAGTAGTCGTAGATACGGCCGCCGTGGTGGAGCCAGCTGTCGACCGTGCCGTGGTAGACGCGCAGGTCGAACCAGTCGCGCAGCAGCGGCACGGTCAGGGTGAACACGGTCACGGCGGTGGCGAGGAACACCACCAGCAGCAGTCGGCCGCGGTCGGTGCGGGACAGTCTCATGCGGCCCGTCCCCATGCCGGTGCCAACTCCGCCTGGTGGGCCTGCCACAGAACGACGACGGCGAGCGCGCCACCGGAGACGGCCAGGACGAGTTGCCCGGTGTCGGCCGGACCACCGCTGGGCAGCGTGGCGAGCGCCAGTACGCCGGTCACGGCCGCCACCCGGTGGCGTACCGAGGTGCTGGGGGCCGCGGCGGCTATCAGGAACAGGCCCCACAGCGCGTACCAGGGGCGGACGGCGGGGCCGAGCGCGGCCACGGCGGCCAGGCTCAGGCCGAGCGCGTACACCGGTCGCGGGCGCAGGCGCAGCCATATCGCGGCTACGGCGGCCACCGCGGCGGCGATGCCGAGCGCGTGCCAGGCGGGGACGGCGAAGGGGGCCAGGTCGCTGCCCAGCCACTCCAGCAGGGCGCGGGTGGCACGGCCCAGGAGGCTGGTGAGGGCCCAGTTGTGCGGGGATACGGGGGTGTCGAGGGCGCCGATCCAGCCGTAGCCGGTGCCTGCGACGGCGGTCGCTGCGACCGTGGTGGCCGCCGCCGCGGCCGTCGTGCCCGCGATGGCCGGTGCAGGCCTGCGGCCCGCCCGGATCTGGAGCACCACGACCGCGGCCAGGCCGAGGACGGCGGGCGCCTTGACCAGGGCGGCGAGCGTGACCAGCACGGCGCCCAGCGCGGGCCACCGGCCGAGCGCCGCGACCAGGCCGACGCCCAGCAGACCGAGCATGACGGCGTCGTTGTGGGCGCCCGCCACCAGGTGCAGCAGGACCAGCGGGTTGAGCGCGCCGAGCCAGAGCGCCGCGGCCGGGTCGGCGCCGCTGTGCCGGGCCAGGCGCGGCAGCGCGGCGGCCATCAGCGCCACCCCGATCAGGGCGACGAGCCGCATCCCGAAGAGCCCCGCGGGGAGTTCACCGCTGGTGAGGGCGGACAGTCCGGAGGCGAGGGCGAGGAAGACCGGGCCGTACGGCGCTCCGGTGTGCTGCCAGAGCGGGGCGACCTCGTCGGCGAGGGGGCCGCCGAGGTGTGCGGGGCCGTGCGTGTAGACGTCGAGGTGGGCGTCGACCATGGCGCCCTGGGCGAGATAGCTGTACACGTCCCGGCTGAACAGCGGCGGCGCGAGCAGCAGCGGGGTCGCCCAGGCCGCGAGTGTGACCAGCAGGGCGCGGGGGGACGGCGGCCGACCGCTGGTCAGCAGCCGGCCCAGCAGCGCCCAGGCCGCGATCAGCAGGACGACGCCGAAGTACACGCCGATCAGGCCGAGGGCGGCCTCGGCGGAGGAGGGGGCGAGGAGGTCCCGGACGGGGAGGGCTCCGGCCGTTCCTCCGCCCGCCGTGAGGAAGGCGGTACCGGCCAGCCCGAGCACCTGGCAGCGGCGGAGATCGACGGGAAAAGCCATGGCCAACACTCGGGTAGCGTGTCAACGCAGGGTGGCCGGAAATCGACGCGAAGCCCTCGGGTGGGAAGCCGGGGTGTGTCCGGTGCGTGGTGGGTTCCGGTCCGTACGGCGGGACGCGCCGTCAGGCCTCGCGCGGCGCCGCCGACCCGTCCCCGCCACGGAAGAACCCCGCCTGAAGGGTGTGGACGGTGACCGTGCCTCCGCCGAGCATCTCGGCCTTCTGCCGGAGCTGGTCCACGACCACCGGGCTCGGCCGGCCGTACACGTCGATGGCCCTCATGCGGATGAGCCCGCCGAACGCACGGAATTTCTCCCGGCCGATGTCCAGGTGGAGCTCCATGGACGCCGCATCGGGGTGGACAGCCACGGTCGTCATCATCGACTCGGCCTCGTCGATGAAGAAGCAGTAGGAGATCAGCTGCGGCTCGCGCGCCTCGACGAACGCGGCCAGATCACGCATCGCCTCCTTCACCTCCGCGAGCTTGCCCTCGCGGAGGTCGGAGCGATCCGTGTAGAAGATGGGGTCGGTCATGCCGCCCGAACCTAGCGCCGGCCCGCGGGCAAGCCCGCGCGGCGCGCGGGCCGGCGCAGCTAGATGAAGCGCGAACTCGGTACCGGGCCCGGGGACGACAGATGTGAGCGGTCGCCCTGGAGCCAGGTGTCGCGGATCGCCGTGACGAAGTCCGTGAGGCGGTCGTCCGGGTCCGCAGGGGTTTCCCCGTCGCCCTCGTCCTGGGCCGGGTCGGCGGCGACGATCTGTGCGGCGATCTCCTGCTCCGGGCGGGAGTCGGGTGCCGTCCGCTCCACGTTGCCGTCCTCGCCCACCTGCATGCCCCCGTCCCACGGCGCCGTCGCCGACTGGTGGAGCAGGGTGACGCTGTCGGGGGTGACGGCCGGCGGGTCGGTCCAGCAGCTCGCGTGCTCGTGCAGGATCTGCCCGGGTGCGCGGTCGAAGAGCTGGCCGATGGTCTCGGGGCCCTGCTCCGTGCCGGCCAGTTCGTTCAGGTCGTAGGCGATGACGACGGTGTCCTCGCGGGCGGGGTCGAAGGGCACGGCGGGCAGGGCCAGCACCTCGGCGGCGGCCAGGCCCAGGATGCGACTGCCGCGGTCGGGCAGCAGGGATACGGACGTGGGCCGTACGCCGGCCGCGTCGAGCACCGTCTTCAGCCGCAGCAGGCCCCGCAGGCACTGGTCGTAGGTGTCCTGAAGCCAGGCGAAACGGCCGGTCATGCCCGCGCCGTAGCCGTACGGCGAGAGCGTGCCGAGAACGGTGCCGCCCAGCGCGTACTGCCAGCCGCGCAGGTCCGTGAGGTCCAGGGGACTCACCGCGGCCGCGCTCGCCGCCCGCTCCAGCATGCGGTTCTGGCGTGCCCGCGCGGGCAGCCACTGGGAGTCCTCGGGGTCCGGCAGCAGCGCGTGCTGACGGCGGGCCAGGGGGAGGTCGCCGGACATGAGGGCGTTGAAGACCAGCAGATAGCGGTCCGGCCAGTCGGCGAGGCGGCTCTCGTGCGCGGTCAGCACCTCGACGGCCTCGCCGTGGCGTCCCTCGCGCTCGCAGGCGGAGACGAGTTCGCGCAGCGCGGCCGTGGAGCCCGGTACCTGTCGCAGTGCCTCGCGCAGGGCGGGTATCGCGAGGTAGGGCACGCCGCGTTCGACGCACGCGTAGCCGAAGTCGTAGAGCTCCTGCGGCTGTTCGGGTCGTGCGGTCAGGGCCTCGGCGGCCCGCTGGAGGTCGTCGAAGCCGGCGGATCCGGCCGCGCGGGCGACCACCAGGGCGACCTCCCCGAGCGGTAGCCCGTCGGTCCCGGACCGCATCTGGCGCAGGGCGCCGGGGATGTCCCCGGAGTCCAGGGATTCCCAGGCCTTGAGGAGTTCGGGGGACTTGGGGCGGCGAGGCTTGCGCGAGAACATGGGGACGATCTTCGCCCGCCGCCGGTCCGCCCTCAACCGCATTAACGGCCACAGTGAGTACGCGTACTCAGGACACGGCATGCACGCGCGGCAAGGCTGGGGGCATGACCACAGCTGCCCGGCCCGAGCGTCTGCATCCGGTGGCCGACGTGTTCCTCGCGCTCGTCCTGCTGGTGGCGGACGCCGTGGCCGCGCTCCTCGCCTACCTGTGGGGCCTGGACGCGGCCGGGTTCGAGTGGCTCGCCGACGACGCGAACCGGTCCGTCAGCTTCACCACGGCCGCCGTGTTCCTCACCGTCGTGGGCTGCCTGGTGCTGGCGACGGCGTTCCTCGCCCGCCGCGGCCGGGCGTACGTCACCGTCGCCTTCCAGGGCCTGGCGGGACTGACGCTGCTGCTCGTCGCGGGCTACGGCCAGCTCCAGCAGTACCGTGAGGACCATCCGCCCGCCCCCGAACCGGGTTACAGCGGACCGCAGTCGCAGTGCCGGTCCGGCGGGGACAGCCGGGAGTGCCTCGGGGGCTGACCCGCGCTCAGAACACCGACAGTCCCGTCAGCGTCGTGAAGCGGTCCAGTGCCGCCACACCCGCCACCGAGTTGCCGCGCTCGTCCAGGCCCGGGCTCCACACGCACAGCGTGCAGCGGCCGGGTACGACCGCGATGATGCCGCCGCCCACGCCGCTCTTGCCGGGCAGGCCGACGCGGTAGGCGAAGTCGCCCGCCGCGTCGTAGGTGCCGCAGGTCAGCATGACCGCGTTGACCTGCTTGGCCTGGCTGCGGGTGAGGAGGCGGGAGCCGTCGGCGCGGACGCCGTGCCGGGCCAGGAAGCCGGTGGCCAGGGCGAGGTCGGCGCAGGACGCCTTGATCGAGCACTGGCGGAAGTACTGGTCGAGCAGGACCGGCACCGGGTTGTCGATGTTGCCGTAGGAGGCCATGAAGTGGCCCAGTGCGGCGTTGCGGTCGCCGTGGGTGGATTCGGAGGCGGCGACGTCCTTGTCGAAGTCCAGGTCCGGGTTGCCGCTCTCCGCGCGGAGGAAGGCCAGCAGTTCGCCCGCCGCGTCACCGGTACGGGTCTGGAGGCGGTCGGTGACGACGAGGGCGCCGGCGTTGATGAACGGGTTGCGCGGGATGCCGTTCTCGTACTCCAGCTGGACCAGGGAGTTGAAGGGGTTGCCGGAGGGTTCGCGGCCCACGTGCTCCCAGAGTTCGTCGCCCTCGCGGGCCAGGTCCAGGGCGAGGGTGAAGACCTTGGTGATGGACTGCGTGGAGAACGGCTCGCGCCAGTCCCCCACGCCGTACACCGTGCCGTCCAGCTCGGCAACGGCCATGCCGAAGCTGCGCGGGTCGCAGGCGGCGAGCGCCGGGATGTAGTCGGCTGCCCGGCCGCGGCCGGGGGTGCGTTCGATCTCCTCGGCGATGCGCTCCAGGACCGGCTCGAAGGTCTGGGACGAAGTCATGATCACCATTGTGCCTCCGGGTCGGTCCTGGCGCGCATCCGCAGGTCAGGCCAGGGGTGAACCGCTGCCCGCGACGACCTCCGGGCGCAGCAGGTCGGCGAGCGCCTCGGCGGGCAACAGGCCCTTCTCCAGGACGAGTTCGGCCACTCCGCGGCCGGTGACGAGGGCCTCCTTGGCGATGTCCGTGGCGGCCGTGTATCCGATGTGCGGGTTGAGGGCGGTGACCAGGCCGATGGAGTTCTCCACGGTCCGGCGCAGCTCCTCGGTGTTGGCGGTGATGCCGTCCACGCAGCGCTCGGCGAGGGTGAGGCAGGCGGCCCGCAGGTGGGTGATCGACTCCGACAGGGAGTGCAGGATGATCGGCTCGAAGGCGTTGAGCTGGAGCTGTCCGGCCTCGGCCGCCATGGTGATGGTGACGTCGTTGCCAATCACCTCGAAGGCGACCTGGTTGACGACCTCGGGGATCACCGGGTTGACCTTGCCGGGCATGATCGACGAACCGGCCTGCACGGGCGGCAGGTTGATCTCGCCGAGGCCGGCGCGCGGCCCGGAGGACAGCAGGCGCAGGTCGTTGCAGCTCTTGGAGAGCTTCACCGCGATCCGCTTGAGGACACCGGACATCTGGACGAACGCGCCGCAGTCCTGAGTGGCCTCGACCAGGTTGGCGGCGGTCACCAGGGGCAGGCCGGTGATCTCGGCGAGGTGGCGGCGGGCGGACTCGGCGTAGCCGGCGGGGGCGTTGAGGCCGGTGCCGATGGCCGTGGCGCCGAGGTTGATCTCATGGATCAGCTCGACGGCCTCGTCAAGACGGGACCGGTCCTCGTCAATCATGACGGCATAGGCCGAGAACTCCTGGCCGAGCGTCATGGGGACCGCGTCCTGCAACTGTGTACGGCCCATCTTGAGCACATCGCGGAACTCGACGGCCTTACGGGCGAAGGAGTCCTGCAGTACAGCCATCGCCTTGAGCAGTCCACGGACCGCGAACACCGTCGCGATCTTGACGGCGGTCGGGTAGACGTCGTTGGTGGACTGGCTCAGGTTGACGTCCTCGTTGGGGTGCAGGTGCTGGTACTGCCCCTTCTCGAACCCGAGCAGCTCCAGCGCCCGGTTGGCGACGACCTCGTTGGCGTTCATGTTGGTCGAGGTGCCGGCACCGCCCTGGACGACGTCGACGACGAACTGGTCGTGCAGCTTGCCCTCGCGGATCTCGCGGCAGGCCTCGACGATCGCGGCGGCCTTCCTGGGCTCCAGCAGGCCGAGTTCCTCGTTGGCGAGGGCGGCGGCCTCCTTGACGGCGGCGAGGGCGTCGATCAGGTGCGGGTAGGCGGAGATCGGGGTGCCGGTGATGGGGAAGTTCTCGGTGGCGCGCAGGGTGTGGACACCCCAGTACGCGGCGGCGGGGATGTCGCGGTCGCCGAGCAGGTCGTGCTCGCGGCGGGTGACTGCGGCGGTCATGGGATGGGGTTCTCTTTCTAGGGGGAGAGGATGAGCGCGCCCCAAAGGGGCGCAGGGCTGTATTGATTTGCGGCTCCGCCGCGCGGGCGCGAGCAACCACGGACGGCCCGCAGCAAACGGCGAAACCGAAGCCACATCAGACGGTCACAGTCACCGGGTCCAAGGCCCGGACAGGCCGCACTGCACCCACCGGCACACCGCCCCCGAGCAACGCCTCCCCCGCGAACTCCACAAGCAGCGAGGGATCCACGCCCGCCCGCGCCAGCGCCGCCGCGGCAACCGGAATCCGCGCCCGGTTCGCTCCGTCGGCGATCTTCACGCCGATCGCCCGCCCATCGGCCAGCGCGGCGACCTGCACCCCCTCGAACCCGTCCTTGGCCAGCAGCCCGGGAACGGCCCGCATCAGGGCGGCCACGTCCCGGCCCGAGCCGGAGGCCATCTCCGCGTGCTCGCGCATCGCGTCCGCCACCCGGGCCTCGGGCGTGCCCGCGGCGGCGGTGGTGATCCGCGCCGCGGCCCGCGCCAGGCCGTGCAGGGAGACGGAGAACAGCGGAGCGCCGCAGCCGTCCACGGTCACCTGCGCGATGCGCTGACCCGTGAGGTCCTCGACGATCTCGGCGATGGCCTGCTGCAGGGGGTGCGCGGGGTCGAGATAGCCGTCCAGGGGCCAGCCGTTCAGCCGGCAGGTGTAGAGCATGGCCGCGTGCTTGCCGGAGCAGTTCTGGGCGAGCTGCGACGGCGTGCGTCCCTCGCGGATCCACGTGTCGCGGACGACCGGGTCGAACGGCATGTCGGTGACGTTGCCGAGGTCGCTCTCGGAGACACCCGCGAGCTCCAGGATCCGCCGGGTTCCTTCGATGTGCCGCTCCTCACCGGAGTGGCTGGCCGCGGTGAGCGAGAGGAGTTCGCCGTCGAGCGGCAGGCCGGCCCGGACCATGGCGACGGCCTGGACGGGCTTGAGCGCCGAGCGCGGATAGAACGCCGCCTCGATGTCGCCGAGCTGGAACTGCACGTCGCCGTCGGCGCCGAGGACGACGACGGAGCCGTAGTGGATCCCTTCCACGACCCCGCCGCGTATGAGGTGGGCGACGGGGGCGTGGAGGGGTTCGCGGACAAGGGGTGCGTCCGCGAGGGAACTGCTGCACATCACTGCCTGACTCATGGGGTGGTGGGTGGCAGCCGGGGCGCTGTTCACGCGTCGGCCCTGCTGGATTCCGTGCGCGCGACCCGGTTACGGATGCCGTACCAGCCGGCGACGAGCGCCGCGACGATCAGAGGCAGGCACAGCACGGTGGTGCGGCCGGCGCCTCCGTCGGCGTACATGAGGACCAGGACGGAGGCGAGGAAGGCCAGCGTCACGAGTTCGGTCCAGGGGGAGCCCGGCAGTCGGTAGCCGGGGCGGGTGAGCTCGCCCTTCTGGGTCTTCTGCCAGAAGAGCAGGTGACAGATCATGATCATGCCCCAGGTGGCGAGGATGCCGATCGCCGCGAAGTTGAGGACGATCTCGAACGCGTCGGCGGGGACGACGAAGTTGAGGCCGACGCCGAGCACACAGATGCCGCTGGTGAGCAGGATTCCGCCGTAGGGGACCTGGCTGCGGCTCATCACCGAGGTGAACTTCGGGGCGGAGCCGGACATCGCCATGGAGCGCAGGATGCGGCCGGTGGAGTACAGGCCGGAGTTGAGCGAGGACATGGCCGCGGTGAGCACGACGAGGTTCATCACGCCGCCGGCCGCGGGGATGCCGATGTTGGACAGCACGGTGACGAAGGGGCTCTCGCCCGCCTGGTACGACGACCACGGCAGCAGCATCGACAGCAGGACGACCGAGCCGACGTAGAAGAGGCCGACGCGCCACATGATCGAGTTGATCGCCTTCGGCAGGATCTTCTCGGGGTTCTCGGTCTCGCCGGCGGCGACGCCGACCAGTTCGACGGAGGCGTAGGCGAAGACGACGCCCTGGACGATCAGCAGCATGGGCAGCAGGCCGTTGGGGAAGATGCCGCCGTTGTCGGTGATCAGGGAGGGGCCGGGGGTGGT
This sequence comes from Streptomyces sp. NPDC079141, assembly GCF_040686775.1. NCBI lineage: Bacteria > Bacillati > Actinomycetota > Actinomycetes > Kitasatosporales > Streptomycetaceae > Streptomyces > Streptomyces sp. NPDC079141. The sequence goes on along the minus strand of NZ_JBFBLP010000003.1, from coordinate 657,036 downwards.
GCCGTCCACCGGGTGCTGGGTGACCAGCAGGAAGATGCCGATCAGCATGAACGTCACCAGCGCGCCCACCTTGATGATGGCGAACCAGAACTCCAGCTCGCCGAACATCCGCACCGAGACGAGGTTCACGGTGAGGACCACGGCGAGCGCGATGAGCGCGATCACCCACTGCGGGATGTCGGAGAACATGCCCCAGTAGTGGGTGTAGACGGCCACGGCGGTGATGTCGGCGATGCCGGTGGTGGCCCAGTTGAGGAAGTACATCCAGCCCGCGGTGTACGCGCCCTTCTCGCCCATGAACTCGCGGGCGTACGACACGAAGGCGCCGGAGGAGGGCCGGTACAGGACGAGTTCACCGAGGGCGCGCACGACGAGGAAGGCGAAGATTCCGCAGACCGCGTAGGCGATGAAGAGGGAGGGGCCGGCGTCGGCGAGGCGCCCGCCTGCGCCGAGGAAGAGGCCGGTGCCGATGGCGCCGCCGATGGCGATCATGTTGACGTGCCGGGACTTCAGCGACTTGCTGTAGCCCTCGTCTCCGGCGTCGACATGGCCGGAACGTTTCTGCACGCCGTCGTGCAGGCTCTGCTCGCTCAAGGCTGGGGCTCGCCTTTCGTGGGTGCGTCCGTGCCCGTGCCCGGGGGACGCACGATGTCGGTGAGGGTGGTCTCGACGCGGTCGAGGTGGTGGGACATGGCCTCCACCGCGTCGTGCTCGGAACCGTCGATCAGCGCCTCGACGATCGCCCGGTGCTCGCGGTTGGACTGCTCGCGGCGGCCGCCGAGTTCGTTGAGGAAGGCCGACTGACGCGCCAGTGCGTCCCGGATCTCCTCGATCACCCGGCGGAAGACCGGGTTCTGGGCGGCCTCGGCGACGGCGAGATGGAAGAGGGTGTCCATCGCGACCCACGCGGTGGTGTCCGTCTCCCGCTCCATGCGGTCCAGCAGGTGCGCCAGGTGGTCCAGGTTCTCCGGGGTGCGGCGCACCGCCGCGTATCCGGCGACGGGGATCTCGACGTGCCGGCGCACCTCCAGCAGATCGCTGGCCGCGTAGTCGCCGAAGGTGGGGTCCTCCACCGTGTTGGCGACGACGAAGGTGCCCTTGCCGGTCTTGGAGACGGTCAGGCCCATGGTCTGCAGGGCCCGCAGGGCCTCGCGCAGCACGGGCCGGCTGATCTCCAGGGTGCGGCACAGCTCCGCCTCGGAGGGGAGCTTGTCGCCCACGGCGTACTCGCCGCGCTCGATGGCGGCGCGCAGATGCGCGAGCACCGCCTCCATCGCGCTGATGCGCCGTGGAGGCTGTCCGGCTGTCCGGCTGTCTGACAGGTTCACGGGAGAGATGTTCCGGGTGAGCGGCGGGTGGTGTCAAGAGGACCGAAAGGAAAAATTCAGCGGGCGTGGGGACTGAAAGCGGACTTCACGTCCGGAAGGGCGCTCAGCCGCTGAGTCCGCCGGCGGCCAGCATGCCGAGGAGCAGCACGCCGACGACGATCCGGTAGACGACGAAGGCATCGAAGTTGTGCCGGGACACGAACCGCAGCAGCCAGGCGATGGAGGCGTAGGCCACCACGAAGGAGACGGCCGTGCCGACGGCGAGCGGAGCAGCTCCCGCGCCCGCGCCGAGGGCGTCCTTGAGCTCGTACAGGCCCGCGCCGGTCAGGGCGGGGATGCCGAGGAAGAACGACAGGCGGGTGGCGGCGACCCGGTCCAGGTCGAGGAACAGTGCCATGGACATGGTGGCGCCGGAGCGGGAGAAGCCGGGGAAGAGCAGGGCGAGGATCTGGGCGCCGCCGATCAGCATCGCGTCCTTGAACGAGGTGTCGTCCTCGCCCCGCTTGTGCCGTCCGATCCGGTCGGCCGCCCACATCACCCCGCTGCCGGCGATCAGCGAGCCCGCGACCACCCACAGCGAGGCGAGCGGCCCCACGATCAGCGGCTCGGCGGCCAGGCCCACGGCGACGACCGGGAGCGTCGCCCAGATCACCCACCAGGCGAACCGGTAGTCGTGGTGGTGCCGTTCCTCGCGGTGGCGAAGCCCGCGCAGCCAGGCGGAGCCGATCCGGACGATGTCCTTGAAGAAGTAGACGAGCACGGCGGCGATGGCGCCGACCTGGATGACGGCGGTGAACCCGACGACGGCGTCGTCCTCGACGGGGATGCCCATGAGCCCCTCGGCGATCTTCAGATGGCCGGTCGAGGAGACGGGCAGGAACTCGGTGACCCCCTCGACCGCTCCAAGGACGACGGCCTGACCGACGCTGATGACGCTCATGGGCTCCCGTTCCGGGACGGATCGACAGTACGGAGCACCGTCCTACCGCGCCCGGGTGTGAGCCGGCCTAACCCCACACCGCCCCGGCGAGCCACACTCCGCCGAACGCCGCGCCCAGGCCTGCCGCCACGCTCCCCAGCACGTTGGCGGTGGCGTAGAGCCCGGCACCCGTCTCGGTCAGCCGCAAGGTCTCGTAGCTGAACGTCGAGTACGTCGTCAGGGCCCCGCACAGACCGGTGCCCAGCAGCAGCTGAAGGTCGGAACCGGCCGCGCCCGCGGTCGCCGCGCCGGTCAGCAGGCCGAGCACCAGGCAGCCGGTGACATTGACCGTGAAGGTCCCCCAAGGAAACACCGAGTCGTGCCGGGACTGCACCGCGCGGTCGGTGAGATAGCGCAGCGGGGCGCCGACCATGGCGCCCGCGACGACGAGCAGCCAGTTCACGTCGGGTTCTCACCTTCCGGGTCGGTGCGGCCGACGTACCTGATGACCTCGCAGTCGTCGAGGATCACCAGCCCCTCGGTGACGAGTTCGTCGAGCTGCGGCAGGAAGGCCCGTACCCGCTCCTCGGTGTCGACGATCACGACGGCGACCGGCAGGTCCTCGCTCAGGGACAGCAGCCGCGAGGTGTGGATCAGGGAGGAGGCGCCGAAGCCCTCGATACCGCGGAAGGCGCTGGCGCCGGCGAGGCCTGCGGCATGGGCGCGGTGCACGATCTCGCTGTACAGGGGCCTGCGGTGCCAGGTGTCGTTCTCCCCCACGAAGACGGTCACCCGCAGGGCCGTGCCGGTCAGCCTCGCCATGGCTGCCTCCACTTCAGGACGCGGCGGGTCGCGGTGGCCGCGAGCCACACCGCCGTGAGCGCCGCGAGCACGGTGGCGGCGAGGTAGGCCAGCCCTGTGGTCGGGTGGCCGGTGTCGGTGAGTTTGCGGATGTCGACGGCGTAGGTGGAGAAGGTGGTGAAGCCGCCGAGGACTCCGGTGCCGAAGAAGGGGCGCACCAGGCGGTGGGCGGCCCACACATCGCTGATGATCACCATGAACACGCCGATCACGGCGCAGCCGACGACATTGGTCCAGAAGGTCGCCCAGGGGAATCCGCCCGCCGCGGCGGGCCATTGCAGCGCGGCCGCGTACCGGGCGGCGGCGCCCGCTCCCCCGCCGAGCGCGACGGCCGCCACGACGGGGGCCTGGCCGCGCAGGACAGGCCGGCGCGCCGGGCGCGGGCGAGCGGCGAGGCTCTCGGTGTCGGGGGTGGTCATGGTCGTACGTCTCCTACTCGCCGGGGCCCGGGCATGCGGGCACTCGCCAGTGCAAGTAGGGACCGTTGGCGGCACCGGTGCCGCGGTTCGGGTACGGCGGGCCCCACCGCCGCGCCGCGTGAATGATCGCGGCCGGGAACCAGGTTAACGCCGGGGGTGCGGCCGGGGCACTTCGGGGCGGGTGGGGTACGGCGGGGCAGGTCCAGGTGGTGCGCGACGGGCTCGGCCCGTGCCGGGGACTGCGCTACCAGCCCTTCTCAAACATCCGCGCGACCTCGGCGATCCGCATCTCGTCGCGCCGGTAGTAGATGCGGCGGCGGACCTTTGTGGTGCGCAGCAGGCCGACGGCGGCGAGCAGGCTCAGATGGGTCTCGGCGACCGGGCGGGGCACGCCGAGCTTCGCGGCGACGGCGTCGCAGGTGACGCCGTTCTCGACGAGGTCGCCGTGTCGCTGGGGCGGGAAGTGCGCGGCCGGATCCTTCAGCCACTCCAGAATGTCCAGGCGCCGCTCGCTCACGGGAGTCCTCAACATGGCGTCCCCCTCCGTCCGTTCCTCCTCAAGGCGCGTGTTCCCACTGTCCCGCAGTCGAGGCCGCCGTGTCCGGGACTCCCGGGGTCTTGGCCGGGACCGAACGACCTTGTGGTACAAGGCCGTTCGGCCCCGGCGCGAAGGCCGAAGGGCCCAGCCGCACAGTGCCGCGGCCGGGCCCCGTCAACTCACGGTGCTCAGCGGTGGCTGAACCACGCCATCGCCGGGAGCGCCTTGGAGTCGTAGTCGAACAGGGCCTGGTTCTCCCAGCCGTTGCCGGAGGAGGAGTCGGTCGGGTCCCAGCCGTTGCCGGTGACCGCGGTCCAGGTGGACTCCCAGTAGAAGACACCGAGACCGCGGCCGTTGGGGACGGCCTCCACGATGCTCGCGATGTCGTTCATCCAGCGCGTCTGGCCCGCCGTGGTGGCGGGGTAGCCGGAGACCAGCTCGCTGTCCAGGTTGATGATGTTCTCGTGCGAGTCCTCGCTGTCGAGACGGAAGGGGTAGGCCGTCTCGGCGACGAAGACCGGCTTGCTGTAGCGCGAGGCCGCGTCGTCCAGGGTGGTCTGGAAGTCGTAGAGCGAGCCGTGCCAGTAGCCGTAGTAGGACAGGCCGATCACATCGAACTTCACGCTGTTGGCCACGGCGCTGTCGAACCACCAGCGGGTACCGGTGAGGTCACCGCCCTTGGCGAGGTGCAGCGCCACCTGGGTGGAGGAGTTGACCGCCTTGACCGCGTCGTAGCCGGAGTTGAGCAGTCCGGCCAGCTGCGACCAGTTGTCCGTGGAGCCCTCGGACCACAGCATGCCGCCGTTGATCTCGTTGCCGACCTGGACCATGTCGGCGGTGGTGCCCTGCGCCTTGAGCGCGTTGAGGACGTCGTACGTGTGGTTGTACACGTCCGTCTTCAGCTGGCTGTAGCTGTGGCCGGACCACGCGGCGGGCTTGGACTGGGCGCCGGGGTCGGCCCAGGTGTCCGAGTAGTGGAAGTCGACCAGCAGCTTCATGCCCTGCGCCTTGATGCGCTTGGCCAGCGCCAGGACCTGCGTCTTGCCGTTGTAGCCGTCGGCGGCGTTGACCCAGACCTTGACGCGTGCGTAGTTCTGTCCGGCGGACTTCAGCACGGCGAGGGCGTCGCTGGTGGTGCCGGAGCTGTTCTTGTAAGTGCCGCCGAGGGCCTCGCTCTTGGCGAGGGAGGAGACGTCGGAGCCCTTGATGGTCGTGCCGCCGGTGCCCGAGGCGAAGGTCAGGTCGTCGACGTTGATCCAGTTGCCCGCGTTGGCGTCACTGTTGATGCTGATCGTGCACTGGTTGTTCGTGACGCTGACGGGCACGACGATGCGGATCCATCCGCTGGCGGAGACCGGGAGGTCGGTGCGCTGCTCGGTGCCGCCGCAGTTCTTCAGCGCTATGTAGGCCGAGTTCTGGCCGCCGCCGGAGCGGACCCAGGCGGTGAGCTTGTAGTTTCCGTTGGTCAGTCCGGACAGGTACTGGTACGTCTCCACCTTGTAGGCGGCGGACGACCAGTGGCTCAGGCGGTAGCTGCCGCCGTGGCCGCCGGCCTCGCTGAACGAGGCGGCGGTGGTGCCGTATTCGGACCAGCCGGCCGGGGTGGCCGCGCCCGCGCCGTCGGACTCGAAACCGCCGTTGGTGAGGGTGCTGGCGGCGGTTGCAGTCTGCGCGGGCAGGGCGGTGAGGGCGAGCCCGGCCGCGAGCGGCAGCAGCAGGGCCCTGAGAGTGCGTCTGGGATGGAACATCTTCGTCCGTCGTCCCTTCGACGTGGGGGTTGGGGGATTCCCGGCCCAAGCGGCCGGGAGCCCCCTCCGCCCGCGGCACGAGCGGCTCGCACGGGCGGAGGGGAGTCGGCTCAGCCGTCGAGTCGTACGACCCGGACGGCTCCCGCGGGCACCTCGATGCGGCCCGCGGCGCGTTCGCCCGTCAGCAGTTCGGTGCCGTGCGCCTCCAGCGGCACCTTGGCGTCCGACGGACTGTGGTTGACGGCGAACAGGTAGCTGCCCGACTCGCCGGTGCGGCGCACCACCTCGACGTCGTGCGGCAGGTCGGCCCGCGGCGCGATACGGGCGTCCTCGGCGGCCCAGCCGAGCAGGGCGTCCAGGCCGTGCGCGTCGAGGCGGGTCGACACGTACCAGGCGGTGCCCTCGCCGAGCCGGTGCCGGGTGACGGCCGGGCGGTCGGCGGTGAGCCCGTCGGCGTACGTCCACACCGTCTCGGCGCCCCGCGGCTCCACGAACTCGGTCCACACGTCTCCGGTGAGCTCGGAGCCGTCGGGGCCGGTGATGCGTACGGTGTCGCCCTTGAGGAGCGGCGAGAACTCCTCGATCGTCAGGCCCAGGACGTCGCGGAGCGGGCCGGGGTAGGCGCCCTCGTGCACGGCGTCGTGCTCGTCGACGATGCCGGAGAAGTACGACACGACGAGGGTGCCGCCGTTCTCGACGTAGGCCTTGAGGTTGCGGCCGGCCGCCTCCGTCATCAGGTAGAGGGCGGGGACGACGACGAGGGGGTACGCCGACAGGTCGGCTTCCGGGTGGGCGAAGTCGACCGTGAGGTGGCGGTCGTAGAGGGCCTCGTAGAAGGAGTCGGCGCGCTCGCGCGGGTCGTGGTCCTCGCTGGGGCGCCAGGCGAGGTTCTGCGCCCACCAGGAGTGCCAGTCCCACAGCACGGCGACGTCGGCCCGGGTGCGGGTGCCGCGGACGGGGCTCAGCGAGTCGAGGGACGCGCCGAGCTCGACGACCTCCCGCCAGACGCGGGTCTCGGTGCCGCCGTGCGGCAGCATCGCCGAGTGGAACTTCTCGGCGCCGCGCCGGGACTGCCGCCACTGGAAGAACATGGCGCCCTCGGAGCCGCGCGCCACATGGGCGAGGGAGTTGCGGGCCATCTGGCCGGGCGCCTTGGCGGGGTTGCGGGCCTGCCAGTTGACGCCCGAGGTGGAGTGCTCCAGGAGGATCCAGGGGGCGCCGCCCGCGACGGAGCGGGTGAGGTCGGCGGCCATCGCCAGGTTGACGTGGGTGCGGCGGCCGTCGGTGATCAGGTAGTGGTCGTTGGTGACGATGTCGACCTCGCGGCCCCAGGCCCAGTAGTCGATCGAGTCGCACTGGCTGAGGGCGGTCATGAAGTTGGTCGTCACCGGGACGTCCGGCGAGAGGCGGTGCAGGATGTCCCGCTCCATCACGAAGTTCTCGCGGATGGTGGCGTCGGCGAACCGCTTGTAGTCCAGCGCCTGGCCCGGGTTGCCGACCGTGGGGGTGGCGCGCGGCGGGTTGATCTGCTCGAAGTCGGTGTAGCGCTGGCCCCAGAAGGCGGTGCCCCAGGCCTCGTTCACGGCGTCGACCGTGCCGTACGTGGTGCCGAGCCAGCGGCGGAAGTGCGCGGCGCAGGAGTCGCAGTAGCAGGCGGAGACGGGGACGCCGTACTCGTTGTGCACGTGCCACATGGCCAGGGCGGGGTGGTCGCCGTAGCGCTCGGCGAGCTTGGTGGTGATGTTCGCGGCGGCGGCGCGGTAGTCGGCGTTGCTGTGGCAGATGGCGCCGCGGGAGCCGAACTCGTAGCGCACGCCCTCGGCGGTCACCGGCAGGGCGTCGGGGTGCTCGCGGTAGAACCAGACCGGCGGGACCACGGTGGGGGTGCCGAGGTCGACGCGGATGCCGTTCTCGTGCAGCAGATCGAGCAGGCGGTCGAGCCAGCCGAAGTCGTACACCCCGCGTGAGGGCTCCAGGAGCGCCCAGGAGAAAATTCCGACACTCACCATGGTGACGCCGGCCTCCCGCATGAGCCGGACGTCCTCGCGCCAGACGCTTTCCGGCCATTGTTCGGGGTTGTAGTCCCCACCGAAGGCGAGCCTGGTGAGGCCCCTGGGGTTGGTCTCCGGCATGGATCTCTCCCGGGAAGTCGATCATTTGGGAACGTGCACACACAGCGGTGGCGGTGCGAGCCCAACATAACCGCACAGCAACAACCATTGACAAGTGTCCGGGATGTTTCTCTACTGTGAACGCTCACAGAAGCATGGCAGGTCTTCGCAGCAGGCGGGGACCCAGGTCAGGGGAGAAATCCATGCCCAACACGATGCGTCGGCGGCTCTTCAAGGTGGCAGCTACTTCGGTCGCTGTGGCCCTCGGCGCCACCGCCCTCGCCGCTTGCGGTTCGTCCGACGACGACACCGAGGCCGAATCCGGACCGGTCTCGCTGACGTACTGGACCTGGACGCCCGGCATGGACAAGGTCGTCGACCTGTGGAACAAGGGCCCGGGCAAGAAGGACCAGATCACCGTCACGGTGAAGAAGCAGGCGTCCGGCGACACGCTGGTCACCAAGATCCTCACCTCGCACAAGGCCGGCAAGGCGCCCGACCTGGTCCAGGCCGAGTACCAGGCGCTGCCGACCCTGGTCAGCAATGACGCGCTCGCGGACATCTCCGAGGAGGCCGTGGACGCGAAGAGCAAGTTCGCCGACGGCGTCTGGCAGCAGACGACGCTGGGCACGGACGCGGTCTTCGCGATCCCGCAGGACATCGGCCCGATGATGTTCTACTACCGCGAGGACCTGTTCAAGAAGTACGACCTGGACGTCCCGAAGACCTGGGACGAGTTCGCGGAGACCGCCCGGAAGCTGAAGAAGGCGGACCCCGACACCGACCTGACGACGTTCTCCGCCAACGACTCCGGTCTCTTCGCGGGCCTCGCCCAGCAGGCCGGCGCCAAGTGGTGGACCACCGAGGGCGACAGCTGGAAGGTCGGCATCAACGACGCGGCCTCGCAGAAGGTCGCCAAGTTCTGGGGCGACCTCGTCAAGGAGGGCGCCATAGACAACCAGCCGATGTACACCCCGGCCTGGAACAAGGCGCTCAACACCGGCAAGCAGATCGCCTGGGTCAGCGCCGTGTGGGCCCCGGGCACGCTGACCACGGCCGCGCCCGACACCAAGGGCAAGTGGGCCATGGCCCCGCTCCCCCAGTGGTCCGAGGGCGAGAACGCCACCGGCAGCTGGGGCGGCTCCTCCACCGCCGTCACCACGGACTCCAAGCACAAGGCCGCCGCCGCCAAGTTCGCCGCCTGGCTGAACACCGACGACGCCGCCCTGCAGGCGCTGGCCAAGGAGAGCGGCATCTACCCGGCCGCCACCAACGCCCAGACGTCCGGCGCGTTCACCAGCCCGCCGGAGTACTTCTCGAACCAGGCCGACTTCTACACCCAGGCCGCCGAGATCGCGAAGACCACCGCTCCCTCCGCCTGGGGCCCGAACGTGAACGTCGCCTACACGACCTTCAAGGACGCGTTCGGCGCCGCCGCCAAGAACAAGTCGGACTTCGTCGCCGCCCTGAACAAGATGCAGGACGACACGGTCGCCGACATGGAGAAGCAGGGCTTCGAGGTCGCGGAGTGAAAACCGCTGCACGCCGGAGGTCGTACGGGGTCAAGGGGGCCCCGTACGCCTTCCTCCTCCCCGCGACACTCCTCTTCGCCCTGTTCTTCGCGCTGCCCATCGGCTACGCGGTCTGGCTCAGCTTCCGCAAGGTGCAGGTCTCGGGGCTCGGCCTCGGCTCCGGCGCCCGCTCGGAGGTCTGGGCCGGCTTCGAGAACTACAGCGACGCGCTCACCGACAGCGAGCTGGTCGACGGCGCGCTGCGCGTGCTCGGCTACGGCTGCATCGTGGTGCCGGTGATGCTGGGCCTCGCCCTGCTGTTCGCGCTGATGCTCGACTCCGACAAGGTCCGCTTCGCCCCGTTCACCCGGCTCGCGATCTTCCTGCCCTACGCCATCCCCGGCGTGGTGGCGGCGCTGCTGTGGGGCTTCCTGTACCTGCCGGACGTCAGCCCCTTCTACTTCGTGCTGGAAAAGCTGGGCCTGCCGCAGCCGGACCTCCTCGACGGCGGTCCGCTCTACCTCGCCCTGTCGAACATCGCGGTGTGGGGCGGCACCGGCTTCAACATGATCGTCATCTACACCTCGCTCCGGGCCATCCCGGCCGAGGTGTACGAGGCCGCGAAGCTGGACGGCGCCACTCCGCTCCAGGTCGCACTGAAGATCAAGATCCCGATGGTGGCGCCCTCGCTGGTGCTGACCTTCTTCTTCTCGATCATCGCCACGCTCCAGGTGTTCAACGAGCCGACCACGCTCAAGCCGCTCACCAACTCCGTGTCCACGACCTGGAGTCCGCTGATGAAGGTGTACCGGGACGCGTTCGGCACCAACGACATCTACGCGGCGGCCGCCCAGGCCGTGATCATCGCGCTCGCCACGCTGCTGCTGTCCTTCGGGTTCCTGCGGGCCGCGAACCGTCGTCAGAAGCAGGAGGCAGCACGATGAGTTCTCTTGCCGTCCGCAAGGCCGGGCCGGCGGCGGGCACCACGCCCGGTACCGCCCAAGGGCCGCCGCTGCGCAGCCGTATCGCCCTGGTGCCGACGATCGCACTGCTGATCGGCGCGATCTACACGCTGCTGCCCGTCGCCTGGGTGGTGATCGCGTCCACCAAGTCGGGCAGCGAGCTGTTCTCCACCTTCACCTTCCTGCCGGGCACCGGCTTCACCGAGAACCTCTCGGACCTGAACGCCTACCGTGACGGCGTCTACTGGCAGTGGATGGGCAACTCCGCCCTGTACGCCGGTCTCGGCGCCCTGCTGTCGACGTGTGTGTCGGCGTTCAGCGGCTACGCGCTGGCGATCTACCGCTTCCGGGGCCGGGAGACGTTCTTCAACGTCCTGCTGGCGGGCGTGCTGATGCCACCGGTCATCCTCGCCGTCCCGCAGTACCTGCTGCTGGCCGAGGTCAACCTGACGGACTCGTACCTGTCGGTGCTGCTGCCGCAGATCCTCTCGCCCTACGGCGTCTACCTCGCGCGCATCTACGCGAGCGCGGCCGTCCCCGCCGACGTGGTGGAGGCCGGGCGCATGGACGGCGCGAGCGAGTGGCGGATCTTCACCCGGGTCGCGCTGCCGATGATGGTGCCCGGCATGGTGACGGTGTTCCTCTTCCAGTTCGTGGCGATCTGGAACAACTTCCTGCTGCCGTACATCATGCTCAGCGACGACGAGAAGTTCCCGATCACGCTCGGTCTGTACACGCTCCTCGAACAGGGCGCCAACACCCCGGCGTTGTACACGCTGGTGATCACCGGCGCGTTCCTGGCGATCTTCCCGCTCATCGCGCTCTTCCTGGTCATCCAGCGGTTCTGGAGCCTGGATCTGCTGTCCGGGGCCGTAAAGTCATGACCATGAGCAATACGGGGGGCCGACGCAGACCGCCGACGATCCACGACGTGGCGCGCGAGGCCGGTGTCTCACGTGGCACCGTCTCGCGGGTGCTCAACGGCGGGCACTACGTCAGCCCGGCGGCGCAGGAGGCGGTCAACGCCGCCATCCGCAAGACGGGTTACGTCGTGAACCGGCACGCCCGCTCGCTGATCACCGGCAGGTCGGACTCGATCGGCTTCCTGCTGACCGAGCCGCAGGAGCGGTTCTTCGAGGACCCCAACTTCAACGTCCTGCTGCGCGGCTGTACGCAGGCGCTCGCCGCGCACGACATCCCCCTGCTGCTGATGCTGGCCGGCACCGAGGACGAACGTCGGCGCATAACGCGGTACATCACCGCCGGTCATGTCGACGGGGTGCTGCTGGTCTCCAGCCACTCCGGAGACCCGGTCGCCGAGGAGCTGCGCGAGGCGGGCGTGCCGCTGGTCGCGTGCGGCAAGCCGATCGGGCTGGCCTCCAAGGTGAGTTACGTGGCGGCGGACGACCGGGACGGCGCCCGGGACATGGTGCGCCACCTGCTGTCGCTGGGCCGGCGCCGGATCGGTGTGGTCACCGGCCCGCTGGACACCCCGGGCGGTGTCGAGCGGCTGGCCGGCTACAAGGAGGTGCTCGCCGAGGCGGGCGTCGAGCTCGACGAGCGGCTGATCGTCTCCGGTGACTACAGCCGGGCCAGCGGTGAGGCGGGCGCCGAGCGGCTGCTCGCGCAGGCGCCGGACATGGACGCCGTGTTCGTCGCCTCCGACCTGATGGCGCAGGGCGTGCTGACGGCTCTGGAGCGGGCCGGGCGCCGGGTGCCGCAGGACGTCGCGGTCGGCGGGTTCGACGACTCGCCCGCGGCCCTCGCCGCCCGCCCCGAGCTCACCACCATCCGCCAGCCCTGGGACCGCATCAGCTCCGAGATGGTCCGGGTGCTGCTGGCCCAGATAGGCGGCGAGGACCCGGCGGCGGTCATCCTGCCGACGGAGTTGGTGAAGCGGGAGTCGACGTAGTCGCCACGGCGGTTCCTTCTCCGCGTGGGGCGCGCTGCCCGGCGATCCGGCCGGGCGGCGCGCCCTCGGCGTTTCGTGCCCTGCCCGGGACCGGTCAGGATCGAAGAAGCGGGGATCTCTCCCCCGCCCTAGCGTGAAACCACCGACGCATCCCGTCGGGATCCACACCTCACGCAAGGAGCACGCCATGACCGCCGGCCTGAAGACGATCATCTACCCCGTCAAGGACCTCGACCGGGCGAAGGCCCTGTTCACCGCCCTGCTGGGCACCGAGCCGTACGCGGACGAGCCGTACTACGTCGGCTTCAAGGACGCGGGCCAGGACGTCGGCCTGGACCCCAACGGGCATGCGCGGGGCATGACCGGGCCGGTCCCCTACTGGCATGTGACCGACATCCGCGGGACGCTCGCGGCCCTCCTGGCGGCCGGGGCGGAGCCTCTGCAGGACGTCCAGGACGTCGGCGGCGGCAAGCTGATCGCCTTCGTGAAGGACGCGGACGGCAACCTGGTCGGGATCACCCAGGACCCGCCCGCGTGACCCGCCCGGGCCGCCATATGCACATGCACTAGTTGCACACTCAAGAAGTGGCTGGATCGGTGCTACCGTGCGGGTATGGCAGTGAAGACGGCCGAGGCAGCCCTCGAAGAACGATGGCGGGGCATCCTGACGGTGCACGCGCGGACGATGTGCGAGATCGACCGCGTGCTGCACCCGCACGGGCTGGGCGCGAGCGACTTCGAGGTGCTCGACATTCTCGCCGCCGAGTCGCCCGAGGAGGGCGACCAGTGCCGGGTGCAGAACCTCGTCGGACGGGTGCATCTCAGCCAGAGCGCGCTCTCCCGGCTCATCGGCCGGCTGGAGAAGGACGGTCTGGTGGCGCGCTCGGTCTGCGCGGAGGACCGGCGCGGCGTCTGGGTCTCCCTCACCCGCCGGGGCCGCGAGCTGCACGCCGAGGTGCTTCCGCTGCAACGCCAGGTGCTGGCCCGCATGCTCGACGGCTGAGGCAACCCGCTCTCCCATCTGTTCGAAACCGCTACCCCCTGGGCATTCTCAACCCCGGAAAACCATCCGGGGCGAGAATGCCCAGCAGGGACGGGGAGATATCGCCGTGGCCGTCGACGAGGCCGGGACCGCCGAGTTCAACACGTACACGACGCGCGACGTGGAGGAGACCCACGCGGCGATCGCGGCCCATTACTACGACCTGCGGCTCGAAGTCACCGGCCCCGCAGCGGAGTTCTCCACCAGCCTCAACGTCGTCGAACTCGGCTCGCTCACCGTGGGCGACGTCAGTTTCGGCACCGAGATGCGGATGAGCTTCGGCGAACCGGGCGTCTACCACGTGGCCGTACCGCTGTCGGGCAGCTTCAGCGTCCAACAGGGCGCCGCCGCCGCGGTGTTCGCCACCTCGCGGCGCGCCGTCTTCTTCGATCCGGGCTGCGGCATACACATCGACGCCTGGTCGCCGGACTGTCACTCGATCACCGTGAAGATCGACAAACTGGCCGTGCTGCACGCGCTGGAGGACCTGCTGGGCAGACCGGTGCGTCGCCCGCCGATATTCGGGCCGTTCATCGACGTCACCCGGGGCCCCGGCCGCAGCTGGGCCCAACTGGTGGTCTGGAGCCTGCTGGAGAAGGACGTGGCACACGGGCTGCTGCGCCGGCCGATCATCCGCGGACGGCTCGAACAGACCCTGCTCGAAGGGCTGTTGCTGGCCGCCGACCACTCGTGGCGCGAGGAGCTTGAGTCCCCTCCGCCCCCGATGCGCCCGGCCTCCGTCAAGCGGGTCATGGACGCCGTACAGGAACTGCCCGCCGAGCCGTACGACGCGGCGCGGCTCGCGGCGATCGCCCAGGTGAGTGTGCGTACGCTGCAGGAGGCGTTCCGCAAGCACGTCGGCCTGACGCCGATGGCGTACGTCAACGAGGTGCGTCTGCAACGCGTCCACGGGCAGCTACGGGCCTCCACCCCCGGTTCCACGACCGTGGCGGACGTGGCCTACCAATGGGGCTTCGCCCATCTGGGCCGGTTCGCGCAGCGCTACCGGGAGCGGTTCGGCGAGACCCCGTCCCAGACCCTGCGTACGGCCGCCAAACCCGTCCGCCGTGATCCGCCGCGTTTTGCGGACAACCGCCGCGCATCGCGGAGCGACGCGGGGTGAGGTGCGGTCCTATCGTCTGCCACGGCGCCCGCGGACGTCGGACTGAGCGGGGTCGGTGCTGCTCACCCTCGTCGCGTGAGCGTCCGGGTGCGGCAGCGGGAGCACGTCCGCACCCCGGGCCCGACTGCTCCCCCTCCGTACGCCATCGGTGGTCGGGCCCGCCGCGGTCATCCCTGGGGACGGGCCAGCAAGGTGCGTACGCCCTCCGAGGTGAGAGTGAGGGGGTGCGGCGAGCCCGCGTCGATGGTCAGGGACAGATCGTCGGCGGGCCACTGCGAGGCCAGCGCCCCCAGCGGTACCAGGCGGTAGCGGTCCACGAAGGGCAGTAGCTGGGCCATCGCGGGCTCCGAGGTGAACACGGGCACCACGGGTTCCCCGCCCGGCTGTTCGATCACGGGCAGCGCCACGGCACCGGGGTCGGTGGCGTCCTCGTCACTGGCGTCGTCGGGCACGGGCACCAGCACCTCGCTGCCGGCGAGCGTGTCCAGCGCACCGCGGTCCTCGCGGTTGTCGGCCAGCGCGTCCAGCGCCCGCCGGGCCGGTGTGGCGGTGGTGCGGTTCGCGGGTGTCTCCATGACAGATCCCCTGGTAGCGGCGGTCGTACGGCCTGCCCGGGGCAGGATCGACCCGGGGTGCGGTCCTGCTCGCGTACCCGATCGGGAGCGGGGCAATCGTCCTGCCGGGCTTCCCGCCTCCTTCACATCGCAACTTTTCGGACGTACTGCAACCTTTCCCGTAACACGGATGTCTCCCCTGATAACAGCACTACGCACACGTCGGGGGACGCAATGCGAAGATTCAGAACAACATGGGTGGCACTCGCTGTCACAGCGGCCCTGGCGGTTCCGGCCCTCCCGGCCGCGACGGCCTCGGGCGCCACCGCGCAGACCACCACCGCCTGCCCGACCGGCTGGGGAAGCCTGCCCGAGGTCCGGGCCACCTCCACCGCCAAGCCGGTGGAGAACATCAGGACCGGCCGCCACGCCTGCTTCGACCGGATGGTCGTCGACATCCCGGGCGCGGCCCGCAGCACCCTCGGCTACTCGGTCCGGTACGTCAAGCAGCTGTACCAGGACGGCTCGGGCCGGCTCGTACCCGTGGCCGGCGGTGCCATTCTGGAGGTCCGTGTGGCCGCACCGGCCTACGATCCCGAGACCGGTCTGCCCACTTATCCCGGGCGCGTGAACCGGCCGCTGCCGGGAGTGGACCTCACCGGCTACCGCACCTTCAGGGACACCCGGTTCGCCGGCAGCTTCGAAGGAGAGACACTCGTCGGGCTCGGGGTCCGCGCCCGGCTGCCTTTCCGTGTGTTCGTGCTGACCGACCGCATCGTGCTGGACGTCGCCCACAACTGGACCGGCGCCCGCTGAGAACCCACGGCCCGCTCGGCGCGGGCCGTGACCCCTCTCCGCTACGCGGCCCAGGTCCCCTCCTCCAGCAGGAGTCCGTTGGCGACGTGGCTGAGCACCCGGCTCGCCGAGCTGGGCCACGCCCGACTGCTCAGCCCGGACGGTGACGCGTACCGGCTCACTCCGCTCGGCGCGGACCTGGTGGAGGCGCTCAGTCCGGGGTCAGTGAACGCCGGGGGCGAGCTCCCGCAGGACGGCCTCGCCCGCCGCGCGGTGTGCGGCCGCCGCGGCCGGATCCGTC
The DNA here is from genome assembly GCF_040686775.1 of Streptomyces sp. NPDC079141. Taxonomy (NCBI): domain Bacteria; kingdom Bacillati; phylum Actinomycetota; class Actinomycetes; order Kitasatosporales; family Streptomycetaceae; genus Streptomyces; species Streptomyces sp. NPDC079141. The sequence continues at coordinate 640,912 of NZ_JBFBLP010000003.1, read as the reverse complement.
GCGTCGAGCAGGTTCGCGATGCCCTCGTGGGCCAGCGCCTCCTCGTACCGGTTGCCCAGGGTCGGGGCCAGTTCCAGCGCCTGCCGGTGCAGCCGTAGCGCCTCTTCGGTCAGGCCCGCGAGGCGGCAGGTCTCGGCGTAGCCGTTGAGGAAGTGGATCTTCCAGTGTTCCTCGAACAACTCGTCGAGCAGCGCGAACGCCTCCCGGTGGCTGGCCAGCGCCTCCTCGTACCGGCCCATCTGGCGCAGTGCGACGCCCAGGCAGTTCAGGCACCACGCCTGGTTGTTCAGGTGCCCGTCGTCGCGCGCCACGGCCAGCGCCTGATGCAGATGCTCCGCCGCCGTGTCGGGTTCCTCTCGGGCGGTGGCCACGCCGAGCGTGATACGGGCGGTCAGCGCGGGCGGCCATGCGGGGTCGGTGTGGCCGATGGCCAGCACCTCCCGGGCCCGCTGCGCAGCCTCCTCGCGGTGTCCCAATTGGAGCATCGTCCAGGCCTCGGAGGCGGCGGCGTGGGCGGCGTCCGTCGGGCAGCCGGCCTGCTCGTAGAGCTTGCCCGCCAGCCGGAAGAAGTCGAGCGGCTCCTCGGCGTGCCCCGCGTCCCAGCTCAAGTAGCCGCGGCGCATGGCCAGTTCGGCCTCCGCCCGCGCGTCGCCCGTCCGGGACACCTGGAGTTCGGCCGCCTCGTACGCGGCGGCGGCCTCCGCCAGCCGGCCCGCGTTGTAGCGGGCGAAGCCCAGATCGCTGTGCGCTTCGGCCAGTTGCTGCGGATCGCCCAGGCGCTCGGCGGCGGCCAGCGACCGCTCGAAGAGGAAGTTGAGGTGGGTGGTGCCGCAGCGGCGCGCGAAGTACGCCCGCAGGAAGCGCGGGAGTTCGCACACGTGCACGTCGGCGCCGAGGGCGGCCGCCGTCTCGAAGGCAGCGATGAGGTTGGCGTACTCGGTGACGAACCAGGTGAACGCCGCGTTCTTGTCCGTGAAGCGCGGCAGTTGGGCCGGGGGCCGGCCCGCGGAGGCCGCCCGGCCGGGCGACACGAACGGCATCGCGGCGTCGGCGGCGGCGGCCGCGTGCACGTAGTAGTCGAGCACGCGGCCCAGCGCCCGTTCCCGGTCGGCCGCGGAGTCCTGCTCCACCGCGGCCCGGCGGGCGTGCTGATGCACCAGGTCGTGCAGCCGGTAGCGGCCGGCCGTCGGCTGCTGGACGAGGTGGGCGTCGAGCAGGTCCTCCAGCATGTCCTGGGCGCTGTGCAGCGGCACGTCCGCCAGCGCGCCGACCACGTACTCGTCGAAGGACGCGCCGGGCAGCAGCCCCAGCATGCGGAACAGGCGGGCCTGGGACCGGTTGAGCTGCCGGACCGACATGGCGAGCGCGGTGTCGAACTCGCCCGCGCCCTGGGCCAGTCGCTCGGCGAGGATGCCCACCGTCCAGCCCGGCCGGTGCCGCAGCCGTGCCGCGGCCAGCCGCAGGGCGAGCGGCAGACGGCCGCACAGCCGCAGCACCTCGGCCGCGGACTCCGGGTCGCGGGCCAGCCTGCCCTCGGGGCCGCCGGGGTCGCCGCTGGCACGGGCCAGCAGTTCCGCGCTCTCCTCGGGGCTCAGTACGTCGAGCGAGACCGGGGGCACCTCGTCCAGGCCGAGGAGCCGGTTGCGGCTGGTGATCACCGCGACGGAGGGGCCGGCGCCGGGCAGCAGCGGGCGGACCTGCTCGGCGTCGGCGGCGTTGTCGAGGACCACCACGACCCTGCGGCGGGCCAACTCCGCCCGCCAGCAGGCGGACAGCTGCTCGACGCCCTCCTGCGGGACCCGCTCGGACGGGACGTCCAGGGCGCCCAGGAGCATGCGCAGCGCGGAGTCGGGGTCGAGCGGGGGGCGGCCCTCGGTGAAGCCGTGCAGGTCGACGTAGAGCTGGGCGTCGGGGAAGTCGGGGGCGAGCCGGTGCGCGGCGTGCACGGCCAGACAGGACTTGCCGACGCCCGCCATGCCGTCGACGGAGACCGCGCGATGGCTGTCGACCGCGGCGAGGACGGCGGCGAGTTCGGCCTCGCGGCCGGTGAAGTCGGCTGCGTCGCGCGGCAGATCGTTGCGCGGCTGCGTGCGGACCTGGCGGCTGCTCTTGGGCGGCGCGGGCAGCGGGTTCGAGGTCCGCTCCCACAGCGGCCGCAAGGGGCGCGGGTCGCGCTTGACCAGGCGGCACAGGGCGACCACCGCGGGCCAGGGCGGAACGGTCTGCCCGGACAGATAGCGCGAGAGCGACGAGGAGCTCAGTCCGGTGTCCCGCGCGAGGGCCCGTACACCGAGCCCGGACAGTTCCTGGATCAGGCGCAGCCGTGCCGCAAGCTCGCCCTGTGCTGTCCCGTCGTGTGCGTCCACGGTGTTCCCCCCGGCCTTCCGTCCCGTTCGCAAGGAAGTCTCGCGGGCCAAGTCGCCGCAGGTCAAGGCTGTTTCAGCTGTCCCACGGTGTCCCATCGCCGTGGTCGTGGCAGGCGGTTGCGGCTGTGATGGTGTCACGCCCCGGGGGAACGGGGCACCGGCCCAAAAGAGGAGCAGATCGAGATGCAGTCCCGTATGCAGAACCCCGCAGTCGTCCTTTCCGGCGCGATGCAGCCCATCCAGGAGATCCTCAGGACCGCGCACTCGGGAGGCGTGGACGGTCAGACACTGGAGCTGGTGCATCTGCGGGTGAGCCAGATCAACGGGTGCAGCGCCTGTGTCGACGGCGGCGCCAAGACCGCCCGCAAGGCCGGCGTGAACGACGAGCGGCTCGCCACGGTCGCCGCCTGGCGCGAGGCCCCCTACTTCACCGACGAGGAGCGGGCGGCCCTCGCGCTGGCCGAGGCGGCGACCCGGCTGGCCGACCGCCCCGATGCGGTGAACGACGAGATCTGGGACACGGCCGCCACGTACTTCGACGAGAAGCAGCTGGCCGCGATCGTCCTCATGATCGGCGTCACCAACATGTTCAACCGGCTCAACGCGACGACCCGCCAGATCGCCGGGGCCTGGGGCTGACGTCACCGGCAGGGCCGACACCCCGGAACCAGGATAGAACCGTAAGAAACGCAAACCAGGAGGAAACAGTCATGACGCAGACGCAGAAGGACACCGCCGGGACGTACGAGGGATTCACGCCCGAAGAGCGCGCCGCGATGAAGGACCGGGCCCAGGAACTGAAGGCGTCCGCACGCCGCCGGACCCGCGCCGACAAGGTCGCGGAGGACGAGGCCGCCGTACTCGCGAAGATCGCCGAAATGCAGGAGTCGGACCGCGTCATGGCCGAACGGCTGCACGCCGTCGTCAAGGAGAGCGCGCCGGAACTCGCGCCGAAGCTCTGGTACGGGATGCCCGCGTACGCCAAGGACGGCAAGGTCCTGTGCTTCTTCCAGAGCGCCCAGAAGTTCAACGCCCGGTATGCGACGTTCGGTTTCAACGACGTCGCCCATCTCGACGAGGGCGCCATGTGGCCGACGGCCTTCGCGCTGAAGGAGCTGACGGAGGCGGACGCGGCGCGGATCGGCGAGCTGGTGAAGAGGGCGGTGAGTTGAGAACCGCTTCGGTTCCGCAGCGCCGTCGGCGCCTTCCTCTCGGCCGAGAGGTGGGCGCCGACGGCGCTTTGTGTATCAGTCGAAGGTCACGACGACCTTCTCCGCGGCCCCCGGCGTCAGGGCCAGCTCGACGGCACGGTCCACTTGTGTGAAGGGAACACGGTGGCTGATCAGCCGGGCGAAGCGGTCCTGGTGCTCGACGAGTTCGGGGGTGACCTCGAAGATCTCGGTGGGGTAGCCCTGGGAGGCGATGAGGGTGAGCTCGCTGCGGAGCATGCCGCCGAGGTCGATCTCGGAGCCCTTCTTCTGCACCGCGACCATGATCAGCTTCGCGTGCCACTTGGCGGCGGCCACCACGGTGTTGAAGACGGCGGCGGCGCCGGCCGCGTCGAGGTAGATGTCGGTGCCCGGCCGGGGCTGGCCGAGCGCGTTGGCAGCCCGGCCGTGCAGCTCGGTCAGGCGCGCGGAGACGTCCTCCCGCGCCGAGTCGATCACCGCGTCCGCGCCGACGGCCAGCGCCGTCTCCAGCCGGGCGGGGATGACGTCCGCGACGACGACATGCTCGACGCCCCGCAGCTTCAGCCAGATCGCCGCGCCCAGACCGATGGGACCGGCACCGAAGACGACGACCTTGTCGCCGGGCTTCGCCTCGGAGCGGTTGACGGCGTGCCGGGCGACGGCCATGGGCTCGTTGAGGGCCGCCACGGCGAAGGGCATGTCACCGGGGCCGACGGCGACGCTCCTGCCGACGACGGCGTCCTCCACGAGCAGGTACTCGCTGAGCGCGCCCTGCCGGCCGCCGCAGCCGATGATCCCGCCCGGCCCCTGGGGGTTGACCACGACCCGGTCGCCCGGCCTCAGCCCCTCGACCTCGGACCCCACCTCGACCACCTCACCGGCCGGCTCATGGCCGAGCGCCACGGGGACGATGTCACCGCCCTGGTGGGCGCCGGCGGGCATGCCGCCCATGTGCAGGAACGACACGTCGGTGCCGCAGATGCCGCAGGCGCGGATCCGGACGAGCGCGTCGCGCGGGCCGGGCGCCGGGCGGTCGACCTCCAGGATCTCGACGGTGTCGGGGGTGGTGCCGGTGTAGAGGGACTGCATCCTGCTCACGGTGGTGCCTTCTTTCCGTGGGTTTCCTACGACGAGAGGGGCTCAGGCGCGCTTCGGCTGCGGCCGCTTCCGGAGGAGACCGAGGCCCGCTCCCAGCGCTACGGCTCCCATCCCGGCCGCGGTCATGACGCCCTGGGCGCCGTCGACGGCGACGACGGAGAACGCGGCGACGGCGGCGTTGAACAGGAACAGGAACCACAGCACGGGACGTGAAGCGAGACGGGACGCAAGTGCGGACTTCATGAGGGAACTTCCTTCCGGACCCGCCGCCGCGACACCCCGGTCGACTCGCTCACCCCACGGGAGCGCGAGGTCCTGAAGCTGATGGCGCAGGGCCACGACAACGCCACGATCGCCGAGACCCTCGTCATCACCGAACGCTCGGTCAGCAAGCACATCGGCAATGTGTTCCTGAAGCTGAACCTGCCGCAGTCGGACAGCGGTCACCGGCGGGTACTGGCGGTGCTGGCGTATCTCAACAGCCCTGAGGCCAGGCGGACTTAGCCGCCGTGTGATGGGCAGCGTCGGGAAGTCGGCGGCGGCTCCGGGTCGTTCAGAATCCGATGGCTTCGCGGAGCAGCAGGACGGTGCCGCGTCCTGGGGGTGAACTCCGCATGGAGGATGCCGTCCAGGAGACGTACACCCGCTGGTACGCCAGGTGAGTGGCTTCCCGAGCCGCTGCCCGAGTCCACGGAGTGGATCAGCGGGCGGCCGGGCGGCACGGGCGTCGACCCGGCCGACCGGGTCACCCTGGACGAGTCGGTCGGCCTCGCCTTCCTTGTCGTGCTCGAATCGATGCCCCCGGCCGAACGCGTTGCCGACGAGGCACGATTCCCGGACCGCTCTCGGGCGCGGTCGTGGACGGTCGAAGAACGCGTCAGCCGGCCTCAAGACCGACCGCCAGCGTCAGTTCAAGGACCCGGTGGGGCGATGCGAGATCCGGAAACAGCTCCCGCAGCTGCGACATCCGGTACCGGACGGTCTGGGGATGGACGAACAACGCCGCCGCCACCTCCTCCCGCCTGCCCTGGTGCAGCAGCCACGCCCGCAAAGTCTCCTCCAGCCGCCGTGCGGTCCCGGCAGGCAGGGTCCGCAGCGGTGCGAGGGCTCGGGCACGCAGGTCTGCGAACGCGTCCATGTCGGCGCTGAGCACCAGCTCGGGCAGGTGGTCCTCGGTGTCGCAGATCTCGGAGGAGAGCGAGCGCGCGCGTACGGCTCGTGCGTACGAGGCGGACGCACGGGTCCATGGCCGGGCCGGGCCGACCACGGCGGTGCGGTCGGTCAGCTGCCGCAGGAGATATGACCGGTCGGCATCGGGGACGAGCAGCACACCGGTGGCGTCCGGCAGATCGTCGAGGACGAGGGTGCTCGGGTCGAGCGCGCGGTAGGCAGGCCGGGCCTGGACGGCGGGCAGCAGGACCGCGGTCAGCGAAGCGGGAGGCTGCCACGCGGCCCGTTGAGCAGAGGCCAGCAGCAGGTCCGGGCTCGCGCCGCTGAGGAGGTCGCGGGCCAACTGTTCCAGGTGGCGCTCATGAACCCGGCCCCGGGCGGCCAGTTCGTCGGCGTGGCCCGCGGCGCTCGCTGCGGAGAGTTCATCGATGTAGGCGAAGGTCAGCTCGGCGAACTTGGCGACCTCGGCGGCGGGCAGACCTGCGGGTACGGCACCCGCTGCCAGACATCGCCAGGCCACGCGGGCGCCGACGCGGTAGGCGCTGAGCAGGGCGTCCATCGAACGGCCGTCCCGGACCTCGCCGCGGCCCAGCTCGTAGGCTGCGTCACCGGCGTCGCCGCCTGTGACGTTCCCGCTCGCGAGGTCCAGGTAGTGCCCCAGGGCGGTGCGGACGGCTCGGCGGATGGTGCCGCCCATGCGGCCCGAAAGGGCGCCCGCGTAGGAAGGGACCTCGTCGATGATCGCCTGCACGACCTCGTCGGCGGTGGTCTTCAGCGCGGCCCGCAGTGCGGTGACCGTCGTCTCATCCAGGGCCAGTTCGCTGGCCCTCCGGACTGCATGGCTCATTTTTTGTTCCCTGCGAACAATTCGGTCGACCAGATTTACGTCCTGTGGTCAGGACTTTACGCCTTGAGGCGCATCAAGCTGGAGTCATGACGAGTGCAGCAGCCCTTCGCAGCAGGGCATGGAAACTGCTGGAGATGGTCACGACACCGCTGCTGCCGTCGGACTACCTCGACCTGGTCAGCCCGCTGCGTGCGGGCGCTGACCTGCGTGGGCGCATCGAAGCCGTGCACCCCGAGACGAGTGACGCCGCGACCATCGTGATCAGGCCGGGACGGGGCTGGCGCGGCCACACGGCCGGTCAGTACGTGCGGATCGGGGTCGATGTCGACGGGGTGCGCCTGTGGCGTGCCTACTCGCTCACCTCGCCGACCAACCGCCGGGACGGCCGCGTCACGATCACCGTGAAGGCGATCCCGGACGGCCAGGTCAGCAACCACCTGGTCCGCAGGGCGAAACCGGGCACGCTGGTCCAGCTCGACCAGGCGGCCGGTGACTTCGTGCTGCCGCAGGCCAAGCCCGCCAAGGTGCTCTACCTGACGGCCGGCAGCGGCATCACGCCCGTGATGGGCATGCTGCGCGACACCGAGTTCGACGACGTCGTCATGGTCCACTGCGCGCCGCAACCGCAAGACGTGATCTTCCGCAACGATCTGCACGACCTGGTCGCGGACAAGAAGCTGCGTCTGACCGAGGTGCACACCGACACCGACGGCATGCTCGACATCGCCCGTCTCGACGAACTCGTGCCCGACTGGGCCGAGCGCGAGACCTGGGCCTGCGGGCCCGCGGGCCTGCTCGACGCCGCCGAAAAGCACTGGAGCGAGCACGGCGTCCCAGAGCGCCTGCACACCGAACGCTTCCGCCCCAGCATCGTCGTCGCCGGTGACGGCGGCGAGGTCACGTTCAGCGCCACCGGCAAGACGGTCGACGCGGACGGCGCCACGCCGTTGCTGGACGTCGGCGAGGAGGCCGGCGTGCTCATGCCCTCCGGGTGCCGCATGGGCATCTGCTTCGGCTGCGTCACGCCGCTCAAGGCGGGTGCCGTCCGCGACCTGCGCACCGGCGAGATCACCGAGGCCGAGCCGGGCGTCCTCATCCAGACCTGCGTGTCCGCCGCGGCGGGCCCCTGCGACATCGAACGGTAGGAGCACCTTGACCGCCATCGACCCCACCGCCCACCTGACCGCGGAGCAGATCGAGGAGCTCGGCCGCGAGCTGGACGCGATCCGCGACGAGGTGATCGCCGGCCGCGGCGAGAAGGACGCCGCCTACATCCGCAAGGTCATCTCGGCGCAGCGCAAGTTGGAGCTGGTCAGCAGGGGCGTGCTGCTGTTCTCGATCTTCCCGCCCGCGTGGGTGATCGGCACCGCGGGCCTGTCCGTGGCGAAGATCATGGACAACATGGAGATCGGCCACAACATCCTGCACGGCCAGTGGGACTGGATGCGGGACCCGAAGATCCACTCCACCACCTGGGAGTGGGATCACGTCTCGCCGGCCGACCAGTGGAAGCACTCGCACAACGAGCTGCACCACACGTACACCAACGTGATCGGCAAGGACAACGACCTCGGCTACGGCATCATGCGCGTCGACGAGGACCAGAAGTGGCACCCGTTCCACCTCGGCCAGCCGCTGTGGAACTTCATCAACGCCTGCTTCTTCGAGTACGGCATCGCAGCGTACGACCTGGAGCTCGGCAAGAACCTGCACAAGCGCCGCCGCAAGAACCCGGAGTTCCGCGCGCGGGCCAAGGCCGTGGGCCGCAAGATCCGCAAGCAGGTGCTCAAGGACTACGTGATCCACCCGCTGCTGTCGGGCCCGTCGTTCCTCCCCACGCTCGCCGCCACGTTCACCGCGAACCTGGTCCGCAACCTCTGGTCCCACTCGGTGATCATGTGCGGGCACTTCCCGGAGGGCGTGCAGGTCTTCGAGCGCCGGTCGATCAAGGGCGAGACGCGCGGCCAGTGGTACCTGCGCCAGATGATGGGCTCGGCGAACATCAGCGGCAGCAAGGCCATGCACTTCATGACCGGCAACCTGTCGCACCAGATCGAGCACCACCTGTTCCCGGACCTGCCGAGCAACCGGTACGCCGAGGTCGCGGTGAAGGTGCGCGCGCTGTTCGAGAAGTACGAGCTGGAGTACGTCACCGGCCCGCTGCCCAAGCAGGTGTTCTCCGCGTGGCACAAGGTCTTCCGGCTCTCACTGCCGAACAAGAAGCCCGCGGTCAAGACGCCGGACCACGAGCAGGAGCTCGTCGCGGCCTGATTCCCGGCATTGGTTCAGATCTCTCGAACGTACCGGCGGCCGAGTTGCCGGACATGCCCGGCAACTCCGCGGAAGGTGCCGGGTACGTGCCCTCAGGTATGACGGGTGTCGTGCCGGCTCCCGGTGTGCCCTCCCCGATAGGGGGGTGCAGCCCGCTACACCCCCACCTGTTCGGGCTTGGCCGCGCCGTCCCCCACGGCGCTTGCCCGGCGCTTCGCAGCAGTGCTGCGAGTCGGCGTGGTGAGCACGGCGAGGCAGCCGACGACCAGGGTGATGCCGAACCACCCGAGCAGGGGCAGGCGTTCACCCACCACCAGCACGGCGAGTACGGCCGCGACGGCGGGTTCCAGCAGCGAGAGTGTCGTCGCGGTGCTCGCCGGGACATGTGCCAGGCCCCAGCCGAACAGGACGTAGCCGACGAACATGGGCACCAGGGCCATGTAGGCGCCGACGGCGGCGTTGGACCAGGAGTGGAGCAGCGGGGCGCCGGTGGTCAGCAGCACGGGCAGGAGCAGCATGCCGCCCAGCCCGAAGACGGTGCCCATGGCCGCGCCGGAGGTGACACCGCGGCTGATCAGGCGGTGGGCCGCCCAGGAGTACAGGGCGTAGGTGAAACCGGCCACCAGGCCCAGACCCACGCCGAGCACGGTCGACCCCACGGACCGGGCGCCGGAGTGCACGTCGGCCGCTTCGGCCATGCACAGCAGTACCGTCCCGGAGAGTCCCAGAGCGGCGCCGGTCATCCAGCGGCGCGTCAGGCGCCGTTTGTCCACGACGCGTTCGACGACGGCCGAGGCGAGGGGCGCCGAACCGATCGACACCACGGTTCCGGCGGCGACTCCGGCCAGGTGCATGGAGGTGTAGAAGGCCAGAGGGTAGGCGCCCACCGCCAGCGCGCCGAGCAGCACCACACCGCGCTGCGCGCGCAGCGCGGGAGCCTCCCTGCGGACACGGGGTGCGGCCATGAGGGCTTGCAGCAGTCCGCCCAGTCCCATGGCGACGGCCCCGATCGCCAGGGGCCCCACGTCCGGTGCGAAGGTCGCCGCGGTACCCGTCGTGCCCCACAGCACCGACGCGACGAGTACGCACAGGGAGCCCACGCCCACCGAGCCGGTGTCACGTCCGGCGGACCGCGTCACAGCCGGTCCACCAGGTCCGCCGCCATCGTCCGCGCATGCTCCAGACGGGTGCTCGCGCCCTCAAGTCCGGCGCGTGCCATGGCTCCCTCCAGCAGGAACGCCAGATGCTCCGCCATCGCGCGCGCCTCCTCGGGCCGCCCGGGCAGCAGCTGCGCAAGGTGCCCGGCGAGCAGCGACTCGACCTCCTCCTTGTGTCGGCGCACCACGGCCCGGCCCTCGTCACCGGCGGGCAGTTCGGCGGCGGCGTTGAGCAGACCGCACCCCCGGAAGCCGTGCTCGTAGGCGAAGGCCGCGTGGTCGGCGTACGCGTCGAAGACGGCGAGCACGCCAGCGCGGCCGTCACCGTCCCGGACGCCCTCCAGCCGCCGCCGGTACAGGTCGAGCCACTCCTCGTGACGTGCGTCGAGGTAGGCCATCACCAGGTCGGCCTTGGAGGAGAAGTTGTTGTACAGGCTCATCTTCGCCACGCCCGCCTCGGCGGTGATCGTGTCGATCCCGGTCGCCGCCACGCCGTCCGCGTAGAAGCGGCGGGCCGCGGCGGCGAGCAGTCGCTCGCGCGCGACTCCCCGGCGTTTCTTCGGTTGTGTCCCGTCGCTCATCGGACCTCTTCCGTCACTAGGTAGGTCAGTCTACCTAGTGTTCCGTCGGGGGTCAGCCGATGGCTTTGATCTCCTTCATCGTGAGGTGGGATTCAAGGCGCTGGACGGCCGGCAGCCCGCTGAGCCGACCCATGAGGAACGCCTCGTAGGCGGCATGGTCGGCAACGGCGACTCGGAGGAAATAGTCGGGGCGCCCGTACATGCGGCGGAACTCGATGACCTCGTCGTAGGAGGCGACGGTCACCTCGAACTCCTCGACGGTCCTGCGGTCCTGGGCGGAGATCTCGACGTCGACCAGAACCTCAAGCCCGCGCCCCATGGCCGCCGGATCGACGACTGCCCGGTAGCCGGCGATGACACCGGCCTCCTCAAGGCGTTTGACGCGGCGCAGGCAGGGAGGCGGCGTGAGGCCGACGCGTTTGGCGAGTTCGACGTTGGTCAGCCGACCGTCCCGGCGGAGGTGAAACAGAATTTCACGATCGATGGCATCCAGGCTGATTTCATTGCTCATTTAGCGATCCTAGAGGAACAATACGCAACCATATGAGGCGAACGCTTTCCTAAAATGTCCGTATGCCCATACCTGCCACCGCCGTCGGCGATCCCCCCGAACCGGCCCTCGCCGCTTCGTCCCGCACGCCGTCCGATGCCGCGGCCGCGTTGCGGGACTCCGCTTCGGTGGGCCTCGGGTTCGTCCCGCTCGGCCTGGCCTTCGGAGCGCTCGCCGTCCAGTCCGGTCTGGACTGGTGGTGGGCCGGCCTGTCGGCCGCGGTCGCCTTCGGCGGCTCGTTCGAGTTCCTGCTGATCGGCCTGGTCACCGCGGCGGCCCCGCTGGCGTCGATCGCACTGGCGGCCTTCATGGTCAACGTCCGGCACGTCTTCTACGCGCTGTCGTTCCCCCTGCACCGCGTGACGGGCCGCCTCGGCAAGACGTACAGCACCTTCGCCCTCTGCGACGAGGCCTACGCACTGACCTCCGGCGAGCAGGCCCGCACCTGGCCCAGTGGGCGCATCCTCCGGCTCCAGTTCCTCCTGCACCTGTACTGGGCCGGGAGCGCGACCGCCGGAGCGCTCCTCGGCTCGCTCATCCCCGAGGGCGTGACGGGCCTGGACTTCGCGCTGACCGCCCTGTTCACGGTGCTGGCGCTCGATGCCGTACGCGAGCTGCGCGGCGACCTGCCCACACCCGTGCTGGCACTGGCCTGCGCGGTCGTCGCTCGCGTCGCCGCCCCGGACCAGATGCTGCCGGTCGCCTTCGCCCTGTTCACGGCCGGGCTCCTGGCCCGTCAGCTCGCCGCCGGCCGGAGGCGGCGCCATGCCTGACCCCGCCTACGCCGTCGCCGCGATCGCGGTCACCGCGGCCGTCACCTGGGCACTGCGTGCCCTGCCGTTCGCCGTGCTCGCGCCACTGCGGGCGAGCGCGACCGTGCGCTACCTGAGCACCCGTATGCCCGCGGGCGTCATGATCATCCTGGTCGTCTACTGCCTGCACGACCTCCCCGTCACCCAGCCGCGCGCCCTGGCCCCACTCACCGCGCTCGCCGTCACCGTCGGCCTGCATCTGTGGCGCCGCGACGCGCTGCTGAGCATCCTCGGCGGCACGGCCGTCCATGTACTGCTGAGCAGTACCGTCTTCGCCAACTGACCACCCGTTGGGGGCCCGTGGGGGTGCGGTGTCAGGTCCGCTCCCCCACGGGCTGCTTGCGGGCGCCGATCATACGGCGGTGATGCGCGCGACGGCCTGTCGTGTCAGTTCACGGTCGTGGGGCGTGGGGTCGAGGGCCCGATGCAGGGTCAACCCCTCGACCAGCGCGTCCAGTTGACGGGCGGTGTCCGCGTCGAAGTGCTGCGCGAGCAGATGGCGACTGCGCTCCATCCAGCGTTGGGTCAGTTCGCGGTATTCGGGGTGGCGGGCGGCAAGAGTGTAGAGCTCCTGGGTCAGGACGAGGTCGCGGCGGGGCCCTTCGGAGAGCGTGTGGACGAGATCGGTGACGGCCTCGCGGGCCTGATCGGGAGTGTCAGCCGGACCGAGGTGCTGTTCGAAGACGGCGACGATGTGGTCGGCGAAGCGGGTGAAGGCGTGCCGCAACAGGTCGTCGATGCCGGTGAAGTGATAGGTCATCGACCCCAGGGGCACATCGGCGCGGGTGGCGATCTTGCGGTGCGAGACGCCGGCGACCCCCTCGTCGGCGATCAGGTCGAGCGTGGCGGCGAGGATCCGTTCGCGCCGCTGCGGGTCGGTGTGTCCGGTGGCCATGGTCGGTCGCGCGGTCAGACGCTGCGGACAGGACGGGCGGGGTTGCCCACGGCGACGACATTGGCGGGCACGTCCTTGGTGACGACCGCACCGGCGCCGATGACGGAGTTGTCGCCGATGCTCACTCCGGGGCAGACGATGACGCCGCCGCCGAGCCAGACGTTGTCCCCGATGGTGATGGGCAGCGCGGCTTCGAGCTTGTCCCGGCGGGGCTCCGGCTCCACGGGGTGGGTGGGGGTGAGGAGTTGGACGTTCGGGCCGATCTGGCAGTCCTCGCCGATCGTGATCCGGGCGACGTCCAGGGCGGTGAGGTTGTAGTTGACGAAGGTGCGGGCGCCAATGCTGATGTTGCTGCCGTAGTCGACATGGAGCGGCGGGCGCACGTCGACGCCTTCGCCGACTGCCGCGAGCAGTTCGGCGAGCAGGGGCCGGGCCGTGTCGGTGTCCTCGACGTAGGCGGCCTGGTAGCGGGCGGCCAGCCGCATGGCGCGCTGCTGACGGCGGGCGATCTCCGGGTCGTCGGCGATGTAGAGGTCGCCCGCGAGCATGCGCTCCAGGTTGGTGCGGGGGTCGTCGGCGAAGTAGTCCATGGGCATGCGTACGATCGTACACTCCGGAACGTACGAACGTACACTCCCGCGCGCCGGTGGCCGCCCGACGCGGAACAGACAAACTAGACGACTGGTCTACTCGGCTGCTACGGTTCACCCATGCCGGTCACCACGCGCAGCACAGACACCCGTCGACTCATCCTCGACACCGCCCAGCGGATCATGGCCCACAAGGGCTACTCGGCTGTCGGCATCAATGAGGTGCTCGCGGAGGCCGGCGTACCGAAGGGGTCCTTCTACCACTACTTCGCATCGAAGGACGCCTTCGGCGAAGCGATCCTGAAGAGCTACTTCACGGACTACCTCGCGGAAATCGACGGCATTTTCGCCCACTCCGACCAGTCGGCGGCCGAGCGGCTGATGGCCTACTGGCAGCAGTGGCAGGAGACGCAGAGCCTGGAGGAGTGCCAGGGCAAGTGCCTGGCCGTGAAACTCGGCGCCGAGGTCGCGGACCTGTCCGAGTCGATGCGTCTGGCCCTCAAGGAAGGCACCAGCGCCGTCGTCGACCGCATCGAGCGGACGATCACCGACGGCATCAAGGACGGCTCCCTCTCCATAGACGGCGAGGCGCGCGACATCGCACAGGCCCTGTACGACATGTGGCTCGGCGCAAGCGTGATGGCCAAGATCCATCGCAGCCCGGCCCCGCTCGACACCGTCACGACGGTGACCCGCAGCCTGCTGCACCTGTAGAAGGCAGCTACCCGATGCCCAATCGGACATCGGGTAGCTTTTCACCCGCGATAGTAGACTGGTCTACTCATCTCAAGGAGCGACGCGTCATGAAGGTTCTGATCGTTCTCACCTCGCACGACGAGCTGGGGAACACCGGCCTCAAGACCGGGTTCTGGCTGGAGGAGCTGGCGGCTCCGTACTACCGCTTCAAGGAAGCCGGTGCGGAGATCACGCTCGCCTCGCCCAAGGGCGGTCAGCCGCCGCTGGACCCCAAGAGCAACGAGCCCGACTTCCAGACCGACGAGACCCGGCGCTTCGAGGCCGACCCGGAGGCGACGGCGGCCCTCGCGAACACCGTGCGCCTCGACTCGGTCTCGGCCGGCGACTTCGACGCGGTCTTCTACCCCGGCGGGCACGGACCGCTGTGGGACCTGGCCGAGGACCCCGCCTCCGCGCGGCTGATCGAAACGACCCTCCGCTCGGGCAAGCCGCTGGCACTGGTGTGCCACGCGCCCGGCGTTCTGCGGCACACCGTCAACGAGGACGGCACCCCCCTGGTCTCCGGCAAGCAGGTCACCGGATTCGCCAACTCCGAGGAGGCGGCCGTCCAGCTCACCGACATCGTCCCCTTCCTGGTCGAGGACGAGCTCACCAAGCTCGGCGGCGTCTACTCCAAGGGCGACGACTGGCACCCCTACGTCCTCAAGGACGGTCTGCTGATCACCGGTCAGAACCCGGCGTCTTCGGCTCCCGCGGCCGACGCGCTGATCGATCTGCTGAAGTAGGGATACGGCGGGGGCGGCGATGGAGCGACCCGACGGCTACACGGAGGACGCCGACCGCATCACCGCCCCCCCTCCCGACCGACCAGGCAGGGAGAGGCAGGGCCGGAGGTTGTGACACAGGCACCTATCAGGGCGACTTCGGGCCTGCGTCGCCGCAGGGCTTTTACTGGGCCTTGTAGCCGCCGTCGACGTTGAGGATGGTTCCGGTCACGAAGGACGCGGCGGGTGAGGCGAGCCAGGTGATGGCTTGGGCGACTTCGGTGGGGCGGCCCATCCGGTTGACCGGCTGGAGGGCGGCGATGCTTGCCTCGTCCCAGGTGCCGGCCTCGATGGCGGCGTTGAGGATGTCGGTCTTGATCGCGGCGGGGGCGACCGCGTTGATGCGGATGCCGTCGGTGGCGTACTCCAGCGCGGCGGACTTGGTCAGGCCGACCACGGCGTGCTTGGTGGCGGAGTAGTTGGCCGCGTAGCGCATGCCGCCCAGGCCCGCGATCGAGGCCAGGTTGACGATGGAGCCGCCGGGGGTGTCCTGGGTGAGCATCTGCTGGATCTGGTACTTCATGCTCCAGAAGACGCCGAGGACGTTGGTGGTGAGCATCTGCTGGAAGCGGCTGGTGGGCTCGTCGGCCATGCGGCCGGCGTCGAGGGAGATGCCGGCGTTGTTGACCGCGACATCGAGCCGGCCGAAGCGTTCGGCGGTGGTGGCGACCAGGGCGGCGACGGACTCTTCGGAGTCGACGTCGGCGGCGACGAAGACGGCTTCGCCGCCGTTGTCGCGGATCTCGCGGGCGACGGCTTCGCCCGCTTCCTTGCGGCGGCCGGAGACGACGACGGCGTGGCCCGCACGGGCCAGAGCAAGGCTGGTCTCCTTGCCGATGCCGGTGGTGGCTCCGGTGACCAGGGCGACGCTGGAAACGCTCATGACATGGACCTCTTTCACATACAGGTGAGTACAGCCGGCGATCCCACTTCAAGAGACCGCCGGTCTCTTGCGCTCAACATTAAGAGACTGGCGGTCTGATGTCAAAAGACCGGCAGTCTGTAAGATGGGGGCATGACGACCTTCCAGCGAGCGCGCAGCGAGGAACAGCGCGAAATCCGGCGGCGGGCGATCCTCGACACCGCGGCGGCGATGCTCGACGAGATGTCCGCGGGCGCACTCAGCCTGAACGAACTGAGCAGGCGCGTGGGCCTGGCGAAGTCCAACGTGCTGCGCTACTTCGAGTCACGCGAAGCCGTCCTGCTGGAACTGCTGGACCGCGACTGGCGGGAGTGGACCGCCGCCCTTCCCGAACAGCTCGCCTCCTCGGTCACCCCCGACGCCCCGCCGATCCAGCGCGGTCAGGAGTTCGCCGCCGTCCTGGCACACTCCCTCACACAGCGCCGAGTACTTTGCGACCTGCTCAGCGCCCAAGCAGGCGTCCTGGAACACAACGTCTCCCCGGACGTGGCCGCCCGCTACAAACGAGCAGCCCTCGACAACGTCGCCGCTCTGGCCGCACTCGCCCGCCGACACCTCCCCGAACTCGGCGACAACGCCGACCAGTTCTGCGCCCAGGCCGTCATGGTCAGCGGCGCGGTATGGACCCATGCCCGGCCGTCCGCCGCCATGCTCGCCGCCTACGAAGCCGATCCCTCACTCGCCGCCCTGCGCATGGACTTCACCACCACCCTGCAGGAGATGCTGACAACCCTCATCGCGGGCACCCTCTTCAGAGCGGAGGACTGACCCCACCCGTTCCTCGCCGCGGGCACCGGCGGGAACGGCAGGGCGCCTCCAGGGGCATGACCCGGATACGCCAGAAACCCGCCACGGGATGATCGGCGGGGACGGCGCCGGCACGCAGGGTGTAGCCCTGGCCGCGCCGTACGGTCACTCCCCGGTCAAGCGCGGCGCGCTCGGCGGCTCCAGCTGCTCTGGTGGGCCACGCTCCCGCGAGGACCGATGTCAGAGCCAGGTGGCAGGCTCAGCCTCCATGAACAAACAGCAGTTCTGGCAGCTCATTGAGGCAGCCCGCAATCAGGCGTCCAACCCGAACGACGGCGAAGCGGTCGCTCGCAAGGCGACCTCGCTGCTGGCCTCCCGGCCGATCGAGGAGATCGTCGCCGCGGAGCAGGTGCTGTGGGACCTGATGGTTGACTCCTACACCAACCCTCTCTGGGCCGCTGCCTACATCGCCAACGGTGGGTGCTCTGACGACGGCTTCGACTACTTCCGCGGCTGGCTGATCGCTCAGGGTCGTGAAGTGTTCGAGCGCGCAGTCGCTGACCCCGATGCCCTGGCAGAACTGCCCGTCGTTCAAGCCTCCGCGGCCGACGGCGTCGACCTGGAGGGTGAGGACATGCTGGGCATCGCCTGGAACGCACACATCTCGGCGACCGGTGGTCAACTGCCCACGAGCCCACCCACCATCCGCTACCCGGAGCTGGATCCCACCTGGAACTTTGATTTCGATGACCACAGCGAAATGACTCGCCGACTGCCCCGCTTGGCAGCTCTTTTTCTGGAGTAAGCGGAAGCGTCCGTCACACCACGTCAGGCCATGGATTTGCCCTTGCCGTGGTACTCGTCGGAGGGCATCGAGTCCATTCAGTATTCGCGCCGTCGCGCGTCACCATGAACCAAGGCCGCGATACATGTGAACGCCTGCCGCGGGGCTCGGAACTGCACGAACTAGGTCACCGTGGGCGCGGGAATGCGGTCCGGATCGTCCAGCAGGAGGGTGATATGGCGTCCTACGTGCCGGTCCCAGCCTTCGGGGCCGAGCGTCAGCGCCTCCTTGCGCCACTTCCCGAAGCGCTCCACCAGGCTGCCGAGCTCGCGGTCCTGGAGGATCTCGCCGACGGCGTCCTGGAACATCGGGTCCGCACAGTCGCTGCGATGCCAGATCATCGCCGGCACCCCCGCCCGTAGCCCTGCCAGCAGTTCGCGGCGGCCTGTGCCGGACGGGACCGTCGGTGGCTCACTGAGGATCAGACACACCGCGCCGGGATCCTCCTTGAGGTGGCGCTCCAAGTGGAAGGAGTTCGAGTCGTTCGGGCGCATCCCGCTCCAGTAGGCATAGCTCTCCGTAGGTCGCTCCTTCAGCTGACGCCACTTGTTGCGCCAGGGTCGGTGCCAGGCGGCCCGCCGCTGCCGCTCCAGGCTGCGCACCACCACCGAATAGTCCATGGCCAGCGGGATCGGGGTGGAGGTGTCCGATTCCTTCAGCCACCACTCGACCGGCTCGTTGAGCAGTTCGACAGGAAGGACGAACTCAAGGACCAGTGGCTGCCGCAGATCGGCCCAGATCTGCTCGGTCGCCTCCACCAGCCGCTCCACGGCCCTCGGCAACTCCTCCCGGTGCAGGTGCAGAGTCTCGCCGCGCACCGGATGCCAGCCCTCGGAATCGGACTGGCGCCAGCGCGAGAGGTAGTAGCGATCCTCCTCGATCGCGTCCGGCTCGATCTCAATGACCAGATACGCGGGCACGAGGGAGGGAGCCGACGGCGGGGACCCCGCGTACACCGATTGGGCCAGCAGCTGCTCCAAGCCCAGCTCCTGAGCTTGACTGCGATTGAAGCCGCGCAGCACTGCGGTGGCGTCCGCCCGGCCCTCCGCCACCAACTGGTCGGTGCACAGCGCGACAAACGCCAGGCTGGGTGGGAGCTCACCGGACGCGGATACCTCGCCGGCCAGCCGCAGGAAGACCCGCCACCCCGTGTCGCACCACGGAGGCAGTTCCTGAATCCGGGACCGGCTCGCGCGTCGCGCGAGTGCCGCCAACCTCTCGGGCCGCACCAGCTCCAGGGCCGGCCGAAGCGGCTCCAGATCGGCGAAGTCGAAGAACTCGGCTGCGTCCCATTCGTCCACGAGCAGCCGCAGGGCTTCGACGACGAGCGATGCCTGCTCGACGTACGACAGCGATCGCACCAGGCAGGAAAGCCCGTCCGGCTGCGCGGCGCAGGTTCTCACCACATTCAGCAGCCAGACGCGCACTGGTTCGCCGCGGTGTGGCTCCACGGGTACGCCGAGCTCGTCCTGGAGCATGTCGGCGAAGAGATGCCGGGAACTGCCGTGCATCATCGTGGGCGATTCCTGGAGTGCGTCCACGGTCCTGAGGATCAGTGACTGACGCACGCGTTCCGGATTTCCCTTGACCCAGGTCCGGGTCGGCACGGGCGCGGCGCTCGGGGACGGTTCGCGGGCAGGACGGGATGGGGAGACGGGTGCGCTGTCGCGCAGGGGAATCTCCGCGAAGGGGGTGCTGGGGCCGGTCAGGGTGACGTTGCCCAGGCCGGAGGGGAGCACGGCGAGAGCCGGTGTGTCCCGGGTGTCGCCCGCGTGGGCTGTCAGATACGCGGAGACCTCGTCGTAGACACGGCGGGTGTCGGAGTGCCGCACGGTGCTGCGCAGCACTTCTCCGACCCCGTCGACGAAGTGGTACGCGGCGCCGGCGGGGTCCTGGTGGAGGAGGCCGCTGAGGAGGAGCTCGGCCAGGTGGGCGGGGCGTGACTCGGGGAGCATGACGCGCTGGACGAGCCGCATGACGGGGAGCGTGAGGGGAACGGTGGCCAGGCAGCCGGCGAGGCGGTAGGCCTGCGGGGAAGCGTGGGCCCGGAAGGCGCGGACCAGGCTCAGGGGGTCGTCGGTCGGTGTGTCGGCGGAGGTGGTGCCGGGGTCGGCCGCGCCGGTGGTGGCCGGGGTGCTGCTCGTCATCGTGACGACGGCCGGGACTCCGCCGGGAGCGGTGGCGGTGACCAGGTGGGTCCAGCGGGTGAGCCACGAGGCGTCGAGTTCGAGGACGGGCACCGGTGTGCCCGGGACGGGTACGCGCAGCAGGGCAGGACCGTCGGGCCGGGCCGTGCGCAGCCGCGTGTTGGGGAGACCGGGCATGCCGGTGTGCAGGCGGACCTGTTCCAGGCGCAGGCCGGTGCGGCGCCAGAGTCGTTGGGGAAGGGGCTGGATCACCGCCAGGGGGCCCCTGCGGCTCCACAGGTCGAGGAGGCGATCGGCGCGGCCGTCGTGCCAGAGGGCCGATACACAGTCGCTGAGACACCAGATGGCCTGGCGGCCCGTCGGATCGAGAATCTCCCGGGGACTGTGCAGCGCACTCGTGGGGTTCGCCCGCGGATGCAGGCCGGCCGATCCGTCCGGCGTGGGATGCAGGTACCAGAGGCGAATGTCGCGGAACGCTCCCGTGCGCTGCAGCAGGGCCATGAGCTCGGCCACGAGGGAGTGCCAGACGGACATGGTGGGGCCTGTCTCCATGACGAGGGCCAGGCTGAGCCAGCGTTCGGGCTCGGGGCGGGTCGCGGGCAGGAACAGGCGTTCCTCTGCGCTGCGTTCGGCCGTGGCGGTCTCGTCGAGAAGCACTCGGTCGCGGGAGGGGACCTGGCGTTTGAGCGGGCGCAGGGCGCGCAGGATGTTGAGTTCGTGCGGGAGTGCGGCCGCGTCGGCGACGCGGACGGTGACGGCGCGGGTGGAGCTCGGGCCGGTCGCCGTCGTAGCCGCTCCCCCGGTGGGGACGTGCAGGGTGGCGCGTGCGGCCGGGTTGGCGGGGCGGGGTGCGCGGTGGGCCGGGCCGGGTTCCGCCTTGCCGGGGGCCTGCGGGCGTGCGGCTTGTGGTGCGCCGGTGCTTCCCGACCGGGCGATGTGCGTGGCGAGCCACAGTGCTTCCGCTGCCTCGCGGGCGGTGGGTTCGACCCCGATGTCCTCAAGGGCGCTCAGGATGTGGTCGAAGTCGGGGTTCATGTCGCGGAGGGGGGAAGGTGGCCGAGGAGCTGTTGGGCGAGCTGTTCCCGGTCGCCGCCGCCGCGGGCGGCGTGGAAGGTGAGGTACAGGGCGTTCAACAGGTGGTCCGTGGCCAGGTCGCTGGCGTCGCGTCGGTGGAGGAACTCCGTTACGAGGGCGGCGGCCTCGGAGCTGATCTCCGGGGCGAGCCGGGCCTCGACGATACGCATCAGCTCGTCGTGGCCCGGGGGCAGGATCTGCAGTGGAACGCATCGGCGCAGGAACGCGGGTGGGAACTCCCGTTCCTGGTTGCTGGTGAGCACGACGAACGGGAAGGCGCGGCAGCGGACGCGCCCACCGTGTACGACGACGCCGTCGGAACCGCGGTCGGCGGTGGACACGTTGACCTCGGTCTGGTCTCCCCGGGCGGCGCGTTCGAGCTCGGGAATGGTGAACTCGCCCTCCTCGAAGACGTTCAGCAGGTCGTTGGGGAGGTCGATGTCGCTCTTGTCGATCTCGTCGATCAGCAGGACGCGCGGTCGCTCGCGCGGCAGCAGGGCGGTGCCGAGCGGGCCGAGGGTGACGTAGCGGCCGATGTCGGTCTCGGCGTCGTCCTGTTCTCGGGCGGTGGAGACGTCGTGGAGGCGTCGGATGGCGTCGTAGGTGTACAGGCCGTCCTTGAGCGTGGTGCGGCTGGTGATGGGCCAGCGGAGGACCGGGCCCAGGCCCAGTTCGTGGGCGACGGCCAGCGCGAGGGTGGACTTGCCGACGCCGGGCTTGCCGGTGACCAGCAGGGGGCGGCGCAGATACAGGGCCGCGTTGACCAGGTCGAGAATCTCCGGGGCCGCCTGGTAGTTGGAGGCGCGGTCGGTGTCGACGGGCGACCAGTCGGGCAGTTCGGCAGGGACGGAGGGACCGCCGTCGAAGGCTCGCCACGACTGGGGTGGCGGTAGCCGGGTGATCCCGTCGTGGGGTGTGTTCTTGCCTTGGAAAATCCGCCAGTCGCTCAACTGGGCTGCCCTCCTTGGGCGGTGCGCTCGGGAATGCGCAGGGTGGGGCCGTCGCCCGGCAGTTTGCGGGTGGCGTCGTCCCACAGCAGGACGACCTTCTCCCCGCAGTGGCCGGGTGCTGTGGCGGCGTGGAGGCGCAAGCTCCTGATCAGTTCCGGCAGGTCGCCGAGGCTGCTGCGGGCGAGTTCCGCGGCGAACTCGTCGCGGAAGACCACTCCGGCGCAGGCCCTGGATGCGTCGTCATGCACGGCGGTGCGGGCGCCGTCCTGGCGCGGGCCGGTCCCGACGCGGCATCGCACCGAGCACCCGGCGCGTGTCCACACGGCGGCAGGGAGTCCGGCGTACAGCGCCGTTTCGAGCACGTGCTGACGTGCCGTGTCCTCCGGGCTGAACGGCAGCCCCAGCACGGACAGGTCCCGCTGCTGCTGGAGCCAGGCGAAGAACTGTTCCGGGCGCACGTCCTTGTGGCAGTCCACCCAGTCCATCACCCTGTCGTCGAAGGGGCCGTTGCGCAGCCGCCGCCACCGCGCCGTCCACGCCGGATACGTCTCCGGTTTGCGGTCCAGGACGCGCAGCACCACCGGGTACTGCCGGCCGACCGGCCACCACACCTGGGACAGGTACCAGGTGTCAACGTCCACGGAGCCCAACTTGGCCGTCGGCAGGGCGAATTCCATGAACACGTTGCTGCTGATCTCCGCAAGGTCACCGATGGCCGGGGGAACCACGGCCCGGAACTGCTCCTGCGCCTCGGCCAGGGTCAGGGGCCGGTCGTCGCACAGAACGGCGTACGGGGGCTCGGTCAGGTCCGGATACTTCCACACGCGGAGAAAGTAGCGGTCGCTGTCCGGGCCTTGTGTGTCCAGGTGCACGCTGATCGCCGCGACCCGGTCGGGGGCAGGTGCGGACGGCGTGGCCGCGGGAGGCGGCGCGGGCACTCCCAGCCGCTCGGCCACGCTGTCGACCAGATGGGCGAGCGGGCCGACGTCCTCGGGCGAGGTCGCCTCGGTGACCTGCCGGATGAACTGCAGGAGGGGGTGCGGTCCGTCCAGCATGGCCGGGGCGTCCGCGACTTCCCGCAGCACGTCGCCCATGGTGTCCAGGCGGCCCGACGGCTCGCCGTAGTCGCGGTGCACCGAACGCCAGTACAGGGCTGCGGGCGCAAGGCCGGAGCTCTGGGCGGCGCGGAGCAGCGCTTCCTCCTCGCTCAGCGACAGGACCGCGCCTGGCGCGTATTCGTGCTGCAGTGCGGCGCGCAGTCGCCAGAGCTCGGTGTCCAGAGGGCTGGGGGCCCGGTTGGCCGCCCACAGGTCGGGAAACTCGGCCCGTACCGTGGACACGGCGAGCGCCAGGCCGCCCATGTCGAGGTTCTCCCTGCGGGTGGTGGTGATGATCCCGCACACCTCACCCCGTTCCAGGTCCAGCAGCGGTCCGCCGGACTTGCCCGGGGCCAGTTCCCCGTCCGTCAGCTGGAGCATGGTGTGGCGCTCGCCCTGGAGTTGGGGTCCGGCGTACTCGACCGGGCTGACGCCCAGCCGGGGGGTCTGCTCGTAGATCGCGCTGTACCCGGCGGCGTACAACCGTTGTCCCAGGCCCGGTTGCCCCTCGGCCATCCGGATCCACGGGTGGTCCGGCACCGGCTCGTCCAGTGTGATCACGGCCAGGTCCGGGGGCTTCCACAGGCCGCGGCCCGTGTGCGTCGGCGGTACGGCGACCACTGTCCCCTCGCCATGGCCGCCCAGCCAGGTTGCCCGGGCCCGCCCGGCCGTCCTGCGGCTGCTGCCCTCGGCGGGGAGTGCGACGACGTGTGCGCAGGTGACGACGAGGCCGTGGCCGACGAAGAAGCCGCTGCCCCCGCGCAGGCCCGGCCCGCTGATCTGAACGACGAAGCCGCCCAGCAGATCAAGGACTTCACGTCCGCTGGTGTCCACGCGTGTCACCGGCCGCCGGACACCGAACCGTTCTGCCACTCCAGGCGTACGCGCAAGGTGGCGGCAGCCTCGCCGCCGACCAGCATGCACACCAACTGTGATCCCTTCAGGGCGAATTGGAGGCCGAACTCGGCCTCCACCACATCGGGCTGCACCGACTTGAGGGCATCCTGCACCGTGGTCGCCACTCCGCGCAGGGCGGTGCTCACCGCCGTGAGGGAGAGGGCCTCGCGCAGCCCGATGTTCGACGGCCCGCCGTCGTCGTCCAGCTCGTCACCGGCGCCGGCCTTCACCGGCAGCGCGTGCACCAGCAGGGCGCCGCCGTCGGGCAGCTCCAGTTCGACGACCTCCGCTTCCCGCATGGTTCGCCCCCGTATCCTGCGCTGTCTCGCGGGAGGCCATGGTGGCACGAACCGTTCGCGCGGGGGCGGTTGTTCAGCAGATTCCGAAGGGGTCAGAGGCCGAGCTGGGCGAGGGCGCGGTCCAGCATGTCGGCGAAGAAGTCGACCGCGGCGGCGTCGATGCACAGCGGGGGCTTGATCTTGAGGATGTTGAGGTGGTCTCCGGTGGGCTGGACCACCACGCCGAGGTCGAGCATCCGGTCGCAGAGTTCGGCGGTCTCCTCGGTGGCGGGCTCCAGGGTGCCGCGGTCCCGGACGAGTTCGAGGCCGAGGTAGAGGCCCGAGCCGTGGACGGCGCCGATGACGCCGTAGCGGTCGGCCAGTGCTTCGAGCCGGCTCTTCAGGCGGCCGCCGACGCGTACCGCGTTGCCCTGGAGATCCTCGTCGCGCAGGGTGTCCAGGACGGTGAGGCCGACGACGCTGGAGACGGGACTGCCGCCGGTGGAGGAGAAGAAGTAGCCCTGGTCGCGGTACCGGTCGGCGACCGCCTTGGAGGTGATGACGGCGCCGAGGGGGTGTCCGTTGCCCATGGCCTTGGCGACACAGACGATGTCGGGGACTACCTGCTGCTGCTCGAACCCCCAGAACCAGTGGCCGAGGCGGCCGTAGCCGACCTGCACCTCGTCGGCGACCGCCAGGCCGCCGTGGCGACGGACCGCTGCGTACGCCTCGGCGAGGTAGCCGTCGGGCAGCGCCACTCCGCCGGCGTTGCCGTAGAAGGTCTCGCTGACGAAGGCTCCCGCCGGGCGTCCGGAGGCGGCCAGCTCGTCGATCGCCGCGACGGCCTCGGGGGCGTAGCGCACTGCGTCGGGCCCGCGGTGGCGGCCGCGATAGGAGTTGGGCGAGTCCACGGTGTGGACCCAACTCGGGCGCGTGGCCAGGGCGTTGGGGTTGTCCTGGAGCGATGTGGAGACCGCGTCGGAGGCGTAGGTCCAGCCG
Organism: Streptomyces sp. NPDC079141; assembly: GCF_040686775.1. NCBI lineage: Bacteria > Bacillati > Actinomycetota > Actinomycetes > Kitasatosporales > Streptomycetaceae > Streptomyces > Streptomyces sp. NPDC079141. The sequence goes on along the minus strand of NZ_JBFBLP010000003.1, from coordinate 615,910 downwards.
TGGTACGCCTCGCGCAGGGCGACGACGTCGGGCTGTCCGGAAGCGCCGATGGCCAGCCGCAGCCCCAGATCCACCGCCTCGGAACCGGAGTTGACCAGGAACACCGTGTCCAGCGGCTCGGGAAGCAGGGCGGCGAGGCGCTCGGTGAACTCCACCACCGAGGCGTAGTGGAAGCGCGAGTTCGTGTTGAGCCGGCGCAGTTGCCGGGAGACCGCCTGCTCGACGCGAGGGTGGGCGTGGCCCAGCGGGGTGACGTTGTTGACCATGTCCAGGTAGGACCGGCCCTCGGTGGAGAGCAGATGGTGGCGCCAACCCCGCTCGATCCGGGGCGGGTTGTCGTAGTAGTGCCCCTGCACCGTCGCGAACACGGCGTCACGCCGGTCCAACAGGTCGGCGTGCTCGGCAGGTTCGGCGTCGGGAAGCCCGATGAGCGGGGCGGGGTCGGCGGTGAGCGCGAGCCAGCCGGCCGCGTATTCGGGGCGTACCAGGGCAGGGACGTCGGGTGCGTCGCCGTCGCGCAGCGCGATGTGGACCGAGGTTCCGGAGGGGATGTGGGCGAGCTCCTCGCCCGCCCGGACCGTTGACCCTGCGGAGACCACCGGGTGAACCGGAGAGGCGAAGGACAGCGTCAGCACCTGTGGACCGCAGGTGATCTCCGTACGGCGCGGAGTAGCGGCGAGAACCTTCCCCGCGCGGGGAGCCAGCACTTGGGCGGCCTGGCCGAGCCACAGGTCGATGCCGGTGGACACGGTGGCGGCGGACACGGCTGACAGGGCCGGAGCCCGAGTGAGCCGCGCCTGCCCGTAGCGGGTGGCCACCGCGGCGGCCCCGCCGCCGAGCGCGGATGCCACCAGCCGCTCCTCGACACCGGCTTCGAGCCAGACGCCGTCGTCCGTGGACTCGGCTCCGGTGGACAGGTCGAGGACGGTGATGTCGTCCGCGGCGAGGCCCCGCAGCAGGGGCTCCGACGGCATGTGGGCCCGGGCAGGCACGTCGTCCTGGCCGCTCGCCCGCTTGATGAGGTGGGTCATCACCGGCAGCGGCAGCTGGGTGGCCTGCTCGAATATGCGCCACTCACGGTCGAGCGCCGCCGTGGCGTAGGCGTTGTCTCCGTCGACGGCGGCCTGGTGGCGACCGCTGGCGACCAGGCCGGCGGCGCGCAGGACCACGAGCGGCCACACCGCCTCCGCCTCCTGCGGGGAGAGCGGCCGGACGGCGTGGAAGGCCCGGACAGCGGGCAGCACGTGGTGGGGCTCGACACCGTCGTGATGCAGCATCGAGGAGAGTGACACGGCGAGTTCGCCGACCGCCCAACTCACGGTGAGATCACCGAAGTCGATGACCCCGTCGGGCAGCGGCAGGCAGCCGTCGGGCGAGCGGATCAGATTGTCGTCGGTGAGGTCGAGGTGCACGGCCTGCGTCGGAAGCCCGGGGGCGAGCTGCTGGATCAGGGCCCATGCCTCGGCGGTCGCGGATTCGACGGCGGTGCGCCGGTCCGGCTCGCCGATGTACCCCGCAAGCTTGGCTACGACGCGCTCCGCGTGCCGCAGGTCCCACTGCAGGACGCGCTCAAGACCGGGGTGCCGGAAGTCGCGCAGGGTGGTGCTGACCTTTGCGACGACGGCTCCCATGGACGCGACCGTCCCGGGCGACAGGTGCCGCGGCCCGGAGAGCGGGCCGCCCGGCAGGTACCGCAGCAGCCGTACGACGGCCGGCCCGCCGCCGATGTCCACCACGGCGCGGCGGAGGGAGCCGTCGGGGCGGCGCAGGACGGTGGCGATGCGGAGTTCCGGGTGAGCGGCGGCGATCAGGTCGGCGGCGGTGTCCTGGGCTTCGATCTCCGCCGCGCCGAAGGCGGGATTGGCGACCTTGAGTACCGCCACGGCCGACCCGTCGTCGGCGCGCAGCAGGAAGTTGGCGTCCTGCTGGCTTCCCAGCGCCGTGGCGTGAGCGGAGACACCGAGATGCAGGGAAGCGATGCGCGCCGCCTCCGCCGGTGTCACCTGCGGGGCGGGAAGCGCCTCTTCGGTGAAGAAGTCGATGGTGCGGTACTCGTCGTGCGGCATGCGGGGTCCTCGGCGGGTGGGCGAAGCGGGGCATGGGCGGGCTGGGCGCGGCGGCCCTGATCCCTCAGTCGACTTCCCAGAGGAAGCGGTGGGTGTGGATCCCGAAGTAGGGGAAGCTCTCCACGGCCGCGACACCCTCGACGGCCCGTACGACGTCGTTGATGAAGTCCAGAAGGTCGCGGGGCTCGCCGCACACGACCTCGGCGAACAGATCGAAGCTGCCGGCGGTCAGGACCGTGTACACGACCTCTTCATGGCGGGCGAGAGCGTCGGCCACCGCCCGCGAATCGCCGTTGACGCGCAGGCCCAGGAGCGCCATCGTCTGCCGCCCCATGGTCATGGGGTCGGTCACCCCCACGACCTGGACGGCCTTCGAGTCGATCAGCCGCTGCAGCCGGAGTCTCGCGGCCGAGGGCGAGAGCCCCACCTTCGGCCCCAGATCGGCGTAGGGGATCCGACCGTCGACCTGTAGCTCCCGCAGGATGGCCCGGTCGATGTCGTCCATGATGCGCGCCTCTCTCTTCTTGAAACGGCGGGGCACACGCTCGCTTCAAGCACGATGACGCATATCGACGCTCGAATCAACAGCTGTAACGTCAGAATCGAGCGCATGCTCGTCGGCGTCCTCGGCCGGCCGGGCGCCGGTACGCAGTGGACGGCCGCGGTCCGAGGGTGTTGGTCGATACGAGCGCGCGCACCCAACTTCTTTGTGGCATCAGCCAGTACGGCTGCCGGACCGGGCGAGGCAAGACTCTCTGCCGTACACGACGAACCGATGAAGGGGGCGGCACGTGAGCGTGCAGCAGTACGACGAGATCGGCGAGGCTTTCGAGGGGTTCAAGTCCCTGCCGCTGATGCGTTACGGGGAGGTGCCGAGCTTCCTGGGCATGGTCGGGGACGTGAGCGGCAAGTCGGTGCTCGATCTGGCGTGCGGCACGGGTTTCTACAGCAGGGAGTTCAAGCGGCGCGGCGCCTCGGATGTCTTCGGTGTCGACATCTCGGGCGAGATGATCGCTGCCGCGCGGGAGATGGAGCAGCGTGAACCGCTGGGGGTGCGCTACGAGGTCGGTGACGTGATCGAACTCGGCGTTCTCGACCGGCGCTTCGACATCGCCCTGGGCGTGCAGTGTCTCAACTACGCCCAGGACATCGCGGAGATGGAGCGGATGTGCCGCAACATCCACCAAAGCCTGGTGCCGGGTGGGGAGTTCTTCGTGCTCGCCCAGAAGCCCGACTACGGGTTCGACTGCGCGTCCCTGGAAGCGTACGGGTTCCGCTGCGAGCCGGCCGGCGAGGAAATCGAGACGGGGCCGCGCGTGCGGGTCACGGCGCTCCTCGACCCGCAGCCGATCACCATCGTGAGCTCGGCTCCGAGCCGCGAGGTCTACGAGAAGTGTCTGCGGGCGGCCGGGTTCAGTGCGGTGGAGTGGGTGCCGTTGCAGGTGTCCGAGGCGGGTATCCGTGAGTTCGGCGAGGACTTCTGGGCGGACTTCTTCGCAAGCCCGCCGCTGGAGATGCTGCGCTGCCGCGCCTGAGTCACTCCGGCCACGCCGAGTTCTCGATCACCTCCACGAAGTCGGTCCGGACGAAGTCCGGCGTGAAGTGCGCCAGCACATCCGCCTTGACGTTGCCGAAGGTCGTCGCGGGCCGGTGCTCGATGCCCTCGGTGAAGGCCCGGAGGATGCGCCGCTTGAAGTCGGGCCGCGGATGCGCGGCCACGACGGCCGCTCGCACCTCGTCCGGCAGCGCGGCGTAGTCGATGCCCAGCACGTCGTACTCCACCCCGGCGGTCACCAGCGCGATCTCGGGCTCCATGCGCGACGGGATGCCGGGTGTGGTGTGCAGGGCGATGGCCGTCCATACGATCCGCGCGCTGTCCTGTGACAGGCCGTGCCGCAGGAGGAAGTCGCGGGCCGCGTCCGCGCCGTCCAGCTCGAACCGCTGGGTGGACTTCCGATGGGCGTCCGTGAGGCCGAGGTCGTGGAACATCGCGCCGACGTAGAGCAGTTCGGGGTCGTACGCCAGGCCCCGGAGTCCGCCCTGGAGCGCGCCGAAGAGGAAGACGCGGCGGGAGTGGTCGTAGAGGAGCGGGTCGGCGGTGTCGCGGACCAGTTGGGTGGCCTCCCGGGCGAGGGCGCTGTCGGGGATCTCGATGTCGGCGATGCGTTCGGGCATGGCGGTTCGGCTCCTTGTGATCGCTGATCGGTGGCGCGGTGGGCTGACATCGACTCTCCTCGGTCGGATGCCTGCCGCGCCATGTCCGTACGGACGGCCGCGCCACACATTCGGACATCGGTTCGCGATAGCGTGGCGGCATGCGTCAGGTCCCGAGAACCATCGCCGTCCTCGGCTACGAGGGCGTCCGGCTCATGGACGTGGCCGCGCCGCTCGAAGTGTTCGGTACGGCGGCCGGGTTCGGCGCCGGGTACACCGTCGTCGTCTGTTCGCGGGACGGTGGCCCGGTGACCACGTCGACCGGTACGCGGCTGCATGCGGACGTATCGGTGGAGGCGCTCGGCGAGCCGCCGCACACGCTCGTCGTGCCCGGCTCCGACGACCTCGCGCTACGGACCACTCCCCCGGAGCTCGTCGACGCCGTCACCGCGTTGGCGAGGGGCGCTGCTCGCGTCACCTCGGTGTGCACGGGTGCCTTCGCCCTGGCCGCCGCCGGACTCCTCGACGGCGTGCGGGCCACCACGCACTGGCGGCACGCGGCCGCGCTCGCCCTGCGCCATCCGCGTGTCGCCGTCGAGCCGGACTCGATCTTCGTCGCCGACGGCCGCACCTACACCTCGGCGGGCGTCACCGCCGGCATCGACCTCGCGCTGGCCCTCGTCGAGCAGGACGAGGGCGCCGACCTCGCACGGGAGGTCGCCCGGGATCTCGTGGTCTTCCTGCGGCGCCCGGGAGGCCAGTCCCAGTTCTCCGTGGCGGCGCGCACCCCCAGCCCGCGCCATGACCTCCTGCGCGAGCTGCTCCGCGAGGTCGTTGCCGACCCGGCCGCCGACCACTCCCTGCCCTCGCTCGCACGGCGTGCACACATCACCCCGCGCCACCTGACGCGCCTGTTCAACGAGCAGGTCGGCGACACCCCGGCGCGCTATGTGGAGTCAGTACGCGTGGAGGCCGCGCAGGCCCTGCTGGAAGCCGGGGAGACAGTGACGGGCGCGGCGCGGCGCAGCGGCCTGGGCAGCGACGAGTCCTTGCGGCGCGCCTTCCTGCGCCATCTCGGGGTGACGCCATCGGAGTACCGGGCGCGCTTCCGCACGTCGGGCGTGTCCGGCGGGGTCGGACGGCGGCCGTGAGGAGGACGCCACCGGCGGCCTCGACGCCGATCCTCACTGCGTGGGCGTGAGGGGTCGAGCCGTCTCCGAACGGAAGCAATGGCCGAGCTCGGGAGCGAGGCCGTGGTAGTGGCGGAAGTTGTAGATGAGCGGGCTCCACACGCCGGGGTCGATGTACTGCGTGCCCGGTACGACGATGCGCTCGTCGGCGTGGACACGGACCACCTCGCACTCGACGGCGAAGAAGTCGCCCTCCCCGCCCGGGGTCAACGCGACGGATCTCGCCTCCAGTTGGAGCGGGCACTCGGACACCCGGGGCGGCCGTACGAGGTCGGAGGAGCGCGCCGTCAGCCCGGCGGCGGAGAACTTGTCCTGCTCGTGCCGGTACACCGCCCGCTTGCTCTCCGGCACCGGATGGGCGCCGGTGAGCGGCGCGAGGCTCTCCACCTGCTTCCACAGCTCGGGGGAGGCAAGGTTGAGCACGACCTCCGGTCGCTGCTGCAGATTGCGCACCGTCTGGCTCTCGGCGCCCAGGCCCAGGACTACGCGCTGTCCCAGGGCCCAGGCGGAGGAGATCGGAGCGAGGTTGAAGGTGCCGTCCTCGTTCTCCGTGGTGAGCAGAACCACCGGCGTGCCGAAGTAGAGGATGCTCGGGCGTATCACTTGGTGCGTGTCCGTCGTCATGCGCAGAACGCTAGGGGCGTAACGCTTCGACGGGCGCCGAAGTGTCGGCGTCGGACAATGAGCCCGTGACCAGCCCCGACATGTACGCCGAAGAGCCGGATCTCGCTGCGCTGGCCGCACTCCTGGCCGACCGCACGCGAGCCGCCTTCTGTATCGCGCTGCTGGACGGCCGGGCCTGGACGGCGACGGAACTCGCCCGTCTCGCGGGCGTCGCCCCGTCCACCGCGACGAGCCACCTGCACCGCCTGGTGGCGGGCGGCCTGCTGGTCGAGGAACGCAAGGGCCGGCACCGCCATGTCCGGCTGGCCGACCCGGACATCGCCGAGATGATCGAGGGACTCGCCGCACGGGCACCTCAGCGTGCCGTGCCGGTGCGTTCGCTCACCGCCGTACGCCGTCACCGCACGCTCGCCTTCGCCCGCATCTGTTACGACCACCTGGCCGGCTCCCTGGCCGTCGCCATCACCGACGCGATGACCGAGGAGGGGTTCCTGGCCTGGGACTACGGGCCCGCACTCACCGCTGCGGGAGCCGACTGGCTGCGGGAGCTGGGCATCGCCGACGAACCCACCGAGTCGCCGTCCCACCGCCCGCACGTGCGCACCTGCCTCGACTGGACCGAGCAACGTCTCCACCTCGCGGGCGGCGTGGGCGCGTCCGTCTTCCGCCACGCGGTCGAGAAGGCGTGGCTCGTGAACGTGAACAACACGCGCGTTGTGAGGCTGACGGATCGCGGACGCGACGCGCTGCGCCTGCACCTGCGCCTGCCGGACGCGGCGCTGAGGGCTGAGGGCTGAGGGCTGAGGGCTGACTGAGGCTCGCGCGCTGACGTCCGGCTGAGGCGGCGCGGGCCCTCCGCCGTGATCAGGGCTGCCCCGCCAATCAAGCCTGAGGTGATCCACCTCACACGCTGTCACAGCGCTGGAGGACGCGGTGTCTTGAGGCCGAACCCCTGACAACGGAGGAGACACCATGGCCGAGAACACCGAAGTCGTCGTGATCGGCGGAGGCTACGCCGGCGTCATGGCCGCCAACCGCCTGACGCAGCGCGCCGACGTGACCGTCACGCTGATCAACCCGCGCCCCACCTTCGTTCCGCGACTCCGCCTCCACCAGCTGGTGGGCGGATCCCACGACGCGGTCGTCGACTACCGCGAGGTGCTGGCCGACGGCGTACGGCTCGTGGTCGACAACGTGACCCGGATCGACGCGGCCGGGCGCAGAGTGACGCTGGCGACGGGCGGCACGGTCGGCTACGACTACCTGATCTACGCGGTGGGCAGCGGCAGCGCCGGCCCCCGCGTGCCCGGGGCGGGCGAGTTCGCGCACCCGGTCGCCACCTTGGAGGAGGCACGGCGGCTGCGCTCGCTCCTCGACGCCACGCCCGCGACGGCCCCGGTGACGGTGGTGGGAGGAGGCCCGACCCGCATCGAGACCGCCGCCGAACTGGCCGAGGCGGGGCGCACCGTGACCCTGGTGTGCGGTGGGACGCTCGGCCCGTACCTCCACCCGCGGGCGCGCCGTACGGCGGTCAAGCGGCTTACCCGGCTCGGGCTGACCGTGCTCGACGGCCCCGACACGAAGGTGACGGAGGTGACCCGCGACTCCGTGCGGCTCGCCGACGGCCGCGAGCTGCCGAGCGAAGTCACCATCTGGACCGCCGGCTTCGGCGTGCCCGACCTGGCCGCGCGCAGCGGGCTGAGCACCGATGCCGTGGGGCGCCTGCTCACGGACGAGACCCTGACCAGCGTCGACGACAAGCGCATCGTCGCGGCCGGGGACTCGTCGGCGCCGTCGGACCTGCCGTTCCGGATGAGCGCCTACGCGGCAGGCTGCCTGGGCGCGCACGCCGCCGACACCCTGCTCCACCGCATCGCCGGCGAGCAGCCGACGCCCATCGATCTGTCGTTCCCCGCCATGTGCATCAGCCTGGGGCGCCGGGCCGGCATCTTCCAGTTCGCGCACAAGGACGACACCGCGATGCGGCTCTACCTCCCCGGCCGCGCGGGCGCGAAGCTCAAGGAAATCTCCTGCGCGTTCAGCGTCAAGCACCTGGTGGTGGAGGCGAGCAAGCCCGGTTCGCACCACTGGCCGAAGGGCGACAAGCGCCGGGAGCTGCTGCGTGCGGGGCGCCGCGAGGCGGCTGCGCCGGCCGAACGGGCGGCGTAGCCACCGACCGGGATGGGTGCTGGAGAGCAACGTCGGTGAGCCCCGCTCACCCCGCGATGGACACGCCCACGAACACACACCAGAACAGGGGACGACTCTCACCATGGCCAGACAGACGACGGCGGCGGCACGCGGGCTGGCCGGCCTGTTCGTCGCCCGGCTGGCACTGGCCCGCCCCACCAGCCGCCTCAACACCGCGAACGGACCGCTCGGGGCCAGAATCGCCGTGGCAACCGGCCTGATCAGCGTGGCCCTGGGCGGCCGGGCCCTGTCTCGCGCCCGCCAGGCCGCCTGACGGCGACGCGGCCTCTATCGAACCGGACCGCACTCATCCACGATCACGGTCGGCTCCGTCAGGAAGACATCCCGATCAACCGGGCCGTAAGCGATATTGAACGTGTCGAGCCAGTAGGACCAGCCACGGAGGTCCTTCTCACCCGATCGCGGCTCGAACCCGTCATGCTCGGACATCTGGACGAAGTGAGCGAGGCCAGACGGCACCCGAGGCAGCGAGAAGCCGATCGGGACCGCGTTCCTGCGAGCGGCCGCCTCCCCGCCCCGGGACTGCTTCGTCCAGGACGTCCTGACCCACTGCACCGTGATGTCCACCGCACCCGCCCTTCGCCGAGATCCTACGAGCGGCGTGCTGTGGGCGGCATCCGGGTCTCGGCGCCACGTGGCACCAGATGGCGCCATGTGGTGCCACGTGGCGCCGGATGGCACACCGTGGCACCACTCGGCACCACTCGGCGCCGCTACGGCATCACCCCCGCCCCACATGGCGCCACAATGACGCAGATCAAAATCTTGGCATTTCCCCAGTTCAGAGGGGATACCGAGAGGGCGTCCCGCCGCCTCGCCTCACCCTAGGCGCCATTCAGGCTTGCGCATGGCGCCATAGTGGTGCCACCATGGACGCCATGGACCTCACCCCGTATGTCGACACCCTCCGCCGAGAACTCGCGGTGGCCGCCGAAGCCGGCGGCGACGAAGCGCGCGAGCTCGCCGAGCGGCTCACCGCTCCGCTGGAGTCGGCGACCCGGCTGACGATGCTCAACGTGCTCTCCGCCGCGATGGACGAGATCACCCGCGAACTCGCCCCCGGCTCGGTCGACGTACGGCTGCGTGGGCTCGACCCCGACTTCGTGGTGATGCTGCCGCCCACCCACGGCGGCGCCCCCGCGGAGCCGGCCGCGCCCCTCGAACCGCTCAGGGCACCGCTCCCGGCCGACGGCGACGAGGGGGGCACCGCCCGCGTCAACCTGCGCCTGCCGGCCCACCTCAAAGCCCGCGCCGAAGAGGCGGCGGCCCGCGAGGGCCTGTCGGTCAACGCGTGGCTGGTGCGCGCCGTGTCGGCCGCGGTCGACGGTAGCGCCCGGCCGCGGCCCACGGAGAAGTCCCAGACCGTCGGACAGAGCTTCACGGGCTGGGTGCGCTAGCCGCGCCCCCGGCCCGCACCACCTCACTTCACCCACACCACGTCCCACCAGCGGGGACGCTCCAAAGACCCAAGAGGACGGGACAGCCATGCCTTCTTTCGACACTCCCGCGACGATCTCGGTCACGGCGCGCGTGGACGCCGGTTCCATCCAGTTCACCGCGAGCGACCGCCCCGACACCGTCGTCGAAGTGCGGCCCCGCGACCGCAAGAAGGACCTCGACGTGCGGACGGCCGAGCAGACGGAGGTCACTTACGCGAGTGGCTCACTGACCATCACGACGCCCAAGTCGAATCTGTTCGGCCGCACCGGCGTCGTCGACGTGACGGTCGAACTGCCCACGGGCTCGCACATCGACATGAGCGGCGCCTGGACCCAGGTGCTCGGCGAGGGCCGGCTCGGCGAGGTCCGCGTGAAGAACTCGGCCGGCGACGTCCGCCTCGACGAGACCGGCCCGCTGAAGCTGACCGCGTCACACGGCTCGATCACCGTGGACCGGGTCAAGGGCCTCGCCGAGATCACCACCAGCTCCGGCAGCATGCGTGTCGGCCTCGTCGACGGCCCCGCCGTCCTGAAGAACTCGCACGGCACGACGACCGTCGGCGCCGCAACCGGTGAACTGCGGGTGAGCGGCGCCAACGGTGACATCGAAATCCGCCGCGCCGAGGACTCCGTCACCGCCACCACCGCCCACGGCACCCTGCGCGTGGGTGAAGTGGCCCGCGGCACGGTCCAGTTGGAGACCTCCTACGGCGCCATCGAGGTCGGCGTCCGCGAAGGCACGGCCGCCTGGCTCGACGTCAGCTCGAACTCCGGGCAGGTGCGCAACACCCTCACCGCGTCCGAGACCCCGGCGGAGACCGAGGACACCGTCAAGGTCCGCGCCCGTACCAAGTACGGCAACATCGACATCCGCCGCGCCAAGGCCTGAGCAACACACCTCCCAGATCACCCCCCCACCCCCTTCAGCCTTCGAACGGAGGGCTCCATGCCTTCATCTGTCATGCCCACGTCCAGGCGGTCCGGCGGTCCGCAGGCCCCCGCCGCCATCTCCGCCATCGGACTGCGCAAGTCCTACGGCGACAAGGTCGTCCTCGACGGCATCGATATCACCGTCCCGGAAGGCACGGTCTTCTCCCTGCTCGGCCCGAACGGCGCCGGCAAGACCACCGCCGTCAAGATCCTCTCCACGCTGATCACCGCGGACGGCGGGCAGGCCCAGGTCGCGGGTCAGGATCTGGCCGCCGATCCGCAGGCGGTGCGCGCCTCGATCGGCGTCACGGGGCAGTTCTCTGCGGTCGACGGCCTGATCACCGGCGAGGAGAACATGCTCCTCATGGCGGACCTGCACCACCTGCCCAAGCAGGAGGGCCGCCGGGTCGCCGCCGAACTGCTGGAACGCTTCGACCTGCTGGACGCCGCGAACAAGCCCGCCTCCACCTACTCCGGCGGCATGAAGCGCCGCCTCGACATCGCCATGACCCTGGTCGGCAATCCCCGGATCATCTTCCTCGACGAGCCGACCACCGGTCTGGACCCGCGCTCCCGCCACAACATGTGGCAGATCATCCGCGAACTCGTCTCCGACGGCGTCACCGTCTTCCTCACCACCCAGTACCTGGAAGAGGCCGACGAACTCGCCGACCGCATCGCCGTCCTGAACGACGGAAAGATCGCCGCCGAAGGCACCGCGGAGGAACTCAAGCGGCTCATCCCCGGCGGACACGTCCGCCTCCGCTTCACCGACCCCGACGCCTACCAGCGCGCCGCCTCCACCCTGCGCGAGACCACCCGCGACGACGTCTCGCTGTCGTTGCAGATCCCCTCGGACGGCAGCCAGCGCGAGCTGCGCGCCATCCTCGACTGGCTGGATGCCTCCGGCGTCGAGGCGGACGAACTGACCGTGCACACCCCCGACCTCGACGACGTCTTCTTCGCCCTCACCGCCGGCGCCGACGTCCCCCACCAGTCCAAGGAGACCGTCCGATGAGTTCCCTGCCCCTGGCCGTCCGCGACTCCTCCACCATGCTGCGCCGCAACCTGCTGCACGCCCGGCGCTACCCTTCCCTGACGCTCAACCTCCTCCTCACGCCGATCATGCTGTTGCTGCTGTTCGTCTATATCTTCGGCGACACGATGAGCGCGGGGATCGGCGGCGGGGACCGCTCCGACTACATCGCCTATCTCGTCCCCGGCGTACTGCTGATGACCATCGGCAGCACGGTCGTCGGCACCGCGGTCTCCGTCTCCAACGACATGACCGAGGGCATCATCGCCCGCTTCCGCACGATGGCGATCCACCGCGGATCCGTGCTCGTCGGGCACGTCGTCGGCAGCGTGCTCCAGTCGATCCTCAGCGTGGTCCTGGTCGGAGCCGTCGGCGTGGCCATCGGCTTCCGCTCCACCGACGCCACCGTCCTGGAATGGCTGGCAGCCTTCGGACTGCTCGTCCTCTTCGCCCTGGCGCTCACCTGGATCGCCGTCGGCATGGGCCTGATCAGCCCGAACGCCGAGGCCGCCAGCAACAACGCCCTGCCCCTGATCCTCCTGCCGCTCCTGTCCAGCGCCTTCGTCCCCCTCGGCTCCATGCCGGGCTGGTTCCAGCCGATCGCCGAGTACCAGCCCTTCACGCCCGCCATCGAAACTCTGCGCGGCCTGCTCCTCGGCACCGAGATCGGCCACAACGGCTGGCTCGCCCTCGCCTGGTGCCTCGGCCTCGCCGTCCTCGGCTACTTCTGGTCGACCTCGAAGTTCAACAACGACCCGCGTTAACCAGGGAACTCCCCTGGCGCGCCGCGCTGTTCGATGTCTGCCGGGCCGCTCGTGGGCGGCTCCGGCAGCCAGTCGCGTACCGGGTTGTACTCCAGCCATCGGCTCTGCCGCGCCTCCGCGGCGCAGGCGGCGGTGAGGCCGTCCAGTCCGGGGTGCCGGTTGCCGGCGTGCCACAGCAGTGACCAGGCGTACAGCGGCGTGGGGTTGATCAGGGGGACGGAGCGCAGGCCGGGGATGTCCGGCAGGGGCACATCCGCGGGCAGCAGGGCGAAGCGGTGCGGGTCGGCCGCGACCTCGGCGAGGAAGTGGCTGAGGCCCAGGTTGACGCTCGCGGCCCTGTCCTGGATGCCGAATCGGTCGGCGAACTGGTGCAGGAAGTCGAGCCGGTCCAGTGCACCGGGTGCCCACAGCACGCTGCCGCGCAACTGGTCGGGCCGTAGCGCCGGTTCGGCTGCGAGGGGATGGTCCGCGCTCAGGACGGCGTCCACCGGTTCGAGGCGGACAAGGCGGTGGGTCAGCCCGGTGTGCAGAGGGGGGTGGACCCGGCCGAAGGCGGCGTCGATGTCGCCGTGCAGCAGCGCATGAGACACCGACGGCAGATCGCGGCCGTGGCCCAGCACCAACTCCCCTGTTTGTCCGGTGACTTGGGCCAGTGTCCGCATCGGCGCGTAGAGGTGTCCCCAGACGTCGACGTGCAGCGGGCGGTCCTTCCCGAGGGCCGCTGCGACCGCGGCGTCGGCGGCGGTCAGGGTCTGTCGGGCCGGTGCGAGGAAACGCTGTCCGGCCTCGGTGAGACGGACCCCGCCGCCACCGCGCCGGAACAGCGTGACGCCGAGCAGGGATTCCAGCCGCGCGATCCTTTTGGACAGCGCCTGTTGGGAGATGGCGAGGGTCACGGCCGCCCGCCCGAAGTGCAGTTCCTCGGCAACGCGGACGAAGGCTCGTACCTGCGCCACGTCGATATCCATGGCTCCCACCATAGGTCCCACCATGGGCGACAACCGGAAGTTGTCGGTCTTGCCCAGGCGTTGTTGGATCGTGGGGCGGCCTCGGGGGTTGCATCCTCGGCATGCAAAGACTGATTCCCACGGGGGAAGCGGCGCGTCCGGTCGCCTTCGCCGAGGTCCCTCAGCCCGTCCCGGGGCCCGGTGAGGCTCTGATCAAGGTCGAGGCGTTCGCACCGAACCGGGGCGAGACGTTCCTCCTCGAACAGCCCCGCCCGAATCTGCTCCCCGGCAAGGACGTAGCGGGGCTCGTCGTACAGGCCGCGGCCGACGGCTCCGGCCCCGGCATCGGCACCCGGGTCGTCGGGCATCCGGCACAGGGCGGCTGGGCCGAGTACGCCGCCGTACCCACGCACTCTCTCGCGGTACTCCCGGACGGCATCGACAACGCACGGGCGGCGGCCCTGCCCCTGGCCGGGATCACCGCGCTGCGCCTGCTGCGTACGGCCGGTTCCCTGGCCGGCCGGCGGGTGCTGCTGACCGGCGCCTCGGGCGGGGTCGGCCACTATGTCACCGAGCTGGCCGTGGCAGCCGGAGCCGAGCTGACCGCGGTGACGGCCACGCCGGTGCGCGGCGAGCGGCTGGCGGAGCTGGGCGCCACGGTGGTGCACGAAGTAGCGGGAGCCCAGGGGCCGTTCGACGTCGTGCTGGAGTCCACGGGCGGGCCGGAGCTGCCCCTCGCCCTCTCCAAGGTGCGCCCGGGCGGCACGCTCGTCTGGTTCGGCCAGGCGAGCCGCATCCCGGTCACCCTCGACTTCTTCCACCTGCTCAGCGGGCCCGAGCGCGTCACGATCCAGCACTTCCACTACGCCGGCGCCCCTTACGGCCCCGATCTCGCCGCTCTGGTGCGCCTGGTGGAGCAGGGGAGGCTGCACCCGGAGATCGGCCGGATCGCCGACTGGTCGGAGACCGCCGGCACGCTGGTCGACCTGCGCGAGCGCCGGATCCGCGGCAAGGCCGTTCTGCTGACGGGAGAAGCACCATGAGCGCCTCCGAGTTCGCCGCCGCCCAGTGGACGCGCGCCACCGGGGCGGGCGTGGACCCCCACGAGTACCGTCGCGTCACCGACGGTCTCACCGCCGTCTCCGACTGGGGACCGTCCTTCGTGCGCACCGGACAGGCCTACCTCCGGCGCGCGGAGCAGGCCGGATCGTCCCGCTCCGCGGGTGAGCACCTGCTGATGGCGGCCCGCTGGTTCCACCTCGCCACGCTCGCGCCGCACGCGGAGGCAGGCCGTGCGGCCGCAGCGGCGGACCACGCCCTGGGCCGGGCACTCACCGCACTGGAGCCCACGGCCCGGCGCGTGAGCGGCGAAGGGTTCACCGGCTGGCTCCGCGGGCCCGCCGACGCACGCGGCACGGTGGTCGTCGTCCCCGGCCTGGACTCGGCCAAGGAGGAGTTCCTCGATCTGATGTCCGCGCTGCTGGGGCGGGGGCTGGCCGTGTTCGCCATGGACGGCCCCGGACAGGGCGTGCTCGCGGCCACCACCACCCTCAGGCCCGACTACGAGCAGGTCGTCGCCCAGGTCATCGACGCCCTCGGCGTCGCCCGCATCGCACTCGTCGGTCTCAGCCTGGGCGGCTACTTCGCGGCCCGGACCGCGGCACTGGAACCACGCGTGGCAGCGGTCGCCACGGTCAGCGGCCCCTTCCGCCTCGACTGGGAGGAACTGCCCCCGCCGGTACGGGACATCATGACCCGACGCACCGGAGGAGCCGACGCGGCCCGCGCCTTCGCCCACCACGTGGACCTCGCCGCCCTGGCGCCCCGCATCGCGGGCCCGCTGCTTGTCGTGGACGGAGGCCAGGACGTCATTCCCGGCGTGACGAACGGCGAGCCCCTGGCCCGGTCGGCGCCGCACGGCACCCACCTGTCCGTCCCGCACGGGGACCACCTTCTCGGCAACGCGCGGCCCGACTGGCTGCCCCGTCTCACCGACCACCTCGCGGGAGAGCTGTCATGAACCGCTTCACCGGCAAGACCGTCCTCATCACCGGCGGCACCAGCGGCATGGGCCTGGCGACCGCACACCGTCTCATCGCCGAGGGCGCCCATGTCGTCGTCACCGGCCGCACCCGCGCCCGGTTGGACGCCGCCGTCCAGGAGCTCGGCCCGTGCGCCTCGGGGGTCGTGGCCGACGCGGCCGACCTCGGCGCGGTGGACGCGCTGATGGAGACGGTCCGGTACCGGCACGGCCGCCTGGACAGCCTCTTCGCGAACGCGGGCACCGGCACGTTCCTGCCGTTCGAGGACATCACCGAGCCGGACTTCGACCACGGCGTCGACGTCAACCTCAAGGGGGTGTTCTTCACCGTCCAAAAGGCTCTGCCGCACCTGGCGGACGGAGGCTCGATCGTCATCAACGCCTCCTGGACCCTCCACCGCGGCAACAGCGTCCTCACCCTGTACTCGGCTACCAAGGCCGCGGTGCACAACCTGGCCCGCACCCTCGCCGCCGCGCTCGCCCCGCGCGGCATCCGCGTCAACTCCGTCAGCCCCGGGTACATCGACACCCCGATGTACCCCTACGACGCACTGAGCACGGCCGAGGCGGCGGCGCTGACCGGCCAGGTCCTGGCGGGCCGCTTCGGACGCGCGGAGGAGATCGCGGCGGCCGTGGCCTTCCTCGCCTCGTCCGACGCGTCCTACGTCAACGGCCAGGACCTCGTCGTCGACGGCGGCCTGGTCGGCGCCGTGCCCGCCTGACCACCGGCCGGCCAGCGCTCGCGACCGTCGCCGGTCAGCGCTCGCCTCGACGAGC
The DNA here is from genome assembly GCF_040686775.1 of Streptomyces sp. NPDC079141. Taxonomy (NCBI): domain Bacteria; kingdom Bacillati; phylum Actinomycetota; class Actinomycetes; order Kitasatosporales; family Streptomycetaceae; genus Streptomyces; species Streptomyces sp. NPDC079141. The sequence goes on along the minus strand of NZ_JBFBLP010000003.1, from coordinate 599,731 downwards.
GTGCTCCTCGGCGAGGAGGAGGTAGCTGCTGGCGGTCCAGGTGTAGGCGCGGTCGCGCAGGCCCGCCCCGGTCAGCGCGTCGAAGTTCTCGGCGAAGCCGTGGGTTTCGCACAGGGCGCGGAAGCGGGCGCCGATGTCGTCGGCCAGCCGGTCGTGGCCGGCGCGGCGCAGACCGTCGTGGATCAGGACGGTGGCGGGCGCCCAGATCGGGCCGCGCCAGTAGCCGTCGGCGAGGTAGTGCGGGGAGCTCGTCAGTTCGGTGGCGAGGCCGTACGGGGTCAGGTGGGCCTTGATGTGGTCGGCGAGGGTGCCGCTGACGTCGCCGGGCAGGTGCTCGCCCAGCACGATGGGCATCAGGTCGAGCAGGCTGGAGGTGCTCCAGGTGTCCCCGGAGGCGACTCCCCGGACGACGAACCTGTCTCCGTTCCACAGCTGGTCGAGCAGGGCCGTCTGGATCTCCTGCGCTGCTCGGCCCCATCGGTGAGCGTCGGCCTGCTGGTCCAACTGCTCGGCAAGACAGGCAAGTTCATGCAGTTGGAGGACGAGGAAGGCGGACAGGTCGGCCGTGGCGACCACGCGCTCCGGGTCGAAGGTGGTGGCGTTGTCCCAGCCGCTGTCGTTGCCGTGCTGGTAGTGGGCCAGTTGGGCGCCGGGGGTTCGCCGTGCGGTGAGCCAGAAGTCCGTCCAGCGTGTCAACCGGTCGTATGTCTCGGCCAGTTCGGCGCGGCTGGGAGGTGTCGCCAGCCGTCGGCGCAGTCGGCCGAAGGCCCAGCCGTGGATGGGCGGTTTGACGAAGTTGTGCAGGACCTCGGAGTGAGTGACCGAGTCGGGCAGGGCGCCGCTGTCGTCCTGGTGGTCGAAGGGGAGGGCGAACTGGTCCAGGGCCAGTTCGGGGCATCCGGGGGCCAGGGCAAGGGCGTTGAAGCAGTGGTCCCAACTCCACACCTTGTCCATCCAGTGCTTGGACATCAGCACGGCCGGCCGGGTGACCAGGCCCGCTGGGCGTACGGTCGCCGACCAGACGACGTACGCGGCGAGTTCGGCCGCCGGGGTGGCAGGCGAGCGCCAGGGCGCGACCGTGTCGACGAAGTCCGCGAACAGGCGCTGTGCGCGGTCCACGACCACGTCGAAGGTCGCCGAGGGCGCGTACCGCGGGCGAGCCGTGTCGAGTTCCTCGATCGCGATCTCCCAGGCGCCGCCCGCCTCCGCGGTCAGGGCGAGTCCACGGTCGGCGCTGCCCAGGGCCTGGGCTCCGGTCGTCTCGGCAATGGTGCCGGAGAGAACGGTGACGCGGTAGCGGCGGCCGGTCTCGTAGGAGGTGAACACGTGTGCGTCCGCTGCCGGGTCGTGGAAGAAGTAGGTGCCGCTGAACGGGGTCAGGGCCCGGGTCGCCGCGCCGATGCCGACGCCCAGGCCGTGCCCTCGCAGACGTACGGTGTCCGGCGACGCGTAGGCGAGGTGGATGTGCCCGGCCTCGCCGGTCCAGCTGAGCAGTCCCGGTGTCGCCTCGATGTGTGCTTCGGCGGGCTCGCCCGTCGCCAGGTCCAGGGGGACCAGGCGCAGTACGGGGTGCATGCCGTTCTGGTGCGAGACGAGGTGGAGGTGGTCGGAGTGGGTCTGCTCCGCCACCACCGGCGATATGCCGAACCAGGATCCGTGTGTGCTGAACGGGATGTCGTGGACGGAGAAGGACGGACCGGACCGGGCGACGGTCATCAGGGGGCGACTCGTTTCTTGATCAGGGGCAACGGACAACGCGGAAGGGGTCAGTCCTTGACGGCACCCGCGGTCACACCGGCGGCGACGTAGCGCTGGGCGAGGACGAGGATGACCGCGGCGGGCAGCGAGGCCACGACGGCGGTGGCGGTGATGGCGTTCCACTGCTGGTTGTTGTTGCCGATGTAGTGGTAGATGCCGAGGGTGATCGGCTCGTGGGCGCCGCCGTTGACCAGCGTGCCGGCGAAGACGAAGTCGGACCAGGACCACAGGAAGGCGAACAGGGACACCGTGACGACGGCGTTGCGGCTCATCGGCAGGATGATCGCGGAGAAGGTGCGCAACGCGCCGGCGCCGTCGGTCTTCGCGGCCTGGAGCAGTTCGCCGGGGATGCCGGACATGAACGCGGTGAAGATGAGTACGGCGAAGGGGACGGCCAGGGTGGAGTCGGCGACGATCAGGCCGGGAACGGACTGGAGCAGGCCGAGTTGGAGGTAGATGGCGTAGAAGCCCATCGCCATGATGATGCCGGGGATCATCTGGGCGGCCAGCAGGACGAAGCTCAGGATGCCGCCGCCGCGCGGGCGCAGCTTGGCCAGCGCGTATCCGGCCGGGGCGGACAGGGCCACGGTCAGGACGACGGTTCCCAGGCCGATGACGAGACTGGTGCCGAGGTAGGGCAACTGCTCTTCGAGGACGGTGCGGTAGCCGTCCAGGGTGCCGTGGGTGGGCAGCAGGTCCGGTGGACTCTTGCGCATGTCCTGGTCGCGGGTGAGGGAGACGTTGAGCATCCAGTAGACCGGGAAGAGCATGATCGCGGTCAGCAGCAGACCGAGGGCCGTCTTCCACCCCGTACGGCTGGTGCTTCGGTTCATGACAGCGTCTGCTTTCGTTCGACACGGACGTAGACCAGGCCGAGGACGAGGGCGGCGACGACCAGCAGGTTGCCTACGGCCGCGCCCGGGCCGAAGGCGGGCAGCAGGTTGCCGAAGCCGAGCTGGTAGGACCAGGTGGCGAAGGTGGTCGACGAGTCCGCCGGGCCGCCCTTGGTCATGATCCAGATGATGTCGAAGACCTTGAGCGTGTAGATCAGCCCGAGCAGCAGCGTGATCGCGGAGACCGGGCGCAGCAGCGGGAAGGTGACGCGCCAGAAGCGCTGCCAGGCGTTGGCCCCGTCGAGCGCGGCCGCCTCGTACAGGCTCTTGGGGATGGACTGCAGACCGCTGTGGAGCACCACCAGATTGAAGGGCACGCCGATCCAGATGTTGGCGATGATCACCGAGGTCAGTGACCACGACGGTGAGGTCAGCCAGTTCACCGGTCCGATGCCGAGTATGCGCAGGGCGGCGTTGACGATGCCGGAGTCGCTGTTGAGCATCCACGACCAGGTGGAGGCCGACACGATCAGCGGCAGCAGCCAGGGCACCAGGAACAGGGCGCGCAGCGTCGCCGACAGCCGGAAGTGCTGGTTGAAGTAGACCGCGAGGGCCAGGCCGACGGCGTACTGGAAGACCAGGCACACGACAGTGAACACCACGGTGTGCAGCAGGGCCGGGGCGAAGGTCGGGTCGTCGAAGACGGTCCGGTAGTTCGCCAGTCCGGTGAAGGGCGCGTCGCCCTGGACGAAGGAGCGGACGGTGTAGTGGCGCAGGCTGAGGTCGAGGTTGCGGTACAGCGGATAGGCGTAGAAGAGGACGAGGTAGAGGGTCACCGGGGTGAGGAATGCCCAGGCGGCCCACTGCGGGGAGGCCGGGCGGCGGGCCGGGGCGGCCGGGGGTGGCGCGAGGAACGCCGGTCCGGGCCGGTGTTCCGGCGGACGGGTCGTCTGCTTCATCGGACCCACGTCACTTGACCGCGGCCTGCGCCGAAGTGAGCGCGTCCTCGGGCGACTTGGATCCGCTGAGGGCGGACTGGACGGCCTTCCACAACTGCTCGGAGATCCTGGGGTACTTGGTGCCCAGGTCGTCGCTGGTGCGTCCCTTGGCCGACTTGACGGCGTCGACCCACGGCTTCAACTCGGCGTTCGCGGCCACCTGTTTGTCCTGGACCTCGCCGGTGGGGGCCACGTAGGACAGCGTGGTGTCGGTGTCGTAGAGGTTGTCGGTGCTGGTCAGGCAGGTCGCCAGCTTCTGGGAGGTGGCGTGGCGGCCGGAGTCCTCCTGGATGGGGAGGGTGACGAACTCGCCGCCGGTCGGGGCGGCGGCGTTGCCGCCGTCGGCGCCGGGTATGGGCAGGACGCCGTACTCGAAGCCGGCCTCCTTGGCGCCGGCGAGCTGCCAGGTGCCGTTCTCCGCGAAGGCGTAGTCGCCGCTGGTGAACTCCTGCCAGCTGGTCGTCTGGGTGTTGTTGAGCACCGAGTTCGGGGCGTGGCCCTGTTGCAGCCAGTCCTTCCACAGGGTCAGGGCGGACACGGCCCGGTCGGAGTCGAGTGCGGTCAGCTCGGCGCCCGCGCCCCAGAACCACGGCAGGAACTGGAAGCTGCCCTCCTCCGTGCCGATCGCGGAGAAGGTGATGCCCTTCTTGCCCGCCTTCTTGACCTTCTCCAGCGCCGCCGTCAGCGATGCCCAGTCCTTGACCGAGGCGATGTCCACCCCGGCCTCCTTCAGCACCTCCTTGTTGTAGTAGAGGGCAAGGGTGTTGGCGCCGATCGGGGTGCCGTAGGTCTTGCCGCCCGACTGGCCGGCCGCGAGGAGGTTGGGGTCGACCTTGGAGGTGTCCAGCTTGTTCTCGTCGGTCGTGGTGAGCACGCCCGCCTCGGCCAGGGTCGACACCACCGGGTTGTCGACGACGAGGACGTCCGGGGAGTTGCCCTGCTGTGCCGCCAGCAGCGTCTTGTTGGCCAGGTCGCTGGTGTCGAAGCCGGTCCGCTCGACCTTGACGCCGGCCTCGGCGCCGCACTTGTCCAGCAGCTTCACCCACGCCGAGTCCTTGTCGAACTGCGGGTAGGGGTCCCAGATGCTGTACGTGCCGCTGCCGGCGCCCTCGGCGTCGGTGCTGCCCGAGTCGGAGGAGCAGGCGGTGGCGCTGACGGTCACGGCCAGGGCGGTCAGGGCTGCGGCGGCCAGACGGCGTTGTCCGGAGGAGTTGTTCATCGAGGTTCCCTTGTTCTGGGCATGAGGTCTTTGGCATACGGCTTTGGGCATGCCGCTTTTGGCGTGCGGCTTTTGGCGTGCGGCTTTTGACATGCGGGTGCCGTGGACATGGCAGTGCGGGCAGGGGCGGGCACGCCGAACAGCACCGGTGGCGCTTCAAGCGGTCGGCGGAAGGAAGAACAGGCGCGGGGGCTACCCGGCCGGTGCGGTCAGGACGACGCCATGGGCCCGGTGCTGGCCCGCAGTGAGATCGGCGGCGCGAGGAGATGGTGCCGGGGCTGGGCGTCGGGATGGTCGAGCCGCTCCACGAGCAGTTCGACGGCACGCCGGCCCATTTCCTCGGCCGGCACGTCGGCCGCGGTGAGCTGCGGGGTCACCGTCTCCGCCCAGCGGCCGGCCACGACCCCGGTGACGGAGAAGTCGCGCGGCACATGGCGGCCCGCCTGGGCGAGCCCTCGGTAGAGGCCGCCCAGAGCGGCCTCGTTGAGGGTGACCAGGGCCGTGGTCGCGGGATCGTCGTGCAGGATCCGTTCCACGCACGCCTGGCCCGAGGCGGCGTCGTCCCCGCAGCAGTACGTCCGCACCGTCAGCCCGCGCTCGGCGGCGGCCTTGGTGAAGCCGTCCAGGCCGCGGTGGGCGGACTCGTAACCCGCCCGCAGCAGTTGCTCGGGCCGGTTGACGAAGGCGACCCTGCGATGGCCGAGGTCGGCCAGGTGATGGACGCACGCCGCCGCCAGCGCGGTGTGGTCCAGGCCGACCCACCAGCCGCCCTCGGGGTGCGCGGTGCGGCCGATGGCGACGGCGGGAAAGTCCAGTGCGGCCAGGTGATCGACCCGGTCGTCCTCCAGTCTGATCTCCATCAGGATGGCGCCGTCGACCCGCCGCTCCCCCAACAGCCGCTGGAAGGAGCGGTCGCTGTCCACACCGCTCGGTGACAGCAGCACGTCGTAGTCGTAGGCCGCGGCGGCCTCCACCACGCTGCCGATGAAATCCAGCTGCATCCCCGTGTAGTGGTTCCCGGCCGGCGGGAAGACCAGACCGAGGGTGCTGGTGCGTCCATTGGCCAGGGCACGGGCACTGGCGCTGGGCCGGTAGCCCAGCTCGTCGACGACCTGCTGGATCTTCCGGCGCGTCTCCTGCGACACCGAGCGCTTGCCGCTCAGCGCGTAGGACACGGTGCTCCGCGAGACACCGGCCCGCTTGGCGATCTCACCGATGTTCACGGGAACTCCTTGCTCGAACCGGTTCGCTGTTCCGGGAGGAACATATCGCCGGTCGCGTGAGGCGGGGAACGGTGAAGAGGCGATCCCGATTGTCGAACCGGTTCGCATGAAGCGAAGGTAGGAACAGCCCGAGGGCCTGTCAACACCGTCGACCGCTTTTCCGGAACCCCGGTCAGAGGCCGAAAGACCGTCACGTCGAGGGGATTGCTGGCCCGGGGTCCCGGTGCTAGCTTCGCCGAACCGGTTCGATCAGCCACCCTTCCGGCCCATTGCGGGCCGACCTCGCGCAGCCCCTGCGGCTCACGGCTGCCACCCTCCCACCTGCGAACTTCCCTCACCTCCGCCTATCGCACCCGATCGAATCGGTTCGACACATGTCTGGGCCGCCCGCAACCCGCCGCTGAAGGCCCGTATCCCGCTACTGAAGGATTGAGGACGCAATCCATGCCATCCGCTGACAGATCCGCCCGGCGCCGCGCCCCGGTCGCCGTGGCCCTGACTCTCGGCGCGGGCCTGCTGGCCGCACCCGCCGTCCCCGCGCAGGCGGCCGAGGCGCCGCAGCCCGCCGCCCGGTACACCTTCGACATGGACGACTTCACCTCCGGCAAGATCGCCGACAGCTCCGGCAACGGCCTCACGGCGAGCCTGGTCAACAGCTCCACCGCCGGTTCCGTCGCGGGCACGGACGGCGGCCGGGCGCTGGCCCTGCCCGGCGGGGCACCCACCTCCGACGGCGCCTACGTCCGCCTGCCCCGCGAAGTACTCGGCGACGCAAGCGACTTGACCGTCTCCGCCCGCCTGAAGTGGAGCGGCGACACGTCGTCCTGGCAGCGCATCTTCGACCTGGGCACCGGCACCACCAAGTACCTCTTCACCACCCCCTCCAACGGCAACGAGGTGCTGCGCACCGCCCTGACCACCGGCGGAGGGGGAGCCGAAGCACAGGTCTCCGGGTACGCGCCACTGCCCGCGGACGCATGGCGGACGGTCACCGTCACCCTCGACACCTCCGCGCGCCGGCTCACCACCTACCTGGACGGCGTGCCGGTCTCCTCGGCCGAGACCACCGTCAAGGCCCGTGATCTGCTGGACAGTTCGGCCACGGCCGCCGGCTACATCGGCAAGTCCTTCTACCCGGACCCGCTGCTCAAGGGCGCGATCGACGACTTCACGGTGTGGCACACGGCGCTCAGCGCCGAGCAGGTGGCCGGACTGGTCCCGGCCGTGCCGACCGTCCAGGAGCTGTCGAGGACGGCCTTCGAGGTCCGTACGACGACCGGGACCGCCCCGTCCCTGCCCGGCGCCGTCCGTTCCTCCTTCTCCGACGGATACGACCGCGACACGCCGGTCACCTGGGACGCCGTACCGTCCGAGCGGTACGCCCGGCCGGGCACGTTCACCGTTGCGGGTACGGCGGCCGGGCGCGCGGTGAAGGCGACCGTCACCGTGGTCCGCGAGGGTGAGCTGACCGTCGACCTCGGCTCGGACACCGGCGCGTTCCACGGCGGCGCCTCCGGCACGCTCTACGGCGTGTACGGACCGGACGTCCCCACCAACAACCTCATCGAGGGCATGGGCCTGCGCACGGTGTCCACGAAGGCGCAGGACGGTCCGCAGCACCCCGGCGCCGACGCGCTGGAGGTGGTCGAGCCGCTGGCCGACTCCACCGACGGCGATGTGTACATCTACATGACCGACATCCACCGCGGCTTCCCGTACCAGTGGCCGGGCGACACTCCCGAGGAGAAGCTCAAGCTCTACAAGGGGAAGATCGCGGATCAGGTCGACCAGGTCCTGCGGCTGCCGGAGCGGTACCAGGACAACATCGTCTTCGTGCCGTTCAACGAGCCCGAGGGCAACATGTTCGGCACCGGCGAGTGGAGCTACAACAAGGTCAGTTGGCTGAGCGACCCCGACGACTACTTCGCCGCCTGGGACGACGTCCACAAGCTCATCAGGAGCAAGATGCCGGCCGCCCGCATAGCGGGCCCCAACACCAGCGTCCTGTACACCCAGGTGAAGGGCTTCCTCACCCACACCCTGGCCGCCGGCACCCTCCCGGACGTCATCACCTGGCACGAGCTCAGCCACCCGGAGGCGGTGCGCCAGAGTGTCGCCAAGTACCGCGCGTGGGAGAGGGAGTTGTTCAAGGGCACGGACCGGGAAGGCACCCAACTCCCCATCAACATCAACGAGTACGCCTTCAACTACCACACCTCCGTCCCCGGCCAGATGATCCAGTGGGTGTCCGCGATCGAGGAGTCCAAGGTGGACGCCGACATCGCGTACTGGAACATCGACGGCAACCTCTCCGACTCCGCGGTGCAGTCCAACCGCGGCAACGGCCAGTGGTGGCTGCTGAACTCCTACGCCTCGATGAGCGGGCACACGGTGCAGGTGACGCCGCCGTTCCCCGGCCAGAACTACACCATGCAGGGCGTGGCCACGCTCGATGCGTCCAAGCGGCAGGCCCGGCTGATCTTCGGCGGCTCCACCGGCAAGGGTCACATCACCTTCGCGGACGTCCCGAAGAACGTCTTCGGGGACCAAGTGCACGCCTGGGTCAGGGAGATCGACTGGAGCGGGCAGCTCGGCGACTCCTCCGGCCCGAAGCTGCTCGCCGAGCAGAACCTGAAGGTCGCTGACGACGGCACGGTGGTCGTCGACTTCGGCGAGGGCCGGCTGCCGGAACTCAGGGAATCCTCGGCCTACGAGATAGTCCTCAGCCCGGCCGGGGAGGCGAGGGGCACGCAGTCTCCGCCCGTGCGCTGGCAGGGATCGTACGAGGCGGAGGACGCCGCCCACACCGGGGCCGGTTACTCCAAGAACGGCCCGGAGGGCTCGCCGCGCGACGTCTCGAAGTTCTACACCTCCGGCGGCTACAACGTCGGCGGCCTGCGCACCGGTTCCGACGTCACGCTCGACTTCAGCGTGGACGTACCCGAGGACGGCACCTACGACCTGAGCGTCTTCGCCAACTCCCTCAACACCGTCGACCGGGTGAAGGAACAGGGCCCCACCAACGTCTACCTACGGGTGGACGGCGAGGCGGACAGCGAGCAGGAGCTGCACCTGCCGCTCGGCTACAAGTGGGTGGTGTGGGACCACGCCGACACCGAGGTACGGCTGACCAAGGGCAAACACACTCTGACGCTCGCCGCGAAGAGCCTCGACGGCAAGCGCGCCACCAAGGGCGACGCCATCGTGGACCGCCTCACCCTCTCCCTGCCCGAGGCATCAGCAGCGGCCCAGGTGTACGAGGGCGAACTGGCCTGGCTGAACGGCGGGGCACGGCCTGTCTACGACCTGCCCGAGCGGTCCGGCACCCCGGCCACCGGCTCGGGCGCGGCCCGGCTCGCCAAGGACCAGACCGCCACGTTCTGGGTCTACTCCCCCACCGACCGCGAGGCCACCCTCAAGGTCGACACGCTCGGCGCCGCGAACGCCCGGCTCGCCGTGAACGGACATGACGTCCTGCGCCTGGCCAAGGGCAAGCGCAGCGCGGCCGTCTCCCTCTCGGGCGGACTCAACAAGGTGACGGTGACCGGCAGTTCGTCCGCCACCCTCGTCGACCGTCTCACGGTCACGTTCACCGAGGGCACGCTCCCCACGCGAACCTACGAGGCGGGCGCCGCCGAACTCGCAGGCTCGGCCACGCTCTCCCCGCTGTCCCTGGCCACCGACGGTACGGCGATCACCGGCATCGGCGGTGACCCGGGCAACGGCAACACGGCGACGTTCACCGTCGAGGCCGACCGGACCGGCCTGCACGCGCTGCGCGTGCGCTACTCCAACCCCGAGCAGTCCGAGGCCACGCACTACAACCCGGACCCGCTCGTCCGCCACGCCGACATCACCGTGGGCGGCGGTGAGACGCGGCGCGTCAGCTTCCCGCACAGTTTCCACCAGAACAACTTCTGGGAACTGACCGTCCCGGTCCACCTCAAGAAGGGCCAGAACACCATCACCTTCCGCTCCGAGGAACTGCCGAACTTCGACGGCACCACATACGCCTCGGACACCTTCCCCGGCGTGCTGCTCCGCTCCCGCCAGGCGCCGTTGATCGACCGGATCGCTGTCGCGCCCTATGCGAGGGAGGTGCGAGAGGGATAGCCCGTCAGGCCGGGCGGGGCGCACGGCCCCGCCCGGCACCGGGTTCTGCTGTTCGATACGGCGCGTCTCCTTACGGCCGGGGGCAAGCCCCACCACCGATCCGGATGATCACCCCATCGCACCGACTCGCACTCCGCGGACATCGTGGGACGCACACCCGACACCAGGACCCTCACGATCCAGGAGGCATACATGATCAAGCACGGGCGTGCGCTGGCCGGCGTGTTCACCCTGGCCGTGGCGGCAGGTATCGCGGGGAGCGTACCGAACAACGCTGCCGCCGCCTCCGCCGCTCAGTCCGCAAAGGCCGTTGACCACACCCGGCTGCACGAACTCCTGGAGCGGCTCACCACGATCGACGGCGCACCCGGTGCGCTCGTCGAGGTGCGCGACCGGCGCGGCAGCACGGTGCTGACCAGCGGCGTCGGGAACGTGAAGAGCCACGCTCCGGTCCACCCCGACAGCAGGTTCCGGATCGGCAGCATGACCAAACCGTTCACGGCGACGGTCATGCTTCAGCTGGTCGGGGAGCGTCGCGTCGCCCTCGACGCACCGGTGGAACGCTATCTGCCCGGTGTCGTCCGCGGACACGGCAACGACGGACGGACGATCACCGTCCGTCAGCTGCTCCAACACACCAGCGGCCTGCCCGACTTCCTCGACCACTTCAATCCGCAGGAGATCCTCAAGGACCCGCTGGCCCACTACGACCCCCTCGACCTCGTGAACATCGCGCTCGCCCACCCCCCGACCTTTGAGCCCGGCACCGACTGGAGTTACTCCAACACCGGCTACCTGCTGGCCGGCCTGATCATCGAGAAGGTGACCGGCCACACGTACGGCGAGGAGATCAGCAAGCGCATCATCGAACCGCTGCACCTGCACGAGACGTATGTGCCGGGCGATGCCTCGGTGATCCCCGGACCGCACCCACGCGGGTACGTGCAGCCGGGCAAGGACGCGCCGCTCATGGACATCACGAGGATCAACCCCTCCGTCGGGGGCGCGGCGGGCGGCATGATCTCCAGCGGCACCGACGCCAACCGCTTCCTGGACGCGCTCGTACGCGGCAAGCTGCTGCGCCCGGCCCAGCTCCGGGACATGATGAACACCCGGCCCACCGGCGACTCGGACGGCCGGGCCTACGGCCTCGGCCTGGAGAGCAAGCCACTGCCCTGCGGCGGCCTCTACTGGGGGCACACCGGCGACTTCCTCGGCTACGAGACGGCGGGCGGCGCCACGGTCGGCGGCAGGCAGGCGACGGTCATGGTGAACCTCGGCCCGGGGAGTTCGGACGCGCAGAGCGACGACATCGAGGCCGCCGTGCAGACGGCGCTCTGCGAAGACCGGGCAGGTTAGTTGCGGCCGGCCATGACGCCGCCGTCGACGTCCCACACCGCGCCGGTGACCCAGTCGGTCCTGTCCGACAGCAGGAAGGCCACGGTGGCGGCCACGTCGTCGGGCGTGCCGGTCCGGCCGAGCGGGTGGAAGTCGTCGAAGCCGTCGAGGGCGGAGTCGACGTCCGACTTCGGGATGAACTCCTCGTAGATCGGGGTGCGTACGACGGCGGGGGCGACCGCGTTGACGCGGATGCCGGCCGAAGGCCTTGCCGTGGGTGGACAGGGCCGCCGCGGCCTCGTCGGCACCCGCCTTCGTGCGGCCGGTGACGACGGCGGTGCCACCGGCGTCGAGGACGTGGCGGGCGACGGCGTAGCCCATGCCGCTGGTGCCGCCGATGACGACGACCTTCTGGCCGGTGAAGTCGAGGGTGGTGCTGGACATTTGGTGCTCCTGCGAGGGAGTGGGATGGTCAGGCGTAGGGGTTGCAGACGAGATAGCCGTCGACGCGGCTGAGCCAGTCCGCTTCCGGGTCGGGCGGCAGCGCGTGGCCGAGGTTCTCGGCACGGACCTCGCTGATCCACTGGTCGTGCTGGTACTCGTGGTTGATCAGCGCGGTCAGCAAGTGGCCGGCGACGATGGTCAGTTGGGTGGGGGCGCCGACCTTTCCGGCGGCGATGTCACCGATGCGGGCGTGGACGCGTTCGGCGACGGTGTCGCGGAACACGCCGAGCCGTTCGACGGTCGGCAGTGCGCCGCGGAACTTCTCCGGGTTCGCCGAGTCCATGAGGCCATCCAGTTCCGGATCGGGGCTGGGCTCGGCCGCGGTGAGGTTGCGGATCATGAAGTGGGCGACGTGGGCCTGGTGGCCGAGATGCCAGCCGATGGCGCTGGAGTTCTCGTGCGGGCGCCAGGTCACCTCGTCCGGGGTGAGGTCCTTCCACAGCTCGTCGGTGTAGGTGCGGGCCCGGTCGTACTCACGGAGCAGTGCTTCGAGTTCGTACATGAGCACTCAGACCGCGTCGTAGACGCGCACCTCGGGTGCCGCCTTCAGCAACGGGGACAGACCGCCGACCACATCGCGGGTGAACAGCTCGCTCGCCAGGAACGACTGCTTGTACTTCTCGTACACCCCTGCGGCCGCGACCCGGTTGACCGGGTCCACCTGAAGGGTGATCTGAAGATACGCCATGGTTATGCCTCACTCATTCGGCGGGGAGGGGCGAAGCGGTGGACGCCCCGACGTGCCTGCCAAGTTAGGCACTCCGAGTGGACTCCGGTAGAGGATCTCGCTGAATCCGGCTATAAGCGATGCGTATGGCTAGCGGGCTGCCGCGAGGCTGTCGGCGAGGCGGAGCAGGTCCGGCCCGAGCGGAGAGTCGGCGCTCCACACGGCTTCGAAGGAGATCTGCACCTCACGGCCCTGGTTCATCAGCGGCCGGTGGGGCACGTCGGGCGAGGTGAGCTTGGAGCGCGGGACCATGGCCGAGCCCAGGCCCAGCCTGGTCCAGTCCTCCAGGACCTGGTAGCTGGCGGCCTCGCCGGGATAGGCGCGCAGCGGCAGCTCGTTCGCCTGGAAGAGCTGCGTGGTGAACGTGGTCAGACCGCAGGTGTCCGGAACGAGGATGAACTGCTCCTGGCCGGCCTCCTCCAGTTCCAGGGGCGCACTCTCTTCGGTTTCGGGACTGACGACGACGATCGGCTCGACGTCGATGACCCGGTGCTCGAAGCGCGGCATCGCCGCCACGGCCGGGATCAGGATGATGTCGAGCCGGCCGGCCAGCAGGCATTCGCGCAGGTCATACATGTTCGCCTCGCGCAGCACGAGGTCGCGGGGCACGGGCAGGTCCTGGACCCTGCCGAACGCCCGGGCGACCAGGTGGGAGCCGATCAGCGGCGAGAGGCCCATACGGACCTTCTGCTCGCCGGGCTCCTTCAGCCGCCGCGCCTCGGCCGCGACGGCGTCGAGCGCGCCCAGCGCCCGCTCGATCAGCGGCAGGATCCGGGCGCCGAAGGCGGTCTGTGTGACACCGCGCGGCGACCGGTCGAACAGCTTGTCACCGAGCCGCTCCTCCAGCTTGGCGATCCCGTTCGACAGGGCGGGCTGTGTGACCCCGTACGCCCGCGCGGCGGCGCTGAACGACTTGGTCTCCGCGACCGCCTGCGCGTACCGGAGCCCTTCGGGATTCAGGCGATCGCTCATAGCCATGGCTTATAACTCCATTCACCGACGTCCCCTACCAGGCTGTTCTTGCTCTGCCTACGGTGGGGAACCTGCTCATTCAGCATAACCAGCAGCTATAAGCATCATCCTGTTCGGAATGGAAAATGCACCATGACAGACACCGCCGTGACCATGGTCGTGACCGAGCCCAGAGGCCCTCTGCACCCCGCCACGGCCGAGACGACCTCGCCGCCCACCGGGTGGGTCCGCGTGTCCGTCACCGCGAGCGGCGTGTGCAACGCCGACATCGGAACGGCCGCCGCCACCGGTCGGGGCACCTCCTTCCCGGTCACCCCGGGGCACGAGGTCGGGGGCGTCATCGCCGAGATCGGCGAGCAGGTCGAGGGCTGGGCGGTCGGCGACCGCGTGGCCGTCGGATGGTTCGGCGGCAGCTGCGGCCACTGCGACTTCTGCCGGGCGGGCGACGTCGTGCACTGCCCCGAACGCAAGGTGCCCGGCCTGTCCTACCCGGGCGGCTGGGCCCAGAGCATCACCGTCCCGGCCGACGCGCTCGTACGCGTCCCCGACGAGCTCGACCTCTTCGACGCGGCCGTGTTCGGCTGCGCGGGCGTGACGACCTTCAACGCCGTGCGCAAGGCCGGCATCCGCGCCGGCGGACGGGTCGCCGTCTTCGGCATCGGCGGCCTGGGACACCTCGCCGTACAGTTCGCGGCCGGGCTCGGCTACGAGACCGTCGCCATCGCCCGCGGCGGCGACCGCGAGAAGCTCGCCCGCGACCTCGGCGCCCACCACTACATCGACAGCGACGCCCAGGCCCCCGGAGCAGCCCTCAAGGCACTCGGCGGCGCCGACCTCATCGTCTACACCGCCTCCTCCACGACCCCCGTCGACGAACTGCTCACCGGCCTGAACGTGCACGGGCAGCTCACACTCGTCGGCGTCGACGCCGGATCCGTGACCGTCCCGGCGGCCCGGCTCGTCATGAACGGCCACACCCTCACCGGACACCTCACCGGCAGCGCCCGCGAGACGGAGGAGGCGATGGCGTTCGCCGTCACCAACGGCGTACGGCCCATGATCGAGCGCATGCCGTTGGAGCGGGCCGGCGAGGCCGTCACCCGGCTGCAGTCCGGAGCTCCGCGCTTCCGCATCGTCCTGGACACCACGGACGGCCGGTGACCCGCGGGCACACCCCGCAGCCGTACCCCGAACACCGGGCCTCGGCCTGACCAGAAAGGAAAGCCCCACATGTCCCACGGGGACAGCCACGACGTGATCGTGATTGGCGCCGGCGCCTCAGGACTGGCCGCGGCCACCGCTCTGCACGCCGCGGGCCGCGACACCGTCTGCCTGGAGGCCCGCGACCGCATCGGCGGACGCCTGCTGTCCGCCGACCCCGAGCAGGCCCTCGACCTGGGCGCCACCTGGTTCTGGGACGGCGAGGAACGCGTACGGACCCTGGCCGCGACCAGCGGCATCGAGACCTTCGACCAGCACCTCGCCGGCGACACCATGTTCCAGGACACCACCGGCGTACGCCGCCTCACCGGCAACCTGCTCGATGCCCCCTCCCACCGTTTCGCCACCGGATCCCAGAGCATCGCCACCGCCCTCGCCGCCGCACTACCCGCCGAGCACCTGCGACTGAACACGCCCGTCACCGCCATCCACCCCAACCGCCAGGGCGGCCTTGAGGTGCGCACCCCGACCGGCACTCTCCACGCCGAGCACGTCATCGTGGCCCTCCCCCCGGCCCTGGCCATGGAGCGCATCGACTTCGCCGACGCACTCCCCGCCGACCTCGTGCGCCTCGCCCGCTCCACACCGGTCTGGATGGGGGCCGTCGCCAAGGTCGTGGCCCAATACCCTTCCGCCTTCTGGCGCGAGGCGGGACTGGCCGGAGCCGCGTTCAGCCGGACCGGCCCGCTCCAGGAGATCCACGACATGTCCGGGCCCGACGGCGAGCCAGCCGCCCTCTTCGGCTTCGCACACGCGCGCACCGTCCGCCCGGGCTTCGAGCAGGCCGTCACCACACAACTCGCCCAGCTCTTCGGCCCGGCCGCCGCCACCCCGGACGCCCTGCACGTGCAGAACTGGAGCGCCGAACGGTGGACCTCCCCGTCCACCGTCCAGCACCTCGCCGACTACTCGCTCTTCGGCCACCCCTCGTATCTCCAACCGGCCCTCGACGGCCGCCTGTACTGGGCGTCCACCGAGACGGCCACCGACCACGCCGGTCACATCGAGGGCGCGCTGGCGGCAGGAGAGCGAGCAGCGCAGGCGGTACTGGCAGCGCACGGCGCCCCGAGCAACCGCGGCACCACCGTGGCCACCCCGAGCCGATAGCGGGCGCCCCTCCTGTGGGCATGGTGGCCCCACGCATAGCCGCGCCCCGAACTATGTTGCCCCACCACATGTGCCCCTGACGTGCGACTTCCTACCGTGTGCCAGCACGTACCCGTCCCCACCGCACACGAGGAAGTGGCGAACATGGCCTCCGCAGCATCCGCTCCCCCAACGCCAGGCAACCTGAAGCGCATCGTCGCCGCCAGCCTCATCGGCACCACCATCGAGTGGTACGACTTCTTCCTCTACGGCTCCGCAGCCGCGCTCGTCTTCAACAAGCTGTTCTTCCCGAACTCCGACCCGCTCGTCGGCACCCTGCTGTCCTTCCTGACGTACGCCGTCGGTTTCGCCGCCCGCCCGCTGGGCGCCCTCGTCTTCGGGCACTACGGCGACCGGCTCGGGCGCAAGAAGCTGCTGGTGCTGAGCCTGCTGCTGATGGGCGGGGCCACGTTCGCCATCGGTCTGCTGCCGACGCACGCGACGATCGGCACGGCCGCTCCCGTGCTGCTGACCGTGCTGCGGCTGGTGCAGGGCTTTGCGCTCGGTGGTGAGTGGGGCGGGGCCGTGCTGCTGGTGTCCGAGCACGGGGACGCGCGGCGACGCGGTTTCTGGGCCTCGTGGCCGCAGACCGGCGCGCCCGCGGGCCAGTTGCTCGCGACCGGTGTGCTGTCGCTGCTCACGGCGGTGCTCTCGGAGAGCGCCTTCAACAGCTGGGGCTGGCGCATCCCCTTCCTGCTCTCGGGCGTGCTGGTGATCGTCGGTTTGTGGATTCGTCTGTCTGTCGATGAATCGCCCGTCTTCAAGCAGGCGTTGGCGCAGGCGGAGGCCCGCAAGTCCGATGCGGCGGCGGCCACCGAGAAGATCCCGCTCGTGTCCGTGCTGCGCCACCACTGGCGTGACGTGCTGGTGGCGATGGGCGCGCGCATGGCCGAGAACATCAGCTACTACGTCATCACCGCGTTCATCCTCGTCTACGCCGTCAGCGCGGCCGACGTCTCCAAGCAGACCGCGCTCAACGCCGTACTCATCGCCTCGGCCATCCACTTCGCGGTCATACCGGGCTGGGGCGCGCTGTCCGACCGGGTCGGGCGCCGTCCCGTCTACCTGCTCGGCGCGGCCGGTGTGGGCCTGTGGATGTTCCCGTTCTTCGCCCTGATCGACACCGGAAGCTTCGGCAACCTGGTCCTCGCGGTGACCGTGGGCCTGGTCCTGCACGGGGCGATGTACGCGCCCCAGGCCGCCTTCTTCTCCGAGATGTTCGCCACCCGCATGCGCTACTCCGGCGCCTCCATCGGCGCCCAGTTCGCGTCGGTGGCGGCGGGCGCCCCGGCCCCCCTGATCGCCACCGCCCTGCTCAACAGCCACGGCAACTCCACGTGGATCTCCATCTACGTCATCGCCGCGGCCGTGGTGACGCTGATTGCGGTCGGCGTGGCCAAGGAGACCCGTAACCGGGACCTGTCCGACATCGAGTCCCTGCCCGAGGACGAGGAGCCGGCCACGGCCCGCACGGCGGACGCCCGCTCCCTCTGACCCCGCCCCTTCGCAGCCGGCCCCCGTGCGTCCGTGCGTACGGGGGTCAGCGCGTCGGCGGCGCCGACAACCGGTGCAGTCGCAGCGCGAGTTGGATCTCCAGGGCGCGGGCCGGGCTCTGCCAGTCGTCGCCGAGGAGGCGGCCGACGCGTTCCAGGCGCTGGGCGACCGTGTTCACGTGGACGTGCAGGTCGTCCTTGGTGCGGGCCGGGCTCATCCCGCAGGCGAAGTAGGCGTCGAGGGTGCGCACCAGATCGGTGCCGCGGCGCTCGTCGTAGGTGACGACCGGGCCGATGGTGCGCTCGACGAAGCCGGTGATGTCCCGGTCGCCGGCCAGCAGGAGTCCGACGAAGCCGAAGTCCTCGGCCGCGGCGCCATCTCCGCAGCGGCCGAGCAGCCGTAGGGCGTCGAGGCAGCGCTGGCCCTCTTCGTAGGCGGCGGCGACGGTGTCCGGGTGGGCGGCGAGGTTCTCCACGGGGGCGGAGGCGCCGACGGTGACCGCTTCGTGGACGGCGGTGCCCAGCTGGTGGGCGGTGCGGCGGGCCAGGTCGGTGGCGGTGTCGCCGTGTTCCAGGGGCAGCAGCAGGACGGTGCCGCCGTCCCTGGCGGCGGCCAGGCCGTGCCGGGTGGCCGCCAGATGGGACGCGGCCGACCACAGGCGCCGCCGGGCGGCGGCCTCCTGGTCGGCGTCGGCCACGGGGCCCTCCAGGCGGGCGGCGAGGACGACGTGGGTGGCGTCGAGGTCGGCGTCCAGCCGGGCGGCGCGCTCGCGCAGCAGGCGCGGGTCGCGGTCCCGGGCGTCCAGCAGGTCGTCCAGCAGCTCGCCGCGCACGCGCTGTTCGGCCTCGGAGGCGGAGCGCCGGGCGAGCAGCAGCAGCGAGGTGACCATGGCGGCGCGCTCCAGGGTGCGCTGGTCGACGGGGTCGAGTCCGGGGTGGCCGCGCAGCACGAGGGCGCCGAGGAGTTCGCCGCCGGCGGCCACGGCGGCGATCCAGTCGTCCTGGTGCCGTACGGCGTGTCCGTCGGCGCGCGAGGTCTCCACCGCGTCGGCCGGGGCGGACTCGGTGAACTCGACGGTGCCGTCGAGGACTTCGGAGACGGCGGCGGCCACGTCGTGCACCCCGCCGCCGCGCAGCACCAGCTCGGCCAGCCGGTCATGGACGTCGGAGGCGCGCTCGATGACGCCGCTGCGGTCCTGGATGATCTCGTTGGCGCGTTCCAGGTCGGCGAGGGCCGAGCGGGTCTCGGTGAGCAGGTTCGCGGTGTCGATGGCGGCGGCGGCCAGGGCGGCGAAGGAGCCGAGCAGTGCGATCTGCTCCCGCTCGAAGACCCTGGCCCGCCGGTCGGCCGCGAACAGCACGCCGATGACGTGGTGGCCCAGCATCAGGGGCACCCCGCAGATGGCCACCAGTCCCTCGTCCCGGACCCCGGCGTCGATGCTGCGGGTGTGCTGGAAGCGGTCGTCGTGGAAGTAGTCGTCGGTGACGTAGGGGCGGGCCGTCTGGGCGACCAGGCCGCCGAGCCCCTCCCCCAGGCCGAGCCGCAGCTGCTGGAAGCGCGCGGCGACCGAGCCCTCGGTGACCCGCATGTACGTGTCGCCGCGCGCCGGGTCGTTCAGGCTGAGGTAGGCGACATCGGTGCCGAGCAGCGAACGGGCGCGCTGCACGATCGCCTGCAGGACGGCGTCGAGGTCCCTGAGGCCGGCCAGGTCGTGGGCCGTCTCGAAGAGGGCGGACAGCTCCGCCTCGCGCCTGCGCCGTCCCTCCAGTTCGGAGCGCACGCGCAGGGCGAGCCGCTTGGCGGACTCCAGCGCGGCGAGCCGGTCGGCGGGCTGCCCTTCGGCGCGGGCGAGCAGCTGCGGCTGCTCGTAGGCGTCGGCGGAGGCACCCCGGGCCAGCAGCTCCAGGAACGGCGCCTCCGCGCCGCCGCCCGGCGCTGCGGCAGCGGCGGCGGAGCGTTCGGCGGGCTGGACGTGATCGCGAGACATGCTCACAGGATTCCTCATGGCACGACCGTCCGGTCAGCCCCTGTGGACAACTCGGGGGGCCGAGGGCCGGCTGCGGTTCAGTGCGCGGTCCAGCCGCCGTCGAGGACGAGCGAGGTGCCGGTCACGAAGGAGGCCTGCGGACTGCACAGGTAGGCGACGGCCTCGGCGACCTCGTCGGGTTCGATGAGCCGTTTGAGGGCGCTGTCCTTGAGCAGTACGTCGGTCAGGACGCGCTCCTCGGGGATTCCGTGCACCTGGGCCTGGTCGGCGATCTGCTTCTCGACCAGGGGGGTGCGCACATAGGCGGCGCACACACAGTTCGAGGTGACGCCATGGGGTGCGCCCTCCAGGGCGGCGGTCTTGGAGAGTCCTTCCAGGCCGTGCTTGGCGGACACATAGGCCGACTTGTAGGCCGAGGCGCGCAGGCCGTGGACCGAGGAGATGTTGACGATGCGGCCCCAGCCCTGGCCGTACATGTGGGGCAGGGCGCCGCGGATGAGCCGGAACGGGGCCTCCAGCATCACGGTGAGCATCGTGTGGAAGACGTCGGGCGGGAACTCCTCCAGCGGGCGCACCAGTTGCATCCCGGCGTTGTTGACCAGGACGTCGGTGCCGGCCGCGGCGAGCTCGGTGGCGTCCAGGTCGGTGAGGTCGAGGGCGTGGGGCTCGACGGCGCCCGCGAGGCCGCGGGCCTGCTCGACGAGCGCCTCCAGGCCCGCGGCGTCCCGGTCGACGGCTCTGACCTTGGCCCCGGCGGCGGCGAGCCGCAGGACGCAGGCGCTGCCGATGCCACCGGCGGCGCCGGTGACGAGGGCGGTGCGGCCGCCGAGGTCGGGCGTGGGGGCGTGGGAGCCCGGGAGGGCGCTGGGCGGGGTCATGCCCCGACCCTAGGCAGCGCTCCCGCCTCGCCCCATGTGGTCAGAGCCCATACTTCATTCGGGAGTCGTGGGCTCGAACCATGTGGGTTCATCGGACAGGGCCTGTTTGATCCGGAACTGCTGGCCTGCGCTCATCGGGGGCATGGCGTCCACCTCGAACCAGCCCACTTCCAGGGATTCGTCGTCGTTCACGCGCGCCTCGCCGCCGACGGCCCGGCAGCGGAAGGTGATGTCCATGAACTGGCACTTGTCGCCGTTGGGGTAGGCGATCTCTTTCCCGGACCGGATGAGGACCACCCGCTCGACGACGCAGTGCACTCCCGTCTCCTCGTACACCTCCCGGACGGCGGCCGCGGCGGGCTGCTCACCGGGGTCCGGGATGCCCGAGATCACCGTCCACTTGTGGTTGTCCGCGCGCTGCCCGAGCAGCACCCGCCCCGCGTCGTCGAGGACGACGGCGCTGACTCCGGGCAGCCACAGGAGCTGCTGCCCGGCGGCGGCCCGGATCGTACGAATGAAGTCAGGAGTAGGCATGCCCCCGACCCTAACGGGCCGGTGTTTCCTGCCTCTTGCGCCTGCCCGCCCCGATCGCCCAGCCCAGTCCGCCCGCGGCGACCAGCACCAGGGCCATCTCGGGCAGGATGCCCAGCCGCGTGGCGGGGGTCTGCGAGGAGCGCAGCGGCACTTCCTGCACCAGGGAGTCGGCCACGAACATGCCGGTCTTCTGGGTGATCGTCCCGTCCGGCATGATGATCGCGCTGACTCCGCTGGTCACCGGCACCGTGACGGTACGGCTGTGCTCGACGGCACGGACCCGGGACATGGCGAGCTGCTGGTAGGTCATCTCGCTGCGGTCGAAGGTGGCGTTGTTGCTCGGCACGGAGATCATCTGCGCGCCGTCGGTGACGGTGTCGCGCACCGCCCAGTCGAAGGCGGCCTCGTAGCAGGTGGCGAGGCCGACCTTGGTGCCGTCGATGGTGAACACGCCGGGCTTGCTGCCGCGGCTGAAGTCCTGGCGGACCATCGAGGTCCAGTCCGAGTTGATCGCCCCGATGAGGGAACGCAGCGGCAGGTACTCGCCGAACGGCTGGATCTGCCGCTTGTCGTACGTCTGGAGCGGGCCCTTGACCGGGTCCCACAGGATCTGCTCGTTGAGCAGCTTGCCGTCGCGCTCCACGACACCGCCCACGGAGATCGGCACGCCGATCGCCTTGGCCGCCGTGTCGATGACCTGGCGCGCGTCGGGGTTGGCGAAGGGGTCGATGTCGGAGGAGTTCTCCGGCCACAGCACGAAGTCGGGCTTGGCGACCTTCCCTGCCTTGACCTCGGCGGCAAGGCGCTCGGTCTCGCGCGCGTGGTAGTCGAGCACGGCCCGGCGCTGGGCGTTGAACTCCAGCCCCGCGCGCGGCACGTTGCCCTGGATGACCGCCACGGCCACGGTGCCGTTCTCGGCCTTGTCGCTCACCAGCGGCCGGGCGGCCAGGGCGCCGACCACGGGGACCGCCACGCTGAGCAGGGCGACGGCCGCGGCGGAGCGCTGCACGGCCCGGGTGCGCCGCCGTTCGACGGCGAGGCGCACCACCTCGTAGAGGCCGAAGCCGCACAGGACGACGGCGAAGCCCAGGACGGGTGTGCCGCCCACCGCGGCGAGCGGGAGGAAGACGCCGTCGGCCTGGCCGAAGGCGATCTTGCCCCAGGGGAAGCCGCTGAACGGCGCACGCGCGCGTGCCGCCTCCATCGCGATCCACAGGGCCGCCGCCCACACGGGCCCGCCCGGCAGCTTCGACATCGCGGCGGCGCCCGCGCCGAACAGCGCGACGAAGACCGCCTCGATCACGACCAGCGCGAGCCAGGGTCCGGGGCCCACCTCCACGCCCGTCCACACCAGCAGTGGCAGCAGGAAGCCCAGGCCGAAGAGGTAGCCGAGGCCGAGGCCCGCCTTCCAGGTGCGGCCGCGCAGTACCCAGCCGAAGCCCGCGAAGGCCGGCAGGGCCAGCCACCACAGGGTGCGCGGCGGGAAGCTGACGTAGAGCAGCACTCCGGAGAGCGCCGCGGTGAGAGCCGGTACCAGGCGCACGAGTCGCGCCCCGCGCAGGGCGGGCGCGAGCGGCTTCACCTGGTCCGACTCGTCCACGGAGGTTGCGGTGACGGTCACTCCGGGAGTGTACGGCGGCAGGATGAGAGGCCGACAGCGCGGCCCCCTGGGCCGGGGGCGGTCCGCGGCGCCCCCACCTGCCGCATCGTTCCTGCGCAATACGTCCACAAACCGCCCATCAGCCGTTACGGTGTGCCGGAGCATGTGTCGTACGAGCCGGTCGGGGCTGGGCGGGAAGGGGTCCCGCGCAGGTCGGGGGCGACCGGGTTTCGGGGGTCGGGGTGGGTGCCACGGGGATGACGTCTGTGTCCGGTCCAACGGACGAAAGCGACAGACGAAACGTTTCTGATACGGCGGGCGTCGTAGTGCTCGGCGCCTGTGCGAGCTGGGCCCTGATCACCGCCGGGGTGCGGGACGGGCGCCCCGAGGGCGTGCTGCTGGCCCTCCTGGCCGTGGCCGCCGGTTATGCCGCGGGCCGGATCTGCGGGGCTCTGCTGCCGGTCGCCGCGCCCTGTGCGGCGGCCGTGGCCGGCGTGGGCCTGGCCGTCTCCTTCCCCCATCTCGCCCCGGGCCCGCAGTTGGACGCGCCGCTCGGCCACGCCGGGGCCATGGCCGCCCTGCTCACCCTGGCCACGGGCGCCGCCTGCTGCGCCGCCTGGGCCGCCTCCGCGCCCGCGCTGCGGCTGGCCCTGCGCACGCTGGCCGCCGGGGTCGTGGTGAGCGCGGCCGTCCTCGGTTCGACCACGGGTTTCGTCGTGTGCTCCGTGGTGCTGCTGTGCTCCCTCGCCGCCGGCCGGATGCACAGCCGCGGCCTGGGCATCGCGGGCCTGGCCCTGGCCACAGCCCTGGTGACCGGTCTGGCCTGGGCGGTCGCCGGAGCCGCGGTGCCCGACGGGCTGTCCTCGTCGCTGGAGGGCCAGCTGACCCGGCACCGTCTTCAGCTGTGGCACGACGCCCTGCACCTGGCCCGGCAGGACGCCGCCCTGGGCGTGGGCCCGGGGCGCTTCGGCGAGCTCAGCACCACGGCGACCAGCACCCTGCTGTCCGACGGCAAGCCGCATTCGGCGCCGTTGCAGCAGGCGGCCGAGCAGGGTGTCGTGGGGGTGGCCCTGCTGGCGGCGGCCTTCTGCTGGGTGCTGTACGCGCTGTGGCGCGCACCCCGCCCGACGCCCGTCGCGCTCACCGCGGGCGCGGCACTGACCGGGCTCGCGGCGATCGCCACGGTCGGCAACGCGCTCAGTTTCACCACGGTGTCGGTGGGCGCGGGCCTGCTGGCCGGGCTGGCCACGGCCCGCCCGCTGGCCGACGAGTCACCCGCGCCCGAGTGGCAGGCACGAACTCGCGGCGACCGGCTGGCTCCGTGACCTCAGTGCGCCGTACCGGACGAGCTCTCCGGCTCGGTGATGTCAGTGCGCCGTACCGGGCGTGCCCGCGCGCAGCCGGTCCCTGATGACGCGCACCGCGGCCTCGGCGTCGTCGATGGTGATGGTGAACGTGTGGCCGTCCCACAGCCGCAGCACGATTCCCTCGCCGCGGCGTACGACGACGGCGGTGCCCTTCTCGGGCCGCCAGCGGTAGCCCCAGCCGCCCCACTGGCGCGGGGTGACGACGGGGGCGAAGTCGGCGCCCGCGACATGCGACAGGGGGATGCGGCGGCGCGGGACGCCCATGTGCCCGCAGCGCACTTCGAGGGACTCCTTGTCGACCTTCAGGGCGACGTGCACGAAGGCGAGCGTGCCGAAGAGCACCAGCAGCCCGGCCGCGATGCAGCCGACGACGGCCATGGCGAGCGGGGCGACGCCGGACGTCCAGGCGGAGTCGACGGCCAGCTCGATACCGAGCGCCATGCAGGCGGCGCCGACGAGCGCCAGCAGCCACTGGATCCGGTTCGTGGCGCGCCCGGTCCAGACGTCGGGATGCGGCGTCTGCTCGCCGTGGGGGTGGTCCCTCATGGCTATGAGCGTACTCAGGTTTCGCTGTGCGGGTACCGCGTTGCACAGGGTGACTGGGCCGACCGGGCCCGGCCGACCGAAAACGTCCGTCAGGTCACCGGGCGGGGGCGGCGGCCCCCAGCAGCCGCCCCTCCTCGTAGGTCAGGGCGGCCTCGGGCAGGGCGCCCTCGCGTCCGCTCAGCAGCACCGTCACGGTGCCGTCGGGGTCGGCCTCGGGTGCGGGCAGCTCGCCGATCCGGCGCAGCGCCTGGGCCGCGACCGCTCCCGCGGAGCCGTGCAGGACGAGCGGCGGGCGGCCGGGGCGCTGCACGGCGGCGCGGATGCGTTCGACGACCAGTTCGTAGTGCGTACAGCCCAGGACAACGGTGGTCACGTCGTCGGGGGTCAGGGCGGCGGCCGCGGCCACGGCGGCGTCGATGGCGTCCTCGTCGGCGTGCTCCACGGCCTCGGCGAGACCGTGGCACGGCACCTCGGTGGCGGACACGCCGTCGGCGAACTGCTCGATGAGTCCGCGCTGGTAGGGGCTGCCGGTGGTGGCGGGCGTCGCCCAGATCGCGAAGGGGCCGCCGCCGGCCGCGGCCGGCTTGATCGCCGGGACCGTGCCGATCACCGGGACGGCGGGTTCCAGCCGGGCGCGCAGGGCGGGCAGGGCGTGCACGGTCGCGGTGTTGCAGCCGACGATCAAGGCGTCGGGCCGGCGGGCGGCGGCGGCCTCGGCGACGGCCACCGCGCGCGCGGTG
The DNA here is from genome assembly GCF_040686775.1 of Streptomyces sp. NPDC079141. NCBI lineage: Bacteria > Bacillati > Actinomycetota > Actinomycetes > Kitasatosporales > Streptomycetaceae > Streptomyces > Streptomyces sp. NPDC079141. The sequence goes on along the minus strand of NZ_JBFBLP010000003.1, from coordinate 574,533 downwards.
AGGTCCTCGGGGGTGCGCGGGCCCCAGGGCATGCCGTCCGGGTCGAGGGAGAGAACGAGATCTGCGTCGGGTCGCAGTCGTCGTACCGCGGCGGTGGCCGCCAACAAGCCGATTCCGGAGTCCATCAGCGCGATCTTCACCCGGCCACGATAGACGATGGCCCCTTGTGGGCCCCTTCCGTGGGGCAGACTGCGCGAGTGAGCGCCTTCGTGTGGATCGCCGTGGGATCACTCGCCGCCTGGCTGTGGCTGCTGCTCTGCCAGGGCTTCTTCTGGCGTACGGATGTACGCCTGCCCGCCCGGCGGGAACCGGCGCGCTGGCCGGACGTGTGTGTCGTGGTCCCCGCGCGCGACGAGGCGGCGGTGCTGGCCGACAGCCTGCCGTCACTGCTCGCCCAGGACTATCCGGGCCGGGCGGAGGTCTTCCTCGTCGACGACGGCAGTACGGACGGCACCGGCCGGCTGGCGCGGGAGCTCGCCGAGCGACATGGCGGGCTGCCGCTGACCGTGGACTCCCCGGGCGAGCCCCCGGCGGGCTGGACGGGCAAGCTGTGGGCGGTGCGTCACGGCATCGGCCTGGCACGCGCGCGTGAGCCCGAGTATCTGCTGCTGACGGACGCCGACATCGCCCATGCGCCCGACAGCCTCCGGGAGCTGGTGGCCGCGGCGGACACCGGGGGCTTCGACGTCGTCTCGCAGATGGCCCGGCTGCGGGTGGCGAGCGTCTGGGAGCGGCTGGTCGTGCCCGCCTTCGTCTACTTCTTCGCGCAGCTGTATCCGTTCCGCCGGATCGGCCGGAAGGGGACGCGGACGGCGGCCGCGGCGGGCGGCTGCGTCCTGCTGCGGGCGGAGGCGGCCGAGCGGGCCCGTGTCCCGGACGCCATCCGGCACGCCGTCATCGACGACGTGGCGCTGGCGCGGGCGGTGAAGGGCGGCGGCGGGCACATCTGGCTCGGACTGGCCGACCGGGTGGACAGCGTGCGCCCCTATCCGCGGCTGCACGACCTGTGGCGGATGGTCTCGCGCAGCGCGTACGCGCAGCTGCGGCACAACCCCGTGCTGCTGGCCGGTACGGTCGCCGGGCTCGCGCTCGTGTACCTGGTGCCGCCTGTGGCCCTGGTCGCGGGCGCTGCGGCCGGGAGTACGGCGACGGCGGCGGCCGGCGGCCTCGCATGGCTGGTGATGGCGGGGACGTACGTCCCGATGCTCCGCTACTACCGCCAGCCGCTGTGGCTGGCTCCCCTGCTGCCGTTCACCGCGTTCCTGTATCTGCTGATGACGGTGGATTCCGCGGTGCAGCACTACCGGGGGCGCGGCGCGGCCTGGAAGGGCCGCACCTACGCGCGTCCGGAAGCGGTTTCCGACGAAGGGTGAGCACTCACTTGCGGCCGGGGGTCCAGTTCATGCCCCACCCGTAGGCGTAGTCGACGGTCCGCTGCGGGCTCACCCCACGCTCGGGCACCAGGTAGCGGGCCTCGCGCTGGACGACGAGGTCGCCGCCGTTGTTGGTGATCAGGGCGAGGGCGCAGACCGTCGAGGGGACCGTGCACTCGTCGAGGGAGAAGTCGATCGGGGCGCCGAACTGCGGGGTCAGGGTGACCGTGGCGTGCAGGTCGGCGAAGGAGCGGGCGCCCTCGTAGATGGTCACGAAGACGAGGATGCGCCGGAAGTACTGCTGGTGGTCGAGGCTGACGCTGAGGTTCTCGCCGCTCGCCACGGCGCCGGTGCGGTCGTCGCCGTCGAGGTGGATGAACGGCGGCTGGTGGAGCGCGCCGAAGGCGTTGCCGAGGGCCTGGACGACGCCCTTGCTGCCGTCGCTGAGCTCGTACAGGGCGCACAGGTCGAGGTCGAGGTCGTTGTGCATGGCGACCGGGCGGCCCAGTTTGCTCGCCCACCCCGAGAACTGCTTGCGCACCTCCCAGTTGAGGTTCACGTGCAGGGTGCCGGAGGTTCCGCCCTGCTTGGTCAGCGAGACCGTGGGGGCCGCCTTGGTCAGCGTCACCTTGGAGAGGCTGACCGGGGCGGTGGGCGGCGGCGGTGCCTGCGGCATGGGCGGGGCGGCCGGAGGGGGCATTGTGGCCGCGGGTGCGGGAGCCATGGGCGCCGGGGGTGCGGGGGCCGCGGGGGCCGCCTGCTGGGGTTCGTCCACCGTGATGCCGTAGTCGGTGGCCAGGCCCTCCAGGCCGGTGCTGTAGCCCTGGCCGACCGCGCGGAACTTCCACGCGCCCTGACGGCGGTAGAACTCACCGAGCACGAAGGCCGTTTCGACGCTCGCGCCCGCGCTGTCGAAGCGGGCGGCCACGGCGCCCTGGGCGGCGTCCTTCACCTCGATGTAGAGGTCGGGGACCTGGCCGAAAGCACCGCCGTCCGAGGAGGCGGCGAGGATCACCGTCTCGATCTCGGGCTCCACGCGCGCGAGGTCCACCAGGAGGGTGTCGGTCACCCGGCCGCCGGCGTCCCGCTTGCCCTCGTGGCGGACCGCCCCGGAGGAGTGCTCCGGCTGGTTGTAGAAGACGAAGTCCCCGTCGGAGCGGACCTTGCCGCCGACGAGCAGCAGCGCCGAGGCGTCGGCGTCGGGGACTCCCGGTCCCGAGCGCCAGCCCAATTCGACGCGCAGCGCCGTCGTCGGCACCGGAACATTCGATCCTTTCGGCATTGACATGTCCGCCCCCATCACGTGTCGGCACGCCAGATCGCGCCCCGGCAGTCCATTCGTTTCTGTCGAGGGTCAACCTATTGCCCGGCGCGGCGAAGTCCCATGAGGGGCGCAGAAAGATCGATGGCCAACCGCCGGTAACCCGCCCGGAACTCGGCCTTTACCCGATCTGAACGCCGATCGACGCCCCTTTTTGCCAAGTTCGCTCGCATTGGGGATCCCGAGTCACTGCCGACACGGAAAACAACCCTCTTATCGGTCTCCCCAACCAGCACATCGTGGGCTTAACTTATGTGCCATGACCTCCCCCCGCTCCACTTATGGCGGCGGCTACTACTCCGCCTCCTTCCCGGACACTCCGATCTACGACTCGCTCGTGGCCGAGCGGGGCACCCCGCAGATCGCCCCGATCCGGGTCCCCGCCGCCTACGACATGGGCAGCAGCCACCTGCCCGCGCTCCCGTCGGCTCTGCCCGCCCTCCCGGCAGCCCCGTCCCAGCCCTCGTACGGCTACCCGCAGGCGGCGCAGCCCGCCCCGCTGCAGCAGGCGCCCGCCGCCTACATCCCGCAGCAGGCGTCCGCGCCCCGCGGCTATCCCGGGCCGCAGGCCCAGCAGCCGCGCCCGGTGGCGCCCGGCACGGGCTACGAGGCGATGCGCCCCGCGGCTCCCCGCCCCGCGCCGACGCACTATCAGGACCCGTACAACAACCAGCAGTACCGCGGTTACTGATCTCCCCTCCGGCTCATCGGTGCCTGCTGGCACGATGTGCTCATGGGGAACGCAAAACTGCATTCGATTCATGTCCATCCGGTCAAGGCGTTCCGGGGCACCTCGCTCCCGGAGGCCGACGTGGAGCCCTGGGGGCTGGCCGGAGACCGCCGCTGGGTGGTGATCGACGACGGGGGAAAGGTCGTCACGCAACGCCAGCAGCCGCACCTCGCGAAGGCCGTCGCCGAGCTCCAGCCCGGCGGCGGCCTTCGGCTGTCCGCGCCCGGCATGGAGCCGCTGGCCGTGCCGGTGCCGCGCCCGGTCGGCACCCTGCCGATCCAGGTCTTCCGCGACAAGGTCGAGGCGGTCCTCGCCGAGGACGACGCCGCGCACGCCTGGTGCAGCGCCTACCTCGGCGCCGACGTGCGGCTGGTGCACATGGACGACCCGGCCACCCGCCGGCCCGTCGATCCCGACTACGCGCTGCCCGGCGAGACCGTCAACTTCGCCGACGGCTATCCGGTGCTGCTCACCTCCACCGCCTCCCTCGACGCCCTCAACTCCCTGATCGCCCAGGGTGAGCACGCCGCCGAGGGCCCGCTGCCCATGAACCGTTTCCGGCCGAACGTGGTCGTGTCGGGCACGCCCGCCTGGGCCGAGGACGACTGGTCGCGCATCGCCATCGGCGACGTCACCTTCCGCGCCGCCAGGAAGTGCGGACGCTGCGTCGTCACCACCACCGACCAGACCACCGCCGAACGCGGCAGGGAGCCCCTGTACTCCCTGGGACAGCACCGGCGCATCGGCGGCAGGCTCCTGTTCGGACAGAACCTGGTGCCGCTGACCCGCGGCACGATCCGGGTCGGCGACCCGGTCAGGATCCTCGACTAGCCGAAGATCCCCCGCGAACTTCCGGGTACGGGAACCACCGCCGCGGGGCCGGTCGTTGAGTGAGGCGCGAGCAGTTCATGAGAAGCTCCGGCCGCAGGTGATTTCGCTCTCTCTTCGACCGGGCTCGCGCGTGAACGGCTCCGCGGGGGGTTATCACGGAGCGGGAAGGGGGTGCCGGGACGGTGCGAGCACTCAGCGGACTCTGGCGCTGGCGGCACAACCCACTGCGCCGCGCGACCGATATGGCCGAGGCCTGGCTGGCCCTGGCCACGCTGCTGATCGTGCTGGTCGCGGCCCCCGTGACCGGCGCCCTAGTCGGCGGCCTCGCCCAGGACGCGCTGCAGGAGTCCGTGCGCGAACAGCGGGCCTCGCGCCACCTGGTGACGGCCACCGTGGTCGACGAGGTGGACGGCGGCCCCCTGGACGCCGATCCCGAGGCCGCGGCGGGCCGGGACGTGCGCACCCGCGTCATCGCCGACTGGACCGCCCCGGACGGCACCGGGCGGCACGGCGCGGTCACGGCCGCCCTCGACGACCCGCAGCCGGGCGAACGCTTCACGATATGGACCGACCGTCAGGGCCGCCTGGCGGCCCGCCCGCTGGACTCCGCGACCGCCACGACCCACGCCGTGCTCGCCGGGTTCGGCGCGGCCCTGGTGACCATGGGTCTGGTCGAGACCGCCCGGCGGTTGATCGTCTGGCGCATGGTCCGCCGCCGGTACGCGCGTTGGGACCAGGCCTGGGACCGCGCGGGCCCCGACTGGGGCAGGACGGGCACCGGCAGCTGACAGCCTTCCGTCTCTGGTCAACCCGACGCGTGCGCGCACGCTACGGTGGACCGGCCGAGGTCCTCGGCGACAAACCCGCGTACCACGAGGTGGGGGCACAGCAACGCCATGGCACAGGGCACGGTCCAGGTGACGCACACCGGCACGTCGCGGTGGCGGCGCCGCACGGGTGAGTACGCATCGCTCGCCGCAGCCCTGGAGGCCGCGGCCGACGGTGACGTCCTCACCGTCGCCCCCGGCACCTACCGGGAGAACCTCGTCGTGCAGCGGGCGGTGACCCTGCGCGGCCCCGAGGGCTCCCCCGGCTCGGTGCGGATCGCGCCGGTGGACGGAGTGCCGCTGACCGTGCGGGCCTCGGCGGTGGTCCAGGACCTGCATGTGGAGGGCCAGGACGCGGCCGCGCCCGCCCTGCTCGTCGAGGAGGGCACACCGGAGCTCGTCGACATCCGGATCGTCACCCGGTCCGCGGCCGGCATCGAGGTGCGCGGTGGCGCCCGCCCCACCGTGCGGCGCTGCACGGTCGACAACCCCGCGGGCATCGGCATCGCCGTACTGGACGGCGGGGGCGGGGTGTTCGAGGAGTGCGAGGTCGTCGCGGCCGGCCAGTCCGGCGTCGCGGTGCGCGGCGGGGCGCACCCCCGCCTGGAGCGCTGCCGGGTGCACCACACCTCGGGCGCGGGCCTGAGCGCGACCGGTGAGAACTCCGCGCTGGAAGCGGTCGGTTGCGAGATCTACGAGGTGCGCGGCAGCGGTGTGCAGATCACCGGCCGGGGCACCGGGCACCTCACCGACTGCGATGTGCACCGCACCACGGCGGACGGCGTCACGCTCGACACCGACGCCGTCCTGACGCTGGCCGACTGCCGCATCCACGACATCCCGGAGAACGCGGTCGACCTGCGCTCCCGCTCCGTGCTGACCCTGACCCGCACCAGCGTGCGGCAGTTCGGGCGCAACGGCCTGTCCGTGTGGGACCCGGGCACCCGTGTCGACGCCAACCAGTGCGAGATCTTCGACAGCACCGGCGACTACCCGGCCGTCTGGGTCAGCGACGGCGCGACCGCGGTGCTGGACTCCTGCCGGGTGCACGACGTGCCGGACGCCCTGTTCGTGCTGGACCGCGGCTCGCGCGCGGACGTCGTCGACAGCGACCTGTCCCAGGTGCGCAACACGGCCGTGTCGGTGAGCGACGGCGCCACCGCGCAGCTCGACGACTGCCGCATCCGGGAAGCGGCGACCGGGGCCTGGTTCCGCGACCACGGCAGCGGCGGCACCCTCAACAACTGCTCCCTGGACGGCATGCAGACCGGCGTGATCGTCACCAAGGGCGCCGACCCCACCATCGAGCGGTGCACCGTCGACTCCCCCGCCGAGGCCGGCTTCTACGTCTCCGCGGGCGGCCGGGGCAGCTTCCTCAACTGCCGGGTCACCGGCAGCGCCGGCTACGGCTTCCATGTCCTCGACGGCTGCCGTACGACGTTGAAGAAGTGCCGTACGGAGCGCTGCGCACGCGGCGGTTACGAGTTCGCCGACGGCGGCCCGGACCCGGCGTCCGGGACCGGACCCGTGGTGGAGGACTGCACCAGCGACGAGAGCGGCGGCCTCAGGCAGCCGGCCGCGGCGCACGAGACGGCCGTGCAGACGGCCACCCGGACGCCGGGCCTGCTCAGCTCGGTCCCCGTCCCGCGCGCGAGCGAACCGGAGGCGCCGACGGAACCGGTCCGCACCTCCAAGGACGTGCTCGGCGAACTGGACGCGCTGGTCGGCCTGGACAGCGTCAAGCGCGAGGTGCGCGCGCTCACCGACATGATCGAGGTGGGCCGGCGCCGCCAGCAGGCGGGCCTGAAGGCGGCCTCCGTCAAGCGGCACCTGGTCTTCACCGGCTCCCCGGGCACCGGCAAGACGACCGTCGCCCGGCTCTACGGCGAGATCCTCGCCTCCCTCGGAGTGCTGGCCAAGGGCCATCTCGTCGAGGTGTCCCGGGTCGATCTGGTCGGTGAGCACATCGGTTCCACGGCGATCCGCACCCAGGAGGCGTTCGACAGGGCGCGCGGCGGGGTGCTGTTCATCGACGAGGCGTACGCGCTGTCGCCGGAGGACTCGGGCCGGGACTTCGGCAAGGAGGCCATCGACACGCTGGTGAAGCTGATGGAGGACCACCGGGACGCGGTCGTGGTGATCGTCGCGGGCTACACGGCGGAGATGGAGCGGTTCCTCTCCGTCAACCCCGGTGTGGCGTCCCGCTTTTCCCGCACCATCACCTTCTGCGACTACGACGCCGGTGAACTCCTGCGGATCGTGGAGCAGCAGGCCGAGGAGCACGAGTACCGGCTGACACCGGGCGCCTCGGAAGCCCTGCTGAAGTACTTCACGGCCCTGCCCAAGGGGCCCGCGTTCGGCAATGGCCGTACCGCGCGGCAGACGTTCGAGGCGATGGTGGAACGGCACGCGGGCAGGGTCGCCCAGGTGGCGGAGCCCAGCACGGACGACCTGACCCTGCTCTACGCCGAGGACCTGCCCGAGTCGCCCTGAGCGCCCCCTCCTGAAACCATGGTCGCCGTGACGACGTGACCGCGCAGAGCGCACACACGGAAAGGCACGGTCATGCTGGGAGAGAGCAAGGCATTCAGCGGTTTCTCGGTGGACGACATCGCCAGGGCGAAGGAGTTCTACGGCGGCACCCTCGGCATCAGGGTGTCCGAGGCGCACGGGCTGCTGACCCTGCACCTCGGCGGGGACACGGAGGTGTTCGTGTACCCGAAGGACGATCACACGCCGGCCACGTTCACGATCCTCAACTTTCCCGTGGACGACATCGACAAGGCCGTCGCCGAGCTCGGCGCGCGGGGTGTGACGTTCGAGCGGTACGAGGGTTTCGGGCAGGACGACCAGGGCATTGCCCGCGGCGCCCATGAGGGCCGGGGGCCGGACATCGCCTGGTTCAAGGACCCGGCAGGCAACGTCCTGTCCGTGCTGTCGGGATCGATGTAACGCTCGGTGCGGGCCCGGTGGCTCACGGCTCGGCCCGCGGGACCGGCAGGCCGGGCCGCAGCCGGGCCAGCAGCCGGCGGCGTTCCTCGGCGAAGGCCGGGTCGGCCTGGTAGTCGGAGTGGCCGAGGATCGGCGCGGGCAGCGGATGCAGGTCGGTACGGCCGTACGCCATCGGGTCCTTCAGGGCGTCGCGGTCCACCTCGGGGCCGCAGGCGCCGGGCAGCAGGACCGGGCCGCCGATGGGGTCGGTGGGCCTGTGCAGATTGCGCCAGCAGTCGACCTCGTGGTGCAGGGCGCTGAGCGCGGCCGGGCCGAAGTGGGCCGGGAACCAGCGGCCGTAGAGGCGTTCCAGCGGGGAGCCGTAGGTCAGCAGGGCGACCCGTTTGCGGACGGAGGGCTTCAGCTGCCAGGCGGCGGCCGCGGCGAGCACGCTGCCCTGGGAGTGGCCGGACAGCACGAGCCGGCCGCCGGTGGCGCGGGTCCAGGTCGCCATCCGCCAGGTCAGGTCGGGCACGGCGCGCTCGGCGTAGCAGGGCGGGGCGAAGGGGTGGGCGGCGCGCGGCCAGAAGGTGCCGACGTCCCAGAGGATGCCGATGGTGCGCCGGGCGGAGGCGTCCTTGTAGGCGCGTCGGCCCCAGGTGACGAACAGTATGAAGCCCAGGCCGATCAGCCAGGAGCCGAGGGCCTGCGCGGTCTCCGCGGCGCCTTGGACGAAGTGGTGCGCCGATTCGGCGGCCTCGGCGGGTGTCTCGTCGCTCGCCAGGGCGCCTACGAGGGCGCCCGCGCCCAGCACCAGGGTGGTGGCGGAGACGGCGGCGACGAGGAGGGGGCCCCGGTCGGTGAGGGCGGCCATCGCGCGGGTGCGCGCGATACGGCGGGTGCGCGCGGGGTCCTTGGGTTCGTCCGGGTAGTCGCGTTCGACGACGGCCCGTTCGGCGCGGCCCAGCCGCCAGGTGCGCCGGCCGAGCCACAGGCACACCAGGAGGACCAGCAGCACCAGCGGCGGGATCACGGACGCCTGCCAGGTCAGCACGACCGGCGGTCCGTCGATGGACGCGCCCGTGCCGTCCAGCCAGTCGGCCACCCGCTGGGCGACACCGCCGGACATCACTCCGCCGAGCGCGCAGGCCAGCAGGGCGACGGCGGGCCCGCCCTGGCCGTGCATCGCGGCCCGCGGATCGGGGTGGGTGCGGTGCAGGACATGGGCGATCACACCCAGGACGATGACGAGCAGGCCCTGGGCGAAGGCGAGGGCGCCGAAGGCCGCGTCGCCCGGCAGCCGTCCGCCGGACTCCCACCCCGGGCGCTCCCAGCCTGCGTACACCAGGGTCAGGGCCAGCAGGACGAGCGAGGCGAGCGGCAGACGTCGTACGAGCCGCTGGTCGAGTTCCTGGTCGAGGCGCCGCTCGCTGCGGCCCCGGCGGCAGACCACCCACACCACGACGGCCGCGCCGGCGACGAGTGCGGCCTCCAGGAGGCGGCCCAGGGTGTCGAGGGCCGCCGGGCCGCCGGAGCGGTGGTCGAAGCGCGCCGCCGCGGTGCCGACCGCCGCGGCGACGGTGAGCAGCCCGGCGGCGGTGTGAGCGGCGCGCAGCCGGGCGACCAGGCGGCGGCCGTACCAGAAGCCGGGGCGGCCGAGCGCGGTGCGGTCGGTGTCCTCGTCGGGTCGCCGCTCGTGGGTCAGGGGCTGCTGGGACTCGTAGGCGCTCCAGGTGCGGTGGGAGAGGTACCAGAGCAGGCCGGTGAGGGCGAGGGGGACCAGCGCGGCGAGGGCGAGGCGGCGGCCGGGGCGGCTCCACCAGCCGCCGTCGGAGGCCTCGGGGGTGAGGAAGCCCAGCCAGGAGTGCCGCTCGGCGCATGCGGGGGTGCCCGCGCACTGCCAGGCCGTCAGGTCGAGGGCCACCTCGCAGGCCGCCGCGACCAGCAGGACCGTCAGGGAGAGTCCGGCGAGGCGCACCAGCAGGCCGTACAGGCGGACCGTGCGGGCCCGGCCGCGGGCGCTGGGGCGCATCCAGTGGGCGAGGTTCACCACCATGAACGGCAGGAGCAGCAGCCACAGGGCGCGGGCGCCGTTGCCGGAGGTGAGGTTGCACCAGACGTACGCCTCGGGCACCGGTCTGCCGCGGTGGTCCTCCGGCCGGGACTCGGCGTCGACGTCGTCGGCGCGCCGGAAGACGGCCGCCGTGTCGTCGCCGGTGATCCGCACCGTGCGCGGATCGTCCAGCATCTTTTCGGGTGTGGTGCCCCCGACCCCGTGGACCAGGAGCTCCAGGGCGGTGTCCGCTTCTTCGGTCCGCGGGGCGGTCGAGGCGTCTTCCGGCGCACGCTCCACTGTTCGCACTTCCCCCGTGACGAGCCGTCGGCTTGTGTCCGTGCGGGCACCAGGATCTCCGCTGAGCGGGCGGCGTACACCCCTCGTCACGGAATCTCCCCGATCCGTGTGACAGAGGACGGGTGGGTGACATGCGCGCGTCGGGCCGGTCGGTGGCGCGTCATGTACCACGGCGTGCGAGGATGGGACGCCCGCGCACCGCGATAGGCGAGAATCTCCTTGTCGGAGCAGGTGCGCAGGGCGTGTCGGACGGCCTGAGGCGAAAGGAACCGGAGCGTACGTGAGTGAGAATCAGAACCTCCTCGCGGAGCAGCGGCGCGCCCTGATCCTGGACGAGGTCCGGCGCCGCGGCGGGGTCCGGGTCAACGAGCTCACCCGCAAACTCGGCGTGTCGGACATGACCGTGCGCCGTGACCTCGATGCGCTGGCCCGGCAGGGCGTGCTGGAGAAGGTGCACGGCGGCGCGGTGCCGGTGGTCGAGGCGAGCACCCATGAGCCGGGCTTCGAGGCCAAGTCGGGCCTGGAGCTGACGGCCAAGGAGGACATCGCGCGGGCCGCGGCACAGCTGGTGGCCCCGGGCGCGGCGATCGCGCTGTCGGGCGGTACGACGACGTATGCGCTGGCGCATCAGCTGGTCGACGTGCCCGACCTCACCGTGGTCACCAACTCGGTGCGGGTCGCCGATGTCTTCCATGTCGCGCAGCGCACCTCGGGCCCGCGTCAGGGGGCGGCCACGGTCGTCCTGACCGGCGGGGTGCGCACCCCGTCCGACTCGCTGGTCGGCCCGGTGGCCGACCAGGCCATCGCGGCGCTCCACTTCGACGTGCTGTTCCTCGGTGTGCACGGCATATCGGTCGAGGCCGGGCTGTCCACGCCGAACCTGGCCGAGGCGGAGACCAACCGCCGTCTGGTGCAGTCCGCGCGCCGCGTGGTGGTGGTCGCCGACCACACCAAGTGGGGTGTGGTGGGCCTGAGTTCGTTCGCGGCGCTGGAGCAGGTCGACACGCTGGTGACGGATGGCGGTCTTGCGGCCGAGGCCCGCGCGGAGATCTCGGAGCATCTGCGGCGGGTGATGGTCGCGGGTGAGGCCGAGGCCGAGGAGGGTACAGACAGCTGACGTGTCGTCAGCTAGGGTGACGCCTCCGACCGTCATCCGCCCGGCGCGAAGGGGGTTGCGTCCATGCTCCGCCAACTCCGGCCCGAGGGACACGACTTCGTCGAGTCCGCCCCGGTACGGCTCGTCTTCGCCCGGGAGATCTCCGCACCGCCCGAGGCCGTCTTCCGCGCCCTCGCCGAGGACACGCCCGGCTGGGCGGAGTGGTTCTCGGCGGTGACGCGGGCGCGGTCGATCGAGGACACCCTCCCCGGGCGCGACATCACGCTGCGGGGTGGCATCCGCTTCCTGGAGCACGTTCTCGCGACGAAGAGCCCCGAGGTGTACGCCTACGGCGTCGCCTCGACCAACGCACCGGGCCTGCGGGCACTCGTCGAGGAGTGGCGGCTGGCGCCGGCGGGGACGGGCACGCGGGTGCAGTGGACCTTCGCGGCGGACGGCACGGCGACGTTCCGGTTCCTTCTGAAGTCCGCCCGACCGGGACTCGGGCGTGCCTTCCGCGACGCGGTCAGCGCACTGGACCGGAGGCTGGCCGGTCGGTGAGTCGGGACGGGTGGGGTGTCCCTGCCGCGCGCCCGCTCAGGACGGCCAGACGCCCGTCTCCAGGAGGGACTCGATCGCTGCCGTGTACGGCTCGATGTCCAGGCCCTGCTCGGTGAGCCAGGCATCGGAGTAGTACTTGTCGAGGTAGCGGTCGCCCGGGTCGCACAGCAGGGTGACCACGCTCCCCCGGCGTCCCTCGGCCACCATCTCGGCGACGATCTTCAGGGCGCTCCACAGTCCGGTGCCGGTCGAGCCGCCCGCCTTCCGGCCGATGGCCTGCTCCAGTGCCCGTACGGCGGCGACGCTCGCCGCGTCCGGCACCTTCATCATCCGGTCGATCGCGCCGGGCACGAAGCTCGGCTCCATGCGCGGTCTGCCGATGCCCTCGATGCGGGAGCCGCAGTCGCAGGTGACGTCCGGATCGCCGGTGGTCCAGCCCTCGAAGAAACACGAGTTCTCCGGATCTGCGACACAAATGCGAGTGTCGTGCTGCATGTAGTGGACGTAGCGGGCGATGGTCGCCGACGTGCCGCCGGTGCCGGCCGTGGCCACGATCCACGCCGGCTCGGGAAACCGTTCCAACTCCAGCTGCCGGAAGATGGATTCGGCGATGTTGTTGTTGCCGCGCCAGTCCGTGGCCCGTTCCGCGTAGGTGAACTGGTCCATGTAGTGGCCGCCGGTCTCCACCGCGAGGCGGGCGGACTCCTCGTACATCGTGCGCGGGTCGTCCACGAAGTGGCACTGCCCGCCGTGGAACTCGATCAGGCGGATCTTCTCGGCGCTGGTCGTGCGCGGCATGACGGCGATGAAGGGCACGCCGATCAGCTTCGCGAAGTACGCCTCGGAGACGGCCGTCGAGCCGCTGGACGCCTCGATCACCGGGCGGCCCGGCCTGATCCAGCCATTGCACAGGCCGTAGAGGAAGAGCGAGCGGGCCAGCCGGTGCTTGAGGCTGCCGGTCGGGTGGGTCGACTCGTCCTTCAGATACAGGTCGATCCCCCACTTCTCCGGCAGCGGGAAGCGGAGCAAGTGCGTGTCCGCCGATCGATTTGCGTCGGCCTGCACTTTGCGCACGGCTTCTTTCAGCCAGCCGCGATAGACGACGTCACTGTGGTCGGCATCGAGGGTTGCGCCGGTCCGGGTCTGCTGAGGGGTGCTCACGGCGGGGCTCCTTACGCTTCGCGCCGACGACGCCTCGTGCGGCCGACGCCCCGATCATAAACACCTTCCGCACGCTTCTCACCTGCATAAACACGACTTTGAGCACCTCAAAGACCACCCTGGGGTCAAGCATTCGCGCGCGCCTGGGGGCGCATTCGCACGAGTGCTCCCGCAGATCCCCTGCCCGGGACGCCGTGCGTACTGGTGCTGGACGCCGGGGGCGTGCAGACTGCACCGAACGGGGGCGCACACTGGATCACGACACGAGCCGGACCTCGACCCACGCGGAGCGGCGGTCCGGGACACCGACGCGCACAAGGGGGCGGGGCGGCATGGCGGAGCCGGAGTTCACGGCCACGGGCGTGCGGATCGGGAAGCGGCTGCGCTCGCTCACCCGGGCCGGGCAGGTCCGGATCAGCGGTGGTCGGCTCGAACTGCTCACCAGCTACGGCAGCGAGATCGACAGCGCGCCCGTGCAGGCGGTACGGGCCTCCAAGCCCTGGTTCGCCGCGGACGACCGGGCACTCGCGGACCTCAACGGCAAGCGGTACCTGCTGACGCTGGGCGATCACGACCCGGCACCGGGCGAGCCCGGGCCACCCGCCGCACGCCGGTTCATCGAGGCCGTACGGAAGGCCGCGGGGCGTAGTCACTGAGCCACCGCGAGTTGCGGGGCTTCGTCCCTTGCGTCACGCTGGTTTCACGTCACTCTGGGTTTACCGGCGATAACGCTGCGAACCAGCCCGCCGGCCACGACAGCAGGCGGCCGTTGTACGCAGGCACCCTGCTGGTTCGATCCGAACTCCGTGTTCTTCCGGACCTCTCAAGTCGGGGAGTCGCAGCCGTGATCAGTCACCCAAGCAGGCACTGCACGGTGGAGCTTCAAGCCCTGCCGTCGCGGATCGGCCAGGTCCGCAGAATCCTTTCAGCGCAATTGCGCTACTGGCATCTGGATCCCCTGATAGACCGGGCGGCGCTCGGTGTGACCGAGCTCTTGACCAACGTCCACCAACACGCCCAGCCCGACAAGACGTGCACCGTGGAGATCGAGCTGCTGCTCGACCGGCTCATGGTCTCCGTGCACGACCACGACCCGCGTCTGCCGGTCGTGGAGGACATCGAGGACGTCGCACCGCTCGCCACCTGCGGGCGCGGCCTCGCGATGGTCGCCGCCGTCAGCGAGAGCTGGGGCGTACGACCGGACGGCGAGTCGGGCAAGGTCGTGTGGTTCACGCTGCCGACCCCCGCGTCGGCGCGGGCCAAGGCCGCACGACCGCCGCACCGCGCCACCGCCGAGAAGCCCGTGCACAGGTTCACGGACATCGAACACCGCGTCGACCTGCGCCGCAGGCCGGAACATACTCCCGCCCGGTCAGCCGTTCCCGGCTGACCGGGCGGTGATGCACCTTCTTTGCTCGGTCGCCTGCGGGGCGCTTTTAGCCGGTGTCGAGAGGGCGATCGTGCTCAGCGCTTCGCGCCTCCGCGCGTTCGCCCTCTCGACACCGGCGCGCCCCTTCGGCTCCCTCGGGCCGGTGGCCTTGGGACAGGAGCCCTTGGTGGGCCTGTGCCGATCCTCGGTCGTTCAGTCGTCGTTGGTCCGCGTGTGTGCCGTTACTCGGTGGCTATGGCCCTCAGAATGTCCAGGCGTGCCGCTCGCCTTGCTGGGCGTAGGCCCGCCAGGGCTCCTGCGGTGAGGCCTACCAGGGCCACCGCCAGGAGCTGTGCGGGCGGCATCGCGAAGGCGAAGGCGCTGTCGCTGGCGCCGTCGGAGGCCTTCACGAGGACCCAGCCCAGGAAGGCGCCGAGGGCGAGGCCGCCGGCCGTGCCGAAGGCGGCGACCAGGATGGACTCCCAGCGGACCATGGCCCTCAGTTGGGACCGGGTCTGGCCTACGGCGCGAAGCAGGCCGAGTTCTCGGGTGCGTTCGTGGATCGCCAGGGTCAGGGTGTTGGCGATGCCGAGGAGCGCGATGAGCACGGCGAGGGCGAGCAGGGCGTAGACGAGTGTGAGCATCATGTCGATGGCGCCGGCCGAGGACTCGGCGTACTCGTCGCGGGTCTGGACCTCGGGGTCTCCGTACTGCGCGGCCGTCTTTTCCACTGCGGCCTTGCCCGCGTCCGCGCTCACCCCGTCCTTGAAGGAGACGGCGACCAGGGTGTCGGCGTCCTGGGTGCGGTGGGGGGCCCAGGCGGCGCGGGTGATGACGTAGTCACCGGCGAGTTCCGACTGGCCGTAGACCGCGCGGACCGTGAAGGTCTGCTGCTCGCCGTCGGTGAAGGTGAGCCGGGTTCGGTCGCCTGTGGTCAGGCCTTGGTCCTCGGCTTCGTTCTCGGTGATGGCGATGCCGTCGGTGCCCAGGTCGCTCAGCGAACCCTGGACGGTGCCGAGATCGAAGGTGCGCTCCAGGGCGAGTGGGTCGGTGACGGTCAACGCCCGTCCCTTGCCGTCCACTTCGGCGACTCCGCGGCCGAGTCCTACGGCCGTGTCCACCTCGGGCAGTTGCTGGACCGCGTCGGCGAGCCGGGGGCTCAGTCCGCTGCCGCCCGCGCCGAAGGACGGTGCGCTCACGGCGACGTCGCCCGCGAAGGAGCGGGAGACGGTCTGGTCCATGGTGGCCTTGAGGGATGCGCCGAACACCGTGAACAGGGAGACCACGGCTACGCCGATCATCAGGGCGCTGGCGGTGGCCGCCGTGCGCTTCGGGCTGCGCAGGGCGTTACGGCGGGCGAGTCCTCCGGTGACGCCGCGCAGCCGGTCCAGGGGGCCGCCGAGGATTTGTACGGCCGTTGAGGAGGCGACCGGGCCGAGGACCACGAACGCGGCGAGGGCCAGGACGGCGCCGAAGCCCGCCATCCAGACGGACGGTGAGGCGAGGACGCCGGTGAGGGTCACCCCGATGGCGAGGGCGCCGAGGCCCAGGCCGGTGACGGCGCGGGCGCGGGAGGCGCCGGAGGTGTCGACGGCCGTTTCGCGCAGCGCGGCCAGGGGTGCGGTGCGGCCGGCGCGGACGGCGGGCAGCAGGGCGGAGCCGAGGCAGACCACGACGCCGACCGCGAGCGGCAGTGTCATCGACAGTGCGCTGATCACCAACTCGCCCTCGGGGAAGGGGAATCCGATCGCCGGGAACAGGGCCTGGAGGCCGGCCGCGATGCCGATGCCGCCGGCCAGGCCGGCCAGTGAGGCGAGGACGGCCACGGCGCTCGCCTCGACGAGGGTGGCGGCGGTGACCTGGCGGCGCGAGGCGCCGAGGGCACGCAACAGGGCGTTCTCGCGGGTGCGTTGGGCCACGACGATGGCGAAGGTGTTGTGGATGGAGAACGTGGCGACGAGCAGGGCGATGCCGGAGAAGACCAGGAGGAAGGTGGTGAACAGGGTCAGGAACTGGCCGGAGATCATCTCGGTGTTCTCCTCGGCCGACTCCTGGCCGGTGATGGCCTCGACGCCGCCGGGCAGGACGGATGCCAGGCTGTCGACCAGTTCCTGCTGACTGACTCCGGGTCCGGCCCGCACCTGGATGCTCGCGGCTTCGCCCGGGCGGGCGGTGAGGTACTTCTCGGCGTCGGCCTGGGTCATGCCGGTGAAGGTCACCTGCGCCATGCCGTCCTCGCCGCCGAAGGTCGCGAGGCCGACGATGGTCACCTGGACCGGGTCCGGGGTACGCAGGGTGGTCGTGTCGCCGATCTTCAGGTCGCCGAGTTCGGCGGTTCCGCGGTTGACGACGACCTCGCCGGACTTCTGCGGGGCGCGGCCCTCGGCCAGGCGGTAGGGGTTGAGTTCGGGGTCGCCGATCCAGTTGCCGGCGAGGGTGGGCGGGCCCTGGCCGCCGATGGGGTCGCCGTTCTTGCCGACGAGTTGGCCCGCGCCCTCGATGTTGGGAGCCGCGGCGGCGACGCCGGGGACCTGTTCGACGGTGCTCACCAGGTCCGTGTCGACCGGTTCGCGCACGCCCTCGCTCTCGCCGGGCGTGGTGATGGCGTCGGCGCTGCGGACGACGGCGTCCGTGCCGCTCGTCGCGTTGCCGAACATGGTGTCGAAGCTGGCGCGCAGGGTGTCGCCCATGACGAGCGTCCCGGCCAGGAACGCGACGCCGAGGAACACGGCGGCGAACGTGCCGGCGAACCGGCGCCGGTGGGCGCGCAGGGAGGACAGGCTGAGCCGTACGGAGGTGTTCATGACGACACCTCGAAGGCCTTCATCCGGTCCAGGACCTTGTCGGCGGTCGGGGCGGCCATACGGTCGACGAGGCGTCCGTCGGCGAGGAAGACGACCTCGTCGGCGTGGGCGGCGGCCACCGGGTCGTGGGTGACCATGACGACCGTACGGCCCGTGCGGCGCACCGTCCGGCCGAGCAGGCCGAGGACCTCCTCGCCGGAGCGGGAGTCGAGGTTGCCGGTCGGTTCGTCGGCGAAGACGACCTCCGGCCGGCCGGCGAACGCCCGTGCCACGGCGACGCGTTGCTGCTGTCCGCCGGAGAGTTCGGCGGGCCGGTGGTGGAGGCGGTCGCGCAGGCCTACGACGTCGATGAGGGCGTCGAGCCAGTCCTGGTCGCCCTTGCCGCCCGCCAGGTCCAGGGGCAGCGTGATGTTCTCCGCGACGGTGAGCGTCGGCACCAGGTTGAACGCCTGGAAGACGAAGCCCACGCGGTCGCGGCGCAGCAGGGTCAGTCGGCGGTCGTCGAGGGTGCTGAGGTCGGTGTCGCCGATGTGCGCGGCGCCCGAGCTGAGGGTGTCGAGGCCGGCCGCGCAGTGCATGAGGGTGGACTTGCCGGAGCCCGAGGGCCCCATGATCGCGGTGAAGCGGCCGGCCGGGAAGTCGACGCTCACCCCGTCCAGGGCCCGTACGGTGGTGTCTCCGGTGCCGTACACCTTCACGGCGTCGACGACCCGGGCGGCCGTCCGGGTGGTGGTCGTGACGGTCATGCCGCACCGCCCTTGCCCGTGCGGCCGAACTGCTCGTCCAGGACGGACAGTCGGCGCCAGTACTCGTCCTCGTCGATCTCGCCGGAGGCGAAGCGGTGGCCGAGGACGGAGATCGGCGAGTTGTCGTCGACGACGGGCCGGCGGGGGCCGCCGCGTCCGCGCCACACGGTGCGGCGCAGCAGCGTGACGCCGCCGATCACGACGGCTGCCCAGATCAGCGGGAAGAACAGGATCCACGGGCCGGGCCCGCCGTCGCCGAAGTGCGCGAGGGTCTGCATGTCGAGTCATCTCCCGAGACGGTTCGAAATTGCTCGTGCGGTGATGTCTCGACCTTCGCTCCGGAGGGGGGTCCGGGTCGTCGTACGGGCAGCGGCAGTGGGCGTACCTCCGCGGGAGTAGGTGGGTGGGTTTCGGGGTCTCCTTGTGCCGCAGAGTCCTAGTGGGCGACGGCGGCGGCAGCGAGGAGTGTCGCCGCGGCCAGGCTGCCCCAGAGGGCGGTCGGGCCGTGGGGGGCGAGAGAGGTGATGACCGCCGGGGAGACGGCGAGGCCGAAGCCGGTGGAGAGTTCGAAGCGGGCGAGGGCGCGGCCCAGGGCGTGGGCCGGGGCGAGGTGGGTGACGAGTGCGGTGGCGCTGCCGGCGTAGATGATCTCGCCGAGGGTGCAGACGACGGACACGGCTGCGACGGCCGGGGCGGCCCAGCCGTGTCCCAGTGAGGTGGCCGCGAGGAATCCGAGGTAGGACGCGGTGAGGACTGTGCCGGCGAGGGTCAGCACGGTGGGCCGGGAGTAGCGGGACATCAGGACGGTCACCGGGACCTGCAGGGTGACCACCAGCACGGTGTTGGCCACGAAGATGGCGGCCGACCACACCGGGGATGCGTGCAGTTGGGTCACCAGGACCAGGGGAAGCGCGATTTCGGGAACGTTGAGGCAGAAGACGTAGATCACGTTGGCGGCCAGCAGCGCGCCCATCCGCGGTGCGGGGCCGTCGTCCCCGTTCTTGGCCGGGGCAGCTGCCGGGTGGGCGCGGAGGTGGACGGACCACGCCAGGGCCGCGGCTGTGAGATAGGCGAGCCCGGTGACGGCCGCCAGTGCCTGCAGGGCGGTGGTGCCGCCGGCCAGGCATGCGGTGGCGATGAGCGCGCCCGTGCCCAGGCCCGCGTTGCGCAGGGCGCGGCCTGCCGCGAGAGCGGCGTCGCGTTCCCGGCCGTGGGCGACGGTGGCCACCAGTGCTGCGTGGGCGGCCGGCCATGCCTGGTTGCCGATGCCGAGGAAGAGTGCCGCCGTGGCGAACAGCCAGACGTGCCCCGTCGGGGTGGCCAGCAGCAGGGCCACGCCCAGTACCCGCACCAGCATCGACGCCGCGACGACCGTGCTGCGTGCGCCTCGGTCCAGCCATCGGCCCACCGCGGGCATGCACAGCAGGCCGGCGACGATGGCGACCGTCATGGCGATGCCGGTGACCGGCGCGGACAGGCTGAGCACGGTCACCCCGTAGAGCAGCAGGAAGGGCCGCAGCAGGCCGGTGCCGAGGGCGTCCACGGCCAGGGCGGCGGCATAGCGGGGGCCTCCGGAGGCACGGACTAGGGCACGCGGCCGGATCTTGGTGGTCGTCGTCATGGCTCAAACGGTGCGTTCGGCCGCCGGGCCGGCCACGTGGGTTGACGGATAACGTCAACCCACGCCTGGGGCGGCCGTCGGGTGGGTGATCATGACGGGATGACGTTGAGGATCGACATCAGCGGTCTGCCGTCCGGGCAACTGCGGTTCGCCGCCTCGCCGCTGGCCGAGCTGACCGCGATGCTGCACGTGCTGGCCGAGCCCGGGCATCATCCGCAGCTCGCCGGGTGGGCCGGGGACGTCTGGGCCGGGCTGCGGCCGGAGCTGGCCGAGCGGTTGCGGGAGGCGGATTTCCTCTGGCGTTCCTCGCAGGCCGACTTCCTGATCCCCGGCAGGCCCCGGCAGACCCTCGCCGAGGAGTTGGACGACGTGGACCGGATCGACGACGAGCGGTACGTGACCGCCGCGCTCGTCACCTCGTGCGGCAGCAACCGGGTCCGCTTCGCCGCGCCGTCGCCGTTGACGGACTCGACCGCGCGCGAGTGGGCGCTGGACCTGGCCCAGGCCCGCGGCGCGCGGCAAGAGGCCTTCGCGGAACGGCTGCTCGCCGACCCGGCCGCGGTCCGGGCGCGGGTGCGCGACACCCTCGAACAGTGCGCCGAGGCCTTCTTCGACGCCGCCTGGGCGGGTGTCGCCGGGGAGCTCGCCGCCGATCTGCGGCTGAAGAACGACCTGTTGAAGCGCCAGGGCATCGCGGCGGCGCTCGCCTCGGTCTCCGGGGCGGTCGAACTGGCGCCGGACGGCGACTTCATCATCGTGGACAAGCTGCAGGACAAGGCGGCCTCCGCCCGCGGCTCCGGGGTCACCTTCATCCCGAGTGTCTTCGGCCGCCCGCACCTGGTCGCGGTCCACACATCCGGGTGGCAGCCGGTGGTGCAGTACCCCGTGGCCGAACCGGGTCCGTCGGAACCGGTGTCGCTGGAGACGGTCACGCTGCGGCTGGAGGCCCTCGCGCATCCGGTACGGCTGCGGCTGCTGCGCACCCTGGCCCGCGGCCCGCACACCACCCGTGAGCTGGCCCACGCCTGGGAACTCTCGCCCCCGGAGGTCTCCCGCCACCTCGCTGTCCTGCGCCGCGCGGGCTTGCTCACAACGCGGCGGCACGGCCGTTACGTCCGCTACACCCTCAATCTGCCCGGCCTGACGGCGCTGGGCACCGATCTGCTGGCGGCCGTGCTGCGCTGAGGGGATGCGGTCTGCCGGAACGGAGCTGGGGGGATGCGGTCTGCCGGAACCGAGCTGAGCGGCTCCGGTCCGACGGAACGTGCCGTGGCCCGATCTTGCTGATCTTTGTCCCGCCCGCACGGTTTCGGCCGGGCCGGGCGCACGGAGGATGGAGAACGACAGGTCACGGCACCCGAGTTCGAGGAGAGACGAGGACATGGCACTGGAGATGCGCGACCGCTGCGAGCGCTGCGAGACGGCTACGCTGCCGATGGACGCACCGGCCCGCATCTGCTCCTACGAGTGCACCTTCTGCGTGCCGTGCAGCGACGCCATGAACGATGTCTGCCCCAACTGCGGCGGGGAGCTGGTCCCCAGGCCCCGGCGCACGGTGCAGGCGTGAGGGGAGTAACGATCGCACGCGGGGCCCGCACGCTCGCTCAGGTGTACCGCGACTTCGGCGAGACCGATGCCGCCGAGACGTCACCGTTGTACGCGCGTGTCGCCCTCGCCCTGAGTGAGTCCGGGGAGGCGCTGCGTGCCGTAGAGGCGGCGCCGGCGCGCAGGCGGCACCCCACCGTGATCCTCGCCGCGCTGCACGACCTCGCCCTGGCCGGACGCGCCCCGGAGCTTGCCGCGGCCTATGCCGCCGCGGACGGCGACGCCGCCGCCGGTGCGGCGATCGACACGCTGCTGCGCATGACCGACTCGGTCGTGGCCGTGGCCGCGCGCCGGCCGCCGCGGGCCGACGAGACCGGACGCTGCGCCGTGCTGTATCCGGCCGTCGCGGAGGCGGCGCGCCGGGTGGGCGCGGATACGGTCGGGTTGATCGACGTGGGCTGTTCGGCCGGGCTCAATCTCACTGTCGATCGCGTCGGTATCACGTACAGCAATGGGCAGTTGCTGGGCGACCCGTCCTCTCCCGTGCAGCTGACGGCTTCGATCGTGGGTGAACGGCCCGTCCCGGTGCGGGCGATGCCCGAGGTCGTCGCACGGATCGGTGTCGACGTCGCTCCGTTCGACGTGACCGACGCCGATGACGCCCGATGGCTGCGCGCCTGTCTGTGGCCGGAGCAGCGGGAGCGGATCGCGAGGCTCGAAGCGGAGATGGCGTTGGCGGCGACGGCCCCTCCCCTGCTGTTGCAGGGTGACGTCGTCGACGTGCTGCCCGACGCCTTCGCCCGGGTGCCCGCCGACGCCCTGCCTGTCGTCACCACGACATGGGCGCTGTCGCGGCTCTCTCCCGAGGGCCGGCTGCGCTTCCTGCACCGCCTCGGCGAAGCGGCGGCCGACCGGGCGGTGGCGTGGGTGTCGGCGGAGGGGGTCGGCGTCGCGCCGACGGTGCCGACGCTCGGCGACCGCCGAGCCTCCGGCCACAGCATCCTCGGCGTCACGGTGCTCGACGGGGTCACCGTGCACGCCGAGGCCGTTGGCCGCTGCTGGTCGCGGGGGCGTTTGCTTGCGTGGCTGGCCGGCTCCTAGTCCACCGGCAGGGCGTGGGAGCCTGCGCGGTCAGAACCAGTGCAGGCAGTGCGGGGAGCGCTCGGTGCGGAAGAGAGCGTCAGCGAGGGCGGCCGCGTCCGGGTGGTGGGCCCTGATGTGTCCGGCGCGCACGAGCGTGCTCGGGGTGGTGCCGCCGAGGTAGACCGAGCCCAGGTCGCGCACGTCCAGGGACAGGTCGGGCTCGCGGTCCGTGGGGACGCAGTCGGCCTTGCTGTCCCGGACGGTCAACAGGTAGCGGCCGTGCTCGCCGAGGAACGGGTCCTCGACATCGAGGACGAGCTCGCCGTCGGCGAACCAGCCGCGCGCGGTCAGCGCGCGCGGGACGTCCAGCAGCCGCACCCAGAGCCAGTCCGTCTCGTCGCCCACCTCGCCGGCCCGGAAGTCCGCGAGCTGCCAGCGCAGCGGGTGCCGGGGCGGGACGTGCTCGAACACGACCTTGGTGGCCAGGTCGTGTCCGAGCACGAACCGGGCCAGGGCCGTGAAGGCGGCGCCGTCGGTGGCGATGGTCTCGTCGACCTTCAAGGTCTGGCCCTCGCCCATCGAGTAGCTGGCGTACCCGTCCGGGACGCCGTCGGCGTCGCGGTGGACGGCGATGTAGCGCGGTGCGGGCGAGATCGGGGGCTGTCCCGCGCGCAGGGCCCACCAGCGGTGGGGCCGGGACAGCGCGCCGGGCTGGGCGCGGCGATACCGGTCGTAGATCTCTTCCAGGAGCTCGCCGCACTCGGCGCGCCGCAGCACCTCGACCGAGCCGTTGTCCGGGCCGGTTGCCGGTGCGTCGGCCGTTTCGCGCGCCCGGGGAGGCGTGAGGGCGGCCCGGTGGCGCTGCACCGTCAGCCGCTGGGTGTAGGTCGCCGGTCCGTAGCCGAACCTGCCGTAGATCGAGGCCTCGGTGCACAGCAGTACGGAGAGGAACTCCCCGCGGGCCCGCAGCTCGGCGAGCTGATGCCGCATCATCGCGCTGAGCACGCCCTGGCGCCGGTGCGAGGGCAGGACGCCGACGGCGGTCACCCCGGCGGCCGGGACGAGGGTTTCACCGGGCAGGGTGAGCTCGAAGGAGTGCGCGGCGGCGGTGCCGACGGGCCGCCCGTCCGCCGTCAGGGCGAGCAGGCCGCGGTCCATTTCGAGCGCCGACCACCACAGCCCGCCGCCCTCGACCGGGGTTTCCGGGAAGCGCCCGAACGCGGCATGGACCGTGTCGACGAAGACGTCGAGATCCTCTTCGGTCGTGGGACGGATCTCCATGGCCGGCGCTGCCTCCTCGGGATACCGGCACCACGCGACGTGGTGTCCGGCCACAGTGCAGCGTCGACCCGTTGCCCGGTCAAACGAATTACGGCCCGGGCCGCAGCCGGTCGCCCAGCCCTAGGCCACGGAGATGTCCACGGACGGCCTCAGCTTCGCCGCCGCGGCCAGGGCAGTGTGTGCGGGGTGGGTGTCGAAGGACGCCAACAGAGCTTTGTCCGCGGGGAGTTCGGAGGCGGGGTAGGCGATCTGCTCGTAGGCGGACTGGAAGCGCGGGCCCCAGCGGCGGGCGCCGAGGCGGGCCGTGCGGGAGCAGTTGTCGACCATGTGGGCCACGTCGCGTGCGTGCATGTACGGCAGCAGGGAGTCGACGGCCTCGATGACCGACTCGTTGACGATCTCCGACCAGGGGTGGCCGCGCTCGGCGAACTCGTCGATCTGTGCCGTCATCGTGGCGACGAAGACACCGGCGGTGAACGGCTCGACGGGCAGGGCGCGTTCGGAGCGCCGGGCGCGGACCCGGTCGCCGACGGACCACATCGGGGCACCGCCGATCCCGCTCATCGGGCGGCTGCCCAGGCGGCGTTCGGCCAGGATCACGCTGCGCAGCTCGGTGCCGTCGGCGACCTCGTCGTAGATCTCGGCGATGATCTCCCGGGCGGGCTCGTACGTGGCCGTGTACGCGCGGTCGAAGATCTCGCGCCCGGCCGGGTCGAGGCCTTCGCGGACCGCGCGCAGGCCGGCGCGCGAGATGGTGCGGGCGATGGGGCCGGTGATGTTCTCGCAGGACTTCTCGTACGCCGTCACCTCGTCGTCGCCTGCGAGCCGGTACCGCGTGAACAGGCTCTCCACGATGCCATGGACGGCGCCGAGCAGGATGGCGCGCTCGCCGACGATGTCGGAGCGGTACTCGCTGTCGAGGGTGGTGCGGAAGGTGTACGGCGAGCCGAGCGCGACCGACCAGCCGAGGGCGAGGTCGACGGCCCGGCCGTCGGGGTCGGCGTGTGCGGCGAAACTGCTGTTGATTCCGGCGCCGTTGATCTCGGCACCCTGCTCGTACAGGCGCCGCACCGAGTCGCCCATGCCCTTGGGGCACACCGCGATCACCGGGTGCCCGGCGGGGAAGTCGCCGCCGGTCTCCCGGAGATGGCCGAGCAGGAAGCCGTGCGAGAGGCCGATCGCGGCGCCGGGCTTGAGGGCCGCGAAGATCTCGCGGTGGTGGGCGGCGAGCGCGGCGTCGGCGATCAGCAGGATGACGAGGTCGCTCTCGGCCGCCACGGTCAGCCAGTCGCCGAGCGTGCCGTCGTCCTCCGTGAAGCCGTGGGCGCGGGCGTCGGCGGCCGACGGTGAGCCGGGGCGCAGTCCGACGGCCACCCGGATGCCGGTGCCGGCGAGGGAGTCACGGAGGTTGCGGGCCTGGGCGCGGCCCTGCGGGCCCCAGCCGAGCACGCCGATCCGGTGCACGCCGGCGAAGGCCTTCGGCAGCAGCGGGAAGAGGTGCCGGCCGCCGCGCAGGACGGTCTCCGTGCCGCCGGGCACGTCCATGGTTTCGAGCGGGAAGACGCGGGAGGTGTACACCGTGGTCGAGGTCATGGGTGAGTTGTAGGCTCCGCACGAGCATTGCAGCAAGCGCAACTTTCGCAGCGCACTGTTGCAGCTGGCGAAAGGTGCAGGTCATGCGGGACGATCACCGGGAGCTGCGGCTCTTCCTCCATCTCGCGCAGTCCCTGAACTTCGGGCGGACCAGTCTCGACTGCCATGTCAGTCCGGCGACCCTGACCCGAACCGTGCAGCGACTGGAGGCGGATCTGGGCCATCGGCTGTTCGACCGCGGGCCGCGCGGGGTGTCACTGACGGCCGAGGGGCATCGCTTCCGTGAATACGCCGTGCAGGCACTGGAGTTGTGGCGCGCCTACCGCGAGGAGCATCCCGATCCGGCCGAACTCACCGGCCGACTGGCCGTGTTCGCCACCGTGACGGCCTGCCAGGCGCTGCTGCCGGACCTGTTGGCGCCGTTCCGCGCCGCCCATCCGCAGGTACGGCTGGATCTACGCACCGGCGACGCGGCGGCGGCGCTGGCGCGGCTGGACGAGGGCGAGGTCGACGTGGCCGTCGCGGGGATCCCGGCGCGGTTGCCGGAGCCGTTGGTGAGCCGGACGGTCGCGGTGACGGAGCTGGCGTTCGTCACGGCCCGGGACCGGATGGATCCCGGACTGGACGGCCCGTTCGTGCTGCCGCACCGGGGGCTGGTCCGGGAGGCCGCTGATCGGTGGTTCCGCGGCCGTGGCACCGTGCCCGAGCTGGCGTGCGAGCCGGACGGGCACGAGGGGCTGCTGACCCTGGTGGCCCTGGGCTGCGGCACCGGTGTGGTGCCCCGGCTCGTGCTGGAGCACAGCGCCGTCCGGGACCGGTTGTCGGTGCTCCCGGTGGATCCGCCGCCGGAGCCGTTCCCGATCGGGTTGTGCGTCCGGCGGGCGGATCTGCGCCGCCCGCTGGTGGCGGCCCTGTGGAGCCTCACGGACCACCAGCGCGTCACCGGCCACGAGCGCCTCACGGGCTACCAGGGCAGCGCGCCGTCCGCCGAGAAGTAGCCGCCGGTCAGCCCCTCCGTCCCCACCTGCGCCATGCGGACGATGATCTCGGCGCCTTCCTCGACGGTCTGGGTGCCGGTGCGGCCGTTGAGGTCGGTCGCGGTGAAGCCGGGCTCGACGGCGTTGATCCGCATCCGCGGGAACGCCTTCGCGTACTGGACGGTGAGCATGTTGACGGCCGTCTTCGAGGCCGGATAGGCGAGGCCCGGGTAGAAGTGCGCCGGCGAGGCCGGGTCGGACAGTCCGGCGAGGGAGGCGAGGCCGCTGCTGACGTTCACCACGACGGGGGCGGCGGACCGCTGGAGCAGCGGCAGGAAGGCGTGGGTGACGCGGACGACGCCGTAGACGTTCGTCTCGAACACGGTCCGCAGGTCGGCGGCCGTGGTGTCCGCGGGGCCGAGGACGCTGTTGTTCTCGGCCCGGCCCTCGATGCCCGCGTTGTTGATCAGTACGTCCAGTCCGCCCTCGGCCTCGATCGTCCTGGCGGCCGCCGTCACGGACGTGTCGTCGGTGACGTCGATGCGGACGAACCGTGCGCCCAGTTGCTCGGCGGCCCGGCGTCCGCGTTCCTCGTCGCGGCTGCCGACGTAGACGGTGTGGCCCGCGGCGAGGAGGCGGCGGGCGGTCTCGTGGCCCAGGCCCTTGTTGGCTCCGGTGATGAGTGTGGTCGTCATGTCCTCAAGGCTGCGGCGCGGCGGCGCGGGCAGCCAGCAGCCTGTGCTTCCTGGGACTGCGGGTACCAGGCAGCGGCCCGGCGGACCGTGTTCACTGGGGGCATGACGGCAACGGAGCTCGGGCAGGCGCTGCGGCGCTGGCGCGACCGTGCCTCGCCCGGTGCGGCCGGACTGCCCGCGGGCGGGCAGCGGCGGGCGGCCGGGCTGCGCCGCGAGGAGCTGGCCCTGCTGGCCGGGATCTCCGTCGACTACGTCACCCGCCTCGAACAGGGCCGGGCGGTCAACCCGTCGGCGCAGGTCGTGGAGGCGCTGGCCCGGGCACTGCGGCTGTCGGGCGACGAGCGCGCGTATCTGTTCCGGCTGGCCGGACTGGTGCCGCCGGGGCCCGAGACCGTGCCCGCGTATCTCACACCCAGCGTGCAGCGGCTGCTGGACCGGCTCGCCGGGACTCCCGTCGCGGTGTACGACGCGGCCTGGACGCTGCTGATGGCCAACCCGATGTACGCGGCGCTGATGGGCGATCCGTCGGGGTGGCGGGGCTTCGAACGCAACGGTGTGTGGCGCAACTTCCTCGGTCCGGGCAGCCGGGCCCGGCAAACCCCAAAGGAGCGGCGGGAGTTCCGGGCAGCCCTGGTGGCCGATCTGCGCACGACCGCGGCCCGCTATCCGGCGGACCGGCAACTGCGGCTCCTGATCGCGGAGTTGCGGGCGAAGAGCGAGCGCTTCGCCGAGCTGTGGGACACGGGCGTGGTGGGGACGAACCCGGGCGGGCACAAGACGATCGAGCATCCGCAGGTGGGCCCGCTGACCCTGGACTGCGACATCCTCACCGTGATGGGCAGCGACCTGCGGATCATGGTCTACACGGCCGAGCCGGGCACACGGGACGCCGAACGGCTCGCGCTGCTCGGCGTCCTGGGCACGCAGTCTCTCGTCGACCAGAGCCCCTAGCGGGTCGTCATCCCCCGCCCAGCGCCCCCAGCGGATCGTCCAGCACCGGCTGCCATGCCAGTTCCGCCGCTCCGACCAGGCTGTTGTGGTCCAGGGTGCAGGCCAGGATGGGCACGCCGCCGCTCTGCCCCCACAGGCTGCGGTCCGCGACGACGGCGCGCAGCCGCTCCGGGTCGGCGTCCAGGAGGGTGCGGTGCAGTCCGCCGAGGATGATCCGGTCGGGGTTGAGGATGTTGACCAGACCGGCCAGGCCCAGGCCCAGGCGGTCGATCAAGGCCTCGGCCGCATGGCGCACGCCCGGGTCGGCGTAGTGGTTGCGGACGAGGTCGTTGGCCTGCTGGAGCAGGGAGACCTCCGGGCCGGGCTCGCGGCCCGCGGAGGTGAGCAGGGCCAGCGGGTCGGCCTCGACGTCGAGGCAGCCGCGGCTGCCGCAGTGGCAGGGGCGGCCCTCGGGGTTGACGGTGAGGTGGCCGACCTCCAGGGCCAGGCCCGAACTGCCGGTGTGCAGACGGCCGTCCAGTACCAGCGCGCCGCCCACGCCCCGGTGCCCGGTGGCCACGCACAGCAGGTCCCGCGCGCCGCGTCCGGCGCCGTGCCGGTGCTCGGCGAGCGCGGCGAGGTTGACGTCGTTGGCGGCGAACGCCGGTCCGGTGATCCCGGCCGCGCGCACGCACTCGGCGAAGATGCGGCGGACGGGCGCGCCCACCGGCCACGCCAGGTGCAGGGGGTTCAGGGCCAGCCCGTCGGGTTCGGCGACCGCGGACGGGACGGCGAGCCCGGCGCCGACGCAGCGCCGCCCGGTGCTGCGCAGCAGTTCGGCACCGGCTTCCACGACGGAGCCGAGGACCTTCGCCGGGTCGGCGTCGATGGTCTCGCAGCCCGGCGCGGTGGCGACGATCCGCCCGCCGAGGCCGACCAGCGCCGCCCGGAATCCGTCGGAGTGCACCTGGGCGGCGAGGACGACGGGTCCGTCCTCGGCGACCGACAGCCGGTGCGAGGGCCGGCCCTGGGATCCGGCCGCCGCGCCGGGCCGGGCGTCGACCCGGATCAGCCCGAGCGCCTCCAGCTCGGCGGCGACCGCGCCGGCCGTGGCCCGGGTCACGCCGAGCTCGGCCGTCAGCACGGCCCGCGTCGGGGCACGGCCGGTGTGCACGAGCTCCAACGCGGGCCCGAGCGCACCACGTCCCCGGTCCAACCGCGTCCTTGAGGTGGTCCCTTCCCCCGCCGGCCGGGGGTCAGCCTTGCCGCTCATGTGGGCGAGTCTCCCATGATCCGCTGGTGGACCGGTCTACAGGCCGCTCACCCGGAGCGTGATGTTCAGCCGCCCGGTGAGCCGCAACTCGGGCGGGGCGGTGCCCGGATGCACCCGGGGCACCCCGTGGTAGGCGAGTCTGGACGGTCCGCCGAACACGAACAGGTCGCCGCTGCGCAGCTCGACATCGGTCCAGGGGCGGGTGCGGGTCTCGCTGTTGCCGAACCGGAAGACACAGGTGTCGCCCAGGCTCAGCGACACCACCGGCGCGTCCGACTTCTCGTCGCTGTCGCGGTGCATGCCCATGCGGGCGTCGCCGTCGTAGAAGTTGATCAGTGCGATGTCGTACGGCGGTGTCGTCGTCCCCAGCGCGTCGCGCACCGCGCGCCGGCCCAGCTCCCCCAGCCAGTCGGGGAACGGCTTGACCGGGGCGCCGTCGCCGTCGACGACGGTGCGGGCGTAGGCGTACGGGTACCAGTGCCAGCCGAGGCAGACCTGGCGGGCGGTCATGGTGCCGCCGCCGGGGGTGCGGACCGTACGCAGTCCGGCGGGCGGGCGTGCCCACTGCCGACAGGCCTCCACCAGCTTGCGCTGCCGTTCCGCGTCGAGCCAGTCCGGCACATGGACGGCGCCCGGCGCGAACTCGGTACGGGTTCTGGGGAACAGCTCGGCGGCCATGGGGCCATGCTGCCCGACTACCGGGGAACGGGCAGGCCCGCGACCTCGCGGGGGAAGTAGGTCTCCAGGTCCTCACCGGCCGAGTGCAGGCGGCGGACCAGATCGCGGGCCCGGGTCACGGTGGCCGCGTCGGTGTGGCGGACCGCGCCGTTCGGCACGCCGGACGGGCTGTAGTCGAGGACGTACACCGCCTCGTCGCCCAGGACGCACAGTTCCGGCAGCCGGTCCCGCTCCTCGTGACGCGCGGCCTCCTCGGCGTCGAGCACCGAGACCCGCTCCCCGTAGGCGCGCTTGAGCCGCAGGAGGTTCAGCTCCCACTGGATGTACGGCACGAGCGGCCGCTCCACGACACGGACCCGGTGCAGCACGAACCCCGCGGCGTCGATCTTGCCGTAGTACTCCTGGAACTCGGGGCGCAAGCCCTCGATCAGCCGCAGGGACTCCTCCCACTCACCCCTGCGCAGCGCCTGCCAGCTCGGGAAGTCGCCCTCGTCGTAGCTCTGCATCCGTTCCAGCTTCCAGAAGCCCTCGTCGCCGATGTGCCAGAACCTCCGGTCGAAGTCGGCGATGTAGGCGTCCTGGTCGAGGCGCGTCCCCGCGTCGCCGGGGAACAGGTCTGTCATACGTCGAACACCTTCCGGTTCAGCTTCGGCGGCGGGACTGGCGGTTGCGCCAGCGGGTGGTGAACCACAGTGCGTGGACCGTGGCGAGTGAGGCAAGGGTCAGCAGGGCGTCGGCGAGGTCGAGGCCGGTGGGTGCCGTGCGCAGGTCTCCTACGGCGGTGGCGACCAGGCGGAGTTCGGCCGGGACGGTGTAGGCGGCCAGTGCGGCCAGGCACAGCGTGGTGCCGACGACCAGGATCAGACTGTAGATCCGCACCGCGCGCCGCTCGGTCGGCGGCAGCGCCAGGCTCGGGTCGGCGGCGCCGGTGTGCCGGCGCAGCAGGCGCGCGGCCAGGTGGCGGGCGTAGGCGCGGCCGTCGCCGTACAGGTCACGGCAGCCGGTGAGGTCCTGGAGGACGAAGTACACGTCCGTGCGCATGAACATCATCAGCTGGAAGGTGAGCGGCAGCACCGCCCACAGGACCGTCGCCGCGAGCAGCCGGTGTGGCGCCGAGCCGGGCGCTGTGACCGTGAGGAGCAGGAAGGCCGTGGCGCCCACGCAGAGGTTGACGCCGATCCCGGCGAGGTAGGCCGTCAGCCGGTGTCTGCGGGGTGCGAGTTCGATGCCGCTGATGTCGGTCTGGGCGACCAGGAACTGCAGCCGGGTGCCGAACCCGATCCGTCCGGGGACGCCTGCCGCGCGGGCCACGGCGAGGTGCGCCAGCTCGTGCAGCAGGACGATGGACCACCCCACCACGGCGCCGGAGACGATCACCACGCTGCCCCGCTCGCTCCACAGCATGCTGCGGTACGTGGGGACGAGGTCGGGGCGCAGGACGAGCGCGACCAGCGCGCCGGCGACCAGGACGGCCGGGAGCAGCGGCAGCAGCGGGCTCAGCAGGAAGCGGACGTGTTCCGGCCGCAGCCGCGGCAGCGTGGGCGGCCGTACCGGGCCCGACTCCACCGGGCGGCCTTCCGCCCGGGCCACGAAGCCCAGGTCCATGAGGTCGTGGACGAACTCGGCCAGGTCGAGTTCCTCGCCGGTCTCGGCCAGCAGGCGTTTCTCGGCCTCCGCCACGCTCAGGCCCTGGTCGAGGAGCCGGATGGCCGTGATGCCCGCCTCGGGCATCGCGACGAAGGTCCGCGACTCCGGGCGGCCGACGATCCACTCGGCGCCGTCCTCCCGCCAGGTCAGGCCGTGCAGCTGGACCCGGGAGGCCGGCCCGACCGTGACCGTCGCCCGGTCGGTGCCGGTCACGGGGCGACTCCGGCGCAGGCCGGGCACGTGTCCCGGCGGGGGTAGCGGTTCAGGTCCGGCTCGCCCGGTGTCATCAGGTTGATGCCGTGCCGGTAGCCCAGCTCGACCGTGACCGTCGCCCGGTCGGTGCCGGTCACGGGGCGAGTCCGGCGCAGGCCGGGCACGTGTCCCGGCGGGGGTAGCGGTTCAGGTCCGGCTCGCCCGGTGTCATCAGGTTGATGCCGTGCCGGTAGCCCGGCTCGACCGGCGGGACCCCCGTCAGTGCGCTGATCGCGGCATGCACGAGCAGCCCTGCGGAGAGGGTGGCGGTGGCGGCGTTGACCGGCCCCCACTCCATCCGTGGCGACACGGACTCCTCGTCCTGGCCCGGCGCGAGCCGCAGGTCCCGGGCCGCGGCGTCCTGGTCCCGGTGGCATTCGAAGCAGGCACCGCGGCCCGGGACGTAGACGCCGACCGTGATGTGCGGTCCCCGGTAGCCGCCCTCGACCCAGGGGGTGCGGGTGGCGAGGCAGGCCCGGTTGGCCCAGCGGCGCAGGGCGGCCGGACGGTCCGCGCTCAGCACGAGCAGGTCGTGGGCGGCGTCCTGCTCCTGTGCCGGCGTCCGTCGCAGGAGCCGCTCCAGATCCTCGGGGCCGCGGATCTCCTGGCGCGCGCCGGTGACTTCCACGTCGGTGTTCAGGGCCCGCAGCGATTCCAGCGCGGCGTCGACCTTCGGCCGGCCGATGTCCTGCTCCCGGTAGAGGAGCTGCCGGTTGAGGTTGGACAGTTCCACCACGTCGGGATCCACGCAGTGCAGCCGGCCGACTCCGGAGGCGACGAGGCCCTGCGCGGCGATGCCTCCGGCGCCGCCCAGGCCGATCAGGAGCACACGGGCCTTCGCGAGCCTCAGTT
This sequence comes from Streptomyces sp. NPDC079141, assembly GCF_040686775.1. Classification (NCBI taxonomy): domain Bacteria; kingdom Bacillati; phylum Actinomycetota; class Actinomycetes; order Kitasatosporales; family Streptomycetaceae; genus Streptomyces; species Streptomyces sp. NPDC079141. The sequence goes on along the minus strand of NZ_JBFBLP010000003.1, from coordinate 542,003 downwards.
GCAGCTCCCAGCTGTCCGCCCGGGGCGAGCGGTCCATCCAGCGCAGCAGGGCGACTCCGCGGCCGTAGCGTTCCGTCTCGCGCTCGGTGAACGCCTCGGGCACCGTGGCGGCCGCGTCCTCCAGGAACCCGGCCTCGGCGAGATCGGCCATCGCCCGCAGGACGTCGGCGGCGGTGAGCTCGGGGTGCGCGGCGGCGATCTCCCCGGCGGTCCGGGTCGGGGTGCGGGTGCCGTCCAGTGCCTGGACGAGGGCCCAGACCCAGCCGTCGGGGTCCTCGATCTCGGCGCCGATGCCGTGGATGACGCTCCCGATACGCACATGGCCGTCGACGGTCAGATACGGACGATGCTCGGGCTTGACCCTGGGACGGCGCAGCGGCACCGCGCCCCGGTCCCGGACAGCAGGATCCCCCACCTCATCAACTCCCGTTACTCAGAGACCACTTGACATCCTGAACAACTGCTGAATCCTTGGCAAGGCCGTATCCGTTGTCCACCCGGAGGCACCGATGATGAAGAAGATCACCATTCGGCCGCTCGACAAGAAGGAAACGACGAGCGACAGCGCGGGAACGAGCAACTGACACAGCTCCGTCGTACGCACCTCTCCGTGAGGGGGGCGGGGACGCCTGGCGTCCCCGCCCCGACACGGCATGACCTGCGGCTCCGCTAGCCTTGACGCACGATGAACGACCGTATGACGACTCCCTGGGGCAAGCTCGCGCTGGCCCGTTTTCCCGCGGACCCGCGTGACAGGCTGCGCGCCTGGGACGCCTCCGACGAATACCTCCTGAGGTATCTCGCGGAGGAGGGGACCCCGCTGTCCGGCACGGTCGTGGTCGTCGGGGACCGCTGGGGCGCGCTGGTCACGGCGCTGGCCGCGCACCGGCCGGTGCAGATCACCGACTCCCACCTCTCGCAGGAGGCGACCCGCGCGAACCTGGAGCGGGCGGGTGTGGAGCCGGGTGCCGTGCGGCTGCTGACCACCCAGGATCCGCCGCCCGCCCGGATCGACGTCCTGCTGGTGCGGATCCCGAAGAGCCTGGCCCTGCTGGAGGACCAGCTGCTGCGCCTTGCGCCCGCCGTGCACGCGGACACGGTCGTCGTCGGCACGGGCATGGTGAAGGAGATCCACACCTCGACGCTGAAGCTGTTCGAGCGGATCATCGGGCCGACGCGGACCTCGCTGGCCGAGAAGAAGGCGCGGCTGGTCTTCTGCACGCCGGATCCCGCGCTCAAGCGCGAGGACAACCCCTGGCCCTACCGGTATGCGCTGCCCGAGGGCGTGGGTGCGGTGTCGGGGCGTACGGTCGTCAATCACGCGGGGGTGTTCTGCGCCGACCGGCTGGACATCGGCACCCGGTTCTTCCTGGAGCATCTGCCGGGCAGCCGGGGCGCTCAGCGGGTGGTGGACCTCGGCTGCGGCAACGGCGTGGTGGGTACGGCCGTGGCGCTGGCCAATCCGCAGGCCGAGGTGCTGTTCGTCGACGAGTCGTTCCAGGCGGTGGCCTCGGCGGAGGCGACCTACCGGGCGAACGGGGTGCCGGGGCATGCCGAGTTCCGGGTCGGGGACGGGCTGGCCGGGGTGCCGGCCGGCAGTGTGGACCTGGTGCTGAACAATCCGCCGTTCCACTCGCACCAGGCGACGACCGACGCCACCGCGTGGCGGATGTTCACCGGGGCCAAGCGGGCGCTGAAGCCGGGCGGTGAGCTGTGGGTGATCGGCAACCGTCATCTGGGCTACCACGTGAAGCTGCGGCGGCTGTTCGGCAACAGCCGCCTGGTGGCCAGTGATCCGAAGTTCGTGGTGCTGAAGGCCGTCAAGCGGTAGGTCAGGGTTGGGGCCGGCGGTCAGGGAGCGCCGAGGACGCGGATGATCGCGGCGACCGCGTGCACCATCGCCTCGCGGCCGACGCTGAGGTACTTGCGTGAGTCGACCGCTTCCGGGTGGGCGGCGAGGAAGGTGCGGATCGCGCCGGTCATGGCGATGTTGAGGGCGGTGCCGACGTTGACCTTGGCGATGCCGCCGGTGACCGCCGCGCTGAGTTCGTCGTCCGGCACGCCGGAGGAGCCGTGCAGGACGAGCGGTACGTCCAGGGTGGCGGACAGCCGTTTGAGGCGCTCGTGGTCGAGGGCGGCGGTGCGGGTGGTCATGGCGTGGGTGCTGCCGATGGCGACGGCGAGGGCGTCCACGCCGGAGTCGGTGACGAAGGCGCGGGCCTGGGCGGGGTCGGTGCGGGCGCCGGGGGCGTGGGCGTCGAGGGCCTGTTGTCCGGCCTTGCCGCCGATCTGGCCCAACTCGGCCTCGATCCAAAGACCTTGGGCGTGGGCCCAGTCGGCGGCGGCCTTGGTGGCGGCGAGGTTCTGGTGGTACGGCAGGCGGGCGGCGTCGTACATCACGGAGCTGAAGCCGGCGCCGGCCGCCTGGCGCAGCAGGTCGTCGCTCTGGACGTGGTCGAGGTGCAGGGCCACGGGCACGTCGGCGCGTTCGGCGGAGGCGACGGCGGCGCGGGCGAGCGGGAGCAGGCGGCCGTAGCGGAACTTGACGGCGTTCTCACTGACTTGGAGGACGACGGCCGTGCGCACGGACTCGGCGCCCGCGATGACGGCCTCGATGTGTTCCAGCGTGATGATGTTGAAGGCGGCTACGGCGGAGTGCTGTGCGGCGGCGCGGGTGACGAGCTCGCCGGTGGTGACGAGGGGCACGGCGGGTCCTTCCGTGGGCGTCAGTCGGCGAGGATGACCGAGCGGGTGAGGTGGCGCGGCCGGTCCGGGTCGAGGCCGCGGGCCCGGGCGACGGCGACCGCGAGGCGCTGGGCGCGGACGAGGTCGGCGAGCGGGTCGAGGGTGCCCGCCACCCAGGTGCCGCCGGTGGCGAGGACCTGCTCGGCCAGGCCTTCGGGCGCCTCGCCGAGCATCCAGGTGGCGGTGTTGCGGGTGGTGATGCTGATGGGGCCGTGCCGGTACTCCATCGCCGGGTAGGACTCGGTCCAGGCCTGTGCGGCCTCCCGCATCTTCAGCGCGGCCTCGTGGGCGAGCCCGACCGTCCAGCCGCGCCCGAGGAAGGTGAACTGGGCGTGCTCGACGAGGTCTTGGGGCAGCGGGGCGTGCAGGGCGGTGCGGGCGTCGGCGAGGACGGCGTCGGTGTGCAGGCCGAGGTGGGCGCGGAGCAGGGTGAGCGCGGTGGTCGCGAACCGGGTCTGCACCACGGAGCGTTCGTCGGCGTAGTCGAGGACGACGACGTCGTCGGCGGCGGCCATCACGGGGGTGGCCGGGTCGGCGGTGACGGCGGTGGTGCGGGTGCGGCCGCGCAACTCCCCCAGCAGGGCGAGCACTTCGGTCGTGGTGCCGGAGCGGCTGAGGGCGACGACCCGGTCGTAGGCGCGGCCGCGGGGGAACTCCGAGGCGGCGAAGGCGTCCGTCTCCCCCTGGCCTGCGGCCTCGCGCAGCGCTGCGGCGGACTGCGCCATGAAGTACGAGGTGCCGCAGCCGACGATCGCGACCCGCTCCCCCGGCGCCGGCAGGACCTCGCCGTGCGCGGTCGCCTCCGTCGCGGCCCGCGCCCAGCACTCGGGCTGTGCGGCCAGTTCCTCTTCGACGTGGGTCATGCCCACCCCTCCCCTGGTTTGATTTTTCTTGCAAGATACTGCGAGCTTTCGAGCAGAATCAAGCATTCGAGGAGAGAGGTGGGTGCGCTAAGGTCGCGGAAGATCGAGGAACGGAGGGTGCGGATGTCGCGCGACGCCCGCTGGAAGACGCTGCTGGAGCTGCTCGTCGAGCGCGGCCGGCTGGACGTCGAGGAGGCGGCCGCCGAGCTGGCGGTCTCGGCCGCCACGATCCGGCGTGACTTCGACCAGCTGGCCGAGCAGCAGATGCTGGTGCGCACCCGGGGCGGCGCGGTCGTGCACGGGGTCTCCTACGAACTGCCGCTGCGCTACAAGACGGCCCGGCACGCCTCGGAGAAGGAACGCATCGCCAAGGCGGTGGCGGCGCTGGTCGCGCCCGGCGAGGCGGTGGGGCTGACCGGCGGCACCACGACGACCGAGGTGGCCCGCGCGCTGGCCGTGCGCGGCGATCTGTCGTCCGGCTCGCCCGCGCTGACCGTCGTCACCAACGCGCTGAACATCGCCAACGAGCTCGCCGTACGCCCCCAGTTCAAGATCGTGGTGACCGGCGGGGTCGCCCGCCCGCAGTCCTACGAACTCATCGGGCCGCTCGCGGACGGTGTGCTGGGGCAGATCACGCTCGATGTCGCGGTGCTCGGCGTCGTCGCCTTCGACGTCACGCACGGCGCGGCGGCCAACGACGAGGCGGAGGCGGCGATCAACCGGCTGCTGTGCGAGCGCGCCGGGCGCGTGGTCGTGGCGGCGGACTCCAGCAAGCTGGGCCGGCGGGCGTTCGCCCGGATCTGCGCGGCCGAGACGGTGGACACGCTCGTCACCGACACCGCCGCCGGCCCGGAGACGGTCCGGCGCTTCGAGGAGGCGGGCATCGAGGTCGTCACGGTCTGAGGCGGTTCCCGGCCCGGGGGTGTCCGTTCCGGCCTAGTCTGGGATTCCAGGCGCATGTCGGGGGCCACGGGAGGCTGCGATGAGCACAGCACCGAGCGACCGGGAGATTCCGGGGGATACGCGGTATCTGCCGATCGCGGAGCACGGACTGATCGGCGATCTGCGCAGCGTGGCCCTGGTGGGCACCGACGGCACGATCGACTGGTACTGCTGCCCGTCCTTCGACGCGCCGAGCGTCTTCGCCGCGATCCTGGACGCCGAGCGCGGCGGCTGCTTCGAGCTGGCCGCCGCCGTCCCGGCCCGCACGAAGCAGTTCTACTTTCCCGACACCAACGTTCTGATCACCCGGTTCTTCACCGAGGACGGCGTCGGCGAGGTGCAGGACTTCATGCCGGTCGACGGCAACCCGGTGGAGAGCGAACGCCATCGGCTGATCCGGCGGGTGCTGTGCGTACGCGGCTCCATCCCGTTCCGCACCCGGGTCGCCCCGCGCTTCGAGTACGGCAGCCAGCGGCACAGCGTCCGGATGGTCGGCGACGTCGCCGTGTTCGAGTCCGCCAAGCTGTCGCTCGGGCTGACGGCGACCGTGCCGCTGGAGGTCGACGGCCCGGACGTACGGGCCGAGTTCAAGCTCGCCGAGGGCGAGTCCGCGGTGTTCGCGCTCGACCAGGTGGGCGGCGAGGTGTCGCCGCGCCGCTGCCCGAGGGCGGAGGCCGAGGAGCAGTTCAACTCCACGGTGGCGTACTGGCGGCGCTGGCTGTCCGCCTCCAAGTACCGAGGCCGCTGGCGGGAGATGGTGCACCGCTCGGCACTCACCCTGAAGCTGCTGACGTACGCGCCCACCGGGGCGATCGTCGCCGCGCCGACGACCAGCCTGCCCGAGGAGCTCGGCGGCGAACGCAACTGGGACTACCGGTACGTGTGGGTGCGCGACGCCGCCTTCTGCGTGTACGCGCTGCTGCGGCTGGGGTTCACCGGCGAGGCCGAGGCGTTCATGAAGTTCGTGACCCGGCACATCAGCCCCGGCGACGGCAAGCCCTCGGGGCCCCTGCAGATCATGTACGGCATCGACGGCCGCACCGATCTGACCGAGCGCGAACTCGACCACCTGGAGGGCCACCACGGCTCCGCGCCGGTACGCATCGGCAACGCCGCCGCCGACCAGCTCCAACTCGACATCTACGGCGCCCTGATCGACTCGATCTACCTCTACGACAAGTGGGCGCAGCCCATCTCCAGCGACCAGTGGGACGACGTGTGCGCGCTGGTCGACTGGGTCTGCGAGCACTGGGACCAGCCGGACGAGGGCATCTGGGAGACCCGGGGCGGGCGCAAGAACTTCCTGTACTCGCGGCTGATGTGCTGGGTGGCGATCGAGCGGGCCATCCGCATGGCCAACCGGCGCGGACTGCCGGCCGACATCGTGCGCTGGCGCAACTGCCGGGACACCATCTACCGGCGGATCATGAGCAAGGGCTGGTCCGAGACGCGTCAGGCGTTCGTCCAGCACGAGGACGACGACGTGCTCGACGCGGCCGTACTGATGATGCCGCTGACGAAGTTCGTCGCGCCCACCGACCCCAAGTGGCTGTCCACACTGGACGCCCTGACCGCCGACCTGGTCTCCGACTCGCTGGTCTACCGCTACGACCCGCAGGCGAGCCCCGACGGGCTGCACGGCGACGAGGGCACGTTCTCGATCTGCTCGTTCTGGTACGTCGAGGCCATGGTGCACGCCGGACGCGTCGACGAAGCCCGGCTGGCCTTCGAGAAGATGCTCACCTACGCCAACCATCTCGGCCTCTACGCCGAGGAGATCAGCCACACCGGTGAGCAACAGGGCAACTTCCCACAGGCGTTCACCCATCTGGCCCTGATCAGCGCCGCGTTCAACCTGGACCGGGCGCTGGGCTGAGAGACCGGGCCGGCAGGGGCTGCCTGCCGGCCCGTCGGGTCGCCCGGGGGCGGGCCATCAGTGCCCGTGGCCCGAGTCGTGCGTGGCCTCCTGCGACGGGGCGGAGGGTGCCGGCGCCGCCGTCCCGGCCCGGACCGTGAAGGCCGCCGTGTGGACCTCGCCATCGTGCTTGAAGTCGAGGAAGAGCCGGTAGCTGCCGCCGCTCGGCGCGGTGGCGCCGAAGGAGACGTCCGGACCGGGCTTCGTCCTGCCGTCGCCGGGTTCGCCGTTGGGGTGGACGTGCAGGTAGGCGAGGTCGCCGGAGCGCAGGGCGACGAGGTGGCCGTAGGCGCCGAGGTAGGGCTGGAGGTCGGTGACGGGCTTGCCGTCGCGCGAGACCCTCAGCTTTACCTCGCTCTCCGCGCCGGGGCGCAGAGCGCCGTCCAGGCTGACCTGGTAGCCGTCGACCTCGGCGGTGGCCTCCTGCTTGGGCAGTCGCTGCGGCTCGTACCGTCCGGATACGGCGAGGTCGGCACCGAGGGTGAGGTTCTCGGCGCCCTTCTTCGCCGGGGTGAAGTCGGCGAAGACCCGGTAGCCGCCCGCGCGGGGCAGGTCGACGGGGGTGCTCCAGGTTCCGTCGGCGGCGCGGGTGGGGTGCAGATGCCGGTAGGTGACCAGGTCGCGTGAGGCGACGATGAGGTGGAGCTCCTTGTCGTGCTCGCGCTCGTAGGCGGTGACCGCGCGGCCCTTTGCGTCGCGTATGACGAAGCTCAGGTCGCTGCGCTCGCGGGCCGTGACGGCCTGGGTGCGCAGGTCGAGGGTGTAGCCGCCCTCGGAGATCTGGAGCCCGCCGGCCGGGGACTGTGCAGCGGCGGCCGGGGCCCGCTCGCTCCCCTCGGCCGCCGGTGAGGCCTCGCCGTGGCTCTCGTGGCGGGCGGGCGCGGGGTCATCCGCGACCGGTCCCACGCCCTGGCCGACTCCGTAGGCGGTGCCGAATGTGGCGGCCAGGCCGGCGGCGAACGCGGTGATCTTCAGTCCGGCATGCATGGCGGTCTCCCGGGTGTCAGGGCCTCCCTACGAGGCCTTCCATGCCGCTCACCATACCCCTAGGGGGTATAAAGTCAACTCGAATCCGGGCTTGCCTTCGTTACCCCCCAGGGGTATACATGAACTCGGCAAGGATACCCCCGACGGGTATCCAGGCCCTATCGACCCACACTCGGGAGGAACCCCATGTCCACGTCCACGTCCGCACCCACGTCCTGCTGCTCCCCCTCCGGCACCTGCTCGACCACGTCCGCCGCCCCCGCGCAGACCACCGCCGGCATCACCACGACCTACGCCGTCGCCGGCATGACCTGCGGCCACTGCAAGGCCACGCTCACCAAGGTCATCGGCGAGCTGGACGGCGTGACCGGTGTCGACGTCGACCTCGACACCGGCCTGGTCACGGTCACCAGCGCCACGGAACCGAACGACGTCCTCGTGGCCGGGGTCGTCGACGAGGCCGGCTACGAGCTGACCGGCCGGGCCTGACCGCACTTCCCGCACCCGCCGGGACCCGGCTCACCCCGGGTCCCGGCCTCCCGTCCCGTATGAGGAGCAGACATGACCACCGCGACTACCGCATCCACCGCGTCCGCCGATATAGAGCTCGCCATCGGGGGCATGACCTGCGCCTCGTGCGCCGCGCGTATCGAGAAGAAGCTGAACCGGATGGAGGGGGTCGAGGCCACCGTCAACTACGCCACGGAGAAGGCGAAGGTCACCTACGGCGCGGACGTTGATGTCCAGGACCTCATCGCGACGGTGGAGGCGACCGGGTACACGGCACAGGCGCCCTCGCCGGAGCCGGAGGCCGAGGCGGCCGTCGAGACGTCCGACGAACTGCGGCCGCTGCGGGAGCGGTTGGTCACGGCGGTGGTGCTGGCGGTGCCCGTCATCGCGATGGCGATGGTGCCGGCGCTGCAGTTCGAGTACTGGCAGTGGCTGTCGCTGACGCTGGCGGCGCCGGTGGTGACGTATGCGGCCTGGCCCTTCCACAAGGCGGCCGTCACCAACGCCCGGCACGGCGCGGCCACCATGGACACGCTGATCTCGGTGGGCACTGCGGCGGCGTTCCTGTGGTCGCTGTGGGCGCTGTTCTTCGGCACGGCCGGTGAGCCGGGGATGACGCACCCCTTCGAGTTGACCATCGCCCGCACTGACGGGGCCGGGAACATCTATCTGGAGGCCGCCGCCGGAGTCACCGCGTTCATCCTGGCCGGGCGCTACTTCGAGGCGCGCTCCAAGCGCAAGGCCGGGGCGGCGCTGAAGGCGCTGCTGGAGCTGGGCGCGAAGGACGTCACCGTACTGCGGGACGGCCGTGAAGTGCGCATCGCGGTGAGCGAGTTGGCGGTGGGCGACCGGTTCCTGGTGCGGCCCGGCGAGAAGATCGCCACCGACGGTGTGGTGGTGGAGGGTTCGTCCGCGGTGGACGCCTCCATGCTCACCGGCGAGTCCGTGCCGGTCGAGGTCGGCGTCGGGGACACCGTCACCGGCGCCACCCTCAACGCCGGCGGCCGCCTGGTCGTCGAGGCCACCCGGATCGGCGCCGACACCCAACTCTCCCGCATGGCGAAGCTGGTGGAGGACGCGCAGAACGGCAAGGCAGCCGCCCAGCGGCTCGCCGACAGGATCTCCGCGGTGTTCGTGCCGGTGGTGATCGCCCTCGCGCTGGGCACCCTGGGCTTCTGGCTCGGCAACGGCGCCGGCCTGACGGCCGCGTTCACCGCCGCGGTCGCGGTGCTGATCATCGCCTGCCCGTGCGCCCTGGGTCTGGCCACCCCGACCGCGCTGCTGGTCGGCACCGGTCGCGGCGCCCAGCTCGGCATCCTCATCAAGGGCCCGGAAGTCCTGGAGTCCACCCGCCGCGTCGACACCATCGTGCTGGACAAGACCGGCACCGTCACCACCGGCCGCATGACCCTCCTGGCCGTGCACACCACCGACAACGCCGAGGAGGCGGAGGTGCTGCGGCTGGCCGGCGCGCTGGAGCACGCCTCCGAGCACCCCATCGCCCGCGCCGTCGCCGACGCCGCCCTGACCAAGCTCACCACCCTGCCCACCCCGGAGGACTTCGCGAACATCACCGGGCTCGGCGTGCAGGGCATCGTCGACGGCCACGCGGTCCTCGTCGGCCGCGAGCAGCTGCTCGACGAGTGGGCGATCCAGCTGCCCGTGGAGCTGGCCCGCGCCAAGGCCGACGCCGAGGCGGCCGGGCGTACCGCCATCGCGGTGGCCTGGGACGGCGAGGCACGGGCGGTCCTGGAGGTCGCCGACGCGGTGAAGGACACCAGCCCCGAGGCGATCAAGAGGCTGCGCGCGCTCGGTCTGACCCCGATCCTGCTCACCGGCGACAACCAGGCCGTGGCCGAGTCCGTGGCCCGCCAGGTCGGCATCGCGCCCGAGCACGTCATCGCCGAGGTCCTGCCCCAGGACAAGGTCGACGTCATCAAGCGCCTGCAGGGCGAGGGCCGTTCGGTCGCCATGGTCGGCGACGGCGTCAACGACGCCGCCGCCCTCGCCCAGGCCGACCTCGGCCTGGCCATGGGCACCGGCACCGACGCCGCCATCGAAGCCGGCGACCTCACCCTGGTCCGCGGCGACCTGCGCGCCGCGGCCGACGCCATCCGCCTGGCCCGCCGCACCCTGTCAACCATCCGCTCCAACCTGTTCTGGGCCTTCGCCTACAACATCGCCGCCCTCCCCCTGGCCGCCGCCGGACTCCTCAACCCCATGCTCGCCGGAGCGGCCATGGCCTTCTCCTCCGTCTTCGTCGTCGGCAACAGCCTCCGACTGCGCGGATTCCAGCCCATCGACCGGTGAAGACACCGACACAGAGCGGCTGGCTCCGTCAGCCCCCTTCGCGGGCGGCCGACGGGGTCGGCCGCCGGGCTTCTGCCGTGAACGAGCGGGCGTTCGCCCGGCGTTCACGGCTCCCTCATGTCGGAGGGGGTTGATCGCGACCGCCGCGGGACTAACGTCTTGTGGTCGCCCCAACCCACACGATCGAGGTTGCGATGTCCTCACGACATGTCCTCGCCGGCCTGGCGCTGGTGCCGCTGCTCCTGTCGCCGGTGGCCGCCCATGCCACGACCGGCACGCTGCCGCAGAAGACCCAGTTCGACCTCCAGGCCCACCGCGGCGGGCTCGGGATGACCACCGAGTCGTCCCTGGAGGGCTTCGCCAAGGCCCTGCGCCTCGGCGTGTCCACGCTGGAGCTGGACACGCAGATCACCAAGGACGAGAAGGTCGTCGTCACCCACGACCGGCAGGTCAGCGCCGCCAAGTGCCGGGACACCGCGCCCCTCGTGCCGGGCGACCCGATGTACCCGTACGTCGGCAAGTTCATCAAGGATCTGACGCTGGCCCAGATCAGAACCATGAACTGCGGCTACCAGCAGCTGCCCGGCCACCCCGAGCAGGAGCAGATCGACGGCCTGCGGATGATCGAGCTGACGGACGTGCTGAACCTGGTCAAGCGCTACAAGGCGCGCCAGGTCACCCTCAACGTCGAGACGAAGGTCGAGGCGGGCGCGCCCGAACAGACCGCGCCGCGCGAGCTGTTCGTGCGCCGGGTCTACGAGGAGATCCACGCCTCCGGGATCGAGAAGCAGGTCACCATCCAGTCCTTCGACTGGGGCGCGCTGAAGGCGATGCACCAACTGGCGCCCCGCTGGCCGCTGGTGGCGCTCACCAACTACGACTTCCTCCAGGTCGGCAAGCCCGGCGCCTCCCCGTGGCTCGGCGGCATCGACGCCGACGACTACGACGGCGACTTCGTGAAGGCGGCCGCCGCCCTCCCCGGCGTCACCACCCTCTCCCCCAACTACGGCTTCCCGCAGAACGGCAAGGTCGGCGACCCCGGCTTCCGGTTCTACGCCGACGCGGCCATGGTGGAGGCGGCACACGCCCGCGGCCTGAAGGTCGTCCCGTGGACCTGCGACGACCCGGCGACCGTGGCGGCGCTGATGGACGCGGGCGTCGACGGCATCATCACCAACTACCCCGACCGGGTGCGGCAGATCATGGCCGACCGCGGGATGCGCCTGCCCAAGGCGTACGAGCCGCGCTGATCGGCAGCGGCGCTCCTACGGCAGGCTGTACTCGTCGCGTCGGCCGCACATGCCGTAGCCGCCGATCCGGGTGGGCGTGGTCCGGTGAGCGGTCGCCTCTTCGAGATACGAGGGCTCTCCGGCGGCCAGGGCGTCGAGCTGGGAGCCGGTGCGCTCGGCGGCGGCCAGCGCACCGGCGCGCCACAGCTCGCGCCAGGCCGGGACCTTGTCCCGCACCAGCCGGGCCGCGGCGCGCTGGAACTCCCGGTACGGCCCGTCGTCGCCCGCGACGAGGGCCTCGCGCAGGGCGAGGTAGCCCTCGACGGCGAGGTCCCTGCGGCGCCGGGCGGCCGCGGCCGTGTCGGCGCCCGTGCCGGGCGGCAGGGTGGCCGCGGCCGCGTACCGCTCGGGGTCGGCCAGCACCTCGGGCGGGAACGTGAACACCGCGTCCCCGGCCTCGGGCAGGCCGCTGTTCTGCATCAGGACGGTGATGCGCAGACCGCCGTCCTGCACCATGCGGTGCACGGTGCCGGGCGTGAACCAGGCCACCGAGCCCGCCTCCAGCGGGATGTCCCGGTAGCCGTCGGGGCTCAGGGTCTGCACGGCGCCCCGGCCACCGGTGACGACGTACGCCTCGGTGCACACCAGATGCAGATGTGGGCTGCCACCGCACACGCCGTCGGCGGCCTCCCAGTCGTAGGCGCTGAGGTGGGACAGACCGACGGCGCCGGGCAGCGGGTGGAGCGGGCCGCCGGGCGTCACCGCCGCGGGCTCTGCGGGTGCATCCCCACCCGACACCGCCGCGGGCTCCGCGGGCACATCCCCACCCGTCACCACGCCAGCCCCGCCAGATGCGCGTCCACCCGCTCCTGGTCCCACGCCCCGTCGGCGATCACCACCCGGTAGCGGTAGTCGAAGGACTCGCCCGGCGGCAGCGCGAACTCCTCGAAGAAGGCCCAGGAGAACGCGACCGTCGGGAACGGCTCGGAGCGCACGAACCAGTGGGATTCGTGAATCGCCTTCTCGTTCTCCGGCGCATGTGCGAACACGACCGTGGAGTGCGCGTCGACGTCGTCGTGCTCGGCGGTGAAAGCGAGCCAGGGGCTCTGCGAACCCATCAGCTTCTCGGCGTCGGTGCCGGGCGCGAAGACCGTGCCGCCGGTGAAGTCGCGCGGGCCGCGCCACTGCAAGCCCGTGTACCCGGCCATCTCCCGGCCGGCGGTGGTCGGGGAGCCGAACGCCAGCGGCTCGTCGCGGATGTTGGTGAGCCGGATCGACCAGTCCAGGGCCCAGGCGCCGGCCTCCTCGTCGACCGAGTGGACGGTGATGCCGCGCTCTTCGCGGGCCCATTCCCGGCCGTCGTTGGCGACCCAGGTGAGGTCCTCCGCGACGGTGAGACGGTCCTCGTCCGCGGCGACCAGCGGGAAGCCGTCGTGCCGCATCGAGCCGACCCGTTCGGGCAGGCGCAGATAGCCCTGGCCGTGGACGTAGCAGTTGCCGCCCCAGAAGTTCTGGCCGGACAGATGGCTCGCGGTCATCTGCAGGCCCTTGTGCCAGCGGTGGTCGTTGGGGCGGTATCCGGTCACCGTGCGCCCTCCGAGGGTGCGCAGCGGGTGGGCGTAGGGCTTGCGGGACTCGAAGGCGTCCGGGTCGGGGCGGTAGACGTAGCGGAGGATCTCCGTGCCGTCGGCCGTCGCGACCGCGATGTGCTCGCCGTGCGCATGGCTGACTCGGATGCTCATGCGCGCTCCTTGGGGGCCCAGTCGGGGTGGTCGCCGTGCATCGCCGCATAGAAAGGATCACCCGGGCGGATCTCGCCGGAGCGGACCGGCAGGCCGGTGAACGCCGACTTGTACAGGGCGGCCGCGAATTCGAGCGTGGCGCGGGCCTCCGGGCCGCTGCCGGGCGGCCGTACGCCGGCGTCGTACGCGTCGAGCAGGGCGCCGAGCTGGGCGGTGTGCGAGCTGGGCACGTCGGTGGCGGGGATGCCCCAGGAGGCGGCGCGGGCGGCGGCGACGTGCGGGGCCGGGGTGTAGACCCAGTCGGTGTTGCGGTGGCCGTACAGGTGGGTCAGCTCGACCGTCGCGTCGGCGCAGTCGATGCGGATGCGGCTGACCTCGTCCGGGGACAGGACGCTGTTGACGACGGTGGCGAGGGCGCCGTTCGCGAACCGCACCAGGGCGGTGGAGACGTCCTCGCTCTCGGTGTCGTGGACCAGGCGCCCGGCCATGGCGCGGATCTCGTCCCACTCGCCGAGCAGGTGCAGCAGCAGGTCGTACTGGTGGATGCCGTGTCCCATGGTCGGCCCGCCGCCCTCGCTGGCCCACCGGCCGCGCCACGGCACCGCGTAGTACGCGGCGTCGCGGTGCCAGGTGGTCTGGCAGTGCGCGACCAGCGGGGCGCCCAGCTCGCCGCCCGTGATCAGCTCGCGGGCGTGCACGGCCCCGGAGCCGTACCGGTGCTGGAAGATCACGGACGCGTACCCGCCGGATGCCTGCTCGGCCGCCGCGATCTCGTCGTACTCGGCGAGGGACAGCGTGAGCGGCTTCTCGCACAGCACCCAGGCGCCCGCCTTGAGCGCGGCCACCGTCTGCTCCCGGTGCAGGGACGGCGGGGTGCCGATGAGCACCAGGTCGGGGCGTACGGCGTCGAGCATGGACTCGACGGAGGTGTACCCGGTCACGTGCTCGCCCGCGAGCTCCCGGAAGGCGTCGAGGCGCTCCTGGTCGACATCGACGGCGGCGACCAGTTCCGTCCGGTCGGCGTGCGCGGTGAGCGCGGACAGGTGGCTGCCGCTGACGATGGCGCCGGTGCCGACGACGGCGACGCGGCGGCGGACGGGGGGCCCAGGGGGCAGGGACATGCGGCGCTCCTCGAACGGCCGTCGGACATGCCAGCAGAAAGCGCTTGCCTTCGAAGGCTGACCCTAAGGCGCCGAAGAATGTCCGAACAACCCCCCGCAGGGACATTGACGAGGCTTTTTTCTCACGTCAGGGGCCCTGAGGGGGGTTACGAGGGCTGCTTGCCCGTCGCTACTGGCCCAGCGGCGCCGGAGGCGCGGTGTCCCGGACGGGGGCCGGGAACGCGGGGCGCGCGGTCGCCACCCGTTCCTTCGTCAGGGCGGCGACGACCCGGCGGGCGAGCAGCGGGTCGGCCGGCAGGACGTGGGAGGCGAACCAGCGGGCGGGCGCCGGATCGGGGGACGGTTCGACGAACTCGGCGCCCGCGTAGTCGTCGAGCGGGGGGTCGTAGACATAGCCGCACACCATGCCGTGGTCGACCAGGCGGTCCAGGAGGGCGTCGCGGCCGTGGACCAGGAGCGGGACCCGGAAGAGCGGGAGCGGTCCGTGGTGGACCGTGCGCTCGTGCAGCGGCGCGGAGGCCCAGGCGGTGCCCGACAGCAGCAGCACGCCGGCCCGGCGCCGGGCGAGGTCCTCGTCGAGGCGGGCCATCCGCAGGCCCAGCTGTCCGCGGACGAAGGAGCCGTGGCGGCTGCGGAAGCCGTGCAGATCGACGCGGACCCACGGCTCGTAGGCGGTCAGGCTGGGGGCCGAGCGGGCGCAGCCGGACAGACGCGGCGCATGCAGCTCCATGCGGAAGTCGTCGCGCTCCAGCAGCCCGAGGCGCTGCATCGTGCGCCACACGGGGCGCACCAGGCGCAGGGTGCGGACGGTGGAGCGGGCGAGGGGGCGCAGGGTGACGGTCAGGTCCTCGCGCAGCCGGCGCGGGGCCAGCAGGTCGTCGCGCAGCAGCTCCAGCTCGCGGCGGGTGCGCGCGTCCTCGACCGCGAGGAAGCCGCCGGCCATCGCCGCCACATGCTTGGAGAGGCTGAACGCGGCCGCCGTCCCGAAGGTCCCGATGGGCTGCCCGTCGACATGGGTGCCGATGGCGTGCGCGGCGTCCTCGATGAGCGGGATGCCCAGCTGGTCGCAGCGGTGGCGCAGTTCCACCACACGGTCGGGTATGCCGTAGAGGTTGGTGGTCAGGACGGCGTCGACCTCGCGCCAGGTGGAGTCGGGGACGGCGGCCGGGTCGATGTTGCCGTCCCACACGGAGACGGGGGCCATGACCGGGCGCAGTCCGGCGGCCAGGACCACGAAGAGGATCACGTCGTCGTTCACCGGCGACATCAAGACGCGTGCGCCCGGCCGGCACCAGCGCCGCAGGGCGAGGTACAGGGCCAGGCGCGCCGAGGGGGTGTAGACGCATTCGCGTCCGAGCCGCTTTGTCATCGTCGCGGCCAGCCGCGATCCGTACGGCATCGTCAGTTCTTCCGTTCTTCCGGCGAGGAGTGGGACGGACACGGCGCGGTGGAGCACGCCGAGGGGAGCCGTGCGGCTGTCTGCTCAGGCCCGGCGCGCGGAGCGCAGCGTGCCGACCGTCCTCAGTAACCGGTCGGCCGGCTCCCGCAGGGCGGGATGGGCCAGCACCGTGTTCCGCAGCCCGCGGACGGGTCTGCGCCACATGCGGTGTGCCGCGGCCACCGGGTGGGGGCGGACCGCGAACCCCTCGCCCACGCGCAGTTCGCGCGTCTTGAGCCAGTCCTTGTACTCCTTGTCGCCGCGCCCGAGGTCCACGACCCGCACGCCGTTGCGGGCCGCCGCCTCCGCGGTGCGCAGGTGCATCATCAGCCCGGGCGAGTAGTAGTGGAACGCGGGGTCGTAGGCGGTGAACCAGGCCGCGAGCACGGTGCGGGAGCGGGGCCCGAAGTGCGCGGCGACCGGGCGGTCCCCGGCGTAGAGGACGGAGAGCACGCCGGTGAAGTGCTCCTCCTGGAGCCGGAAGAGGTCCTCCACCAGGTGGACGATCCAGGGCCGGGCGAACCGGTCCATGCGTCCGGTCCTGCGGTACTGGGCGGACTTCCACTCCATGAGGCGGCGCAGCACCTGCGGGTCGCGTTCGTCGAAGACGAACCGCACCTCGCCGAAGTCGCGGGCGAGCCGGCGTTCCTTCTTCAGCGTCGTCTTGGCCTGGCCGGGGTAGGTGGCGCGCAGCCAGGTCGCGTAGTCGCCGTCGCCGGGCCTGAGGTCGATCACCGGTGAGGCGAACATCCCGGTGACATGGCGGCCGAACGGTTTCTGCTCCTCGACGAGATGGTCGAACTCGAAGCTGGCGAGCCCGCAGGCGCGCAGCAGTTCCTCGGTGTCCCAGATGATCCCGGGCCGGTGCACGAGGGCCTGGCAGTCGGAGAGTCCGAGGCCGACGGCCCGGCCGATGCCGAGGAGGTTGCGTTCGTAGGGCAGGAAGCCGACGGCCTCGCCGTGTTCGCGCAGGACCGCGATCTGCACGCCGCCGCGGTGTCTGCCGACGCCGGCGGCGAACTCCGGCGACAGGAACGGGTTGGCGTATTCGGGCGATTCGTCCATCGCCCGGTGCCAGGCCGCGCGCTGTGCGGGGCTCAGGTCGTCGGGTCTGTGGATGCTGATGTCCGTTCCGGTGCTGCTCATGGATCGCATGGGCGATCGCTCCCCCCAGTTCCCCCCGTGACGCCGTACCGCGTCACGCCCCTCTTCCGTCGGCTCGGATGTGTGAACACGGGCCGCCATCCGAACAGTTCGGCAGGGATCAAACGTGGCGAAAGGTCACGCACACTGTCAAGGGTGCCGGTCGTAACGGAAGCGCAGGTTTCGGATATCCACCCCCGGCATCGGACGCACCCTTCTGCTCAACTCACCTCTCCCGTACCGTCGTTGCGGATTGTCGCGGCCATGACTACGAAGGGGTTCTCATGGGCAGAGGTCTGCTGTCGCTGGTGCTCGCCACGGTCACCGGAGCCGCGCTGCTCGCGGCGCCGGCGTCCGCGGCGCCGCCGCCTCCGCCGTCGGACGTGTACCGGCCGGTGCGCGGGCCGGCCGCGCCGGCGGAGTACCGCTATCTGCAGAAGACCCTGCCGGGCGAGTCGATACCCCGGCACGCCCATGACCTCGCCGCGGCCGAGGCACGGGAACTGCCCACCGTGGGCAACCGCTGGAAGAGCGTCGGCCCCACCAACATCGGCGGCCGGATCGTGTCGCTCGCGCTCGACCCGAAGCGCGCCGACACCCTGTACGCGGCGGCGGCCAGCGGCGGCCTGTGGCGCAGCACCGACGCCGGGTCGACCTTCCACTCGGTGTGGCCCGACAGCTGGACCCAGGCCATGGGCGCGGTGGCCACCGCCCCGGACGGCACCCTGTACGTCGGCACCGGCGAGCCCAATCCGGGCGGCGGCAGCATCACCTACGAGGGGACGGGCCTGTACCGCAGCAAGGACGGCGGCAGGAGCTGGCAGCCGCTCGGACTGCGCGACTCGGGCGCGATCAGCGCGATCACCATCGACCCGGCCGACCCCCGCCGCATCTATGTGGCGGCGTCAGGTTCGCTCTACAACGGCGGCGGCGACCGCGGTGTCTACCGCACCGAGGACGGCGGAGCCACCTGGGAGCGGATCCTCACCGGCGCCAATGAGTTCACCGGCGCCACCGAGATCATCAAGGACGGCGACCGGCTGTACGCCGTCATGTGGGACCACCGCCGACGGCCCGACCTGAGGACCTACGGCGGTGTCGGCTCGGGCGTCTTCCGCAGCGACGACGACGGCGAGACCTGGCAGCGGCTGGGCGGCGGACTGCCCGCCCAGGGCCCGGACGTGGGCCGGATCGGGCTGGCCGTGGCGGGCGACAGGCTCTATGCGATCGTCAACAAGACCAGCGGCCCCTTCGAGGGCTTCTACGCCTCCTCCGACGGCGGCGACAGCTGGACCCGCTCGCCGGACAACGCCGCGCTCACCTCCTCCCAGTCCAGCTTCGGCTGGTGGTTCGGCAAGGTGTGGATCGACCCCCGCGACTCCGACCATGTGCATGTGGCCGGCGTCGCCCTGCTGACCACGAAGGACGGCGGAGGGACCTGGTCGGCGGACGACACCAGCATCCACGTCGACCACCACGCCATGGTGTGGGACCCACGGCACCCGGGCCGGGTCTACCTCGGCAACGACGGCGGCGTCTACCGCTCCGACGCCGACGGTGACGGCGGCTGGGTCAAGGCCCGCCACGAGCCCTACACCCAGCTCTACAGCGCCGCCATCAGCCCGCAGGACGTCACCCGGATCTCCGGCGGCGCCCAGGACAACGGCTCGCTGCGCTCCTGGGGCGGGGACGGGTTCAACGAGTACCTCGGCGGCGACGGCGAGGAGAACCTGATCAACCCGACCGACGTGAACAACGTCTTCGCCTGCTACCAGTACGGCAACTGCTTCCGCTCCACCGACGGCGGCGACACGCTCACGTACTTCGCGAACGCCACGACGTTCAAGCGCCGCAACTGGTTCACCCCGGTGGCCTTCGACCCGCGCGACCCGAAGATCCTCTACTACGGCTCCGAGGTCCTCAACCGCTCCACGGACGGCGGCGTGACCTGGCAGTCCATCAGCCCCGACCTGACCGGCGGCCCGGGCGCCGACCCGATCTACACCAACTTCGGCACGATCACCTCGATCGCCCCGGCCTCCGACGGACGCACCGTGTACGTCGGCACGGACGACGGCCGCGTCTGGGTCACCAAGGACCTCGGCGCGACCTGGACCAAACTCGCCGAGGGCCGCCCCTGGGTCACCCGCGTGGTCGTCGACCCGAAGAACCCCGACCGGGTCTGGACGACCCACTCCGCCTACCGCGCCGGCTCCCCGCTGCCCCACGTCTACGGCAGCACCGACGGCGGCGCCCACTGGCGCGACCTGTCGGGCAACCTCCCCTCGGCCCCCGTCAACGACCTGGTCGTCGCCCGCGGCGGCGCCCTCCATGTCGCCACCGACCAGGGCGTGTTCACCAGCCTCACCGGCGGCCGCCACTGGCTCCGCCTCGGCCGCGGCATGCCTGCCGTCCCGGTCGACGACATCGAGTACGACGCGGGCCACCAGCGGCTGGTGGCGGCGACGTTCGGGAGGGGGTTCTACGAGCTGACGGTGAGCTGAATCAGCAGCACCCCGGGCGTGTGCGGCACGGACACCCGCAGCCCCTCCCCGTCCCAGGCGACCGAACCGGCGTCGGGGCGGGAGGGGTGCAGGATCTCCGGCCGCACCGTGCGGCCTGCCAGATGAGGGACGAGCAGCCGGATGTCGGCCGGGCCACCCCGGCGCCAGACGGAGAGGTAGGCGGTGGCGTCGGTGCGAAGCCCCAGCGCCAGCCACTCGTCCGTCCAGCCGGGCAGGCCGAGCGGCCAGAAGGGCACTGACCGGGCCAGGTCGCCGCGGATCGTCCGGTAGGTCGCCACGGCCTCGCGAACCAGGGCGAGTTGGGGCTCCGTCATCCGGTCGAGGTGCCCGGAGAGGTGGATACGGCCCAGCAGTGCGCTGCCCAGCGTGAAGGCGATCAGGTCGTCGTCGTACTCGGGCTGCGGGTAGGCCCACACCGCACCCTGTTCCGGCGGCACCGCCGTCGGTGCGGCGGCGGCGATCGGCGGGTAGCGCAGGGGGTCCTGCTGGTCGCTGGTGGACTGGAGCTGGGCGACGGCGAGCGTGGCGCCGTCCATGCGCAGGCCGCCCGAGGCGCAGTTCTCGATCACCAGCCCCGGGTGGCGGTCCAGTACGTCGGACAGCCAGTCCAGGTAGGCGTGGGCGTGGCCGAGCAGTCCGGCGCCCGGGGCGAGGTCGTCCGGGGCGCAGGTGCCGGGGTCGACGGCGATGTTGTAGTCCAGCTTGAGATAGCCCACGCCCCAGTCGCCGACGATCCGGTCCACCGTCTTGTCGAGGTGGGCGCGGGCCGCGGGGTGCCGCAAGTCCAGCTGGTGGCGGCCCTGTTCGGTGAGGCGGACGCCGTCGCGCCGGAAGAAGGCCTCCGGCGGCAGGGCGGCGGCGACGGGGCTGCGCACGCCGACCACCTCCGGTTCCAGCCACAGTCCGGGCACCATGCCGCGCTCCCGGATCCGGTCCAGGACAGCCCGGATCCCGCCGTCGGGAAAGCGCCGCGCGGACGGCTGCCACTCGCCGACACTGTCCCACCAGCCCTCGGTGTCGTCGTCGTACCAGCCCGAGTCGATACAGAAGTACTCCGCCCCCGCCTTGGCGGCGGCGTCGATCAGGGGCAGCAGCTTCGCGGTGGTCGGGTCGCCCATCAGCGTGTTCATGTAGTCGTTGAAGACGACCGGCAGCCGCGTGTGGTCCGGGTGCGGGCGGCGCACCGCCCGGCGGTACGAGGTCATCGCGCCGAGCGCCTCGTCGAACCCGGAGCCGAGCGCGAGCGCCGCCGGCACGGTGGTGAACTCCTCGCCCGGCGCCAGCCGGACCCGCCACTGGTGCTCGGCGTCCGTGGGGCCGTTCAGCGCGAGACACGTGCCGTGCGCCCGCTCGCCGAGGTCCCAGCGCCAGCCGGCCGGGGACTCGATCTGCCACAGCCAAGTCGCCCCGCTCGTACGGTCGGTGACCGCCCCCATGGCCAGATGGCCGTCGGTGGGCCAGCTGCCGCGCCCGGTGAGGGCGAGGGCGGCCCGACTGTCGTGCTGGTGGGCGTCGACGTTGATGTCGGCGACGGTGGAGCGCAGCGGCTCGGTCCACCAACGGCACTCCGCCAGCCAGTCGTTGCGCGCCCGGTGGACGTCGAGGGCGTCCGGGGAGGGCAGGCCGGCCAGCAGCAGGCTGGTGACGGACTGGACGACGAGGGGCTCGTCGCCGTCGTTGCGCAGCCGTACCCGGGAACGCAGGACGGCGGTCCCGACCGGGGAGGACAGCTCGGCGAACGCCGTCAACCGGGTGGCCGGGTCGTGGAGTTCGGCCGTCAGCCACGCCCAGTCGCCGCGTCTGCCGGTGCGGTGGCCACGGTATTTCAGGCGTGCGCCGAGGGCCGTGCCGGTGAAGCGCGGGCCGGACCATCCGCTGCCGTGACCGAGGGCGGTGAGCTCCACGAGGGGCAAGGCACCCTCCGGGTCCGCGGGCGCGGTGTCGCCCAGCCGGACCAGCCGCAGCGTCCCGTCCGAGGCCACGGCGAACTCGGCGTGACCCCAAGTGAACGTCCCCTGCGTGTCGTTGAGATCCGCGTCCGCGCTACCGGCCAAGGTGCTCCCCCTCGTGAATCCCTCGTTACGGTCTCTTGACGACCCCTGTGTGACCGGTCACAATCCTGGCATGAATGTGACCGGTCACACAAGGCGCCCGGCGAGCATCAGGGACGTCGCCACCGCTGCCGGCGTCTCCTACCAGACCGTCTCCCGGGTGATCAACGGCCACCCCAGCGTCAAGCCGTCCACCCGGGAACGCGTCCTCGCCGCCATCGACGAGCTGGGCTTCCGGCGCAACGCCACCGCGCTCGCCCTGGCCAGCGGGCGCAGCCGGGCCGTGACCGTGCTCACCGCCAACACCACCCACTACGGCTACGCCTCCATCCTCCAGGGCATCGAGGAGGCCGCCCGTGCCGCGTCCTACGCGGTCGGGATCGGTGTGCTGGAGTCGGCCGATCAGGCGGCCGTCACCGCCGAGGTGCAGCGCGCGGCGGACGCCGGCGGCGGACTGATCGTGATCGCCTACGACCCGGCCGGAGTACGGGCGTTGGCCTCCGTACCCGCCGAACTGCCGGTCGTGGGCGTGGTGGAGACGCCCGCGAGCCCGCCCGGCGGCGACCGCCCGTGGGTGTGGACCGACGACCGCCAGGCCGCCTACGAGGCGACCCGCCATCTGCTCTCCCTCGGCCACGAGACCGTGCACTACGTCGCCATCCCCTCCAGCACCCGCCGGACCAGCGCCCGCACCAGCGGCTGGCGCCAGGCCCTCAAAGAGGCCGGAGCCCCCGAACCCCGCCCGGTACAGGGCAGTTGGGGTCCGGCGGGCGGTCACGCGGCGGGCCGCAGGCTCGCCAAGGACCCGGCGGTCACCGCGATCCTGTGCGGCAACGACGATCTCGCGCTCGGTGTGCTCCGCGCCCTGCACGAGGCCGGCCGCACGGTGCCGGGCGAGGTCAGCGTGGCCGGCTTCGACGACGCCCCGCACGCCGCCTATCTCACCCCGTCCCTGACGACCGTACGCCTGGACTTCACCGGCCTCGGCCGCGCCGCGTTCGCCCTGCTGCACGGGGCGGTGGAGGAGTCGGCGCAGGTCGCCCCGCACCCGGTCTCCGTGCCGGAGCTGGTGGTGCGGGAGAGCTCGGGGCCGTCCCCTTCGTGAGCACAGCCGTTCCGCGTCCTGCCCCCTGAACTCCCGTTCTGCGAAAGGCACGTGATGAAGACAAGCGCTCTGCCCGCCCTGGCCCTGATCTGCGCCCTGGGCCTCGCCGCCACCGCGTGCAGCGACCCCACCGCCGACGACTCCGGTGCGGACACCGGACAGGGTGCGCCGGTCGATCCGAACGCCCGGCTGGACGGCGTGAAGCTGACCATGTGGACGGCGCAGAACACGGTGAACGCGCCGAAGCAGGTCATCGACGCCTTCGAGAAGGCCACCGGCGCCGAGGTGGAGACCCAGGCGATCCCGGACCTCTACGAACAGAACGTGCCCACCAAGCTGGCCTCGGGCGACCGGCCCGACCTGATGTTCTGGCAGCCCTCCGTCTCCACGCTGCCGTTCGTCCAGCCGCGGCAGAACCTCCTCACTCTTGACGACGAGGAGTGGGTCGGCAGACTCGGCGACACCGAGAAGTCGCTCGGCGTCATCGACGGCAAGCGGTACGCGGCGATCGTCACCAGCCCGGCCATGCTCGGCGTCTACTACAACAAGGACGTCTTCAAGAAGGCGGGCCTGAGCGAGAAGGACTTCCCCAAGTCCTACGACGACCTCCTGGCCCTGGGCCACAAGGTCGTCGACGGTAGCGACGCCGCCGGCTTCTACGAGGCCGGCGGCGACAAGTGGCCATTGCAGTGGCAGATGCAGGTCCAGCTCACCGATCTCGACCAGCAGTGGTGGGACGGGCTCAACGAGAACAAGGAGAAGTGGACCGACCCGGTCGTGGTCGCCGCGGTCAAGAAGTACAAGGAGAAGCTGCTCGACGCGGGGCTGGCCCAGAAGAACTACCGGACGGGCACGTTCACCGGGCAGGCCGACGCGCTGTGGAAGGGCGAGGTCGGCATGGTCCTCAACGTCACCTCCTTCCAGAGCCAGTTGCAGGCCAAGTACTCCACCGCCGAGATCGACGAGAGGATCGGCTGGTTCCCGGTCGCCAACTCCTCGGCCGCGGGCCTGTACTCCCCCGACCAGACCAACGGCGTGGTCGCCTTCAAGACCGGTGACGAGAAGCGGCAGAACGCGGCCCGGCAGTTCCTCGCCTTCTGGCTCGGCCCGGACTACGCCGACTACATCAAGACGATGAAGATCCCGTCCGTGCAGCCGTCCGTGCCCACCCCCGACGGTCTGCCGCAGACGTCCAAGGACCAGGTGGCGGCCCTGCCCAAGGCCATCGGCGTCTTCCAGGCCAAGGCGATCGTCGCCCCGGACACCCACCTCTACCTCGCCGACATGATCTTCGGCAAGAAGGATCCGCAGCAGGTCGCGCAGGCCATCCAGGACCAGTTCGCCCAGGTCGCCAAGGCGCAGGGCGCGCCCGGGTTCTGACGATGGCGGACACGGTCGTACGTACCCAGCCCGCGCCCGTGACGGGCGCGCCGAAGCGAGTGGGGCGGCTGCCGCGCGCGGCCGTGCACCATCCGTGGTGGTTCGCGCTGCCCGCGATCGCCGTCTTCGCGGGCTTCTTCCTGGTCCCCAACCTGCTCAACTTCTACTACCCGTTCACCAATTGGTCCTCCTACCACCCCGACATCGCCTTCACCGGCCTGGACAACTTCCGCACGATCGCCGACGACGGCTCGCTGCTGCGGGCGATCCGCACGACCTTGCTGTACGCGCTGCTGGCGGCCCTGTTCCAGAACGGCTTCGGGCTGGGGCTGGCGCTGCTGCTGGAGGCCGACACCCGTTTCAACCGGTTCTTCCGCGCGGTCTTCTTCCTGCCGGTGCTGATCTCGGCGCTCGCCACGGGCTACGTCTTCCAGGCCCTGCTCGACCAGGACGGTGCCGTCAACTCCCTTCTGGGGACGGACGTTCCCTGGCTGGGCTCGACGACGTGGACGCTGGTCGTGGTGACCGTGATCCACGGCTGGAAGTGGATGGGCCTGGCCATGCTGATCTATCTGGCAGGGCTGAAGGGCGTGCCCGGCGACATGCTGGAGGCCGCCCGGATGGACGGCGCGGGACCCTGGCGGACCTTCTGGTCGGTGCGCTGGCCGATGCTGGCGCCGGCCGTCACCTTCAACGTCACCACGGCGCTGATCGGCTCGATGAACACCTTCGACATCGTGCAGGCCACCACCGGCGGCGGGCCGGCGGCCTCCACCGAGGTCTTCAACATCTATATGTTCCGGATCTTCGGACAGGGCCTGTACGCCCAGGCCTCCGCGATGAGCCTGGTCCTGTTCCTGGTCGTGGTCGCCGTGGCGATTCCCCTGGTCGTCGGGCTCAGGCGCAGGGAGCAGCTGCTGTGACCGCGGCATGGCGGTACGGCCGCCCGACCCTCGTCGTCCTGCTCGCCGGGCTCGCCGTCGGCGTCCCGCTGTGGCTGGTCGCCGTCACCTCGGCCAAGCCGCAGGCGGAGGCGGTCAGGCCCAATCTCGACCTGCCCCGGCACTGGCAGCCCGGCGGCAACTACGCCGACGCCGTCAGCGAGGGCGAGATGCTGCGCGGGTTCGTCAACTCCCTGCTCGTCGTGGTGCCTTCGGTGGTCCTGGTCCTGCTCCTCGGGGCAGGAGCGGCCTGGGTCTTCGCCCGCCGAAAGTCCAGGCTGGTCTCGGCGGCGTACGCGCTGTGCATCAGCGGGCTGCTGCTGCCGCCCGCCGTCATCACCATCGTGATGGAGCTGCGGCAGCTGGGCCTGGCGAACTCCCGGCCCGGAATGATCGCCGTGTACACCGGCATGTACCTCTCGACGTCGATCTTCTTCATGACCGGTTTCATCCGCGCCATCCCCATGGAGCTGGAGGAGGCGGCCCGGATCGACGGGGCGCCGCCGTGGCGGATCTTCGCGCGGATCGTCCTGCCCCTGCTCCGGCCGGTGATCGCCACCGCGACGATCATGGTGATGCTCTACGCCTGGAGCGACATCTTCTACGCCTTCTTCGTCCTCGGCGGCGGGGATCGGGCGACCCTGCCGCTGAACCTCTACCAGGTGGCCAGTGCCCAGCTCTACCTCAACAACTGGCATCTCGTCTTCGCGTACGTCGTGGTGATGAGCCTGCCGATGGTGGCCGTGTTCCTCGTCGGCCAGCGAAAGATCGTGTCCGGAATCACCAGTGGAGCCGTCAAATGACCGGAGGTCCAACAGCGTGATCGCCCTCACCCGCACGAGGTCCCGTTTCAGAACCGCCCTGCTCACCGCCGCACTTGGAGTAGCCGCCATGGCAGCCACCCTGCCCGCCGCCGGACCGGCGACCGCCGCCGATCCGCAGCGCCTCACCGTCGACCTCGCCGCCTCCGAAGGCCCGGTGATGCTCGGCGCCAACGGCGCGCTGTACGGCCTCGGCGACGACGGCGTGCCCGGCGACGCCGCCCTGGAACCGCTGAAGATCACCAGCATCTCGCAGAAGCCGGACGGCGGCGCCCAGCACCCCAACGGCGACGCGATCGCGGTCTCCAAGTCGTTCTTCCGCAACGGCGGCGGCGAGATCAACGTGATGATGCAGGACATCTACGCCAAGTGGCCGTACGAGAACCTCGGCATCGACGACTACCTCCCCAAGGTCGACAAGATCGTCAAGGAGATATCGGCGGACCCGAACAGCGACCGCTTCGTCTACATCCCGTTCAACGAGCCGGACTTCATCTGGTACAAGCTCAACGGCCCCCAGGCGGAGTACGAGGTCGAACGCGACCGGTTCCTGGCGCACTGGAAGCTGGCCTACGAACGGATCCGGGCCATCGACCCGGACGCGGTCATCGCCGGCCCCAACGAGACCGGCTACTACCCGCGCTTCCTGCGGGACTTCCTCACCTTCGCCAAGCGCGAGAACGTCCTCCCCCAGATCATGACCTGGCACGAGCTGGGCTCCGGCTCACTGCGCGACTTCCAGGGACACTACGACAACTACCGTGCTCTGGAGCGCGAGTTGGGCATCGGCCCGCTGAAGATCAACATCGACGAGTACGCCAACCGCCGCGATCTGTCGGTGCCGGGGCAGCTCGTGCAGTGGGTCTCGATGTTCGAGCGGAACAAGGTGTACGCGAACATGGCGTACTGGGACGCCGCCGGCAACTTCAGCGGCCATGTCGTACGCACCGGCATCCCCAACGGCGGCTGGTGGTTCTTCCGCTGGTACGCGGGCATGACCGGTGACACCGTGCAGGTGACCCCGGCGCAGCCGAACACCATCGACACCCTCCAGGGCCTCGCCTCCCTGGACACCTCCCGCCGCCAGGCCCAGGTGCTGCTCGGCGGCTCCGCGGGCGACTCCGACGTCGTGGTGAAGAACGTGTCCCGGTCCGTCTTCGGCCGTACGGTCACGGCGACGGTCGCCGAGGCGGAGTGGTCCGGCTACGAGGGCCGGCACGCGGCGCCGCGCGTCCTGGCGCGCACCAAGGTCACCGTGGCGGACGACGGCTCGGTGACGGTCCCGCTGCGCGGCATGGACAAGATGTCCGCGTACCGCATCGTCCTCACGCCCGGCGGCGCGGGCACGCCGTCCGCCGCGCACGTCCCGTGGACGGCGTCGTACGAGGCCGAGGAGGCGGCCGTCACCGACGGCAAGGTCTACACCCAGGGCACGGTGACCAACGCCAACGGCTACGCGGCCTCCGGCACCAAGGACGTCGGCTCGCTCAACCAGCCCACCAGCAAGGTCGACTTCACGGTGACGGTCCCGAAGGACGGCACATACGACCTGGCGGTCCTGTACGGCAACCAGTCCGGCGCCCCCGCGACACAGAAGCTGTCGGTCGACGGCGGCGACCCGGTCACGGTCTCCTACCCCTCCACGGAGAACTGGACCTACCGCGCGAAGAAGGACCTGTCCGTCGAACTCACGGCAGGCACCCACGTGTTGACCCTGTCGAAGGGCGACGCGGAGGTCACCCTCGACCGCATCGACCTCACCGCCCGTACCGGCACGCCGTCCGCGTCGTACGAGGCCACGCTCGCGGACGTCGGCGGCAGCCCGTCGTACGACTACACCTCGTCGGCCGGAGTGGGCACGGGCGCGCTGGTGCTGCGCTCGGGCGACAAGGCCGTCTTCGACGTGTACGCCCCGCGCGACGGCTACTACACGGTGGTGCCGCGGGCCTCGGTGGCGGTGAAGCTCGCGCTGCACGGCGAGACGGTGTGGGCCGCTCCCGGCCGTCCCCAGCGCCTGTACCTCGCGGCGGGCAACAACCGCGTCACGATGACCGCCGCGCACGCCACCGTGCGTTCCCTGGACGTCTCGGGGACCGGTTCGGCCACCGGTGCGCTGTCCTACGAGGCCGCGTCGGCGGCGCTCGCGGGCGGCGCCGAGCTCGTCGACTCCGCGCACGCCTCGGCCGGTTCCTACATCGGCCGGCTCGGCAACAGCCCCTCCAGCACGGCCGAGTTCACGGTGAACGCGCCCGCGGCGGGCCGCTACCTGCTGGTCGTGCACTACGCGCACAACGAGCGGCGCGACAACGGCCACGCCTACAACACCGACATCATGTCCCGCACCGCGGACATCACGGTCGACGGCGGTGCGCCGCAGAAGGCCACCTTCAAGAACACCTGGAGCTGGGACGACTACTGGACACTGGCCGTCCCGGTCGACCTGAAGGAGGGCACGAACAAGGTGACGTTCGGCAACGCGACCGCGTGGGCGCCGAACATCGACCGGATCGAGCTGGGCCGGGTGGTGGGCCACCCCGCCAAGTGAGCCGTCCCTGACGCCGGTTCAGTGACCGCGGAACGCCTCCTCCAGCCACCAGGCCCCGCGGTCACTGACCACTTTCGCGTCCACCAGCAGGGGTGCCGAGCGCGGTCCGGCCACCCAGTCCGCCACCGCCTTCAGATCGGCCCGTGTGCGCACGGTCACCGCCTCGAAGCCGTACCCGCGCCCCACGGCGGCGAGGTCCGTCGCGGGGAAGCGAACCGTGTCCAGCGGGTGTCCGCCGGGGCCGAAGTGGTGGACCTCCGCTCCGTAGGCCTCGTCGTTGTAGACGACGACCAGCATGGGCAGGCCGAGGCGGCGCACGGTGTCGAGTTCCGCGGCGCCCATGAGTGCGCCGCCGTCGCCCAGGGCGGCCACCGGGAGGCGGTCCGGCCGGGCCAGGGCGGCGCCGATCGCCGTGGCCAGGCCGAGGCCGATCGACTGGAAGGCCTGGGTGAAGCACAGGCCGTCCTCGTCCGGCACCGACAGATACATGCTCGGGTAGCCCATGAAGTTGCCCGAGTCCACGCCGATGACACGCTGGGCCGGGAGGATGTCGTCGAGGGCGATGGTCAGGGTGCGCGGGTCGATCCGTTCGCGGGTGCTCGTGTCGTCGTAGGGGACGTCCCGCCAGTGCACGCGTCCGGTGATGTCGGCCGTCCGGTAGCCCGTCCGTGGTTCGCCGGAAGCCTCCAGCACGCTCCTCGCCGTCAGCTCCACGTCGCCGGTGACCCCGAGCCGCACCGCCCGGTGCGCGCCGAGCGCCGAGGTGTCGTCGTCGACCTGCACGACGGTCGTGCCGTGGCCGATCAGGCGGCCGTGCCGTGTCGTCCACATGTTCAGGGCGCAGCCCCAGCCCACGACGGTGTCCGCGCCGCTGATCAGTTCGGCGGCCAGGGGCGAGGCGAACCCTCCGGAGACGTCGAGCGACCAAGGGTTGCCGTGGAAGAGGCCGCGTGCCACGGCCGACGTCGCCAGCAGGGCGCCGCAGCGTTCGGCGAGGGCTTCGAGGGCGTCCCGGGCTCCGGGTGAGCGCGCGCCGCGGCCCGCGATGAACACCGGCCGCCGTGAGCGTCGTAGCACCGCCGCCAGGGCCGCCGCCTCGGCCGGGGCCGGTTCGACCGCGGGCCGTTGCGGTGGGGGCGCGGCCCGGTCCAGGGCGCCGGCCGGGGCCTCCAGAGTCTGTACCGCCAAGGGGAGGTTGAGCAGGATGGTGCGTCGTTCGTGCAGTGCCCGTCGCACCGCGGCGCAGGCTGTCGCCACCGCGTCCTCGGCGGAGGTGACCCGCATGGGGACCGCGCCCACCGCTGTGGCCAACGCGGCTTGGTCGACATGGAAGTTGGAGCGCGGCTCGGTCGCCTCGGCGGCCAACACCAGCAGTGGGGTACGGCTCTTGGCCGACTCGGCGATGCCGGTCAGGGCGTTCGTCAGACCGGGGCCCTGGTGCACGGTCACGGCGGCGACCGTGCCGCTGGTGCGCGCGTAGGCGTCGGCCATCGTCGCCGCCCCGGCTTCGTGGCGGGCGGCGACGAAGCGTGCCCCGGCCGCGACCATGGCGTTGGCGGTATGGAAGTTGCCGGATCCGACGACGCCGAAGACCTGGCCGATCCCGGCCGTGGTCAGGGCCCGTCCGACGGCCTCCGCGACCTTCATGAGCGTTCCACCAGGGCGAGCACCCGGGCGGGGGAACCGGAGCCCGTGACGATGGGCAGCGGCCCGGCGATCACGACGCAGCCGGTGGCCGGCAGGAGGGCCAGGTTCTGCAGCTGGGTCAGGCCGTACTTGTCGCTGCCCATGAGGTACGCGTGGCAGGGGAAGGCCGGGTCGAAGGCGTGCGCGCGTCCGGCGTCCGTGCCGACCGTCTCGACGCCCAGCCCGAGCACCGGGGATTCCTGCGCCAGCCACCGGGCGCAGTCCGGTGACAGGCCGGGGGTGTGCGGGCCGTTGTCGTCGGTGTTCAGGAACTCGGCCTGTGAGCCGGCGCGGGCGTCCCAGCCGGTGCGCAGCAGCAGCCAACCGCCCTCGGGCAGCGGGCCGTTCTCCGCCTCCCAGGCCTTCACATGGTCCACTTCGACGAGGAAGTCCGGGTCCCGCTCCACCTCGGCGCTGAAGTCCAGCACGGCCGCGGGTGCGATCAGCCGGCTCGCGGGCACCGAGGCCACATCGGCGAGGTCCTTGCCGGTCACCCAGTGGTTCGGGGCGTCGAAGTGGGTGCCGGTGTGCTCGCCGGTGCGGAAGTTGTTCCAGTACCAGGCCGGTCCCCGGTGGTCGTACCGGCTGATCTCCTCCAGCTCGAACGTGGCCGTCTGCCCGAACCCGGGCGGCAGTTGGATCAGCGGTGTCGCCGCCGACAGCGGCGCGGTGAGGTCGACCACTTCGATCGCCCCCTCCCGCAGGGCGGACACCAGCGAGGCGAGGACGGACGGCTCGGGCATGACGGCCTCCAGACACCATTCGGAACTCCCAGGATGGAGCGATTCCGTGGTATGCACCATGGTGGTTGTGACGATCGACGGGCCGGGGGGGGCGCGCGATGATCGCAAGACGTACGGCCTTGACGGCCGCGGTGGTGTGCGCGGGGCTGGCCGGCTGCTCCTTCGAGGTGGGCGACGGACCCGCGGCCGGGCCGGGGACTACGGTCACCGTCACTGCGACGGCCGCCTCGCCCAGCCCCTCGCCGTCGCCCTCCCCCTCGCCTTCCAGGACGCCGTCCCCGGTTCCCACCACGGGCACGGACCCGAAACTCGTCTCCATGACCGTCACCGGCGGCTTCGCGGGCGTCCACCAGACGGTGATCCTCCGCACCGACGGCACCGTCTACACCAGCGAGGACGGGCAGCCCGAGGTGCGGCGGCTGAGCGCGGAGCGGTTCACACAGCTGCGCACGCTCCTCGGCGACCCGGCGCTCGACGACGTCCCGGACTTCACGATGGACGTGGGGGCGATGGACAAGTTCCAGTACACGCTGCGCCTCAACGGCCGTACCGTCATCACGGACCTGCCGACCGACGAACCGGCCCTCGACCGCCTGATCGGCGCCCTGAGCGAGTGGCTGCCGGACCGCTGACCCCGCCGTTGTGCAACCGACGCCCCGCAACGGCCGTCTCTCCCAACGAGAGAGGGGGAACGATCTTCCCCCGGTAGGGCAGCAGGAGGCACGCATGGCCATGGTCGGCCTGTTCTGGATCACCGAGGACTCGGTGTACGTGGGCGCCGAGCCCGTCGGCACGGCCGCGGGGGTGCGCCTTTCCCCCGACGGTGTCGAGGTGCTCGGGGCCGAGCGGGACTGCGGCTTCTGGGGCTGGGCCGAGGTGCTCCGGATCGAGGCCGGTGACGTGGCGGTACGGCCCGCCGTCCGCCGCTGGGTCTCCAGGGCCGTCGACGCGGTGGCCGTCGCGGTGACCGGCGACGGGGACCTGCCGCCCGGGTTCACCGTGCGCGTCGCCACCGCGGACGGGGTGTCCGAGGTCGGCGTGTTCACGGCCGTCGCCGGGGGGATCTACGGCCCGGTGGAGTACGAGCTCTCCCGCACCCTGCTCAACCGGCTCGTCGACGGCCGCGCCGGCCTCGACGACCTCCTCGCCTGGCGTCGCGACCGTGCCGACGACTCCACCCCGGGCCGGGAGGAACGCGAGTCGCTGCTGCTGAAGTGGACGGCTGATCGCGGCTAGTCCTGGCTGTGCACCAGACCGGCGATATGCGCGGTCACCATGTCGAGGATGCCGTTCCAGGCCGTTTCGTCCCCCAGCACCAGGTAGTTGAGGGTGAGCCCGTCGGTCATGGCCGCCAGATAGCGGGCCAACTCCGGTACCGGCACCCGGAGTCGGAGGTCCATGGTCCGGCTCAGCTGCTCGATGAGCTCGGTGTAGGCCTCGCCGTACAGCTCGTACTGGCGGCGCGCGAGATGCTCGAACCCGGGCTGACGCAGGGCGTACTGGGTCAGTTCGTAGGTGAGCATGTGTTCGTCGGGGCGGGCGCGGACGTGGTCCCAGTACGCCTCAAGACCGGCCCGCACGGCCTCCTGGAGGGTGGCCCTGGGCCGGATGGCCTCCTGCACCAGGGTCACGTAGTGGTCGGTGATGGTGGTGATGACGGACTCGATCAGGGCCTGCTTCGAGTCGAAGCAGTAGTGGACGACGCTCAATGAGACGCCCGCCTCGGCGGCGATGGACCGGGTGGTCGTCTTGGCGACGCCGTCCCGGGCCATCGCCCTGATCGCGGCTTCCGTGAGCTGTCGTCGCCGTTCGGCCGACGGCATCCGTGCCATGTGCGCTGGTGCTCCTGCCTGCCCGTCAGCTGCTGTGGACGCCGACCTCGTACAGCGAGTATCCCCAGTCGGTGCCGCGTTGCAGGCCGTGGATACGGACGTACCGGGCCGGTGTTCCGTCGAAGCGTGCGGTGTCCAGGCCGCCGTCGCCGGAGGTCGTGGTCCACGCGGTGTGCCAGGTCGCCCCGTCGGTGGAGAGGTCGATGCGGTACGACCTGCCGTAGGCGCGTTCCCAGTCGAGCGTGACCCGGCCGACCCGGTGGCTGGCGCCGAGGTCGATCCGCAGCCACTGGTCGTCGCTCCAGTCGCTGGCCCAGCGGGTGCCGGTGTCGCCGTCCACGGCGCGGCCCGGCGCATAGCTGGTGAACGGGTTCCACTCGGCCGAACTGGCCGTGGCCGGGGCGCTCCTGGCGAGGTTGACCGAGGACTGGTGCCGTTCGGAGGCGCCCCAGGTGTCGAGGTAGGACTCGGCGCCGCGGAAGAGGTCGTCGACCACGTCCTGGCCGCCGACCTTGCGGATGTCCTCGACCCAGTCCGGGACGAGGCCGTAGTGCGCGGCTCCGTCGGTGTTGAGGTCCCAAGTGCGTTGCCCGGTGGTCTGCTTGTCGATGACGGAGCCGCCGTCGACACTCTTGAAGGGGTACGTCACCTTGTTCG
This sequence comes from Streptomyces sp. NPDC079141, assembly GCF_040686775.1. NCBI lineage: Bacteria > Bacillati > Actinomycetota > Actinomycetes > Kitasatosporales > Streptomycetaceae > Streptomyces > Streptomyces sp. NPDC079141. The sequence goes on along the minus strand of NZ_JBFBLP010000003.1, from coordinate 508,772 downwards.
GGGCGTCGGCTCCGCGCGGGCCGGGCCAGCCGCCGACGCCGTTCATGTCGGTGCCGTAGCCGTAGCCGACGCCGTACTTGTCGCGCAGGGCGTCGGTGCGCTTGGCCTCGGCGCTGAAGCCCTCGGAGCCGTGCATGTACTGGGCGATGAACCCGCCGAGCCCGTAGACCCGTTCGGTCCAGTTCAGGTCCATCCAGCTGTGCGAGGAGAGCACGCCGGGGTAGGAGGCGGCCTCGAAGATGTCGAGCACCCGGCCGGTGGCCTTGACGCTCATGTGGTCGATCTCCAGCATCATCTTGCGTTTCATCATGCCGCGCACGGCGTACTCACCGAGGTCGGTGAGCCCGCGGACGTTGCACTGCGCGTCGGCGTCGTAGGAGGGGACCTCGACCCCGGCGGGGAGTTCCTTCTCGGCCTCGGTCGCCGAGGCCAGGCCGATGGGGTTGTCGTGCTGCGGGCCCGTGCACTGCTCCGTCTTCCAGAAGGTGCCGGTCGACAGGAACTGGCCGACGTTGATGGCGGTGCCGAGCGCGCCCTCGTCGAAGCGGACCCCGCACAGGGCGTTGTCGAACTTGTGGCACAGGAACATGCTGCGCACGCCCAGCGCGTACAGCTCGTCGAGCCCCTTGTCGATGTCCTCCTTGCTGCACTGCGGGATGTCCAGCACCTGCTTGCAGCCGAAGGGCTCGGAGGTCTCCACACCCAGGATGACCGCCAGCTTGCCCTGTTCGACGACCTGTCGGGCCTGTGCGCTGTCGGTGACGATCCGGAACCAGCCCTTGCCGGTGCCGCCGTACATCTTGTCGACGTAGGCCTGGAGGTCGTACGTCAGCTTCGCCTGGAGGCGGATCGACGTCATCTCGTCGCAGGGGCGGTCCTTGAAGAAGTACACCGAGCAGATCACGCCGTTGGTGACGAGGTCGTTGACGAGGACGCGCTGGCCGCCGCGCCAGGCGCGCTCGACCCAGGCGTAGTAGTTCTGCTGGTGGGTCAGCGAGTCGTGGGCGGGCCAGTCCTTGAAGGTGGGCCAGCCGACCGGGTCGTGGCGGCCGTCACCGCCGTTGGTGATGAAGTCGAAGATCGCGAGCGAGCCGTCGGGGTAGTGCTCGGGGCAGTCCTTCAGCGCGTCGGCGATGCCGGCCTCGGAGAAGGGCTTGCCGCAGATGAGCCGCCCGCCGAACGCCTCGTTGGAGAACAGGTGGTTGTGGGCGTCGACGAAGCCGCGCACCTCGCCCGCGGCGTTGGTGCCGGTGAACGGCTCGCCGGTGACGTTGATCTGGGAGTCCGGCGTGGGGCGTGCGGTCGGCAGCCACCAGTCGGTGCCGGCCGCCGAGCTCGGCGCGGGGCCGAGGGTCAGGGTCAGGACCAGGAGGAGCAGCGAGACGACGGTGAGGTTGGTGCGTCTGCGGTACGGGAGCCGAGCCATGGGCCACCTCTCCTGGATTGTCATGACCTCCGCAAGGTAGGGAGAGGATGGCCACTGCCGCTCAATGAGTCAAGAGTCCGGGACAAGCGACCTGTTACTCGGCATGGGTGACTCTGATCTTGGACTGGCCGTGCGGGAGCTTCTCCCAGTCCTCCATGAACCGGGCGTGCAGGCCGTGGCGCGCGGCCAGCGCCACGAGGGTCTCGGTGCGGTAGTAGAAGTCCTCCCACAGCACGTGGTGTTCGGCGCCCTCGGTGCGGTCGAAGGTGAAGTCGAACCAGCCCTCCGGCGCCAGCACCCGGCCGACGTTGGCCAGGCACTCGTCGATGACCGGGAGCGGCGAGTGCGAGAAGACGCTGTGCGCGTGCACCACGTCGAAGTGGGCGTCGGGCAGGAAGCGCAGGGTCAGGTCGCGCACCGGGGTCAGCGTGGGCAGCCGCGGCTGGAGGCCCATCTCGGCCACGGTGTCCTGCGCCGCGAAGAGGATGTCGGGCGAGATGTCGATGCCGTAGTAGTGGCCGGGTTCCAGATGGCGGATGAACCGCCAGCCTCCTCTCAGGTTGCCGCAGCCGATCTCCAGCATGCGGTGTCCGGGGCGCAGGCCGTGGCCGAGCAGGTAGTCGAACTGCATCTGCCCGAGTGCCAGCCACCGCTCGCGGCTGTGGCTGCCCACTGCGCCGTCCGGGTCGGTCCGGGTGTCGGAGCGCATGACGGCCCGGTAGTAGGAGACGTGGTCCGGATGGCGGCGGCGCAGCCACAGGTCGCGGGCGGTGCGGGCCAGGTGGCGGGGTACGCGGTCGGGGTGGCGCAGGGCGTAGGAGACGCGGTGGCCGAGGGCGGCGCGGTTGGCGGTGAGGTTCTTGGCCGGCATGGGGTCCTCCCCTTTCTCGGTCTGCTCACCCCGCCTCCGTATCGCAGCACCCCTCGCGCCGCAACCGCCGGCTCACCTCCATCCAGTCCCCCTCGGGCAGCGCCTCGCCGAAGGCGTCCACCAGTGCCGTCCGCTCGAAGAGCGTGCCGCCACGCAGGACCGCCGTGGTCCGGATCAGGCTGTCGAAGTCGGTGAACGGGTCTCCGTCCACGATGGTGAGGTCGGCGAGCTTGCCCTGCTCCAGCGTGCCCAGGTCGGCGTCCGCACCGAAGACGCGGGCGGGCAGCAGCGTGGCGGTGCGCAGCGCCTCGGCCGGTGACAGGCCGGCGCGGTGCAGTGCGCGCAGCGCCAGGTGCAGATGGAGTCCGACGGGGACGAGCGGTTGGTCGGTGCCCAGGGCGATGAGTCCGCCGCCCGCGAGGATCCGCCGGTAGACGGCGAACTCGCGGTCCAGGGTGGCCAGTTGCGCGGCCGTCGGCGGCTGGGCCGCCTGCTGGCGGACGAGCGCGAGGTCCCAGGGCGGCATCAGCGCGGTGACCCGCGGGTCGTCGGCGAGCGCCGGATCGGCGCCCAGCAGGGCGAACGCCGTGAACGGGGTGGCGACGAGGTGGAAGCCGGCCTCGGTGTAGATCTCCTCGACATCCTGGTACGCGCGGCCCGTGGCGGTGGTCGCGTGCCCGAACTCCAGGCGCTGGGTGGCCTGCAGATGGGTCGTCAGGTCCTGGCCGAGCTGCACGCCGGGGGTGCACAGGTGGCTGCCGCTGCGCACGCCGAGCCGGTCGTGGGCGAAGTCGGCGGCCTCCTTCATCACCCAGCCGGGGGCGCGCACGTACGTCTTCACGAAGTCCCAGTCCAGCGCCGCCGCGCGGGCCAGCGTGCGGTGCAGGCCCTCGCGGGTGCGGTGGGCGCGGCCCATGCTGTAGGCGACGCGGGCCCCGTCGAGCAGTTCGCCGGTGGCCAGCAGCCGGGGCCCGGCCAGCGCGCCCGCGAGGACCGCCTCCCGGATGCGGGCCTGCTCGTAGGCGAAGCCGCCCAGCGAGACGGCGGTCGTGATGCCGTAGGCGAGCTGGAGCACGGTCTGGCGTCCGCCATAGGTGGACTGCCACGGGTGGGTGTGCGCGTCCCACAGGCCCGGGAGCACGGTGCGCGCGGAGGCGTCGACGTGGCGTGCGGCGGGGCGGCCGGCGCGGTGCGCGCTCACCTCGGCGATACGGCCGTCGCGGACGACGAGGTCTACGTCCTCGCGTACCTCGGCTCCGGTGCCGTCCCAGAACCGGCCCGCGTGGACGACCGTGTCGGCGGGGCGCGGTCTGCGGTACTCCAGCGGGACGCGGACGGTACGGGGCTCGCCGCCGCGGACGTCGATCAGGCGCAGGGTGCCGGCGGAGAGGTAGAGCAGGGTGCGGGCGTCGGCGGACCAGGAGGGGTGGTCGGCGGGCTCGGTGGTGAGGCGGACCGGGTCCCCGTCGGGGGTGCCGTCGGCGCGGACCGGGAGCAGCCACAGCGCCGACTCGGCGACGACGGCCATCCAGCGGCCGTCCGGGGACCAGACCGGGCCGGAGTCGTAGCGGTCGGAGAGCGAGGTGTGCGGGGCGAGGGCGTGCAGGGCGGAGCCGGCGTCGGCGGTGTCGACGACGCGGATGAGGTTGTAGCCCTCACGGAAGCGCTGGTTGAGGCGGTTGCGGTCGCACAGGGCCACATAGCGGCCGTCGGGCGACCAACTGGGGCGGCCGGGCAGCCCGCCGCCGCCGAGGGGTGCGGCCAGGACCCGTTCGGTGCCGTCGGGCAGTTCGCGCACCACCAGGTTGCCGGACATGTCCAGGCAGGCCAGCCGGGTGCCGTCGGGCGAGAGGGCGGGGAAGACGCGGCCGCCCTCGGCGAGCACGGTCTCCGCGCCGGAGTCCAGGTCTCGGCGCCGCACCGCGAACAGGCCGTCGCGGTCGTCGGCGTACAGCAGGGCCGTGCCGTCGGGGGTCCAGCTCGGCGCCAGCACATAGCGGGTGGGCGGGACCTGGAGGACCTTCCGCGGCGGACGTCCGCCCTCCGTGTCGGCGGTCCACAGCGCGTTGAGCGCGGCGAAGGCCACGCTGCGGCCGTCGGGCGCGAGGGCGGGCAGGTGCAGGGCGCGCACGGGCCGGGCGCCGGCGCCGTCGAACTCGTAGGACTTGCCGCGGTAGCGGGGCCGGTCCAGCGGCATCGTCGCGGTGAACGGGATCTCCTCGGCCGTGGCGGGGGTCTGCGGGTCGAGGAGTCGGAAGCGGCCGTCGACCGCGAGCAGCAGGCGTCCGGCGTCGGTCCAGCGCGGCGGGGCGGGCAGGACGTCGCCCTCGACCGCGACCGGTTCGCCGTCGACGACGAGGGTGCAGGACGCGGCGGGCGAGGGCGTGGTGCGCAGGTAGGCGAGCCGGCCGTCGGGCGACACGGCCGGGGTCATCAGCTGGGCGCCGGAGGCGTCGGTGTGCTCGGTGGTGACCTGGCCCGAGCCGTCGGCGGGCACGGAGGCGACGGTGTCCGCGCGCAGGGCGCCCGTGGGGGTGACGGCGGCCCGTACGAACAGGACCCGCTCGCCGTCGGGCGACCACGTGGGATCGAAGTCCTCCCAGGCGCCCTCGCGGCCGGTGAGCCGGGTCAGCTCGCCGGTGCCCACGTCGAGCACCCAGATGCGGTACGGGCTGCCCGTCACGGTGTCGCCGCCGCGCTCGGAGGAGAACGCGATCCGGGTGCCGTCCGGCGACCAGGCCGGGCCCCGGTCGTCCCAGGGGCCGTCGGTGAGCTGCCGTAACTCGCTACCGTCGGGGCGCAGGGACCACAGGTGGAAGCCGCCGCCGCGGTAGGCGCACACGACGAGGCGGCTGCCGTCGGGGGAGAACTGCGGGCGGGTGGGTTCGAGGCCGGGCACGGTCAGCGCGACGGCGGGGCCTCCGGCGCGCGGCACGGACCACAGCACGTTCTGGACCTCGGCGACGAGCCGGTCCCCGGCGGGCGCCAGGGTCGCGGAGCCGCCGGTGGCCGCGGTGAGCGTGAGGTCGGTGGAACGGGGTGCGGCGGCGACGGCCGGTGCGCCGACGGCACCCAGGGCGGCGGCGCCGGCGGTGGCCTGGAGCAGTCTGCGGCGGGTGAGGGGGCTGGCGAAGAAGGCGTCCAAGAGAGCTCCCTGTGCACGAAGTTGGCGGAGGGATCAATGAGGGGAAACGTACGGGGCGGGGCCCGTTCGGCGGACCCCGCCCCGTCGCTTCTCGGCCGGTCGCTCGCCGGTCAGCGCTTCTTGTACGCCGCGGTGACCTCGACCTCGACCAGCCAGCCCTTGACGGCCAGGGAGGCGACCTCCATGGTGGCGCGCGCGGGCCGGGCCTTGTTGGCGACCAGCGGGGCCTTGGGCGCGGAGGTGCCCATGGGCACCGGCACAACCTCATGGCTGGCCAGGTCGATGTTGGCGAAATACTGACGGTAGGCGCGGTTCCAGCCCGCGTAGTCGGCGGTCTCGGCGCCGGGCGGCTTCATCAGATAGCACTTCATCGTGATGACGTCGGCCGGAGTGACCCCCGCGGCCTCCAGGTTGGTCTTGATGTTGCGCAGCACGACGAGCGCCTGCGCCTCGGTGATGCTGACGCCTTCGGCGCCCTCGGTCAGCGACGGGTCGGTGTAGCGCTCCGGACTGCCTTCCGGCGCCGAGGGGTTGAGCGCGGTGGGCCCGAGGCCGCTGCTCTGGTAGATGGCGACCTCGCCGCCCGTCGCCACGCCGCTGGCGATGTTCGGGTTGGACTGGCCCTCGGGCAGCATGACGCGCACTTCCTTCGGCGCGGGCCACCAGCCCCTGCCGTCGGCGAGCGCGGTGCCGCCCGCGAGGAGGGACGCGGTCAGGGCCGTACCGAGGACGACCTTCGTACGCCGGTTCATGCGGCCATCACTTTCTCGTGGATGTCGGTCGCGACCTTGCGGGCCGAGGTGAATGCGCCGTGCTGCCAGGCGATGACGTGGCTGAGCCAGTCGCCGGCGAAGTGGACGTGCCCGGCAGGCTCGTTGAGGAGCTTGTACTCCGGGCCGCTCTGCGAGGGCCAGCTCACCCAGCCGCCCTCGATGTACGGGGTGCGGTGCCAGGCGACGCTGAAGGAGTGGTCGAGTTCGGTGCGGTACTTCTCGCCGTGGATCCGCACTCCGCGGCTCAGCGCCCGCTTCAGGCGCTCCTCGTGCGGCAGGGCGCTGTAGGCGAGGGCGTTGGCGCCGAAGTTGTAGTAGCCGATGAGGGTGCCGCGGCGGCCGAAGTAGCCGTAGGACGGGTACCAGACGGTGGCGAGGTCGGTGTCGGTGGGCGTGATCCCGCCGTAGATGTGCTCGTCGGTCTCCCAGAAGCGGCTGCGGTACTCCAGGCCGATCTTTCCGACGGGTGTCGCGGCGGGGTACTTCAGGGCGGCGGTGACGTCCGTGCCGAGGTTGTGCTTGATGCGGGCCATGACCATCGGGGGTATGGCCGCGACGACGAAGTCGGCGTGGGAGGTGCGGGTGCGGCCCCGGGAGTCCTTGTACGTGACCTCCGCGCCGTCCGGCAGGTCCTTGACCTCCTGGACCTCGGCGCCGTAGGTGATCCGGTCGCGGCCGACGGCCTCGGCCAGGGCGTGGGGAATGGCGTCCATGCCGCCTACCGGCTGGAACATGAGCATGGCTTGATCGTAACCAAGCTCGAAGGAGAATCTCTGTCCGACACCGCTGGCCAGGACGTCGGACAACGTTGGCACCGGACCGAGCACGGTGCCCTCCTCGAAGGCGGCGCCGGGCTCCACGGAGTAGCCGCGCCGGTCGGTGCCGGTGTAGGCGTAGCCGTCCGCCTTGCCCTTGATGGCGCCGAAGTTCTGCAGGAAGGCGATCAGCCGCTCCTTGTCGGCGGCGGTCAGCTCGGCGTCCAGGGCGCCCTGGTCGGTGGCCTTGGCGAGCAGCTCGGAGACATAGCCGTAGACGTCGGCCTTCGCGGTGCGCCAGCGCATGGGCTTGCCGGCGAGGGCGGCGCTGTTCTCGTGGTGGATGTAGGCGTTGGCGTTCTGGTTGGTGAACACCTCGACGGGGACGCCGAGTTCGCGGCAGTACTCCAGGGTGACGTGCGACTGGGGCAGCCGGGCGGGCCCGGCGTTCATGTACTGGCCCTTGGTGAACGAGGCGGTCTGCTCGCGCCCGTCGAGATCGGTCAGGGTCGTGCCGCCGCGTACCGTCCAGTTGCGGCCGCCGGGCCGGTCCTTGGCCTCCAGGATCCGGCAGTCGTAGCCGGCCTTGCCGAGTTCGTAGGCGGTGGCCAGGCCCGCTATGCCGGCGCCGAGCACCAGGACCTTCTTGGCGCTGCGCCCGCTGAGCGTGAAGTCGCTCGCGCGCGGCGCCCGGTAGTCGGCGGCTCGTACCTCGGGCACCGGGGCGAGGCCCAGTGCGCCCATCGCCGAGTAGAGCACTCCCGCGCCGCCCGCGACACCGACGTTGCGCAGGAAGTCACGACGGGATCCGGTCGCTCTGTTCGCAGCCATCCACTCCTCCTCACCCGCGCCCGCGGCGGGGCGCGCTGTGCGATCAACCCGGTCACGTGGGGGGTGAGTTGTTGATGAGACCGGAGGTGCGCAATGAGCCTCCGTCAGGAGTGTTACGGGCCTATGCCGATGACGTATCCGTGTCATGAGCGCGGAAGTCCCCTACGCTGACCGGCATGGAACCCCTGGCGGTCCAAGTCGGCGTGCGCCTCCCCCGGGAGCCGGAGGCGATGGGTGAGTGGCTCGCGGACGCGGCGTCCTTCGACGCTGCGGGGGCCGATGCGCTGTGGGTCGACGGCGGGCCACGCTGGGATGTGCTCGCGTTGACGGCGGCACTCGCGGTGACCACCTACCGGTCGCTGCTCGTCGTGGCACTCCCGGACACGCGCTCCGCGGAACTCTCCCGCACGCTCGACACGTTGGAGCGGCTGAGCCAGGGCCGCCTGGCTCTGCTCGCCGACGGGCCCCGGGCGGTCGTACCCACCCGGACGAGGGTCTTCCGGCGGCTTCCCGACGGCGTCGTCGAGGCCGAGGTGGGCCGCTGGGTCCCGGTCCCGGCCCCTGAGGGCCGCGCGGCCTGGCGCGACACATGCGCCGGCGCGGCGGAGTCCGGGGTGCGGGGTGTGGTCGTACCCGCCGGTCCGCTGCTGCTGGACCTTCTCCGCAACCCCGAGGACCCCACCGGTCGCGGCGACCTCCATCTCGCCCAGGGCTGACCTTGGTTGAAGCATTGACGGTCACCTGACACGGTTCGAGAATGGGGCCTCTACGGACATCGCGGGAGGGACCGGCGATGCAGGACAGCACACGACGTGAGTTCCTGGGCCTGAGCACGGGCGCCCTCGGGGTGTCCTCGCTCGGCTTCGACCTGGCCCCCGCCACGGCCGTGCGGCGGAAGCTGCGCATCGAGGGCGCCACCGTCTCCCGGTCCGTCTGCCCGTACTGCGCGGTGGGCTGCTCCCTGCTCGCGTACACGAAGAAGGCGCACGGCAGGACCGAGCTGCTCCAGATCGAGGGCGACCCGGACAGCCCGGTCAACGAAGGCACCCTCTGCCCGAAGGGCGCGACCTCGCTCCAGCTCGCCGTCTCCCGGCGCCGGGTGCCGAGCCCCCTGTACCGGGCGCCCGGCGCCACCGAGTGGAAGCGCGTCTCCTGGGACTTCGCGCTCACCAAGCTGGCCCGGAACATCAAGGAGTCCCGGGACCGCACCCTGGTCACCCGGGACGCCGACGGCAACACCGTCAACCGCTGCGAGGGCGTCGCCTTCGCCGGAGGGGCGGCCTTCAGCTCCGAAGAGGGCTATCTGGCCACCAAGTTGATGCGCGGCCTGGGGCTGGTGCATCTCGAACAACAGGCCCGTGTTTGACACGGTCCCACGGTGGTCAGTTTGGCCGCCACGTTCGGCCGAGGGGCCATGACCAACCACTGGCGTGACATCCGGCATGCCGATCTGATCCTGGTCAACGGCGCGAACCCCGCCGAGGCGCACCCGGTCGGCTTCCGCTGGCTGATGCGCGCCAAGCTGGACCGCGGCGCGAAGATCGTCCACGCGGATCCCCGCTTCACCCGCACCTCCGCGGTCGCCGACCTGCACTTGCGCATCCGCACCGGCACCGACGTGGCGTACTTCGGCGGGCTGATCAACCATGTGCTCCGCAACAACCTGTTCCACCGGGAGTACGTCGAGTTCGCGACCAACGCCGGCTTCGTGGTGAAGGACACCTACGCGTTCACCGACGGCCTGTTCAACGGCTTCGACGAGGCGACCGGCGCCTACGACCCGAAGGCCTGGGCGTACGAGGTGGACGACGAGGGCAACGCCAGGGTCGACATCGACCACCCGCGCTCCGTACTGAACCTGATGCGCCGTCACTACAGCCGCTACACACCGGAGATGGTCGAGCGCATCACCGGCATCCCGCGCGCCCGGTTCCTGGAGGTGGCGGGGCTGGTCGGCGAGACGGGCAGGCCGGAGAAGGTCATGACGATCGTCTACGCGGTCGGCCTCACCCACCACACCACCGGCGTCCAGCTCATCCGCTCCGCCGCGGTGCTCCAGCTGCTGCTCGGCAACATGGGCCGGCCCGGCGGCGGCATGAACGCCGAGCGCGGGCACGCCAACATCCAGGGCAACACCGACCACGCGATCTCCTGGGACATCCTGCCCGGCTATCTGCGCATCCCGGCCCCCGGCCAGCGCACCCTCGACGACTACGTCGCACAGAGCGCCAGCAAGAAGCTGCGCCCGAACTCGGTGAACTACTTCGGCACGAACTACCGCAAGTTCATGGTGAGCCTGCTGAAGGCCTGGTACGGCGAAGCGGCCACGAAGGACAACGAGTTCGCGTTCGACCATCTGCCCAAGCCCGCCGCGAACGCCTCCTGGATCTCCATCTTCGACCAGGCGCTGCGCGGCAGGATGGAAGGCCTGATCCTGTCCGGGATGACCGCGACGAGCATCGGACCCGACTCCAACCAGGTCCTCCAGGCGCTGTCGAACCTGAAGTGGCTGTGCGTCATGGACCCGTTCCGCACGACCAGTTCGGAGTTCTGGGACGCGCCCGGCATCGACCCCGCCGAGGTGCGCACCGAGGTGTTCATGCTCCCCTGCACCCACTGGATCGAGAAGGACGGCTCGTTCACCAACAGCGGCCGCTGGGTGCAGTGGAAGGACCAGGTCCTGCCGCCCGAGGGCGAGGCCCGGCACGACCACTGGATCCTCGCCGACCTCTTCCTGCGGGTCAGAGAGCTCTACGAGACCCAGGGCGGCCGCTATCCCGATCCGGTCCGCGAGCTGACCATGCCCTACCGGGATCCGCGCAGGCCCCAACTCGACGAGATCGCCCGGGAGATCAACGGCAGCAGCCTGACGACCGGCAGGCGTCTTGACACCTTCGCCGCCCTCACCGACGACGGCTCCACGGCGGCCGGGGACTGGATCTACACCGGCCACTACCCGGAGAGCGGCAACCTGGCCAAACGCCGTGACGGCATCCAGGACCCGGCGAAGAACGACCCCACCGGGATGGGCTTCTACCCGAACTGGGCGTGGAGCTGGCCCGCCAACCGGCGCGTCCTGTACAACCGGGCCTCCGCCGACCCACGCGGCCGCCCGTGGGACCCCGAGCGCCCCGGCATCGCCTGGGACGCCTCCGCCCGCAAGTGGGTGGGCGACGTCCCCGACTACCCGCCCGACGCCGCACCCGGCGCCGACGCGCCCCTGCCGTTCATCATGACCGGGGAGGGCCTGGGCCGGCTGTTCAGCAACGGGGTGGCGGACGGGCCGTTCCCCGAGCACTACGAGCCGATCGAGTCGCCGGTCCGCAACCCGCTGCACCCGGAGGTGTCGACGACCCCCGCCGCCTACCTCTACGACAAGAAGGCGGGCCGCCCGAACCGCTTCGGCACCCCGGCCGACTATCCGTACGTCGCCACGTCCTACCGCCTGACCGAGCACGAGCACTACGTCACCCAGAACGTCGAGCACCTGGTGCAGCTCCAGCCGGAGGCCTTCGTCGAGGTGCCCGCCGAACTCGCCCGGGAGAAGGGCATCAAGACCGGCGACCGGGTCCGGGTCTCCTCCAAGCGCGGCAAGCTCGAAGTGCGCGCGGTGGTGACCGGACGCCTCGGCCCGCTCACCATCGACGGCAAGAAGGTGTACCAGATCGGCATCCCGATCCACTGGGGCTTCGTCGGCATCAACACCGGGCAGCACTGGCTGGCCAACGCGCTCACGCCGTTCGTCGGCGACGCCAGCGCGCGCACCCCCGAGTTCAAGTCGTTCCTCGTGAACATCGAGAAGATGTGATGGCCGTGCCGTGGGCGGAGCACCGGGAGCGCGCGGAGTTCCTGCGCGCCCGGCACGCCCACGCCGCCGAGGTGCTCACCCTCTATCTGGCGCTGCTCGACGTGTGGGAGGAGACATGGGCGGCCGTACGGTCGCGGCCGCCCGAGTCGCTCGCGCGGTGGGCAGCACGGTGCGCGCTCCCCCGGGTCGTCGCGGTGACGGTGGCGCACGGCCCGGCACCGCTCGCCGGAAGCCTGGCGCGGGCCCTGGACGAGGAGGCCGCCGAGAAGCTGCTGGCCGCCTGGCTCGACGGGGTCGAACTCGCCCCCGTGAAACGGTACTTGGCGCGCGCCTCGCTGTGCGGCGCCTTGGCGGCGGACTCCGCTGATGACCCGCCCTCCGATGACGACAGGCACTGCCCCCGCTGCGCCGGTCCGCCGCAGCTCAGCTTCCGCGCGGACACCGGGGACCGGCTGGTCAGCGGGGGCCGCCGGCTGCTCTGCGCCCGGTGCGGGCACAGCTGGAGCTACTCCGGCAGCGCCTGCGCCGGCTGCGGGGAGTCGGCGGGTCGGACCGTCCACTCCGAGCGGCAGGAGGGCCCCCGGGTGGGGCGCGTCGACAGCGACGGCGCGGTCTTTCCGCACCTGCGCGTCGAGGCCTGCACCGGCTGCCGCCGGTACCTGATCGACGTGGACCTCGGGCGCGATCCACGGGCCGTGCCCGAGGTCGACGAACTGACGGCGCTCCCCCTGGACCTGTACGCGGCCGAGCACGGCCTGACCAAGATCACGCCCAATGTGATGGGGTTCTGAGATGGCGAAGATCACGCCTGGCCGGGCCTACGGGTTCTTCACCGACACCAGTGTGTGCATCGGCTGCAAGGCCTGCGAGGTGGCCTGCAAGGAGTGGAACGAACTGCCGGGCAACGAACCGGTCTTCGGCGACGGCTTCGACAACACGTCGAGCCTGGACGCGCAGAACTGGCGGCACGTGCAGTTCATCGACAACGTGCCGGACGAGACGAGCGGCACCGGCCAGGGCAAGGCCTGGCTGATGATGTCCGACGTCTGCAAGCACTGCAAGGAGGCGAGCTGTCTGGAGGTCTGCCCGACCGGCGCGATCATCCGCACCGAGTTCGACAGCGTCTTCATCCAGCCCGACGTGTGCAACGGCTGCCGCGACTGCATCGCCGCCTGCCCCTACGGCGTGATCGAGCAGGACGAGCACAAGGGCGTCGCCCAGAAGTGCACGCTCTGCTACGACCGCCTCCAGGGCGACCTGGAACCGGCCTGCGCCAAGGCCTGCCCGACTGACTCCATCCAGTTCGGCCCCGTGGAGGAACTCCGGCGGGCCGCCCGCATGCGCGTCGACGACCTGCACGACCAGGGCGTCACCGAGGCGCGCCTGTACGGCGAGGACGACTCGGTCTACGGCGGCCTCAACGCGTTCTTCCTGCTCATGGACGAGCCGGAGGCCTACCGCCTGCCCAACGCGGAGAACGCCGTGCTGCCGCGGCGCAACAACCTGGGCGGCTACCTCGGCATGCTCGGCACCGCCGTGCTGGCGGTGTTCGGGGGGCTGATCGCGCTGCGGCGGCGCCGGGAGCCGGAGGCTCAGACGGAGGCCGAGGGAGGTGACGAGTGATGCTCCTCGCCGGCGAGGTCCAGCACTTCGTCCGCTCCCCCGACTGGGCCTGGTACATCCTTTTCTACTTCTTCTTCGCCGGCCTGTCGGGCGGCGCGTACGTCATCGCCACCCTGTTCCGGCTGCGCGGTGAGCCGGCCGACGAACCGGCGGCCCGGCTCGGCTACTACGCCGCGTTCCCGCCGCTGCTGGTCTGCCCGGTCATGCTCGTCCTCGACCTCGGCAGCCCGCTGCGCTTCTGGCACATGCTGTGGAACACGACCCCGGGCGAGGAGGGCCTCAACTTCAAGTACTGGTCCCCGATGTCGGTCGGGGTGTGGGGCCTGCTGGTGTTCAGCGCCTTCGTCACGGTGTCGTTCGTGGAGACGCTGGTGCGCGACGGCCGGATCCGCTGGGGCTTCGTACGCCGGGCGGTGGGACTGGCCGGTGGGGTCTTCGTCGCCGTGGGGGCTCTGTTCGGGCTGTTCATCGCCGGGTACACGGGTGTGCTGCTGTCGGTGTCCAACCAGCCGGTGTGGAGCGACACCTGGGCGCTCGGCGGGCTCTTCCTGGCCTCCGGGATGTCGGCCTCGGCGGCGCTGCTGCACCTGCTGCTGCGCTACCGGCCCGCGGCCCGGGTGAGTGCGGGCAAGCTCGTTGTCTCCGAGCGGCTGTACGCGCTGCTGGAACTGGCGCTGATCGTGGTCTTCCTGCTGACGCTGATCCCGGCGGACGCGGTGGAGCCCGTCTTCGGCTACCCGTGGCTGCTGCTGTGGCTGGTCGTGCTCGCCGGGATCGCGCCGGGCATCGGCGGACTGCTCACCTCGCGGCTCGCGGTCACCGGCGAAGGGGTGACCGTGCCGGTTCAATCGGCTTCCGCCGTACGGTCGTTGGTAGTGCCCGTACTGGTCCTGCTGGGCGTGCTGGCACTGCGCGCGGCCGTGCTCTTCAGCATCCAGTAGCCGTGCCCCCGACCCGCGAGCAGGTCACCGAGGCGCTGGCCACGGTCCAGGACCCCGAGATCCACCGGCCGCTCACCGAGCTCGGCATGGTGGGCCACGTCGATATCGCCCCCGACGGGGTCGTACGCGTCGGAGTGCTGCTCACCACGCGCGGCTGCCCCCTGCACGAGACGATCACCCGCGACGTGCGGCGGGCGGTCTCGCGGCTGCCGGGCGTGTCCCGGGTCGACGTGGGGTTCGGGGTGATGAGTGACGCGCAGCGCAAGGCCCTGCGGCAACGGCTGATGGGGAGCACGAGGCAAATCCCCTTCGCCCGGCCGGAGTCGCTGACCCGGGTCTACGCGGTCGCCAGCGGCAAGGGCGGGGTGGGCAAGTCGTCCGTGACCGTGAACCTGGCGGCGGCCTTCGCGGCGGCAGGGCGCCGGGTGGGGATCGTGGACGCCGACATCTACGGGCACTCCGTCCCCCGGATGCTGGGGGTGACCGGCAGGCCCGTCCAGGTGGACGGCATGATCGTGCCACCGACGGCACAGGACATCCGGGTCGTGTCGATCGGGATGTTCACCGAAGGGAACACCCCGGTCGTGTGGCGCGGACCGATGCTGCACCGGGCGCTGCAACAGTTCCTGGCCGACGTGTACTGGGGCGACCTGGACGTCCTGCTGCTCGACCTGCCGCCCGGCACGGGTGATGTCGCCCTGTCCGTCGGCCAGTTGGTGCCCTCGGCGGAGATCGTCGTCGTGACGACTCCGCAACACGCCGCGGCGGAGGTGGCCGAGCGGGCGGGCGCGATCGCCGTACAGACCCGTCAGCGGATCGCGGGCGTCGTGGAGAACATGGCCTGGCTGGCCTGCCCGGGCTGCGAGGAACGGCTGGAGGTGTTCGGCTCGGGCGGCGGGCAACGGGTGGCGGAGGCGCTGACCCGCACGGTGGGCACACCCGTTCCGCTGCTCGGACGGGTGCCGCTGGACGTACGGCTGCGGGAGGCGGGCGATGCCGGGGAGCCGCTGGTGACGAGCGCTCCGGAGGCCCCGGCGGCCCGGGTGCTTCGGTCCGTCGCCGAGCAACTCTCCGCGCGGGGACTGGGGTTGGCGGGGCGCAGGCTCGGGCTGACGCCGGTCGCTCCCGGGAAGGCTCGGTTCAGCTCTCCTTGACCAGCGGGTCGATCATCTTGTGCAGTCTGTTGTCGTCGAGGGCACCGAATGCCCTGGCCGCTATGTTCCCCTTGCGGTCCAGAGCGATGGTGGCCGGCAGTCCCTGAAGGTTCACCGTGCCCTTGGGAAATCCCGACAGCAGCAGCTTTCCGGTCGGGTCGTACAGGCTCGGGTACGAGATGTCGAAGTCGTCCTCGAACGCCTTGGGCCGCAGCCTGTCGCCGTCGCGGGTGTTGATGCCGACGAACTCGACACCCTCCGTCTTCACTTCCTTGGCGACCTTGTTGAGGTAGGGGGCCTCGGCCCGGCACGGCGGGCACCAGGAACCCCAGACATTGATCACGACGACCTTGCCGCGGAAGTCGGCGAGGTCGAGTTGCTTGCTCTGAAGGGTCTCGCCCTTGATCCGGCCGACGGGATTCCGCTCTCCCTCGGCGACCGTTTCGATGCCGTCCGCGCCCATGACGTAGTTCGTTGCCCCGCTTCCCCCGGACTTGCCGCTGCCACAGGCGGACAGCGAAAGCGAGCCAAGAGTGACGACCGCGGTCAGTGCGACCGCACGGGTGACGGGTCTGGAGATCATGTGCTGAGCCTCCCATGAGCCCGTGGTGACGGAGTCACCCCCTCGGCTCGAAGCAGCTTTCTCTGCCGCGCCGGTTGACAGTTCCGCCCGTTGGGCCAAGGTGGGCTGCGGAGGCGTCTAGGCGGCTGGTGCCCCTCCCGGTCTTCAAAACCGGTGTGGTCCGGAATCCGGGCCTGGCGGGTTCGATTCCCGTCCGCCTCCGCCAAGCAGCGGACGGGGTGGGTGACGTGGGCACTGACCAGCGGCGCGGGGTGCCACGCACGGATGCCGTGCTCCGGGACCCCCGGTTGGTCTCGGCCGTCTCCTCGCTGGGCCGGACGTTGGTGAAGGACGTCGTCGCGCTGGCGCAGGAGCGGGCGCGGCGCGGTGAGATCCCGCCGGAGTCCGTGGTCGATGTCGCGGTGGCCTCCCTGCCGTGCCGCGCCACCGCCCTGCGGCCGGTGATCAACGCCACCGGAGTCGTCCTGCACACCAACCTCGGCCGCGCCCCGCTTTCGGCCGCGGCGGTCGACGCGGTGCGGGCGGCGGCCGGAGTGACGGACATCGAGTTCGATCTGAGCACGGGCCGGCGGGCCCGACGCGGCCGGTCCGCGCTGGACGCGCTGGCGGCCGCCGTTGCGGGGGCGGAGGCGGTGCACGTGGTCAACAACGGCGCCGCAGCCCTCGTTCTGGCCGCCACCGCTCTTGCGGCCGGCCGGGAGATCGTGATCAGCCGCGGTGAACTGATCGAGATCGGGGACGGGTTCCGGCTGCCCGACCTGCTGGTGTCCACCGGGGCCCGGCTGCGCGAGGTCGGCACCACGAACCGTACGTCCCTGCGGGACTACGAGGCCGCGATCGGCCCGGAGACGGGCTTCGTACTCAAGGTCCATCCGTCGAACTTCGTCGTACGGGGCTTCACTTCGGCCGTGTCGGCGCGCGAGCTGGCGCGGCTGGGGCCGCCGGTCGTGGTCGACATCGGCTCCGGGCTGCTGGCCCCCGAGCCGCTGCTGCCGGACGAGCCCGACGCGGCCACCGTGTTGGGCATGGGTGCCGCACTCGTCACCGCGAGCGGCGACAAGCTGCTCGGGGGGCCGCAGGCGGGGCTGCTCCTCGGCCGTGCCGAACTCGTGGAGCGGCTGCGGCGGCATCCACTGGCGCGGGCGCTGCGAGTCGACAAACTGACCCTGGCGGCGCTGGAGGCCACCGTGCGGGGTCCGAAGTCCCCCACCTGGCGGGCCCTTCATGCCGCGGTACCCGAACTGCGTGCGCGCGGCGAGCAGTTGGCCGACTCCCTGCGGGCGCACGGGATCGCGGCCGAGGCCGTCGAGGCCACCGCGGTGGTGGGCGGGGGCGGGGCGCCGGACGTCGGCCTTCCGTCCTGGGCCGTCGCCCTCGACGCGGACTTCGCCGTACCGCTGCGGACGGGTGAGCCGCCGGTGGTGGGGCGGGTGGAACGCGGGCGGCTGCTGCTCGACCTGCGGTGTGTCCCGCCCGAGGAGGACGCGGCGATCCACAAGGCGGTCGTCTCCGTGCGGCAGGCGTGACATGTACGTCATCGCGACCGCCGGCCATGTCGACCACGGCAAGTCGACCCTCGTCCGGGCGCTGACCGGCATGCAGCCCGACCGGTGGGCCGAGGAGCGGCGCCGCGGGCTGACGATCGATCTCGGGTTCGCGTGGGCGGAGTTGGGGCCCGGCACCACGGTGGCGTTCGTCGACGTACCCGGGCACGAGCGGTTCGTGCCGAACATGCTCGCCGGTGTCGGTCCCGTCCCGGCCGCGCTGTTCGTCGTGGCCGCGGACGAGGGCTGGATGCCGCAGTCGGCCGAGCACCTCGCGGCGCTGCACGCCCTCGGCGTACGGCACGCTCTGCTCGCCGTCACCCGCAGCGACCTGGCCGACCCCGGGCCCGCGACCGGCGAGGCGCTGGCCGAGATCGGCCGTACGTCGCTGGGCGCGGTCGAGGCCGTCGCCGTCAGCGCTCCGACCGGCGCGGGACTGCCCGAACTGCGAGCGGCGCTTCGGCGGTTGGTCGCGCGGCTGCCCTCGCCGGACCTGGCGGCGCCGGTACGGCTGTGGATCGACCGGTCGTTCTCCGTGCGGGGCAGCGGGACGGTGGTGACGGGCACCCTGGCCGCCGGACGGATGTGCGTCGGCGAGGAGTTGGAGGTCGCCCCGCTCGGCCGTACCGTGCGGGTTCGGGCCCTTCAGTCGCTGGGACGTGCGGTGACCTCGGCGGACGCCGTCGCCCGGGTCGCCGTGAACGTGCGCGGCGTCGAGCCCCACGAGGTGCGGCGCGGCGGCACCCTTCTCGCGCCCGGCCGGTTCCGTCTCGGGGACCTGGTCGACGTCCGGGTGCACGGGGATCCCGTCGCCTCCCTGCCGCGCCAGGTGATGCTGCACATCGGCTCGGCGGCGGTGCCCGCGCAGGTGCGTCCGCTCGGCGCCGACACCGCCCGGCTGACTCTCGCGCGCCCGTTGCCGCTGCGGATCGGCGACCACGCTCTGCTGCGCAATCCGGGGCTGCATCACGTCAGCGGGGGCGTCACCGTCCTCGACGTCGTACCGCCCCCGCTGGTGCGGCGCGGGGCGGCCGGCGCCCGTGCGAAGGTCCTCGACACGGTGGACGGGCGGGCCGACCAGTACGCGGAACTGCGGCGGCGCGGTCTCGTGCGGCGGGCGGACCTCGAACGGATGGGGGTGGCCGTGACCGTCCGGCCGGTGGCCGGTGACTGGCTGGCCGACGACGGGCTGTGGGCCCGGCTCCGGTCGCATCTCGTCGGGTTCGTGGCCCACTGGCAGCGGGGACATCCGCTGGAGCCGGGGCCGCCGCTCGACGTGGCCCGCCGCGCGCTGCGGCTGCCCGACCGCGCCCTCGTGCACGCCCTGCTCGCCCCGCCGCTGGCCGTACGCGACGGCCGTGTCGTCCGGGCCGACCAGCGGCCGGCGCTCCCGCCCCGGGTGGCCCTGGCCGTGGAGCAGGTTCGTGCCGAACTCGCCACGGCGCCCTTCGCCGCGCCGCAGGCCGAGCGGCTCGCCGAACTCGGGCTTGGGCCACGGGAGTTGGCGGCGGCCGTGCGGACCGGCGCGCTGGTGCGGCTGGCGGAGGGTGTCGTACTGCTGCCTTCCGGGGTCCGGGACGCGGCGCTGGCGCTCGGCGCGCTGCCGCAGCCGTTCACGGTGGGGGCGGCGCGCGTGGCGCTCGGCACGACGCGCCGGGTCGCCGTACCGCTACTGGAGCTGCTGGACCGGCAGGGCGTCACCCAGCGGCTTCCCGACGACCGGCGACGCATACGGGGGCGATGACGGTGTTCCGGCTCACGCAGTACGCGCACGGCGGCGGTTGTGCCTGCAAGATCCCGCCGGGCGAGCTGGAGGAGATGGTCCGCGGGCTGGCCGACGCGGCGCCGGTCGGCGGCGATCTGCTGGTCGGTCTCGACACCGGCGACGATGCCGCGGTCGTCCGTGTCGACGACGGGCTGGCGGTGGTGGCGACCACGGACTTCTTCACGCCGGTGGTGGACGACGCCTACGACTGGGGCCGGATCGCGGCCGCGAACGCGCTGTCCGACGTGTACGCGATGGGCGGCCGGCCGCTGGCCGCGGTCAATCTGCTGGGCTGGCCGCGGGAGGTGCTGCCGTTCGAGCTGGCCGGCGAGGTCCTGCGCGGTGGCCTGGCCGTCACCAGGGAGGCCGGTTGCCATCTCGCGGGCGGGCACAGCATCGACGACCCCGAGCCCAAGTACGGTCTGGCCGTCACCGGGATCGCCGACCCCGGCCGGCTGCTGCGCAATGACGCCGGGCGCCCCGGACAGCCCCTCACCCTCACCAAGCCGCTCGGCATCGGGGTGCTGAACAGCCGGCACAAGGCGACCGGCGAGGTCTTCCCGGAGGCGGTGGCCACGATGACCCGGCTCAACCGCGACGCCGCGCAGGCCGCCCTCGCCACCGGGATCCGCTGTGCGACCGACGTCACCGGCTTCGGTCTGCTCGGCCACCTCTACAAGCTGGCCCGGGCGAGCGACGTCACCGCCGTGGTGGACGCCGCGGCCGTGCCCTTCCTGGCGGGTGCCCGGGAGGCGCTGCGGGACGGCTACGTCAGTGGCGGGACGCGTCGCAACCTGGAGTGGGTGGCCCCGCACACCGATCTGTCGGCGGTGGGCGAGGAGGCGGCGCTGCTGCTCGCCGACGCCCAGACCTCCGGCGGGCTGCTCGTCGCGGGCGAGCTGCCCGGGTGGCCGGTCGTGGGTGAACTCCTACCGCGCGGGGAGCACGTGGTCGTCGTGCGCTGAAGTCCCTCCGTGCACACCCGCAACACCCGCCCCCACCTGGTCTTTTGTCGAACTCGATAGCGATTGTCAGAAGGATTCCGCCAAGGCTCGCGGCCGCCCTACACTCGGGCCTCCGCAGCGGTCGGGGGACACGCGCCGGGCAAGGCGATGCCGTCCCCGGCCGGGAGGGGGTGCCGCGTCATGAGCGGAACGGTCGCCGATCTCGCCGCCAGACTGCGCACCCAACTGGCCGGAGCCATCGGCACCCTCGGCTCCCTCGACCCCGCCCAGCGGCGCGCGAAACTGGCCGAGGCCCTCGGACTCCCCGACGCCCGGCTGACGCCCGCGACACTGCTGTCCGGCCTCGGCGCCCCGGACGCCGACCGGGCGGGCGACCTGTGGCCCCGGCTGCTGGCGCTGCTGGGACGCGCGGCGGACGACGTGGTCCCGGCCTGGAGCCTGACCGTGCCGGACGTCGTCACGGCCACGGCGGACGACGTCCGCGTGCTGGCCACCACGCTGCCGCCCGAGCTGTCGTTCGTGGTGAACCTCGGCACGCTCCGCCTCGCGGACATCCTGCGGGTACGGCAGGACATCACCCTCACCCTCACCGTGCCGCCGGACCCGGCCGCGGCCTTCCTGCGGCTGTCCGTGCGCGGGGTGCAACTCACCCTGCCCGGCGACGAGTTGCTCGCCCTCCTCGCGCCGGGCGGGCTGATGCTGGAGGGCGACCTGCAGGCGCGCTTCGACGCTCAGGGCGTGCGCTTCGAGGGCGGCGGACGCAACGGCATCGCCCTGCCGCTGCGCGGCGCCCCGCCCGGGCTGCGCGCGCCCGCCCTGTATCTGTCCCCGGCCGGCGCCGCGTTGAGGTTCACCGCCTCCTTCGGCGCCACCCTCCTCGGGCTGGCCGACGCCACCCTGGACGGCATCGGCAGCGAGGTGACCCCGGGAGCCGCCGCGACGCCGGTCGCCCCGCACGGACTGGGTCTGAGCATGGCGGTGGGCCCGGCCAGGGGCGGCGGCTTCCTGGAGCGGCGTGCGGGCGAATACCGCGGCGCCCTGGCCCTGAGCCTGGGGGTCGTGGAGGTGCGGGCGTTCGGCATCCTGCGCCCGCGGGAGGGGTCGTTGCTGGTCGCGCTGAGCGCCCGCTTCACCCCGCCCGTCGAGTTGGGGCTCGCGTTCACGCTCAACGCCGTCGGCGGGATCGTCGGCATCGGGCACGCCATCGACCGGGCCGGGCTGGCCTCGGCGGTCCAGTCGGGCCATCTGGACCGGATCCTGTTCCCCGACGACGCCGCCCGGGCGGCCCCGCAGATCCTGGACACCCTCGCCGCCGTGTTCCGCACCCAGCGCGGCAGCGTGGTCGTCGGACCGACGTTCCGGCTGGGCTGGGGCCGTCCGGTGTCGTTCCTCACCGCCGATGTCGGGCTCGTACTGGAGCTGCCCAGCGGTGTCGTGGCGCTGCTCGGCCGGCTCAGGATCGCCCTGCCCGCACCCGAGGCGCCGATCCTGGACCTGCGGGCGTCCGTGGCGGGCGTCGTCGACACGGCGGCGGGCCTGGTGGAGGTCATCGCCGATCTCGCGGGCTCGCGGCTGCTGAGCGCCGGGATCGACGGCGGGATCGCGCTGCGGATCAAGACAGGTTCGGACGCCGCGTTCGTGCTCAGCGCCGGCGGGTTCCATCCCGCCTTCCCGGCGCCCGCCGGATTCCCGGTGCCGCGGCGGCTGTCGATCGCGATCGCCGACTCGCCCGGCCTGAGCATCGTCTTCTCCGGCTACTTCGCCATCACCCCGGGCACCGTGCAGGCCGGCGCCCGGCTGACCGCCGTCATCGGCAGCTCCGACACCGGGGTCAGCGGCCAGCTCGGCTTCGACGCGCTGCTGCGCTGGGAGCCCAGCTTCGGCGTCGTCCTCGATCTGTACGGCTCCTTCCACCTCCGCTTCGCCGGGCGCAGCCTGTGCTCCGTCGACCTGCGGGTGCGGGTCGAGGGGCCCACGCCCTGCTGGCACGTGGCCGGGCGGGCCACCCTCTCGCTGTTCTTCCTCGACATCAGCTTCCCCTTCGACGAACACTGGGCCTGCACCCGGCAGATCGGCGCCCCGCCGCCGCCCGACGTCGTCCAGCGTCTGGAGCGGGAGCTCGGCGACGCACGCACCTGGGAGCCGCTGCTGCCGGACGGGGCCGTGGCCACCCTGCGCCCCGACGGCGCGGACACCGCCCGGCTGCTGCACCCCGTCGGCCGGTTGCGCTTCAGCCAGCGGGTGGTGCCCCTCGGTGTCACCGTGACCCGGTTCGGCCCGGGCCGGCTGCCGGCTCCCGCACGGTTCGACGTCGCCGTGCGCTTCACCGGCGGCACCTCGGCGGTGGAGTCCGTCAGGGAGCAGTTCGCCCGCGCGGACTTCTTCGACCTCAGCGACGAGGCGAAGCTCACCCAGCCCGCCTTCGAACTCCTGCGTTCCGGCAGCCAGTTGACCCCGCCCACCCCCGGCAGCAGCGCACCCCGGCGCAGCGTCCAGGTGCGCTACGAGACCAAGTGGATCGGCGCACGCGGCGCGCCGCCCGAGCCGCGCGCCGTCTGGCCACTGGGCGAGACGCACCTGGCCGCCGCGCTGGCGCACGGTGCCGTGGCCCGCAGCAGCGTGCACGCCGACCGAATCCGCTACGCCGCCCCGCCGGCGCCCACGACCCTCAAGGCGCCCTCGTACGCCGTCGCCCGCGTCGACACGCTCACCGAGGCCACCGGCCTGCCCCGCACCACCACCTTCACGGAGGCAGCCGCGTCGTTCGGCTCCCCGGCGGGCCGTACGGCGCTGCTGCACGTCGTCCGCGCCCACGAGCTGAAGGCAGTGACCCCGCCATGACCGAGTACACCTTCGCCTCGTGGGACCGGTCGGGAGCCGCGGCGTCCCTGACCGACCTCGACGACCTCGCACGCACCACCCCCGTCCGCGGCACGCTCGCCGCCGCCGCGTCCGTCAACGGCCGCCCCGAACGGCCCGTCCCGGTCCAGCTCTACGGCCCCGGGGACGTACGGGTCCTGGATCCGCGCCAGATCGTGCGGGTGTATCCGCTGCCGGGCACCCCGGACGCGGAGACCACCAAGTTCCCCATGGTCGAGTTCGACCGCACGGACCTGCCCTGGATGTTCACGCCGCTGGCCCCCGTGCCCGGCGGCGCGCTGCGGCCGTGGCTGGCCCTGGTGTGCGTACCCGCCGAACGCGCCCGGCCCCGGCGGGAGCCGGGCCGGCCGCTGCCGGTGCTGCGGGTGCCCGGCACCGAACTGCCCGACCCGGAGCGGCTGCACCTGTGGGCGCACGTGCAGACGCTCACCGGCCACGAGCACGACCCGCGCGCCTCCGTCTCCCGCCTGCTCGCCCCCCGCAAGCTGCTCGCGCACACCGCCTATGTCGCCTGCCTGGTCCCCGCGTTCGAGGCGGGACGGCGGGCCGGGCACAGCGAGACCGGCGGGGACCTCGCCCCCGCCTGGCGCCCGGACGCGGACGCCGACCTGCCCGTGTACCACTCGTGGACGTTCTCGACCGGGGAGGCGGGGGACTTCGAGACCCTCGCCGACCGGCTGCGGAACCGGCCGATCGACGGCGCGGGCCGCCGGCCGATGGACATCAGCAGGCCGAGCCCGCAGGACCCGGGGCCCGGACCGGTGGTCCAGCAGGTCGAGAGCGCCCTGTGCAGCCCCACCCTCGCGCCCCGGGAAGCGTGGCCCGTGGACGAGCGGAGCACCCGCTGGCAGCGCACGCTCGCCGCCTCGCTCGACAGCGCGCACGCCGACGACGGAGACGACGACCCGGAGATCGGCCCCCCGCTCTACGGCCGTTTCCACGCCCTGGCCACGGGCGCCGCCCCCGGTTCGGCGGGCTGGCTGGACGCCCTCAACCTGGACCCGCGCTGGCGGGTCGCCGCCGGCCTCGGCACCCGGTCCGTGCAGCGCGAGCAGGAGCCGCTGATGGCGTCGGCCTGGAGCCAACTGGCCGACGTGCAGGCGGCCAACCGCTTCCTGGATCTCGCCCGGCTGGCCCGGCTGGTCGGCGCCCGGCTGCACGAACGGCACGTCAAGCCCCTCACCACCGACGAGTTCCTCCACCTCGCGACACCGCTGCGCACCCGTACGGCGCTCGGCACCGCCACGCTGGCGGGCGCGGTGCACGCCAGCATCCTTCCCACGGCCATGGCGACGACCACGTTCCGGCGCGCGGTCAGACCCATGGGGCTGCTCAGCCGGCGGGTGGCCCGGGTGTCGGCGCAGCACGAAACGGCCGCCGTGGAGCGTCCGTTCGCGTCCACGCTGACCGCGCTGGCCGCCTCCGGTGCGGGGCTTGCCGTCGCACCGCGCAGCCCCGACGGCACGGTCGCCTTCGGGTTTGCTCCCGAACGCGTCGTCAGCGCCGACCGGTTGTCCCTCGTGCAGTCCGTGCTCGGGGTGTCCACCGTCGCCGCGCCCGCCTGGAAGGCGCTGTCCGTCGAGGCGCTGCGCCGCGCGGACGCCCGCGACCTGACCACCGAGCAGCTCGCCGCCGCCCCACGGCTTCAATTGGCCGCGCTCGACGGCGCGTTCCGGCTGAGCACGGTCCGGGAGATCGACGTACCCACGACGTTCCTGGCGGCCACCCGGCTCACCCCGCAGGGCAGCCTTGTCTTCCCGTCCGGGCGGGAGGCGCCCACCGGACTGCTGACCGGCGCGGGCGGCACCACCACCGGAACCCTCAAGGGCATGTGGATCGGCCGCTGGGAGCCGCTGCCCGGCGGCAGCTGGAAGGGCAAGGCCCACGGCACGTTCGGCGGGGCCGGAACCGGCACCTGGCGGGGCGAGTTCACCGGCGTGTGGGATGTCCGGCCCGTCGGCGCCCACGAAGGCGGCTGGCGGCTGGTGTTCACCGGCACCTGGGAGTCCGGCACCGACCACGGCACCTGGCAGGGCGTCGCGGCCGGAGGCTGGGACGATCCCCAGGGCGAGTCCGAGGGCAGCTTCAACGGCACCTGGCAGTCGGCCACCGCGCACGGCACGCTGCACGGCAGCGCCCCCGGTACCTGGGACTGGGACGAGACCGGCACGGCGGGAGACTGGCGGGTCGACTGCGCCGGCGGCTGGGAACGCGCCGCCGACGCCCCGAGCACCGGCGGCGAGGTGTGGACTCCGGAGCGCCTCGACGAGATCCTGAGCGGCTGGCAGACCGAGGGCGGCCTGACCCTGGGCGGCCTGTTCGGCTCCGGGAGCCTGCCGGACCTCACCGGCGCGCTGCCCGCGCCCTCCGTCCTCGGCATCACCCCGGACGACACGCACGGCATGGCCACCGGCGCCCACGAGCAGGTGTTCCGCCCCGCCGACGTGCCGCCCGTCCCGCCCCGCGACCCGTTCCCGGCGCCGCAGGCGCAGAGCGCCGTGACCGACGAGGTCCACCCGCACAAGGCGGTGGACGCCGTGATCGCCTCCCGGATCGAGCACCCCGACGGCACGGCCCCCGTCCAGTGGGCGCCCACGTTCCCCGACGCCATGTGGCGGCCGCTGGCCGCGCAGTCCACGGAGTGGCTGCTCGCCGGGCTGGGCAAGGTGCCGCCCGACAGCGCCGCACTCGCCGTCACCAACCCCGCGTTCGTCGCCGCGTACATGGTGGGCCTCAACCACGAGTTCGGCCGCGAACTGCGGTGGCGCGAGTACCCCACCGACCAGCGCGGCACCTACTTCGCGTCGTTCTGGGGCGCGGGCTCCGACCTGCCGCCCCTGCACCAGTGGCAGGCCGGCGCCGCGCTCGGCACCCACCTGACGGCCCCGCCCGACCGCGTCGTCCTCGTCCTGCGCACCGCCCTGCTGCGCCGCTACCCCGGCGCCCTGATCTACGCGGCGCCGCTGCTGCCGGGTGTGCAGGAGCCCGACGACGCGCGCGCCCGGCACCCGGTCTTCCGCGGCGGCCTCGACCCCGACACCGCCTTCCTCGGCTTCGACCTCAGGCTCGGCGAGATCCTCGGCCAGAACTGGTGCTTCGTCATCGCCGAACAGCCCACCGAACCGCGCTTCGGCCTGGACGACCCGCCGGAGGGTGCCGTGTTCGGGCGCCCTTACGAACCACCGGCCGAGCCGGACCCGCCGACCACCGCCGACGACTGGAACAACCTCGACTGGACGCATCTGTTCGACTCGCCGGAGCAGTTCCGCGACGCGACCCACGCGCCGGGCGTCCGGCGCCCCACCGTCGCCGTCGGCGACCTCGTCTGGGGCGACAGCGCCGCCGGTATCGCCCGGCAGTGCTTCCAGCAGCCCGTCAGGGTGGTCCTGCCCGCCGAGCGGCTGCTGAGCCCCGTACCGCCCCAGCCCTAGGGAGGCAGACCGGATGACGGATCTCGGCCCGCTGCGCGCGGCCGTCGCCGAGGCGGAGCGAGTCCGCGCCGGTCTCGGTCCGGACGCCACGCCCGAACAACGCCGCGCCGCCTACCAGGCCCTCCAGGCGGCCCGCGAGGCGCTGCACCGTGCGCTGCAGGAGTTCACCTCCGTGGCCGATCCCGACATGCTGCCCGCCCGGCTGGACCCGGAGGTGCCGCTGCTGCTCACGCCCGTGCGGCTGGAGACCCGGCTGCGTCCGGACGGCGACCGGCCCGACACCCTGCTGGTGCGGATCTTCCCCGACGACATCCACGTCGAGAGCCATGAGCCGCTGCCCACCGACGGCGAGATCCAGCAGGGCAAGCGCTACTGGCGCACCGTCTTCCGGGCCGGGCGCGCCGAGAACCCGGCCGGGGACCGGGCCCGCCTCCGGCTCGGCGCCTGGGAGCAGCTGCGCGGCACGCTGGGCGCGGCACGCGGCCGCTGGATCGTCACCGTGCTGACGCCCACCGCGGACGACCGCCCCGAACTGCCCCTGGCCGACGACGCACCCGGCCCCGAGCCCGTCTGGCCGGCCGACCTGCCGACCCGCTCGCGCGGCTGGAACCGGCCCGCGACCGCCTCCACCCTGCCCGACCTGTTCGTCGTGCAGGCCTTCCAGCGAACCGCCGGCGGGGAGATCCTGGTCGGACAGCAGCGCGGCACCGCCGTACCGGACACCGTGCAGCTCACCCCCGACCCCGACGCCCCCGCCGAGGACCGGGGCCTGCGCTGGCTGACCGATTACGAGGCGGCCCGCGCCGACGGACTCGCCGTCACCGTCCGCCTCGACGGCCCCGGTTACGACCCCGGGCGCCGGCCCCTGCTCTCGCGCGTCGTCGCCTTCGGGGTATCGGCCTCGCTGGACGCGCAGGCGTCCGCGGACCGCGTCGCCGGGCTGCTGACCGCGCGCGCACGCGACGGCGAAGCCGCCTACGTCCCCCTGGACACCCCCACCAACAACACCCCCCGGGCCGGGCAGCCGCAGGACGAACCACCGGACGTCGACGCCCTGTTGAGCACGGCGGCACCGCCGGCCGCCCCGGACCCCTGGGCCAACTCCACCCGCGTGGCCGACGCGCTCGGCATCCCGGCGGACGCGGCCGCCGCCCTTCCCGGCGGCGCCGAACCCGAACAGGCCGACGCGCGCGCCCTGCAACTGGCCCTGTGGAGCACGACCGGTGACTTCTTCCTCGACCAACTCCTGGAGAGCGACCGGCACAACGAGGAGACCGGCGTCGACCTGGAGTGGCTGCGCCTGCACCACGCGGACACCGTGCGCGCCCGCGGCCCGCTGCCCACCCTGCGCTTCGGCAAGCAGCCGTACGGGCTGCTGCCCGTCACCGTCATGCGCCGCTGGAGCGCCGACCCGCAGGGCGAACGGTCCCAACTGGCCGGGCTGCACCGCGTCCTGACGACACTGCGCCCCTTCTGGGAGGTCGGCGTGCCGGGCCTGCCGCGCGTCGGCGGCCCCGACCAGCCCGGGGACACCCTCGACCTGCCCAAGCCCGAACGCGATGTGCTGCGCGCCCTCGGTATGGCCCCGGTGTCCCGGGCGGCCGAGGTCCGCGGTGTGCGGGGAGCCCTCAACGGCTCCTACACCGACCAGGTGGCGGGCCTGGGCGCGTCCGGCCCCGAGGAACGCCTGTCCACGGCGTTGAACCGGGCCCTGGGCATCGACTACCGGCCCGTCATCTCCCACCACCGCAACGAGGCGCGGGCCAGTCGGCTGTGGCTGCCCCACACGCGGCCGCTGAACCCGCCCGCGGACGCGGACCCGGCCGAGCAGCTCGCCCGGTTCCTGGACGACGTGGTCGACCGGTTCGAACCGGCCCACGTCCTGGTGGGCCCCACCCGGGCGAGGACCCTGCTGGAGGCGCTGCTGCGGCATGCCGCCAACCTCGAATACGGGCACGCCGCGTCCTGGGCCGCGCACGCAAGCGAGCTGATCGCGGTCAAGCGACTGCGCTTCGCCGAGGTCCTCCTCGCACCGTCCGTGGCCGGCACCCTCGCCTCCCAGGCGGGCCTCGGGCTCCGGCCGTTCACACTCAAGGCGACCCTCGGGCTGAACCTGCCCGGCGCCGGTGACACCGATGCCGTACCGACCGTGCACGACGCCGTCATCGACGGCCGGACCCAGCTCGCCGCCGCCGTCGACGTCGCCGTACTGCGCCACCGCGGCGTGCTCAAGCTCGGGGTCGTCGAACGGCCCTGGAGTGTGCGGCTGGCCCAGATCGACGCCGCTCTGCGCTATCTGGCGGGCCGGGTGCGCGGCTGGCGCGACGCCGGACGGGACCCGTTCGCCGCGGTCGAACGGCTCCTGGGGGAATGCCTGGACCTCGTCTCCCACCGGCTCGACGCCTGGATCACCTCGCTGGCCACGGCCCGCCTGCAGGCCATGCGCTCCCCCACCCGCCGCCCCACCGGCCTGCACCTCGGCGCCTACGGCTGGGTGGAGGACCTCTCCCCGCAGGAGGGCCGCCGCAGCGAGGGATACGTCCTGGCCCCCTCCCTCGCGCAGGCCACGACCGCCGCCGTCCTGCACAGCGGGACCCTGTCCCACCCCACGGACCCGGGCGCGTTCGCGGTGAACCTCTCCTCCAGCCGGATGCGGGCCGCCCTGGCCACCCTGGACGGCGTGCGCCGGGGCCAGCCACTGGGCGCGCTGCTCGGCTACCGGCTCGAACGGCGGCTGCACGAGGCCCGCGAGAGCGCCACGCAGCCGCTCGAACTGGACCGCGTCATCGCTCCCCTGCGCCGGCGGTGGCCGCTGCGGGCCGTCCACCACCCGGCGCCCGGCGCCCAGGAGTTCGTCGCCCCGCACGACGTGACCGACGGCGCCACCGTCGGCACGCTGACCGTGGACGACGCCCTGGGACAGCTGCGGCCCGACGTCCGGCCGCCCCTGGACCCGGTGCGCGAGGTGCCGGCGGTGCGTGCCGCGCTGGAGGCCCTGCACGACGACATCGACGCGATCGGCGACCTGCTGCTGGCCGAAAGCGTGCACCAGCTCGCCAACGGCAATCCGGACCGGGCGGGCGCCACCCTCGACAGCCTCGCCGCGGGCGGGCATCCGCCGCCCCGCCCGGAGATCCTGGACACCCCCGTCCAGGGCACCTCGGTCAGCCACCGGGTGCTGGTCGTCGTCCCCAAGGACGCCGATCCGTCGCACGGTTGGGACGGGCCCGCCCAGCGCGCCCGGCCCCGGGCGGTGGCGGAGCCGCGGCTCGACGCGTGGGCGGGCCACCAGCTGGGGCGCACCGACCGGATCCGGCTCAAGGTCCACTGGCGCAGGCCCGGCCAGACGACACCGGCCGCGACGCGCGAGCATCCCTGGCCGCTGGGCGACCACTGCGCCCTCGACGTGGTCGCCCTCACCGCCACGGGAGAACTGCGCGCGGCACTGAGCCGGGCCCTCGATCGACCGCCGGACGTACCCGCCGACTCCGTGGCCGGTCTCGTCGACGGCCGTGACCCGAACTGGCCGCGCTCCACAGTGTCGTTGCAGGAGATCGAGGCCCTGGCCGGGGCCGTCGCGGCAGTCCTCGCCGCGGGCCGCCCGGGCACCCCCGCCGACCTGGCCCCCGCCGCGGTCCCCCCGGCGCAGGGCGTGGACGAGGCCGAGCTGCGCGACCGTGCGCAGCGCGCCCGCGACGGGCTGCGGGCCGCCAAGGAGGCCGCGGACGCAGGCCTGTTGTCGCAGTACGGCATCACCGCGGACGGCGCCGTCCAGGAGGCGGCCGCACGCCTCGACCGTGCGGCCGAGGCGCTCGCCGGGCAGGGGCCGGAGGCGGCGGTGGCCGCCCTTCAGGCGGTGTTCGGGCCGGCGTTCCGCGCCTTCGGCCTGACCACCGCACCCGCCCCGGCCGCGCTCACGGCGTCGTTCGGCCCCGGGCTGGACCGGGGCGGCCCCGCGGACACCGTGTCCCGCGACTGGCTGGAGCGGGCGGCGGCCGTACGGCCGGGCGCCGCCGCGCTGGCGGACCTGCTGCTGTACGCCGAAGCGGCCGGTACGGGCGGCGACTTCGGGCTGCTCGTCGGGCAGACCCCCTTCGCCGCCGGGGACCGCTGGGTGGGCGCGGCCCGCACCGCCGACCTCGCACCGGCGACCGGCCTGGCCGTCCACGCCCCCGCCGAACCCGACCTCACCGCGCCCGTGGCCGTGCTGACGGTGGACGAGTGGCCGGAGCTGATCCCGGCAGGGCGGCACACCGCCGGGGTCGCCTTCCACTACGACGCGCCGGGCGCCCGGGCACCCCAGGCCGTGCTGCTGGCCGTACCGCCGGTGATCGGCATGCCCTGGACGCAGCAGCTGCTGAGCGAGACCGTGCGCGAGGCGCAGGACCTCGCCGCGCTGCGGCTGGTGGACCTGCCGGCGCTCGGCTGGCTGGGCCGCTATCTGCCGGCCGTCTATCTGCCGCAGGACGCGCTCGGCTCGTTCCCCGGCATCGCGATCAAGGAGCTCGTGCGGACGAGCATCGCCCAGGGCGTCATCGCCAAGCTCAAAGACCTGGAGGCCTGAGCATGGCCGACAAGGCGGCTTTCGCGCACTTCCACCGCATCGAGCCCAGCGTCAGGCCGAGCGGGTCCGGAGGGCAGCTGGACGAGGCCCTCCAGGCCCGGGTCGCCGACCCGCTGTTCCTGCTGGCCCGCCAGCGCCAACTCGCCGAGTTCCACGGCGAGGACGGCGGCTCGCCGGTCAGCTGCGCGCTCGGCACGGCGGCGGCCACCGTGGACCGGTTCCGTCCCGGGGACGCCGGGCCGTCGGTGCCCTACCCGCCGGGCGTGCCCGTGGAGTTCCTCGCCGAGGCAGGCAGCACCCCGGACGCGGCGTCCCGCGCGCTGCCGTTGCGCACGGCGGCGCGGGCGGGGCTGCGGTTCCTCGGCGGGCTCGACGCGCTGCCAGCGGGGGTGCGCAACTCCGTCACGGACCAGGCCCTGGAGGAGTTCCCGCTGGTGGACGGCGCTCCCCCGGCGGACCCCGATCCGGCGGGCGGCGCGCTCGCGCAGGTGCTGGTGGCGCGCGCCCCGCACGGCGGGAAGCTCGCCCGCGGACTGGCCACCGGGTGGCGTCCGACCGGCCTGAGCGCCACTCAACTGACCGCCTTCCAGCAGGCGGCCGCAGCCTGGCAGGAGTGGTTCGCGGCCGAGCACGCTCCACCGGCCGGAGCGAGCTGGGTGCGCGAGCGCCTGGAGCACCACTTCGCCGTCGAAGCCTCGCTGGGCGGGCGCCGGATCACCCTGACCGCGCCCGAATACCCCGGTGGGGCCGCCGAGATCCACCAGTTCGACATCGACGCCGCGGCGACCGCCTTCGAGACACCGACCGCGCCCGCGCGCACCGTGCTGCCGACCCGCGCCACCTACCCCGGCATGCCGGCCGAACGCTGGTGGGAGTTCGAGGACACCGCCGTCAACCTGCCCTCGATCGAGGCCGGTCCCGTCGACCTCGCCCGGCTGCTGCTGGTGGAGTTCGCCAACGTCTACGGCAACGACCACTGGGTGGTGCCCCTGGAGCTGGAGGTGGGGCAGGTCCACGGCATCACCGGCCTCACCGTCGAGGACACCTTCGGCGACCGGCTGACGATCGCTCCCGCGGGCGACGAGCACTGGTCCCTGTTCCGGCTCGGCGTGGCCGGTTCGGGCAGTCCCGGGCCCGCGCTGCTGCCGCTGCTGCCGCGGGCCGCGGGCCGCCTCGAAGGACCGCCCGTCGAGGAAGTGCTGTTCGTCCGCGACGAGATGGCCAACCTCGCCTGGGCCGTCGAGCGCACCGTCCAGAGCGCGACCGGCAGACCCCGCCAGCGCGTCGACGAGCGGCCCGATCTCACCCCGCCCGGCCCGTCGGACATCCCCGGCGCGCTCGCCTACCGGCTGCTGTCGACAGTGCCGTACCACTGGATCCCCCTGGTGCCGGTCCCGCTCGCGCCCGGGGCGGACGCCATCCGGTTCCGGCGCGGCCGGGTCACCCTCCCCACCGCGCACGGCCCCCTGCACACCAAGGCGGCCGGACGCCTCCTGGAACCGGAGGTGAACCGCGTGTACTTCCGCGACGAGGAAATCCCCCGCTCCGGCGTGACCGCCACCCGGGTCCCGGTCACCACACGCGGCCACGACGGCCGTACGTACCGGTGGACGGGCCGCCGCGTGCGAGCGGGGCAGGGGGAGGCCGCGTCCGGGCTGGCCTTCGACGGGGTGGAGCCGGCGAAAGAGGGGACCACGACGCCATGAACCACGGCATCGGCGCGGTCAGCGCCGTGACCCTCACCCGGGACGGAGCCGAGATCGTCAGTGCGGATGCCGTGGGGCGGGTGCAGCGCTGGCGGCGGGAGACCGGTGAGGCGCTGGCGCCGATGCTCGTGGCGCATCGGCGCAGTGTGTGGGCCATGCTGCTGACGCCGGACGACGCCGAGATCGTGACGGCCGGCAGTGACGGCAGTCTGCGGCGGTGGGACAGGACGACGGCCGCGTCGGCGGCGCCGCCGGTGGAGGAGGCCCACGGCGACTGGATCCTGGCGCTGCGCGAGACATTGGACGGGGCGGAACTGCTGACCGCCGCCTACGACGGCACGGTACGCCGCTGGAGCCGGGCCGACGGACGTCCGGTCGGCAGCCCGATCAACGCCCACGACGGGGCCGTACGGGCCATGGCGCTCAGCCCCGACGACGCGGAGGTGGTCACCGTCGGCAACGACGGCGCCGTCCGCCGCTGGGACCGCGCCACCGGCACCCAGCTCGCCGCGCTCGGCGGTCACAGCGGACCCGTGATCGCCGTGACCGTCACCGCCGACGGCAGCGAGATCGTCACCGGCGGCCGGGACGGGACCGTACGGCGCTGGGATCGGGGCACCAACTCCCCGCTCGGCGCGCCCTGGAACGTCGGCGCCGCGGTCCGCGTCCTGGTCGGCACCGCCGACGGGGAGATCCTCGCGGGCAGCGACGACGGTGCCCTGCGCCGGTTCAGCCGCGCCACCGGACAGGCCGTGGGGACGCCCCTGGAGACCGGCCATCTCAGTGTCTGGGCGCTCACCGTCACCCCGGACGGGCGGGAGGTCGTCAGCGCGGGCTGGGACGGCTTCATCCGCCGCTGGGCCCGCGAGGCGCCCGACGTCGCCCTGCGCCCGGTCCGCAGCCGGACGCGGATCGACACGGCGCCGCGCCTGGACATCCGCGGCAGCACACCGTTCTGACAGGTGCCCGAACCCGGGGGAGCAACCGATGCCCGACGTCGAGATCGACACCTCGCGCCTCACCGTCGCGTCGTTCACCGTGCCCGAGGCCGGTATCGGGCCGGTCGACGGCTCCGTGAGCCCGCCGCCCACGGTGTCGCTCCCGGCCCCCGGCACCTACCACCTGCTCCAGGGCGACGGTCCGGTGTCCGACCTCGCCTTCACGGTGGCCGCCGACGGCACCTTGGACTTCGACGCCGCCCTGGACGCCGTGGCCGAGGGCCGCGGCACCCGTCGGCTGACGGTGCGCGGACTGCCCGTGCGGCTGGACGGCACCGCCCTGGACCACGGTCTGATCCTGCCCGGTTCGGACACGGTCCTGGCCGGGGACCGGCCGCACGACCTGTCCCTGCTGCCGTGCGCCGGGCACCGGCTGGACGGCGGCACGGGCACGCTCGTCTTCGCACTGCGCATCGACGGCGTCGTCCAACTCCCAGAGGGAACGGCCGACTTCGTCACGGCGAGCGGCAACTCACTGACGGTACGCGGCCGTACCGTCCGTATCGACGGCACCGCGCTCTCGCACGATCTGCTGCCGCTGGGCCTCGCCGGGCCGCAACAGGCCCTGCCCCGCGCCACGGTGAACGTCCTGACGGTGCTCCCCGGCGACGGGTACGGCTTCGCGGCGGGGCCGGACCTGGTCACCGATGTCCGCTTCGGCGTGGAGGCGGACGGGCAGGTCACCGTCGGCTTCGAGTACTCCGGCTTCGCCTCCGCCGAGGGAGACACCGTCATCCTGCGCGGCTACCCGGTCGTCCTCGACACGAGCGCCGCGGACAGCGATCTCGTCGGCCTGGGCAACATCGCCACGGACACGCCCGGCCCCCCGCCACTGCGCCGTGGCCCGCGCGAAATGCTGTTCGTCCTGCTGCCCGCCCGCCGCTATCTCCCGCAGACGGCGAACGGCGTCCTCGAAACCGGCTTCGCCGTGGAGCGGGACGGCACCCTCACCTTCCCGTCCCTGGTGGCCGGCCGCTACGGCGTGGTGTCCCCCACGGTGCCCAACCCCTCCCAGGAGGGAGAGGAGTTCACCGTCGAGGCCGTCGTACGCCCCACCGACGCGGATGCCGGCGCACCCGGCGGCACGGTGACGTTCTCGCTCGTGGACGGGCAGGTCCTGGGCACGGCTCCGCTGGACGACCGGGGCCGGGCCCGCCTCACGACGGCCGCGCTGCCGCCCGGGGACCACGTCATCGTCGTCGACTACGCGGGCGGCGACGTCTTCGCACCCGGCGTGGCGACGATCCGGCACCGGGTCGAGGCCCGCCGCAGCCTGCCCGCGGCGGACGCGTCGCTGCCGGAGGTCCTGGAGTGGGCGCTGCTGCCCACGCTGGCCTTCATGACGGACCCGCAGGCGGTCGACGGGCATGTGAAGTTGGCGCAGGCACTGCTCAATGCCGCCGGGGCCGCGCTGCCGCCCCTGGTCGTCGACGGCAACTTCGGTGTCCTGACCCAGGCGGCGGTACGCGGCTTCCGCACCGGCGCGCTCCTGCCCCCGGGAGAAGTCGTCGACACGCCCGCCTGGTTCGCGCTCGCCCTGGCCGCCCCCTTCCCGCTGCTGGAGCCCGGGCCCCGCACCCCTCCCATGACCGGACCGCCGGTGGCCCTGGTGCAGGGGCTGCTCAACCGCGCGGGCGCGATGCCGCCCCTCGACACCGACGGCAAGTACGGGCCGCTGACGGGGTCGGCGGTCCGGGCCTTCCAGTCGTCCCGGGCCCTGACGGTGACCGGAACCGTCACCCCCGAGACCTGGGCCGCACTCGCCGTATCGCCGCCCACCCCGGTCCCGGCCCGCGCCGCCACCATGCGCCTGACGTTCTCCTACGACAGCGCCGACTGGGCCGAAGGCGGCCCGCTGGTGCGATTCGTCTCCCGGGAGGACCTGGACGCGACACCCCCGCTCGCCGACGACCCGGACGACTCGCCCCAGGGACGCTCCGGGTTCTGGTACGAGGTCCGGGACGGGCGGGGCCAGGTGCTGTACCGGCGCAGCCGTTACCGGCCGATCGAGATCCTCCCGGAGGTCAGGGGCGAAGGCGGCGAGGGGATGCCGGGCAGGGTGCCGGTCGACGCCCCGCACGGCACCTTCGAGTTGCTGGCCCCGGTGCTGCCCGGCGCCACGGTCGTCGTCCTGTTCAGCAGCCCACCGGATCCCGCCCGGCTGAACGAACCGGCCGCCGAGATCTTCTCCCTTCCCCTCGCCCAGTAACGCCCGGAGGTTGCCGTGAAGGTCGTCGACTTCGTCCTGGGGGACGCGAAGAAGGCCGCCAGGGGCTGGACCCTCGCCGTGGTCCCGGAGGGCTACACCCAGGCGGAACTCGATGCCGGGCTGTTCGACAGGGACGTCGCGAAGGTCGTGGAACAACTGCTGAGGACAGCGCCGTTCAACCATCCCGAACTCAAGCCGCTGATCAACGTGGTGATGGTCCGTCGGGCATCCGCACGGACCGGGAACACCATCACGCTCCTGACGCCGACGCCCACGTCGTCCCCCTTCATGACGGCGTGGGGCGCCATGTTCGGCCGGTACGAATTCCACGGGCAGCAGGTCGTCCGCACCGCCTACGGCAACAGCCAAGCCGTGCGGGATTTCGTGCGCGGCCAGCCGGGCCTGGCTTCCGTGGGCCACTTCCTCGTCCTGATCAACAACACCCTGATCGACGGCGGGTACATGGACAACGGAGTCGGCTGGAGCACCAAGTTCCGCCCGGCCTGGCCCGCCACGGCCGTCCACGAACTCGGCCACCAGGCCTTCGACCTCGCCGACGAATATCCGTACCTCAACAAAGAGACCGACCCCGTGTCGAGGTTCAACGGATCGGAGCCCCAACAGCCCAACGCCACGACGGTCACGGACGTCGATCTGATCAAGTGGTCGGACCTCATCACCGTGGCGCGGACACAGGTCCCCACCACCGAAGTGCGGCCCGATGCATGCGTCCGGAACCACCCCGTGGTCTCGGCCAACCCGCCGATACCGGCAGACGCCGTGGGTGCCTACGAAGGCGCCCTGCACGCGGACTGCGGCGTCTTCCGGCCGTCGCTGGACTGCCTGATGCGGGACGAAACCCGCCCCTTCTGCAAGGTCTGCGAGTTGAGGGCACGCACGGGCATCGGCCACTACATGCTCGACATGAGCACCCTGCCGCTGACGCCGAGCCCCGCCGGAGCGTGGACCCACATGCTGAGCTTCGACTTCGGCGGGAAACCGCCGCGCATGCTGGCCTACAACGCGTTCAACGGCACGTACGCCATTTCCAACGTCGTCGGCTACTACCTGCGCGACCGCCGCCCCGACGGCTCACCGCCGGTCAACTTCACCAACCCTGCCGAGGGCACCGGATCCATCGGCCCGGACTGGACCTGGCTGGTCCCCTTCGTCCTGGGCCGCGACCTGCACTACTTCGGCCATCAATTCGGCTCGGGAGCCCAGGGCATCTTCACGATGAACCGCGCCGGCACCTCGCTGACGGCCACCCACACCACACCGCCCGGTCAGGCGTCCCACACCCACGTCGTCTCCCTGAACCTCGACGGGGCCCCGCACTACATCGGCTACAACACCTTCACCGGCGACGCCGCGCTGTTCCGCATCAACAGCGACACCGCCGCCCCGGTCCACGTCACCACGATGCAGTGGGGACCCGGCCACACCGCAGTCGTCGCGACGACCGTCGACGGCAGGCCCTTCGCCCTCACCTACAAGATGGCCACCGGTGAGGTGCTCGTCCGCCACCTCACGCCGCCCGGCTTCACCATGACGTTCGCCTCGCCGTCCGGGTTCTGGAAGCGCAACATCACCCATGTCGCCCTTCTGGACATGGGCGGACGGCCGTACCTGGTCCGATACTCCGGGCTCGACGGCCGCGCCGCGATCCATCACCTGCGCAGGGACGGCAAGGGTGTCGACTTCGTCTGCTCCGTGCCTGCCCCCGGCCTGGGCGGTCTCTCCCTGCTCGGGGTGGGTGCCCCGGCGGTGGGCCTGGCGGCGCAGCTCGCCGGCGACACCAAACTCGACCAACTGTATGTCTACAACGCCCTGCACAGCACGTTGACGCTGACCACCCTGACCGTGCGCTGACGCTGGCGCCTCGGAGAGGTTCGGGGGCTGCGAGCTCTGGTTCCCCTCCACCGGCGGCAAGTTGGACTTCTTCGACGTCAACGTGGGCCTGCACCGCTGCGCGAACATGGCGGACTACCTCAAGTTCCACAATCCGCACGTCAACCGGCAGGCGCTCGTGGACCAGTGCCTGGCCAGCAGCCCCAAGCTCATGGACGTCAAGGTCCCCGACATCATCTCCCACCGGGTCAGCCGGGCCGAGTTCTACGAGATCAAGCCCGACTCGGACAGCGGACGGGCCAAGGGCCGGGACAAGATCGGGACGTTCTGTACATCCAGATCCTCCTCAACGACTGGCGCGGGCGCCAGGATCTGGCACTGATCTCGGAGGACGGGTTGTTCGGTCCGCAGACCGACGGCGCGATCATCAAGTTCCAGCAGGACGTCACGGGGTTCCCCGACGGCCGTGTCGATGTGGGCGGTCCGGCCGCCACGGCGCTCGAACAGGGCCATCTCCGGGTCGCCTTCACCCCGGGCATGCTCCCCGACGACCAGCTTCCGTCCCTGACCCTGCACGGCGACCCGATCCATACCGACTGGGACGGCGAGGGGAACCCGGCCGACTTGGCCGACGAGATCACGTTCCAGACGCTGCTGGCCGCCCTGCGTCGGGAGGTCGGGGCTATCTGAGCCTGCTGTACGGCTGAGGTCCCGACGCCTAAGCGCTCCGCTCGAAGTGCGGCGCTGTGCCGTCGGTCGGCCGCGGCGCCGTCGTGGCTGGTCGCTCCCCCACGCACGGCTTCGCTCGCGCGGGGGACCCCCACCGCGGCGGAGCCGCATATCGATACAGCCCCGCGCCCCTTCGGGGCGCTGCCGAACCGCAGCCGACTTCGCCCGACCCGGCTTACCCGACCCGCTCAGACGAGGAACAGCAGTTGGACGGCGACCAGCACGTCCACCACGCCGCACCACTCCGCGAACGTACGGGCCACGACCTTGTCGAGCCACAGGTGCACGAAGTCCCAGACGCCGTGCAGGAACCAGCCTGCCGCCACCACGTACCGGCCCAGGTCCGGGTCCACGGCCAGTCCGGCCAGCGCCAGCCCTCCGAAGACGACCGCACCGGCCGCCTGGACGCCAAAGCCGGCCGGGCCGTGCGGAGTTCCGCGGACCGCGCCCCACAGCAGGAGGACGAGCGCGAGGGCGACGAGGACGGTGGACGGGGCGACCGCGTCCTGCAACGGAAGCACGAACACCGTCACCAGCCCCACCCCGAGTACCGGCCAGGTGGCCCGGGGCGTGCCGATCTGGTTGACGGTCAGGTAGATCAGCGGAAGCAGCGGCAGGACCTCCCCGAAGCCGTCGACGGCGTCGGCCACGTCCTGCGAGCCGGATGCCGCCAGGTTGAGTGCCGCGACCGCGAGGGCCAGTGCCGTCGGCCAGCGGCGCGTCAAGTGCCTCTCCGGCGCTGAGATGCTCATGGGATCAGCCCCCGTACTCGGCGCGACGGCGGAGCATCACGACGAGCATCAGCGGGAGCATCGCCAGGTGTTCGAGGACCATCGCGACCACCATCTCCAGGTAGTGGCGGGCGAAGGACCATCGGCCGCGTGTGCCCTCCACGAGTGGTGTCTGCTGCATGCCGGTCTCTCCTTCGGTACGGGGGCGGGGTATTGCCCGGTACCTTCAGCCTGGTGCGGGGAGAGATCCGCCAGTAGTGCCGAATCCCCACGTGCGCGCGTGGAGTTGTCACGCCCTCACATGACATCTGTCACTGAGCCAGAATGACCGCATGGGGCACGAGGCGGTCGAACGCGGAGCGGGGCTCACGGGCCTGCGCCGCTACACGTGGTGGACCGTGCCCGGCATGGCCGCGTGCGTTCTCATCGCCTTCGTCGGCGAGTGGCTCCTCGACGGCGATGTCACGCGATGGGCCCGCATACCCGCCGCTGCCGCCCTGGCGGTCGAGGCCGTCGCGTGTGTGGTGCTGCTGAGCAGGCGGCTGGCGGCGGCCGACACCCACCCGCCCGCGGGCTGGCTGACCACCGCCGCCGCGGCCGGTCTCGTCCTCGCGGCGCTGCCCCTGGCCGTGCGCGACTACGGGCTGTGGGCCGTCGCGCCGGCCCTGGTCGTGGCGATCACGGCGACCTACCTGCCAACGCCCCGCAGACGACCACTGATCGCGGGCGCCGTCGCCCTCGCTCCCCTGCCCGGGGGCGCCGTCAGCCTCGTGGCGGAGGACGGGGAGTTCCTGTTCGCCGCGCTGTTCCCGGCCGGGCTCGTCGCCTTCACCGCCTGGGTGACCCTCGGCCCCCTGTGGGCCTGGGACACCGCACGGCGGCTGGACGAGGCGCGGCGGCTGGAGGCGGACCTGGCGGTCCGGGAAGAGCGGCTGCGGTTCGCCGCCGAGCTGCACGACATCCAGGGCCACCACCTCCAAGTCATCGCTCTGAAGAGCGAGTTGGCGGAGCGGCTCGTCGCGGTGGACCCGGCGCGCGCCGCCACGGAGATGAAAGAGGTACGGCAACTCGCGGCCGATGCCCTCAGCGACACCCGTGCCGTGGTGCAGGGCTACCGTCGTACGACCCTGGACGACGAGATCACCAACGCGACCCGGGTGCTGGCCGCGGCCGGTATCGACGCGAAGACCTCCCTCGCCCCCGCCGCCGAACTCACCGACCGCGCCCGTCATCTCCTCGGCCTGGTGATGCGGGAGGCGACCACGAACGTGCTCCGGCACAGCCGGGCAAGGTACGCGTCCGTCGACTACCGGATCACGGACGGTTCCGCCCGCCTGCGCGTGACCAACGACGGCGCCGAGCCGCACCCCGCCACCCCGGAGGGGACGGGCCTGCGTTCCCTCGCCGAGCGGCTGACGGCAGCCGGCGGCCAACTCACCTGGCAGCACACCGACGGCCGGTTCGCGGTCACGGCCGAACTACCGGCGAACGGAGCCGCCCGATGATCCGCCTGCTCATCGCCGACGACGAGGACCTGCTCCGCAGCGCCCTGGCCGCCCTGCTCGCGCTGGAGCAGGACTTCACCGTGGTCGCCGAGGCGTCCACGTCCACCGAGGCGGTACGGCTGGCCCGCGAGCACCGCCCCGACATCGCCGTCCTCGACCTGGAGATGCCGCCCACCGACGGACTGCGCGCCGCCGAGGAGATCCGGGCCGAACTCCCCACCCAGATCGTTCTGGTCACCCGGCACGCCCGGCCCGCCGTACTGCGCCGGGCCCTCACCGCGGGCGTACGCGGCTTCGTCCCCAAGACAACCCCGGCGACCCGACTCGCCGACATCATCCGCGACATCGCCGAGGGCCGCCGCTACGTCGATCCGCACATCGCCGCCTCCGCGCTGACCGAGGACGACTGCCCCCTCACCGACCGCGAACTGGAGATCCTGCGCGCCGCCCGCACCGGCGCGTCGATCACTCAGATCGCCACCGAGGTCCGCCTGGCCTCCGGCACGGTCCGCAACTACCTCTCCTCCGCCATGTCCAAGCTGGGCGCCCCGACCCGGCACGCGGCCGCGCACCACGCCTGGGAGCAGGGCTGGATCTGACTTCCCCGGCCCGCTGTCACTCATCCGTGGGGCGCGGCCGCCGTTCCAGCTCATCGGGCGTTTCCGGGCCCCGAAAATCCGGCCATGGGGACTGGTGGGCGGACACGGCGGATCGGTGTGCTCTATCTCGTGCTGTCGGTCGGCGGCATGGCCGGGGCGTTGTGCATCGCGGTCCGTTTCGACCTGCGGATGGCCGAGACGGTGGCCGCGCTGCTGCCGTCCGTGGGCGGCATGTATCTGTCCTGGGCGACGTTGCGCGTCGACCGCGGCGATACGTCCGACGGTGACGAACTCGCCCGCCTCGCCGACCGCCTGGCGATCGCCGTACGGCAGCAGTGGGAGTCGGAGGCGCGGGTGCGCCGTCTGAACGACCCCTACCCCCTCCCCGTCTCCTGGCAGGCGGCCGACCCCCGCTTCGGCGAATCCTGGGCGCTGTTGCGGGAGTTGGCCGACGACCGGTCGGGCCGGTCCGCGGCTCCCGCCGACCTCGCCGGGACGGGCGGGGAGATCACCGAGGTGTTCCTGGAGCGGGTACCCACCCGCCGTCTGCTGATCCTGGGCGGACCGGGCAGCGGAAAGACGATGCTGCTGATCCGCCTGCTGCTGGCCCTCACCACCGAGCGCACCCAAGGCGCCCCCGTCCCGGTGCTGTTCTCCCTCGCCTCGTGGAATCCCGAGGAACAGACCCTGGATTCCTGGATGGTGGAACGGCTCGCACGGGACTACGCCGGTCTCGGCGAGCCGCGGACGGCCCTCGCCCTGCTGGAGCACCGGCTGATCCTGCCCGTCCTGGACGGCTTCGACGAGATTCCGCCGCCCTGCCGCGCGACGGCCCTGGACGCGATCAACACGGCGCTGCCGCCCGGCCACCCCCTCGTGCTGACCAGCCGCCTGACGGAGTACGGCGCCACCCTCGCCCCGACCCACGGCGTCCCGGTCAAGCTCAGCGGCGCCGCCGCCGTCGAACTGTGCCCCCTGCAAACCCAGGACATCGCCGACTACCTGCGCCGGGACGCGGGAGGTCAGGACAGCGCGGCCACCCGCTGGGCCCCGGTGATCCGCCTGCTCGGCACGGACGCCCCCGTCGCCCGCACGCTCACCACACCGCTGATGCTGTTCCTGGCCCGGACCGTGTACAACCCACGCCCGGGAGAACCGCACACCGAGTTGCCCGACCCCGCGGACCTGTGCGACCCGGTCCGCTTCCCCGACACCGCGGCCGTACGCTCCCATCTCTTCGACGCGTACGTGCCCGCCGCCTACCGCCCGCATCCGCGCTACCCGTGCCGTTGGTCCGCCCAGCAGGCCGAGCACACCCTGCGCCACCTGGCACGGCACCTGGGCAGCGGCACCGACCTCGCCTGGTGGCAGCTGCGCCGCCAACTGCCGCCGAGATACGCCCAGGTGGTGACGGGGGCTGTCCTCGGCGCCGTCGCCTGGGCCACCGCCACCGGCACCGGCAGACTCACGGCACTGATCGCCGGCCTCGACTCCGGCTGGCTGACGGGCCCGCCCGCGGCCATCGTCGCGGGCCTGGCCGGAGGGATCGCGGGCGGCATCGGCTGCGGCCTGGTGGCGGGCGTGACCGGAGGCGCCGCCGAGGGCCTGACGCACCTGCTGGCCACCGGCCAACTCCACTGGCCCGCGGCCACGACCGCCAACGGGCTCGCGTACGGCTTCGTCGGCGGCATCGTCGGCGCGCTGGCCGGCAGACTCGCGGCCCCCGAACCACGTAACCGCTGGACCTGGGACCGCCGCATGTGCGCCCTCGGACTGACCACCGGGACCGCCCTCTTCCTCTCCTACCGCCTCAACCACGATCCGACGGCCGCCGCCGTGGGCGCCCTGGTCTCCGGCGCGGTGTACGCGCTGGCGGGCGGAGCGCTCGGCGGCCGGGCCGGCCGGCTGTCCGCACGCCGCCCGGGCGCCATCCCGACCGTCCGCACCCGATGGGCCTGGGACTGGCGGGGCTTCTCGACAGGCCTCGCCGGCGGCTCCGCGATCGGCGTGACCCACTGGGCCGTCCTCCGGCTCCAGTCGCTCCTGGGCGGCACGTCCGCCTACCCGGTGAGCACGATGATCACCTTCTCGTGCGCCTTCGGCCTCACGGTCGGCATCGCCCACGGCCTCACCGGCAAACCGGCCGACCTCACCGCCCCCACCGGACCGGTCACCCTCCTCCACCAGGACCGCAGAATCCTCACCCGCCTGTGGCTCGCCGTCGGCCTGGCCTCCGCCACCGCCTTCACCATCTGCTACGGCATCGACTACGTCGCCCAGGGCGGCCTCTCCTACGGCCTGGGCCGCGGCACGACCGACGGACAGCCCATCGCGATGACCCCGGCACACATCCTCAACCGGGGCCTGGCCTACGGCGTCACCGTCGGCCTGGCCGCGGCACTCGGCCAGAACGCCTGGTGGTACTACACCCTCACCCGCCACCACCTGGCGACGCGCCGCCGTCTCCCCCGGGACCTGACGGCCTTCCTCACCGACGCGCACGAGCGACGCGGGGTGCTGCGGCAGACGGGAGCGGTCCATCAGTTCCGACACATCGACCTTCAACGTCATCTGGCGGCCCCGGAGGCGGCCCTCAGGGGGCTTCCAGGAAGACGTCGTAGCCAGGAATCGGAGAGGTCGGGTCGTCGTACATGAGGGTCAGACCGTGGGACCAATAGGCTTCCGGGTTGTGTGCCGCCAGGTCCCTGCGCAGCGCGAGCACCGTGCTCGGCAGGTCGGCGGCGGTGGCCAGGCCGTCGAGCATGCTGCGCACTCCTCTGCGAAAGGGGCCGGGCAACTCCCTGAAAGGCTCCTCCTTACGCCGCCACAGGGCGATGGGGTGGCCTGCCCGGAGCACAGCCTGGAGCGCAATGTCGTCGCTGGTGCACAGCACAGGAACCGCATCCGGACGCAGGGCACGCAGCACGGACTCGTCGGGCAGACGCCTGTCGAACACCGTTGGCACCGGCGGATGGCTGTGGAGGGTGGCCCAGCGCTGTCGGCTGTCGGCCTCCCACTGACGGTCCGCGTACCGGACGACGACCGGGCGGGCGGCGCCCAGCGCGGTCGTCCCACCGGCTTCCAGCCGCCAGGCGTCGATG
This sequence comes from Streptomyces sp. NPDC079141, assembly GCF_040686775.1. Classification (NCBI taxonomy): domain Bacteria; kingdom Bacillati; phylum Actinomycetota; class Actinomycetes; order Kitasatosporales; family Streptomycetaceae; genus Streptomyces; species Streptomyces sp. NPDC079141. The sequence continues at coordinate 464,284 of NZ_JBFBLP010000003.1, read as the reverse complement.
TCCAGGGACAGCAGGTTCGCGGGGAGGGCGACCTCCAGGGTGGCCGGCCGACCCGGTTCGTCGCACCGGCGGAACGCTTCCGCCAGCGGGGCTGCGAGGTGGGCGGGCAGGTCGGCCAGGGGGACGCCGTCGGCTTCGGCGAGCCGTTCCGGTCCACCCGTCCAGCCCAGTGAGATCGACCAGTCGTAGCGGTCGGGCTCCCAGCCCCGGGCTTGGACATCGGCCAGGACGGTTCGCTGGAGTCTCGGCACGCGCAGCAGCGGTCGGGACTCCTCCGCCAGCATCCGTCGAAAGGCCGGGGGCAGTCCCGTCCGATCAGCGATGCTCAAGGCCCATTGCCGGAGTGCTTGTTCGGCTTCGCCGTTCGAGACTGCCTCTCGGTCCTCGTTCGCAACGCACACGGCGTAGCGGAGCACGGCTTCGAGCCCGCCGACGCCCGGAATGTCGTACAGCAGACCGGCCCCGTCACGCCAGGCCCGCGGGGCCAGCGTGTACCAACGCGTCCCGCCCAGCCACCGGAGCAGGCGCTCCAGGCTTGCGGTGCTCTCCGGCGGCGGGAGTTGGGCCAGCAGGCCGAGGAGTTCGATGCGCTGGTCGGGGGTGAGGACCCGGCCGGCGTTCCCGATGTCGCTGAGAGCGCCGCCCCAGGCGGCCTCGCGGGGGCGCTCGGCGTGATGGCTGTCGTGGGCCCGGACGACACGCTGATAGAGATCACCGGATTCACGGCGCAGTTCCGCGACGGGCACCATCAGCATCTCGTCCCGGCCGCGGGCGCTGAGGACGCCGATCACCTCGCCCCTGGCCATGTCGATGACAGGACCTCCGACGATCCCCGGGGCCGGCGCGCCGTCGCCCAGGCGCAGCACGCCGCCACTGCCGACCCGGCCGCTGACCGCGCTGCGCCCGGTCACCTCCGCCTCTTCGTTCAGCCGGAGGATGCGGCCCACGTACGTCACGGTGTCCAGAACGGCCTCGGGAGTCCGTTCGCTGAGCCAGACACAGGTGTGTGCGGTCGGCTCCGACAGCCGGACGAGTGCGAGACCGGGGACAGACATGCTGCCGTACCGGGCGTGGGGCTGAACCCATTCCACGATCCCCTCGCACATCCGGCCGACATGACGGATCCATACCCGGGGCTCCGGCCCTTTCGGCACGAGCTCGGCAGACGTGAGCACCCAGCCCGGGGCGACGAAGAAGCCACTGCCGAACGGCGGCACGCCACGCCAGTCCCGGTACACGCTCACCGTGGCCGCACGAGCAAGGTCAAGAATGAGCGCCCTGCTGCGCCCCTCCCCGGCACCGCCGCTCGCCGGCACCACCGGCGCGACAACCGCCCCCGTCAACGCCTCCGCAAGCGCCTTGTGCTCCCCGCCGAAGCTCGCCAGCACCCCGGCCGCCACGCGGGCGAACGGGGCGCTGCCGACCGGGATGCGCCAGCCGCCGTCCGCGCCGGTCGAGGGGACGAGGGCGCGGAAGCTGAGGCTGCCGCCGAAGCGCTGGGCGACCTTGCCGGAGACTCGGCCGATCACGTCCAGGACGCGCAGCGACTCGCGTCTGGTGAGCGTGCCGAGGAGCAACTCGCGTACGCCGGGCCGGAAGTCGTACAGCAGCAGGTCGGGATCGTCGGCGGGGCCGGAGTCGTCGTGCGCGGGGACGATCAGTCCGGAGAGGAAGACCTCGGCCAGGTGTGCGGCTCTGGAGCCGGGCATCATGGCGCGCTGGACCAGGTGCATGACGGGCGGTACGAGGGGTGCGGCGGCGAGGTAGCCGGCCAGCTCGTAGGCGCTCGCCGATGCTTCGCCGCGGAAGCGCTCGACCAGTTTCTCGGGGCTGTCCGACGGCTCGGGGTCCTGTGTGTCCTGTCGCTCGCCCACTCCGTGTCCGACCGGGAGCGCGAGCAAGGGGGTCCATCCGTCGGCCGTGCCCGCGACCGTCTTCGCCCAGGGTTCCACCCAGTCGGGGGCCAGTTCGAGGACGGGGACCCAGCCGAGTGTCTGGCGGCCGCGCAGGTGCGACTTGAAGAGGGCGTTGCCCTGTGCGCCCGGGCGGGCGGACACGGATTCCGTGGTGAGGCGGGTGCGGTGCCAGAGCCGGTGGGGCAGGACCTGGAGGACGGCCACCGGCTGGATCCGCGACCAGTGATGGAGCGCCGCGTCGAGTGCGGGGCTGCTCCAGTGCGGCCCCATGCCGTCGGTGAGCAGCAGGATGATCCGGCGGCCGGTCGGATCGGCGAGGAGGTCCGGGGCGAGGCTTCGCGGTGGCCCCGACCGGGACCAGGAGAGCCTGGGTGAGCCGTCGGCGGTGTCGAGCGACAGCGTGCGCACCACCCGGAAGGCACCCTGCCTCTTGAGCAACGACTCCACATCCGAGGCCAGTTGACGCCAGAGCACCATCGAGGGCCCGGTGTCGATGACGAGGTCGACCTCGAAGTGGCGGTCCTTGCCCGACGTCCACACCGGCAGCAGCAGGGACGTCTCCCCCGTGGCCCGTGCGGTCGCCTCCTCGTCCAACTCCCGATCGGCGGAGCTGCGTACGCGGCGTTTGAGCGGGCGCAGGGCGCGGGCCAGGGCCCGCAGGTCGGCCGACGACGACTCACGGTTCAACCGCACCGGTGCCGCAGGGAGGTCGGGGAGGCGTCGGCCCGCGAGCGGTGAAGGGGCGTCCCGCCGCGGAGGCAGGGCCGCATGCAGGGGTGTGCCTTCTGGGCCGGGCCCGGCCGCGGGAGCGGTGACGGGTGGCTGCTGTTGCCTCTCGGGCCCGTCCGCGGGACGGGATACGTCGGTGGTGGGCTGTGCCCGTCCGGCGAACCGTGCGACCCACAGCAGGTCGGCCAAGTCCTCGGCGGAGGCGTCGGATTCGTCCACCAGGAGGTGTCTGAGGCTCTTGGCCAGTTCCTCGTCCACCCGGTCAGCCTTCGTTGAGCGGGCGCAGGAGGTGGTCGACGACCAGTTGCCGCTCCTCCGGGTCGTTCCAGACCTGCTGTGCGACGCTCACGGCGTTGAGAAGCTGGTCGTTGGCGAGTTCGGAGCCGTCCCGTTCCTGGCGGCGCAGGAACTCGTCGATGAGTTCGGCGCGTGCGGACGGCGAAGGGCCGTCGGGCAGGTGGGCGGCCAGCAGCCGGGCGAGTTTGGTCCGGTCCGGGCGGCGGATCTCCAGGCGGATGCAGCGCCGGAGGAATGCGGGCGGGAACTCGCGCTCGCCGTTGCTGGTCATCACCACCACGGGGAAGTCGTTGCACTGCACCTGACCGTGCGTCAACTCAACCCAGCCGCCCGGGTCGGCGGTCATCACCGTGGCCGTGTGCTGCTGGAGCCGGGCGAGTTCGAGGACGGTGAACTCGCCTTCCTCGAAGACATGGAGGAGGTCGTTGGGAAAGTCGACGTCGCTCTTGTCGATCTCGTCGATGAGCAGCACCCGCGGTCGGCGCCACGGGAGCAGGGCGGTGCCGAGGGGGCCGAGGCGCAGGTACTTTCCGACGTCGGGCGGCGGGGCGGCCTCGTCGGCCTGCGGCTGCGGGTCCGCGAAACGACCGCCGCGAAGTCCGACATCCTGCAGGCGCCCGATCGCGTCGTACTCGTACTGCCCTTCCCGCAGTGTGGTCCGGCTGCTGACGGACCAGCGCAGCACGGGGCCGAGGCGGAGCTCCCGGGCGATGCTGTAGGCCAGCGTGGTCTTGCCGACGCCGGGCGGGCCGGTCACCAGGAGCGGGCGGCGCAGCAGGAGCGCCATGTTGACGAGATGGATCTCCTCGCGTTCCGCCTGGTAGAGGGCGGCACTGCGATTCCGGCCCGACCGGGCGCGCTCGCCGGGCGTCGCTTCCTTGTCCGGCGGCTCCAGGAGGGCGTCGGCGTCGGCCGTGTCGGTGAAGGAGCGCCACGGCGGTGGCGGCGGCAGTCGTCGTATGCCGTCGTGGGGTTCGGCCGTGCAGCGGTAGATCCACCAGTCGGGTGCCGGGTCCGGCGGCACCTGTGCCGCCTCGAAGCGGCCTGTTGTGCCCTCCGTGGTCATGTCCGTGTCCCCCTCGTCCGCGGCCCGGCGGCCGGTGACACCGCGTGGGACCCCTCTGTTCCGGGCACGCTCAGCGGCCCCTCGCGGTGGACGCAGTCCGGGTCGTCCCAGAACAGCGTCAGGTGGTTGTGCATGTCCGCCTCGTCGTCCCGCGGGACGCCGCGCCGCCACTGTCGTAGGCGGGCGGGCAGGTCGGCGAAGCGGTCGTGGGCGGATTCCCGCAGTCGTTCGGCGAGTTCGGCGGGGTCTCCGTCGTCGCGCCGCCACACCATGAACGCCACTCCCTCGCACACGGCCTCCCGAAGGGCGAGCGAGCTGCGCGGGTCGCGGTGGTCGTAGGCGAAGGCGAGGGCGATGCCCGCGCTGTCCGGGTGGTCGTCGAGCCAGGCCCTGACCTCGCCGTCCCGCCCGCGCAGATAGAGCACGTCGCCGTGCTCCTCCAGGGCGGAGGGTGCGTTGAGGGCCAGCCAGGCGAGCAGGCGGTCCGGCTCGCCGGAGTCCTGGAGCACGGCCCATCGGCGTCTCCAGTCCCGGTGCCAGGAACGCCGTCGTATCCGGTCCAGGGAGCGTACGACCACCGGGTACTTGTGGCCGAGCAGGTACCCCTGGTCGTCGGTCAGCCAGCGTTCGACCGGGTGGGCGAGCAGCGACCAGGGAAGCAGGAATTCCACGTGGGCGTGGTCCGCGGCGTCCAGTCCGATGACGAGGTCCTCCCATTCCACGAGGCAGGTTCTGCCGCACTGCTGGAGTTCGCGCACGGTGTAGACCCGGTCGCCGCCCCGTCTCAGGGGCCGGCACAGTCCGTCGTCGGTCCAGTCGAACAGGGCGGCCTCCAGGGTGTACTGCTGGGTTCCTGGCGCGTGCTCGTCGAGGCGGATCTGGAGCACCCGGCGGTCGGCCTGTGCGGGCACCGCGTCGGGCCGGCCGATCAGCGTGGCGCGGGCGTCGGGCGGGAGGCCGAGTTCGTGGGCCGTGAGCAGGAGGTGGCTGCGCAGGACCTCCGCCGTGTCCTTGGGTGCGGCAGCCGCCAGCTCGGCCAGGAAGCGGAGGACGAGCGGCTCGGCCGGACCGAACGCGGTCGCGGGCTCCTTGGCGTCGTTCAGCCGGTGCACCATGCCGGGCAGGTCTTCCGTTCCGCGCAGCCCGGAGGGCTCGCCCGGCAGCAGGGCGCGGTGCAGTGCGGCATGCGCCACGACCAGCGGCATCGTGGCCTTCATCGTGTCGAGATACTCGGTGATCTCCTGGAGTCTCGGTGCGGAGAGCCGGCTTTCGGGGGCCAACTCGGCGACGATGTCCTCCAGTTCCGTCATGGCCGCTTCGTCGCCGCGGAGAAAGCGCAGGGTGTCCGCGAGGGCCCGCACCGCTCGCTCCCGCTCCTGGGCGCGGTCGATCGCCACGGCCAGCGCGAGGATCCGGCTGCGGGGGTCGGCGTGGTACGGCACGGCGAACCGCCCGAGCCGCTTGCCCATGAGGTAGCAGACCTGCCGGAAGAACTGCGGATCGTCCAGATCGGAGAAGGCGCCCAGTGCCCCGCACAGCCGTTCCACGTCCTGCGCGGTCCAGCCGTGCGGTTGCCGCCGTCCGTCGTCGCCGGACACCCCCGCCCGCGCCCTCTTCACGGGCGGTCCCCGATGAGTGCGCGCAGCTCCTCGGTGGCCGCCTCGTCAGGGCGCAGGGCGGCGACCGCGTCGCGGAAGGCCGCGAGGGCGCCTCGGGCGTCGCGGTGCGAACGGCAGCGTTCGACGATCTCCACCAGGTGGTCCCGGGCGTGGTCCTTGTACGCGGCCGAGAAGCCGCTGTCGGGCGCCAGGGACCGGCGCATCAGGCTGACGATCATGCGTCGGAAGGCCGCGTCCTCCATGTCCGGGATCCGCTCGGCGACCGCCACCAGGGCGAAGGTGTCCGGGAAGGCGTGGGCGGGTTCGGCCGGCTCGGTGCTCAGCAGGATCAGGCGCCGCAGTGTCGTGTACGTGCGGTGGTCGTGGCTGTCGGGGCGGGCGATGCCGGAGTGGTCGCCGGGCAGGACGGCGGCGTCGGGGAAGACGCCGCGCGCGGAGGCCGGGGTGACGATGTTGTCTGTCTCGCCCGCGTACACCGAGAAGGGAATCGGGCAGGTGTGTGCCGTCACCTCGCGCGCGTGGACGAGGTCGCGCAGGACGGCGCGCTGGGTGTCGGCCACCCGTTCGTCGAGCGGGCGCAGTTCGCGCTCCTGGGGGTTGCCTCCGAGCAGTCGGCGGCGCAGGGACAGGGCGATCTGCGAGCCGTTGTTCGGGCAGGCCAGCATCACGACCCGGTCGATGCGGGCCAGCTCGGCGGCGCGCCCCTCGGCGGCCATTCGGGTCAGGCAGCGCTGCACGACGAGCCCGCCCTGGCTGTGCGAGATCAGCAGCAGTCGGGGGAACGGGCGTGCCTCGGTGTCGAGGAACTCCTTGAGGCTGTCCGCGACCGTGTCGTAGCCCGGTATTCGGCGGCGCGGGTCGACCGTCCACAGGTGCGTGGAGTAGGCGAAGGGCAGTGTCTCGACGAAGCCGAGGCCGGCGTCCGAGTCGATCAGCCGGCGCAGCGGCTCCCACATCTCCGAGGAGGAGTTGAACCCGTGGACGAGCACAACCCCCAGCCGAGCTGCCCGCACTCCTGCTCCTTGTCCGCGTGAGCTCCGTGCTGCCAAGCTACCCAGTTCGACCAGCGGACGTGCGGGATTCACGGACGTCGTCGGGCGCGATCACCTTGGTCGCGGAGCCCGCCTCCTCGGCACCGCCACCACGCCGGACAGGGCCGCCTTCAGGAGGCGGCGGAACGTGGAGCACTCCATGTGGCTCGGCGCCGGGCAGGCGGCGGCGTGCCGAAGGGAGTCCCGCAGGACGCCCAGTTCGCGGATCCTGCGGTCCAGCTCGTCCGCCTTGGCCGCGAGCATCTGCCGGTCGAGGTCCGGCCGCCCGTCGGGGGCGAACATGTGCGCGATCTCGTCGAGCGAGAACCCGGCCGTGCGCCCCAGCGCGATCAGCGCCAGGCGTTCCAGTACGCCGGGATCGTACTGGCGGCGCAGACCCCGCCTGCCGGTCGGGGCGATCAGCCCCTTCTCCTCGTAGAACCGCAGGGTCGAGGCGGGGACCCCGGCGCGGCGCGCCACTTCGGCGATGTCCAGATCCGTCATCTTCTTGACCTCAAGTCGACTTGAAGTAGCACGCTGTCATCTCCGCTCGACGACGGCAAGCACGGGAGGCGATGATGGACCTGATGCGCGAGACCTCTGACGAACAGGCGGCCCGCTGGAAGGGCCGCGGCGGCCATGTCTGGGTCGAGACCCAGGCGCTGCTGGACGGGATGTTCCAGCCCTTGGAGGACCTTCTCCTCGAAGCACTGCCCGCCGGACCCGGCGACCGCGTGCTCGATGTCGGCTGCGGCACCGGCGGGATCACGCTGGCCGTCGCCCGGCGGCTGGGTCCGGCGGGCCGCTGCGTCGGGGTCGACATCTCGGAGCCGATGCTCGACGCCGCCCGGGCACGCGCCGAGCGGGAGGGCACACCGGCGTCCTTCGTCCTGGCCGACGCCGCCGACCACGCGTTCGAACCCGCCGACTTCGACGCCGTCGTCTCCCGCAACGGCGTGATGTTCTTCAGCGACTCCGTGCGGGCCTTCGCCAACCTGCGGCGCGCCGCCAGGGACGGCGCCGGGCTGCGGTTCGTCTGCTGGCGCGGCGCCGAGGAGAACCCGTACATGACGACGGCCGAACGCGCCGCGGCCCCCCTCCTGCCGAACCTGCCCGCCCGACGGCCGGACGAGCCGGGGCAGTTCGCGTTCGCCGACTCGGACCGGATCCACCGGATCCTGGCGGAGAGCGGATGGACGGACATCGACATCCGCCCGGTCGACGTGCCCCTGACCCTGCCCGAGAGCGAACTGGTGGGCTACTTCACCCGGCTCGGCCCGCTGGGCCAGGTGCTTCCCGAGGTGGACGAGGAGACCCGGGAGCGGGTGATCGCGAGGGTCCGGCCCGCCTTCGAGCCCTTCGTGCACGGCACGGACGTCCGCTTCACCGCCGCCTGCTGGCTGGTCGTCGCCCGGGCGGCCTGACCCCGGCCCTCAGCGCGCGGCGAACTGAACCCCGGTCGGCTGCACGACGTTCGGCCGTACGGCGATCCCCTGGACGGTGAGCTGTTCGCCGTAGATGTCGGTGATCCGGATCGCACCACCGCACCCGGCGCCGTCCTCGGACAGGAAGTAGTTGTACTCGGCGCGCGGCAGCGCCCGCCAGCCGCTGCCCGCACGGACCTCCAGTCGCGCCACCGGATTGCGGTGGCCGATCGCCTGGATGCCGCACCAGTACTGGCTGGACCCGGTCTTGTACCGGATCGACAGCGGGTCCGCGCCGCCCGGGCTCACCAGCTGCCAGGTGACCGGGATCCGGCCGGCCGAGGGCGTGGCGAGTTCGGCGAACGCCTGGGCACTGAGGTCGATATGGCCGGGCGCGCACTCCGGGCACTCGTTGGTGACGCGCACCGTGACGGAGGTGCCGTCGGCCGCGCGGACCAGCACATACGCGCCGCACGCCTTGGCCGACTCGTAGTCGGTGTGGTTCATCGCCGCGGTCATGACGTCACTGCTCGCGTCGTAGAGGCAGGCGCCCGTGCCGTCGGCGTCGTAGAAGGTGGCGATCCCCTGGTAGGTGGCGCCGGGCCGGATCCGTCCGGCCAACGGGGCGGCGGCGGAGGCTGGTTGGGGCGCGCGGGTCGCCGACGGCTGCGGCGCGGTGGTCCTGCGGGGCGTGCGTTCGGCGGACGGCTTCGAGGACGCAGTGGCCGAAGGGGTCGTACGGGCCGTATGGGTCGTACGGGGTGAGGTGGTCGGGGAGTCCGGCGCGTGCGGCAGGTCCATCTGCGCACTGGCGTCGGGGGTGGCCGCGGCGCGACGGTCGGCGTCGGAGTCTGCGTCGGAAAACAGCACGACGGTCAGGGAGATGACGATGAGCGCCACGGCCGCCGATATGAACAGCCACCGTCTGTGCACCGGACCTCCTTGACGGCAGCCTTCCGGTGCCGTGAGGGACAGGAGGAGCGATCGTGCCAGACGTGGGGGTACGGCAACAAGCACGATTCCGGGCCGCTGTTGGGGTCCGGCACTCAGTCCACGGGCCAGGTGTGCGCGGGTGCGTTGAGATGCATGTAGTCCATGTACGTCGTGGTCATCCGCCGCAGTGCCTCGTCCCGGTCGGCGGTGGCGGACTTCTCCAGATGGTGGACCGACTCCGCCTGCCAGACGGCTCCGTTGCGGGCGGTGACGCAGCGCTGCTCGATGACGCCGAGCAGGGGTTCACGCCACTCCACGTCCATGCCGACCAGTTCCAGACCCCGGTGGGCGAGGGGCAGCAGCCGTCGCAACACCAGCTCTGTGACCGGTACTTCGCCCGTGCCGGGCCAGTACAGACGGGCGTCGATGCCGTCGCGGGCGGCGGTGTGGAGGTTCTCCTCGGCGACCGAGAAGGACATCCGGCTCCAGACCGGGCGGTCCTCGTCGACCAGGGCGCGGGTGAGGCCGTAGTAGAAAGCGCCGTTGGCGATGATGTCGGCGACGGTGGGGCCGGCGGGCAGGACCCGGTTCTCGATGCGCAGGTGCGGCCCGCTCTCGGTGACGGCGTAGACGGGGCGGTTCCACCGATAGATCGTGCCGTTGTGCAGGGTCAGTTCACCGAGGTTCGGGACGGCGCCGCGGTCCAGCGCCTCCTGCGGGTCCTCGTCGTCGCACAGGGGCAGCAGCGCCGGGTAGTAGCGCACGTTCTCTTCGAAGAGGTCGAACACGCTGGTGATCCAGCGCTCACCGAACCACACCCGGGGCCGCACCCCTTGAGCCTTGATCTCCTGCGGCCGGGTGTCGGTGGCCTGCTCGAACAGCGGAATACGGGTCTCGCGCCACAGTTCCCTGCCGAAGAGGAACGGCGAGTTCGCCGCGAGGGCGATCTGGACGCCCGCGACGGCCTGGGCTGCGTTCCAGTAGTCCGCGAACTCCCGCGGAGAGACCTGGAGATGAAACTGGGTGCTGGTGCAGGCGGCCTCAGGGGTGATGGTGTCGGCGTACGTCGAGAGGGCCTCCACCCCATCCACCCTGATCCGCAGATCCTCGCCCCGCGCCGCGAAGATCTGCTCGTTGAGCAGCCGGTAGCGCGGATCACCGGACAGCGCGGCCTCGCCCACGTCCGCTTCCCCAAGGGTCGGCAGAATCCCGATCATGATCAGATGCGCGCCCACGGCCGAGGCACGTTCCTCGGCATGGTTGAGCGCGTCACGGATCTCCTGCTCCCAGGCACCGGGGCCGCCGGTCGTCAGCTGCCGGGGCGGAATATTGATCTCCAGATTGAACCGACCCAGCTCGCTCGCCCATGCAGGATCGGCAATCGCCTGCAACACCTCGGTGTTCCGCATCGCCGGAAGCCCGCGCTCGTCCACCAGATTGAGCTCGATCTCCAGCCCCACTTGAGGCCGCTCACTCTCGAACCCCGACTCACGCAGCATCTGCGCCAGCACGTCGAGACAGGTGTGCATCTTCTCCCGGTACCGGCGGCGGTCCTCCCGCGTAAACACCAGGGCCGGCACGTCACGTCCCATCGCACCCTCCCGAGTCCCCTCGGCGGATACCTCTCGCTCACCCAGCGTCCCACTTCGGGCGGGGCTCGCCCAGCCCGTGGTCTTGTCGTCGGGTTCGGGCGCACCTGAAGCTGCTTTGTGCCGCCAATGAACAAAGCCTGAGCGCATGCCACCCACGGCGGGATCAACGTGAATCCGAGCCTCATTTGGCAAATTCATTCACCGGCCGGGGTTAGCGGCCTCCGCTGCCCGCAGTCCTCGGCGCTTGTGACGATCGCCCGGTGTTGAGAAGATGCCGTCCATGTCCAGTTCAGTGGTGACCCAGGGCGACTTCGATGTGCAGGAGTTTCACGATTATGGCCGGGTCGAAATACGCAGCACGGTAGACCCCATTTCACTCCAGGCTGATCCTGCCCGGAAGGCCAGCTTCAAGAATGCACTCGCTTCAGCTGTCCAGAAGGCCACAATAGGCGTATTTACTCACGACGTTGAAGTGTCCCTGGAGTGGTTCATCGAGGAGTCTCGTCGCCACCAGACCCATCTAGTGGCTGACCTCGACAACGTTCTGAAGCCGATTCTTGACGCAGTCACGGGGATCGACGGCATCATGATCGATGACAATCAGATTCAATCGATCCACGCATCCTGGATGACCCCTGGGCCGCAAACAGGCTTTGAGTTGAAATTCGCAGGATTGATGGGAGACAACTACATATCTCGCGAAGGGCTGACTTTTGTAGAGTTCAGCGCAGACCGCTGCTACATTTTGCCGCAGGCAGCAAGGTCGGTTCAGGTGGATCTGGTGCGAGGGTATCGAGCGGCACTCGCGACCTACCAACAACTGCTCCATGAGGGGATCTCCGAGAGCGCCGCACGGAGCGTACTCCCGTTGGTGCGTCCGTTTCCGCGTGCGCGTCTGGGAAAGTTCGAAGTGCTTCATCACGCGAATTTCTGATGGTCTCGGTCGTGACATACGTCGCTGACATCAACAGCACAGACAGCGGCATACCGAGGCAGCCGCACACGGATTCGGCCGTGAAGCGCGCTCAACGATGACCAACACGGACCGATCACTGCCGTCCGACGCGGCCGCTCGATCCTTGAGGTACCGCCGGACCTGTCGCTTCGCCCGCGGCGCACGTCCGTGGTGCGATGGAACCGGGGGCGGAAAGGAGAGCGATCATGCCCGCAGCGAAGCGAACGAATGTCGCCGCCTCGGTGTCGGTCCGCCCGCTGGTTGAGCCTGACCTGGATCGGGCCGATGAGATCTTCAGGGTCGCCTTCGGGACCTTCCTCGGGGTCCCTGAGCCGGAGACGTTCTTCGGGACCGCCGACTATGTCCGCACCCGCTGGGCGGCAGATCCACACGCGGCCTTCGCAGCGACCGTCGAGGGCGAGGTCGTCGGATCGAACTTCGCCGCCAACTGGGGCAGCGTCGGGTTCTTCGGCCCGCTGACCGTACGTCCGGACCTGTGGGACCAGGGCATCGGCAGGCGCCTCATGGAACCGGTCATGGCCTGCTTCGACACCTGGGACAGCCGCCACATCGGCCTGTTCACCTTCTCGCACAGTCCCAAGCACCTGGAGCTCTACCGCCGGTACGGTTTCTGGCCCCGATTCCTTACCGCCATCATGAAGAAACAGGTCGCCGTCAGTGCCGCAGTCCCCGGCCGAGTGCTGTACGGCGAACTGACCGCCGCTGAGCGGCCCGACGCACTGAGCCGCAGTCGCGCACTGACGGAGGCCGTGCACGAGGGCCTGAACTTGGAGCGCGAGATCGTGGCCACACAGGCGCAGGGGCTCGGTGACACCATCCTCCTCAACGGCGCCGACTCCGACCTCGACGGTCTGGCTGTCTGCCACTGCGGAGCGGGGTCGGAGGCCGGAGAGGACGTGTGCTTCGTCAAATTCGGCGCCGTACGCCCTGGCCCGGATGCCGCGGACCGGTTCGAACGACTGCTGAACGCGTGCGAGCAGCTGGCCGCCGAGAAGGGGCTCGGGCAACTGGACGCCGGAGTGAACCTGGCCCGCCAGGATGCCTACCGGCGCCTGGTCGACCGCGGTTTCCATACCTGGCTGCAAGGCGTGACCATGCACAAGCCCAACGAACCTGGCTACAGCCACCCAGACGCCTACGTCATCGACGACTGGCGCTGAGTCCACCGCACACCGTTCCTACTGAAGGTCAGTAGTGCTGCTCAGCACTGAAAGTGGGTGTCGGAGGGCAGAGCCGTGCCTCATGATCGCCTCATGTCGAATCCTGCCTCCTTCCGCGATCAGAGCAACTGGACCGATGGCTTCTACGAACTGGCCATCGAGGTTGGATCAACCGATGACGCTCGGGTGCAGGAAATTCTGGGCGCTGTGTGGTCCGCAGCGGATGTGCAGGGATGCTTTGCGTTCCGAGACCGGGAGCCCGAGGAACAAGCGACCGTGTCGTGCACGGTTGCCTCACTGGCCGAGTACGGACACGTTCGCGGTCAGGTGCGCCTGCCGACCGGTCGGCTGGCGGTTTGCGGGTGCGTGGCGATCCGCGGGGGCGATGAGAGCAGCGACTGGCTGGACTTCTATGTGCCCGTCGGAGCGCTGAGCAAGGCCGGCATCGCCTACTGGGACGGCCGGCCGTTCTTCAGGTCCGCCGTCCTGGACGACTGGCTTGCGGGCGTTGGGGCGGAGGTGTTCCGCCGCGCACCTTTCAGCCTCGCCGTGATCGGCTATGAAGTCTCCGGATGCACCGACGCGGCAACGCTGGCAGGCAGGCTTCCGGGCTCCCGCGCGATTGGCTATCTGCTTCCGCAGGAAGGAGTCCTGCACTACGGAGCGGCCAACGACTGAGCGGCAACGACAGCGGTCTTCCCCGGCGTGGGCTTCCGGGAACACTGCAGTGCGCCACAGGTCGCCAACCATGACGCCCAGGCGGACCTCGACCTCAACCTGCGTACGACATCACGCCCTCACCCCACCCGACGGACCCCTTCAGTACCATCACGCCGCCCGAACACCCTGCACCCGCCGAATCGAGTCCCCCCCCCATGAGCGACGACGTCCTCTCCGTCATCCCGACCGATCCGCACTGGCAACCGGACCAGGCCGCGGCCGATCGCACGGCGTCGGTCGTGGAGGGCCTGGCCCCCGGGCTCCCGGACGGCGTCGACGTCGAGATCGACGTCACGTGGCACGACACCCTCACGGTCGTCGACTGCGGTGAGAATCTGGAGCGCATCGGCTGCCCGCACTGCGGTGCGTCGATCGACACCGAGTGGTGGGCCGACCTCCTCGAAGCACATTGCGACGACGGCTTCGAGACCCTGGCGACGCAAGTCCCGTGCTGCGGAGCCGCGACCTCCCTGGACACGCTGCACTACGACTGGCCGTGCGGCTTCGCCCGCTTCGAGATCGCCGTCTGGAACCCCGAGCGCATCTGGTTCAGCGACGAGGAACTGGCCGTCATCGGGAAAGCCCTCGGCCATCCCGTACGGCAGGTCCGGGCGCACATCTGATGTTCGAGACGGTCCGCTGGCGCTGCTACGCACACACGAATGACCGAGCCGGTGCGGAACGCGTCGTCAATCGCCTGAGAGCGTGGTCGCCCCTCCCCATGGAGATCGACCACTACGACCGTTACTGGAAGTTCCCCGAACTCGCCGAACTGCGACTGCTCTCCCCGCTGACGTGCGCCTCTCCGGAGACCGCACTGCTCACCACCCTCGACTGCGCCTGGAAGTTGGCGTCCCCGTGGATCCTGAGCGACCCGGGTCCGGACGGACACCGCGAGTTCACGGGCATCGCGTCCGCCAACACCGGCGCCCGCTTCAGCGTTCCGGGCATCGAGTGGATGGAGTTCTTCCTCACCGATCAGCAGTGACGGCCCACCAGTTGGAGACGCAGCACGCGAGTCTGTATTTGGTGTGCGTCATGCGGGCACCATTCGCGCAGGGGCGATGACACCTGACTTCCGTCGTCAGCTCCAGAGACGATCCAGGCCCACTACCGCTCCATTCGGACGCGGACGGCCTGGACGGACCAGTTGAGCACCGGCGCCAGGCTCTGCGGGGCGGGCCAGCCGTTGATGACTGCGAGCAACTGGAGGTACCGATCCCGGCGCGGGTCGCTCACGCTCTCCAGCCGGGCCAGCAGCAGGCGGCGCAGTTCGGCGTCGTCGGGGCGGCCGAGGACGTGGGCATAGTGAGCCGCAAGCGCCGCAACGATCGGATCGGCCTGGAGCGAGGCCGGGTCGATGCCTGCCGCCAGGGCGGGGCCGGCCTGGTCACGGACGACTGCAGCGAGGTCGCGGCGCAGGCCCACGGTGTCACTTTGTGCCCGTTCGGCCGCGAGGTCCTCGGCCATCCGCCGCATGCCGGCGCGGAAATCCGGGTCCAGGGCCAGTTCGGCCCACTCCACCCACGCCCGGACCTGCTCCACCTCAGGGTTGTCGGGCAGCTCGGGCGTCATCGAACGTCTGACCCCCGCGAACGCAGAGTCGGCACCGAGGCCGCCGAAGGCGCCATCGAGGAAATCCCCGATCAGACGTCGGCGTTCGTCCTCGGAGAGCTGGGCCAGCTTGTGCATGAGATCCGTCTCCTCAGCAGTGAGCCCGCGCTCTGCTACCGCCGTCAGCACCGCATGACGCAGGCGCAGGACGCGGATCTGCACGGCCAGGGCTCCGGCGTGCGTGGCAGCGACCTCGGGAAGCGAGAGTTCCCGGTCCACGACCCTGCGGATCGTGAGCAGGTCCAGCCCCAGATCCCGCAGGGTTCGCACCAGGTCCAGGCGTGCGACAGCGTCGATGTTGTAGAGGCGGTAGCCGGCCGGGCTGCGGTCCGTCGGCGCCACGATCCCGCGATCGGAGTAGAACCGAATGGTCTTGACCGTCAGACCGGTCCGCCGGGCCAGTTCGCCGATCGAGTAGAGCGTGTCGCCGTCCATGCCCCCACCTTGGCGTCTCCCCCTACGGGAGACTCAAGCCCATCCGCCTGCCGACGGCCGATCACTCCACAAGTCCTGACAATACCGGCCAGCACCTTCGTCCCTCTGACTCGGCTCATGACCACCGTTTCTGCGAAGGCACCGGGTCAGCACGATCGGCGAGATACCGCTCGAAAATCTCCCGGCTGTCGGGAGTATCCGTCCTCTCTCCCGGCCTCGGTGACGAGATCCGCTCACTCCCCGACGCCGGATCGGCATCGCCCCCTGAACCGCGCGAAGATCGCCTCGCACCGTACCCAGGGCCACTGACAACACCCGGCCGACACAGACCTCGGAGCCAAGCCACACCCTTGCCCGATCGCATCCCCACACCTAGCCTGACTTTGTGCCGCTAATAAACAAAGTCCGAACGCACAACGCCGTGCCCGACCACTCCCTCACCCGACTCCGCCTCGCCCTCACCGCCTTCTTCGCCCTCGACGGCTTCGTCTTCGCGGGCTGGGTCGTCCGGATCCCCGCCATCAAGGACCAGGTCAACGCCTCCGCCGGCACCCTGGGCCTCGCTCTCCTCGGCGTCTCCGCGGGGGCGGTCGTCACCATGACGCTGACCGGGCGCCTCTGCCGCCACTACGGCAACCACCAGGTCACCGTCGTCTGCGCCGTCCTGCTCTCCCTCAGCGTCGCCCTGCCCCCGCTCACCCACTCCGTGCCCGCCCTCACCGCCGTACTGCTGCTGTTCGGCGCCGCCTACGGCGGGATCAACGTCGCCTTCAACAGCGCGGCCGTCGACCTGGTCGCCGCGCTCCGGCGGCCGATCATGCCCAGCTTCCACGCCGCCTTCAGCCTGGGCGGGATGATCGGCGCAGGGCTCGGCGGCCTGGTCGCCGGCGCCGTCTCCCCGACGCAGCATCTGCTGGGCCTCACCGTCGTCGGACTGGTGGTCACCGCCGTCGCGGGCCGCACGCTCCTGCGGCAGGAGCCGCCACGACCGCCGGACCGCACCGACAGCGACGGGGGCGGCCAGCCGCGCCGCCCGGACCGGCGCACGCGCGGGCTGGTCGTCGTATTCGGGCTGATCGCGCTGTGCACGGCCTACGGCGAGGGCGCCATGGCCGACTGGGGCGCGCTGCATCTCGAACAGGACCTGGACGCCTCACCGGGTCTCGCGGCGGTGGGGTATTCGTGCTTCGCGCTCGCCATGACGCTCGGCCGGCTGACGGGCTCGACCCTGCTCGAACGGCTCGGCCGCACCCGTACGGTGGTCGTCGGCGGCGCCACCGCGGCCGCCGGGATGCTCCTCGGTTCCCTCTCCCCCGCCGTGTGGGCGACGCTGGTCGGGTTCGCCGTCACCGGGCTCGGACTGGCCAACCTCTTCCCGGTCGCCATCGAGCGCGCCGGCGCGCTCGCCGGGCCGAGCGGTGTCGCGACCGCCTCCACACTGGGCTACGGCGGCATGCTCCTCGGGCCGCCCGCCATCGGGTTCATGGCCGAGTGGTTCTCCCTGCCCGCCGCGCTGACCAGCGTCGCCGTACTGGCCGCCGTGGCCGCGGCCATCGGAGTCGCGACCCGGCACTCGGCACACTCGCCCACGGGCTGACCCGCGCACTCCGCTCCCCGCAAGCAAGGAGCTCACCGCCCGATACGCCTCACGCCTGCGTGAGTTCCGCCGCTCCGAAGGAGACGTCGAACCGGTCGCACCAGATGCTGACGCTGCCGTAGCGGGTCAGGTCCACGTCGGCCGGTACGACGTAGTTCTGGCTGCCCTTGTTGCCCTTGAGCTTGCCGAGGCTGACGTACTTGCCGTCGTCGAAGACGTGCCAGCCGGCCGAGCCCTCCTTCACGGGCGCGTCGGTCAGCCAGACGCGCAGGTCGGGGCCGTTGCTGGTGTCGAGGTTCTCCAGCCGGACGAGGTGGGAGCCGTCGGCGAGCCGGATGAGCTTCACGCTGCCGGAGGTGGCGTGCTCGTGGCTGATCAGTTCGCCACTGGCAAGGGTCTGCGGCCCGGGCGTCTCGGAAGGAGCGGCCGTCTCAGTCACGGTCGGCGCGGACGTCTCCACCGCCGCAGGCAGCGCCTCGTCCACGGTCTCGTCCTGCCACAGCTTCCACGGCTGGAACCAGTACAGCCCGAATCCGATCCCGGCGATGGCCACCACCAGGACCCCGACGATCAGCGACTTCCGCACGCGCCCCATGACCCGCCCCGTTCCTTGAGAGTTTGCGTCGACCCCCATTCCAGCCGATCACCGGCTCCTGCGGCAGTCCTGAACCAGTGACGAAACCCTTACGGCCGTTGCCCTTCGACCGCAGGTCATCAGGCACAATCGGCCGCATGAAGACTGCCGAGTTCATCGACGTCCTGGATCGGGAGGGCCGACTGCTGGCCGCGGCCGCCGAGCAGGCCGGGACCGACGCCAAGGTACCGACCTGCCCGGGGTGGCAGGTGCGCGACCTGCTGCAGCACACGGGGGCCGTGCATCGCTGGGCGACCGAGTTCGTCACCGTGGGCCACACGTCCTTCCAGCCCATGGCCGATCCGCCGGCTCTCGACGGCGCCGAGCTGACGGACTGGTACCGGTCGAGTCACCGTCGTCTCGTCGACGCCCTCACCGCCGCCCCGCCCTCCGTCGAGTGCTGGCACTTCCTGCCCGCCCCGTCGCCGCTCGCCTTCTGGGCCCGCCGGCAGGCGCACGAGACGGCTGTGCACCGGATCGACGCGGAGGCGGCACGCGGTGGGACGCCAAGCGAGGTCGGGGCGGAGTTCGCGGCCGACGGCATCGACGAGCTGCTGTTCGGCTTCCACGCCCGCGCCAAGAGCCGCGCCCGCAGCGCCGAGCCACGGGTGCTGCGGGTGCGGGCGACCGACCTGGACGGCGCGGTGTGGACCGTGGGGCTGTCGCAGGAGCCGCCCGTGGCGACGCGAGGCGACGCCGGAAAGGCGGACTGCGAAGTGTCCGGGCCCGCCGTGCAGTTGTATCTGTCGCTGTGGAACCGGGAGCCGTTCCCGGCGGTGACCGGTGACGGTTCGGTGGCCGTGCTGTGGCGGGAGAAGTCCGGCGTCGGCTAGAGCTGTCCGCGCAGGGTGAGAACCACCCGCGCGCGTACGTCAATTCGCGAGCATCTTCGTCAGCACCGCGCGCTGCACCGGCAGTACCTCGCCGTGCAGCGCGCGCCCCTGGCCGGTGAGCGCTACCTTCACTCCGCGCCGGTCCTCGGGGCACATCCGGCGCTCGACGAGTCCGTCCTTCTCCAGGCGCGCGATCAGCCGCGACAGCGCGCTCTGGCTCAAGTGGACGTGCTCGGCGATCTCCTGCACGCGCAGCGCGCACTCGCCGCCCGCGAGCACGTCGAGTACTTCGAAGTCGCTGCCGCACAAGCCGTGTTGATGCAGTGCACGGTCGAGTTCGCACTGCGTGCGGGCGTGCAGCGCCAGGATGTCCCGCCACTGGTCCACGAGCGCCTGCTCGGCCTTCTTCGCCGCCATGGCCGCACCGTAGCAGAGAAACAAGTTTGTTGCATCGGAATTAAATGCATTTGCATTCGATGCATGCGCATGTAGTGTCTTCGCCATGACCTCTCCGCTCTCCACCCCCGCGGCCTCCTCCTCGGAAGTCCGCTGGACCCCCCGGCTGTGGGGCACCCTCCTGGTGCTCTGCGCCGCGATGTTCCTCGACGCCCTGGACGTGTCGATGGTCGGCGTCGCCCTGCCCTCCATCGGCTCCGACCTGGGCCTGTCCACCTCGACCCTGCAATGGATCGTCAGCGGCTACATCCTCGGCTACGGCGGACTGCTGCTCCTCGGCGGACGCACCGCCGACCTGCTGGGCCGGCGCCAGGTGTTCCTGGTCGCCCTCGGTGTCTTCGCCCTCGCCTCGCTGCTCGGCGGGCTCGTCGACTCCGGGCCGCTGCTGATCGCCAGCCGCTTCATCAAGGGCCTGAGCGCGGCCTTCACCGCGCCCGCCGGTCTGTCCATCATCACCACGACCTTCGCCGAGGGCCCGGTCCGCAACCGCGCCCTGGCCATCTACACCACCTGCGCCGCCACCGGCTTCTCCATGGGCCTGGTCCTCTCCGGCCTGCTCACCGAGGCCAGTTGGCGCCTGACCATGCTGCTGCCCGCGCCCATCGCCCTGCTCGCCCTGCTGGCGGGCCTGAAGCTCCTGCCGCGCAGCACCCGCGAGCAGAACCACAACGGCTACGACATCCCCGGCGCCGTCCTTGGCACCGCGTCGATGCTGCTGCTGGTCTTCACCGTCGTGCAGGCCCCCGAGGTCGGCTGGGCCACCGCACGCACGCTGCTGTCCTTCCTCGCCGTAGCCGTCCTGCTGACGGCCTTCGTGCTGGTCGAACGGCGCTCGCCGGGGCCGCTGGTCCGGCTCGGCGTGCTGCGCTCGGGCAACCAGATCCGCGCCCAGCTCGGCGCCATCGCCTTCTTCGGCTCCTACGTCGGCTTCCAGTTCCTGACCACCCTGTACATGCAGTCGCTGCTCGGCTGGTCCGCGCTGCACACGGCGCTCGCCTTCCTGCCCGCGGGCGCGCTGGTGGCGCTCTCCTCGACCAAGGTCGGCGCGATCGTCGACCGGTTCGGCACCCAGCGGCTGATCGCGGCGGGCTTCGCGCTCATGGTCGTCGGCTACGCGCTGTTCCTCCAGATCGACCTCGACCCGGTGTACGCGGCGACCATCCTGCCGTCGATGCTGCTGATCGGCGCGGCCTGTGCGCTGGTCTTCCCCTCGCTCAACATCCAGGCCACCAACGGCGTCGACGACCACGAGCAGGGCATGGTCTCCGGTCTGCTCAACACCTCGGTGCAGGTGGGCGGCGCGATCTTCCTGGCCGTGGTGACGGCGGTGGTGACCGCGGGCGCGCCCGAACAGGCCACCCCGCAGGCCGTCCTGGACAGCTACCGTCCCGGGTTCGTCGTGGTGGCGCTCGTCGCCCTCGCGGGCCTGCTGATCACGCTCACCGGACTGCGCAGGCCGCGCGACCGGCACTCGGTCGTGGTCGCCAAGTCCACCGTGCGGGAGACGGAGGCGGACCGCGTGCCGGTTCGCGACTAAGGGGGACCGTCTCCACCGCGTGTGCCCGGCGGGTTCGCTTGCCCGCCGGGCACACGCCTGTTTGACTCCGCCGTATGAACGGTTACGGGGGACGAAGCAGCAAGGCCGAGCAGGACGCGTTCGTCGTCGAGATCGGATACGCGCTGTGCAGCGCGCTCTTCGCGGCGGCGGTGGTGTTCGGGGCCGTCGCCGGTCCCGCGCTCCTCTTCGAACTGCCGCAGAAGCTGGAACTGTTGCTCCTGCTCGCGGGAAAGATCCTCGCCCCGGTCGTCCTCGTCGCCCGGGTGATCAGTGTGCTGGTCCGTTTCCGGCGGACGGCTCAGCCGAGCCAGCCCGGCCGCACCAGCCCGGACTCGTAGGCGAGGACGACAAGTTGCGCCCGGTCCCGGGCGCCGAGCTTCACCATCGTGCGGCTGACGTGGGTCTTCGCGGTGAGCGGGCTGACCACCAGCCGGCGGGCGATCTCCTCGTTGGACAGCCCGATGCCGACCAGGGCCATCACCTCCCGCTCCCGCTCGGTGAGTTCGGCGAGGGCGTCGGCGGCCGCGGGCTCCTTGGAGCGCGCCGCGAACTCGGCGATCAGTCGTCGGGTCACCCCGGGCGACAGCAGCGCGTCCCCGCCCACCACCGCCCGTACCGCGCGCAGGAGTTCCTCCGGTTCGGTGTCCTTGACCAGGAAGCCGGAGGCGCCCGACCGGATCGCCTCGAAGACGTACTCGTCGAGTTCGAAGGTGGTGAGCATGACCACCTTCACGTCCTTCAGCCGGTCGTCCTCGGTGATCCGGCGGGTCGCGGTCAGCCCGTCCAGCACCGGCATCCGGATGTCCATCAGGACCACGTCGGGCGTCAGTTCACGCGCCGCGCGCACCGCCTCCTCGCCGTCGGCGGCCTCACCGGCCACCTCGATGTCGGGCTGGGCGTCGAGCAGTGCCCGAAAGCCGGCCCGCACCAGTGACTGGTCGTCGGCGAGCAGTACGCGGATCACCGGTCGTCCTCCTTGTGGGTCAGGGGCAGCGCTGCGAGCACCCGGAAACCGCCGTCCGCGCGCGGGCCCGCCTCGATCGTGCCACCCAGCGCGGCGGCCCGCTCCCGCATTCCCGCCAGTCCGTTGCCGCTGCCGCCCGCGTCGGCGCCGGTCGCGGGCCCGTCGTCGTCGATCCGGATCCGCAGCGTCGCGCCGTCGCGGTCGAGGCGCACGCGCGCGTGCCGCGATCCCGAGTGCCGTACGACGTTGGTGAGGGCTTCCTGGACGACCCGGAAGGCCGCGAGGTCCGTGCCGGGTGGGAGGCGGGGCGCCTCGCCCTCGACGTCGACCGTGAGGCCCGCGCTCGCCGCCTGCGCCACCAGCTCGGGCAGCCGGTCCAGGCCGGGCGCCGGAGCGCGCGGCGCCGCGCCGGGCGCGCGCAGCGTGTCGAGCACCTGGCGGACCTCGCCGAGGGCCTCCTTGCTCTTGGCCTTGATGGTGGTCAGGGCCGTGCGCGCCTGCTCGGGGTCGCTGTCCAGCAGGGCCAGGCCGACGCCCGCCTGGATGTTGATGACGGAGATGCTGTGCGCAAGCACGTCGTGCAGCTCACGGGCGATCCGCAGCCGCTCCTCGTCCGCCCTCCGGCGCGCCGCCTGCGCCCGCTCCTCCCGCTCCCGGGCCCACTGCTCGCGCCGGATCCGCACCAGCTCCGACAGCGCCACGATCGCCACCACCCAGGCCGCGATCACTATCTCCTGCCCCCACGGGGCGGGCGAGTCCCCCGACGGCGGCAGCCAGCGATAGAGCCAGTGCGCCACCAGCACATGCCCGGCCCACAGAGTGCCCATCGCCGCCCAGGCCGCCCTCCGGTGCCCGGCGACGATCGCGCTGAAGCAGCTCAGCGCCACGGTCAAAAAGACCGGACCGTACGGATACCCGGCGCCCAGGTAGACCATGGCGGCGGCGGCCGTACCGAAGGCGACTGCCACCGGATACCGGTGCCGCCACAGCAGCTGCACCCCGGCGGCGAGCAGCAGCAGGCGCGCGAAGGTGTCCAGGGGCGCCCGCTCGTCCACCTGGCTCTCGGCCGCGAAGTGCGAGCCGATCAGCACGAACGCCGTGACGAGCAGGGTGGAGCGCCAGGGCCACCGGCCCCGGTCGTCCTCCCGGTTCCACCACGGCGGTCCGGTCCGCCACCAGTGCGACGGACCGGCCGCGGGTACGCGCTGCTCTTCCATGACCGCCACGCTAGACGCGATCACCGGCGGTCGGCGTCACCCGCGCGTGGTGATCACACATACTCCCCGTGAAGTACGGGGCTCTCCTTGACCCGCCACCGGCGCAGCCGCTTCGGCGCCCACCAGTTGGCGCGGCCCGCCAGCCGCATCGTCACCGGCAGCAGCAGGACCCGGATGAGGGTGGCGTCGACGAGGATCGTCAGGGCCGTACCGACGCCGAGTTCCTTGAGGAAGACGACGCCTCCGGTGGCGTACGACAGGAAGGACAGCGCGAGGATGCCGGCCGCGGCGGTGATCAGGGGTGCGCTGCGGCGGATGCCCTCGCCGACCGCCCGTACGGTGTCGCTGGTGCGGTCGTGCTCCTCCTTGATACGGGCGAGGAGGAAGACCTCGTAGTCCATGGACAGCCCGTAGGCCACGCAGAACATCAGCACCGGGATGCTGGGCTCGATCGAGCCGGTGGCGGTGAAGTCGAGCAGGCCCGACAGGTTCCCGTCCTGGAAGACCCAGACCAGGCAGCCGAACATCACCGACAGGCTGAGCAGGTTCAGCACGGTCGCCTTGGCGGGCAGCAGCACGCTGCCGGTCATCAGGAAGAGGATCACGTACGTCGCCGCCAGCACGATCCCCACGGCGAACGGGAGCCGGTCCAGGAGCGTGGCGCGGAAGTCGGTGGTCTCGCCGGGGTAGCCGCCGACGAGCGCCGGGGCCGGGGCGGCGGTGTCCCGGATGCGTTCGACGAAGGCGGGGACGTTGTCGTACATGGCCTGCTGGGTGGGTACGACGGCCAGGCGCGCGCGTCCGTCGGGGGCCGTGAGCCGGTCCTGGCCGGGGGCGCCGGTGCGCTGTCCGTCGCGGTAGGTGCCGCCCGGCGCGTCGACCTGGAACACGCCCTGGATGCGGGAGAGTTCGGCGGCGTACGCGCGCGTGTCGGCCGGTTTGCCGAGGACGACCTGGACGGTGTCCGTCGGCTCGGCGGGGAACTCGCGGTGCACGGTCTCGGAGGTGGTCCGCGAGGAGGTGCCCGCGGGCAGGGTGCGTTCGTCGGGCAGGCCGAAGCGCAGGCCGAGCAGGGGCGATGCGGCGACCAGCAGGACGGCGAGGACTCCGGCGCCGACGAGCAGCGGGCGGCGCATGGCGGCCAGCGCGGTGCGGTGCCAGAAGCCGGAGGCGGGTGCGGTGGGGCGTTCCACCCGGTGGCCCCAGCGGGAGAGCGCGGCCGGCAGCACCAGGACGGCCCCGGCGACCGCGGTGAGCACGACGAGCACGCCGGCGTACGCGAACGAGCTGAGGAAGAAGAACGGGAACACCAGTAGCGCGCACAGCGAGACGGCGACGGTGACGCCGCTGAAGACGACCGTGCGCCCGGCCGCCGCGGTCGCCCGCACGACGGCGTTCTGCTGGTCGTGTCCGGCCGCCCGTTCCTCCCGGTACCGGTTGATCACGAACAGGCTGTAGTCGACGCCCAGTCCGAGGCCGAGAACGAGCGCGATGTTCGCGGCGAACGTGGACACCTCGGTGAACTGCGCAAACAGGCGCAGTCCGGCGAGCGTGCCGAGCACCGAGAACAGGCCCACCCCGAGGGTGAGCAGGGCGGCCGTCGTCCGCCGGTAGACCAGGATCAGCAGCAGGAGCACGACGGGCAGGGCGAAGGCCTCCGCGCGCAGGAAGTCGGCGCGGGCCTCCTCACCGACCTGCCGGGAGATCTCCTCCTGGCCGCCGACGGAGACCTCGATGTCCGGAGTGGCGCGGGTCAACTGCGGTGATATGTCCGCCAGTTGCTCACGGGTCTCGGTGGCGCTGCCTTCGAGACGGGCGAGCACGAGCGCACGTTCGCCGTCCTCGGCGCGCAGCGCGGGGCTGTTGGCGTCCCAGTAGGCGGTGACGTCGGTGACGCCGGGCAACTCGGCCACCTCTGCGGTGAGTTCACGTCCCGCCTGCTCGGTGCGCGCGCTGTCGACGTCGCCGTCGCGGGCGGTGACGAGCACGGCGAGGTTGGGGTTGCCGGTGCCGAAGTCGTCGCGCAGCAGGTCCGCGGCGCGCACCGACTCCGTGCCCGGGGCGCTCCAGCGCGAGAGGTCGAGATCGTCCTGGGCGCCGGCGCCGTATGCGCCGAGCCCGAGGAGCACGAGCAGCGCGCCGGCCAGCACGGCGCGGCTGTACCGCACGGCCAGGCGGCCGAGCAGGGTGAGCATGGGAGGGCCTTTCTGCCGGGGGTCGGAACCGTGGGCCGGGTGAGGGTCCTTGCGGCTCAGCGGACTGCGCACACCGTGACCGGTGCCGCTGGAACGCCCGCTGGAAGATCCACTGGAAGGCGCGGTCCGGGTTAGGCTCGACGCATGGGTGAGGGGATGTCGTCGGACCTGCGATGCGAACTGCTCGGCCCGCTGCGCGCCTTGCGCAACGGCGCCGAGATCCCGCTCGGCCCGCCCAAGCAACGCGCGGTACTCGCCGTGCTCCTGCTCCAGGAGGGCCGCCCGATCTCCTACGACGGTCTGGTCGAGGCCGTGTGGGGCGGGGCGCCGCCCGCGCATGTGCGCAACCTGGTGCAGAAGTACGTCTCGGGGCTGCGCCGGGCCCTCGGGGCGGGGCCGGAGCTGTCGTGGACCGGCACCGGGTACCTGCTGCGCGGCGCCACGGCCGACGACCTGCTGGAGCGGCGCC
This sequence comes from Streptomyces sp. NPDC079141, assembly GCF_040686775.1. NCBI lineage: Bacteria > Bacillati > Actinomycetota > Actinomycetes > Kitasatosporales > Streptomycetaceae > Streptomyces > Streptomyces sp. NPDC079141. The sequence continues at coordinate 438,849 of NZ_JBFBLP010000003.1, read as the reverse complement.
GCCTCGTCGACGCGGCGCTGGCGGCACGCGCCGCCGGCGATCTGGCTCGGGCGGGTGAACTGGCCCGGCAGGCGGAGGAGTTGTGGCGCGGCGAGTTCGCCGAGGGTCTCCAGGCGCCCTACCTGGCGGCGGAGCGCCTGCGCTGGGCCGAGAAGCGCCTGACCGTCCTGGAGGCCCGGCTGGCGGGCGAGATCGAGCTCGGCCATGCCTTCGGGTACGTCCACGAACTCGTCCGCCTCGTGGCGGCGCACCCCTTGCGCGAACGCCTCACCGAACTCCTGATGCTGGCCCTGTGCCGCACCGGCCGCCCCACGGACGCCCTCGCCGCCTACGAAGCGGCCCGGCAACGGCTGGCGGAGGCCATGGGCACGGACCCGGGGCCCGCACTGCGGTCACTGCACCAGCGGATCCTGCGCCAGGATCCGGCTCTGCTGCCGTCGGCGGCGTGACCGGGGCCTCGGATTCCGGCGCGGATGGGACTTTCGGGAGTTCGCACGCGACAAACCCGGCGACGTCGCCGATTGTCCCCGGGATACTGATCGCCCATGGATGAGGTCGAAGTCGTCGTCGCCCATTCCGAGCGCGCGACCCTGCGCGTCGGTGATGTGTTCCTGAAGGTGGACGCCGATCAGGCGCGCATCGACGTCGAGGTCGCGGCGATGGCCCTGGCGCCGGTCCCGACCCCGGAAGTCCTGTGGCGCAGGCCGCCCGTGCTCGCGATCGCGGCGGTCCCGGGGACGGCGCTCGGCCGCCTCGGCGAGCCGTCGACGGCGTCGTCGGCGGCGTGGGCCGCGGCGGGTGCCGCCGTCCGGAAGTTGCACGACGCGCCGTTGCCGCCCCGGCGGGGCCGGGCCGGGCGGGGCCTTGAGGAGTTGGCGGCGGATCTCGACGGCGAGTGCGAGTGGCTCGTGACGAACGGCGTCCTGCCCGCCGACCTGGTCACCCGCAACCGCCGGGTCGCCGAGGCCGCGCTCCGGCCGTGGACCCCGGTGTTCACGCACGGCGACCTGCAAACCCTTCACGTGTTCGTCGTCGACGACGAGGTCACGGGCATCATCGACTGGTCCGAGGCGGGCCAGGGTGATGCCCTGTTCGACCTCGCCATCCTGACGCTCGGACACGAGGAGCGCCTCGGTGACGTCGTCGCCGGCTATGGCACCGACGTCGACCTCGACGTGATCCGCGCGTGGTGGTCGTTGCGAAGCCTGGTGGTGGTTCGCTGGCTGGTCGAGCACGGCTTCGACCCGTTCGCGCCGGGCTGTGAGGTCGACGTGCTGAGATCCCGGATGTGAGGCTGCGGTCACCTCGTGGTGGCCGGCCCCCGCTGCGGGTACACCAGGCCCACCCCGTGGGCGAGTTGGGACACCGCGTGCCGGAAGAACGGCTCGCGGTCCTCGACGACCCGGTTGAACTGACCGAACAGCTCGAAGCCGACCAGCCCGTAGAGCTGGGCCCAGGCCGCGACGAGCGCCGTCACGTTCTCCGGTGGGAGGTCGGGCGCGAGGTCGGCGGTCAGCCGCTCGGCCTCGGGGCGCAGTTCGGCGGGGAGCGACGGCTTGGCCAGGCCCAGGCCGCGGTGGGCGTCGCGGACGATGCCGATGAAGACGAGGCCGACGCGGGAGGCGGCCGGGACGGTGGTGTCGGGGGCGGTGTAGCCGGGGACCGGTGATCCGTAGATCAGCGCGTACTCGTGGGGGTGGGCCAGGGCCCAGTTGCGTACGGCCCCGCACACGGCGACCCAGCGCTGTACGGGTCCGGCGTCGGCCACGGCCTGGTGCGCCGCCTCGACGCTCGCGCCGTGGGAGTTGTAGGCGTCGATGATGAGCGCGGTGAGCAGGTCGTCGCGGCTGGGGAAGTAGCGGTAGAGCGCGGAGGAGACCATGCCGAGTTCGCGGGCGACGGCGCGCAGGGACAGCTTGGCCGCGCCCTCGGCGGCAAGCTGTCTGCGGGCCTCGTCCTTGATGGCGGCGGTGACCTCGATCCTGGCCCGGGCGCGGGCGCCGTGTGCGGTGCTCATGCGGGGCAGTGTCGCACGAAAGCGAGAGCGGTGCACACAAACGTGAGCGGTGGACCGAAATGAGAGCAGCGCACAAAAACGAGAGCGGCGCTCTTGCTTTGGAGCACCGCTCCACCCCATACTCAAGGAGCAGCGAGAGCAGTGCTCACAAAAAAGAGCGCCGCTCACCAAACGGAGCAGCGCTCTACCAACCCTGGGGGTTCCCATGTCCACGCACGTCCAGAAGCCCGGCTGGTTCACCGTCAACGTCTTCAACCGCGCCGTGGCGTGGATGACCCGCCGCGGCATCAGCGTCTGGGGCTCCCGTGTCCTCGCCGTCCGCGGCCGCAAGAGCGGCCAGTGGCGGACCACCCCGGTGAACCTGCTGACCCTCGACGGCGAGCAGTACCTCGTCGCCCCGCGCGGCCACGTCCAGTGGACGCACAACATGCGCGCGGCCGGCGGCGGCGAGCTGCACCTGGGCAAGAAGGTCGACGCGTTCACCGCGACCGAGGTCCCGGACGACGAGAAGGTGCCCCTCCTGCGCGCCTACCTCAAGCGCTGGAAGGCCGAGGTCGGCGTGTTCTTCAACGGGGTCGGCCCCGACTCCCCCGACGCCGACCTGCGCCGTATCGCCCCGGACCACCCGGTCTTCCGGATCACGATCAAGAACTGACCTCGATCAAGCACTGACCTCGATCAGGAAACCGACCTCGGTCAGGACCCGGCGGCCTCGCCGCCCGCCGCACGGCGGTCCAGCCGGGCCAGGGCGCGCTGGGCCATCGGATGGCTGCGCACGAGCTCGGCCAGCGAGGTCGACCCGCGGGTGATCTCGGTGAACGCCCGCCACGCGGGCCGGAGCCCGGTCAGCGCCGCATGGAACAGCCCGGGGCGCCGCTCGAACAGCGCCAGCATCCGCTTGCCGACGCTCATCTCCACCCCGAGCCCGGCCTTGACGGCGAAGGCGTAGTTCAGGGCCTGGCGCCGGGTGTCCACCGCGTCGTTGGCCTCGGCGATCCGCACCGCCCACTCCCCCGCGAGCCGCCCCGACCGCAGCGCGAACGAGATGCCCTCCCGGGTCCAGGGCTCCAGCAGCCCCGCCGCGTCCCCGCACACCAGCACCCGGCCGCGCGACAGCGGCGAGTCCTCGGTCCGGCAGCGCGTCAGATGGCCGGAGGAGATGCTCGGTTCGAACCCGGCGAGGCCGAGCCGCCCGATGAACTCCTCCAGATACCGCTTGGTGGCAGCGCCTTCGCCACGCGCCGAGATCACCCCGACCGTCAGCGTGTCGCCCTTGGGGAACACCCAGCCGTAACTGCCGGGCATCGGCCCCCAGTCGATCAGCACCCGCCCCTGCCAGTCCTCGGCGACGGTCTCCGGCACCGGGATCTCCGCCTCCAGGCCCAGGTCCACCTGGTCGACCTTGACCCCGACATGCGCTCCTATGCGGCTCGCGCTGCCGTCCGCGCCGACAACCGCCCGCGCGAGCAGCGTCTCGCCGCCCTGGAGGACGACGGCGACCGTGCGCCGGTCCGGCACGGCCGAGCCGTGCTGCTCAACCCGCTGGACGGTGACGCCCGTACGCAGTTCGGCGCCCGCCTTCTGCGCGTGCTCGACGAGCTGCTGGTCGAACTCGGGCCGGTTGATCAGCCCGAACAGCATGTGCCGGGACCGGCGGGTCCGGGTGAAACGGCCGTTGTGGGAGAAGGTGACCGCGTGCACCCGGTCGCGCAGGGGCAGTTCGAAGCCGGGCGGCAGGCTGTCGCGCGAGGGGCCGATGATGCCGCCGCCGCATGTCTTGTACCGCGGCAGCTCCGCCTTCTCCAGCAACAGCACGCGCCGCCCCGCGACCGCCGCCGCATACGCGGCCGAGGCCCCTGCGGGCCCCGCGCCGACCACGACGACGTCCCACACCTGCCGCACGTCGTCCGCCGAAGAGTTCTCGCTGCTCACGATGGTCTACTGCTCCCGATCAAGCCGCTGCCGCACCTGTCTCCCGCATCCTACGGCGGTCGTCGCCGCAGTCCGCTGTGGGAGGATCGACGGCACTCACAGGAACAACGTCGCACCCACAAGGAGCGTGCCCATGTCGTCGAATCCGGTCGCCGAGACCGTCGCCTCGCTGATGCCGAGGGCGAAGGCCGAACTCACCGAGCTGGTGGCCTTCAAATCGGTGGCGGACTTCGACCAGTTCCCCAGGAGCGAGAGCGAGGGTGCCGCGCACTGGGTCGCGGACGCGCTCACCGCCGAGGGCTTCCAGGACGTGGCCCTGCTCGACACCCCGGACGGCACGCAGTCGGTCTACGGCTACCTGCCCGGTCCCGCCGGTGCCAAGACGGTGCTGCTGTACGCCCACTACGACGTGCAGCCGCCGCTGAACGAGTCCGCCTGGACGACTCCGCCGTTCGAGCTGACCGAGCGCGACGGCCGCTGGTACGGGCGCGGCGCCGCCGACTGCAAGGGTGGCGTGATCATGCACCTGCTGGCCCTGCGTGCGCTGAAGGCGAACGGCGGTGTGCCCGTGCATGTGAAGGTGATCGCCGAGGGCTCCGAGGAGCAGGGCACGGGTGGTCTGGAGCGGTACGCCGAGGCGCACCCGGAGCTGCTGGAGGCCGACACGATCGTCATCGGCGACGCGGGCAACTTCCGGGTCGGCCTGCCCACGGTCACCTCGACGCTGCGGGGCATGACGATGCTCCGGGTGGAGGTCGACACGCTGGAAGGCAACCTGCACTCGGGCCAGTTCGGCGGCGCGGCCCCCGACGCGCTGGCCGCGCTGATCCGCGTACTGGACTCGCTGCGTGCCGCCGACGGTTCGACGACGGTCGACGGGCTCGCCCCGGAGTCGGCGTGGGACGGTCTGCAGTACTCCGAGGAGCAGTTCCGCACGGATGCCAAGGTGCTGGAGGGCGTGGAGCTGATCGGTTCGGGCACGGTCGCCGACCGCATCTGGGCGCGCCCGGCGGTCACGGTCATCGGCATCGACTGCCCGCCGGTCGTCGGCGCCACCCCGTCCGTGCAGGCGAGCGCCCGCGCGCTGATCAGCCTGCGGGTGCCGCCGGGCGTGGACGCGGCCGATGCGACCAAGCTGCTCCAGGCCCACCTGGAGGCGCACACGCCGTGGGGTGCGCGGCTGCGCACCGAACAGGTCGGCCAGGGCCAGCCGTTCAGCGCCGACACGACCAGCCCGGCGTATGCCGCGATGGCCGAGGCGATGGCGGTGGCCTACCCCGGCCAGGAGATGCAGTACGCCGGCCAGGGCGGTTCCATCCCGCTGTGCAACACCCTCGCCGGGCTCTACCCGCAGGCGGAGATCCTGCTCATCGGTCTGAGCGAGCCGGAGGCGCAGATCCACGCGGTGAACGAGAGCGTCTCGCCCGAGGAGCTTGAGCGTCTGTCGGTGACGGAGGCCCTGTTCCTGCGCAACTACGCGGCGAGCTGAGGCCCCCGCGGCTCAGGGAGCGGGGATGCCGGCCTCCAGATAGAGCGCCGCTCCCCGCTCGCGCGCCCGCAGCGCCCATCGCAGCCGTGCGTAGCGCACGGGCGGCAGCAGGTCGGCGGCCTCCTCCTCGGTGACGAAGCGCCAGTCGCGCAGTTCGGCGCCGGGCAGCAGCAGGCGTCCGGCCTCTGCGGAGTCCAGGCGGCCGCCGTCGAAGAGGAGGCGCAGACCGCCGTAGCCGGGGGGTGAGGGCTGCTCCCAGTCGATGACGAGCAGCCGCGGTACCTCGTCCAGCCGCAGGCCCGTCTCCTCGGCGACCTCGCGCATGCCGGCGCGCGCGGGCGCCTCGCCGGGTTCGACGACGCCGCCGGGGAACTCCCAGCCGGCCTTGTAGGTGGGGTCGACGAGCAGCACCCGGTCCTGTTCGTCGAAGAGCAGGACGCCGGCGGCGAGCGTCTCCGAGGTGGGCTCGGAGGTCTGCACGATGTCGCAGGCCGCCACGGCACCGGAGGCGACGGCCTCGGCGATGCGGGCGGCGGTCTCGTACGGGGTGAGGGTGCCGTTGTCGACGGGATGGGCGTCGGCGGTGAGCCAGCCGGCGAGGGCGGTGCGGTAGGGCTCGATGTGGTCGAACGCCCGCTGCCGGGTGCGCAGTTCGCCGTCGGGGACGTCGGGGACCTCCCGGTGGGCTATTCGCTCGCGCAGGATCGTTTCCGCCGGGGTCAGCAGGATGTGTCGTACCGTGATGCGACGCGCGGCCAGGCCCCCGAAGATCTCGTCGCGGTACTCCTGGCGCAGCAGGGTCATCGGCACCACCAGCGTCCCGCCGAGCTCGGCGAGCATGGCCGCCGCCGTGTCGATCACCAGTCGTCGCCAGATCGGCAGGTCCTGGAAGTCACCGACCTCGGCAAGGTGCTTGGGCGGAAGCAGCTGGGTCAGCGCTCCGCCGATGACCTCGGGGTCGAAGAGCGTGCTGTTCGGGATCAGATCGATCAGTTCGCGTGCGGCGGTGGTCTTCCCCGCACCGAAAGCCCCGTTGATCCAGACGATCACGGACTCCCCCTCTTCTCTTGGCCCCCTGTGGCTTGCCCGCTCCACCCTGCCACGGAAACCAGCCCCAGCTGGGGGGCGCACACATGGGTGCGCCGGGGTCCAAGGAAGCAGGAGCCCCGGCGCCGTACACCGAACCGCCGACCGCGTCAGCCGTTCTGCCCGAGGGCGTTGTCGTCGATGGCCAGACTGTCGCTGGCGACCGTCCGGTCGAGCGTGCTGAGGGTGTCCTTCACATCGAGATCCCCCAACTCCTCACCGAGCGAGTGGGACGGGGTGATCGCCGCGACGACGAATCCGGTGGCCAGGGAGGCGATGGCGAGCATGCTGCGCTTCTTCATGACCGGTTCAACTTCGCGGGGGCGGGAAGGTCACGGGGCCTGCGGGGCCCCTGTCCCCGCGGCCGGCGACTGCCCGAAGGCCGCGACGCCGTGCCCCCCACCCCACCGGCTCGCGAATGAACGTTCCTGCCGACCGGTTCAGACCGTCGCCGCGTCCGTCCGTCGGGTCAGGGCCGCCGCGGCCGCTCCGACCAGGCCCGCGTCCGTTCCCATCTGGGCCGGCACGACGGCCAGGCGTTGGACGAAGGAGAGGGTGGCGTAGTCGCCGAGGGCCTTGCGCAGGGGGGCGAACAGGATGTCGCCCGCCTTGCCGACGCCGCCGCCGATGACGGCGATGTCGATCTCGACGAGGGTCGCGGTGGCCGCGATGCCGGCGGCCAGGGCCTGGGCGGCCCGTTCGAAGGAGGCCACGGCGACCGGATCGCCGGCGCGGGCGGCCTCGGCCACCGCCGCGGCGGAGGTGTCGCCGTCGGGGCCGGGCTGCCAGCCGTTCTCCAGGGCCCGGCGGGCGATGTTGGGGCCGCTCGCGATGCGCTCGACGCAGCCGCGCGCGCCGCAGGGGCACGGATCGCCGTCGAGGTCGACGCTGATGTGGCCGATGTGGCCCGCGTTGCCGGTCGGGCCGGGGTGCAGGCGGCCGTTCAGGACCAGGCCGCCGCCGACGCCCGTGGAGACCACCATGCACAGCGCGTTGTCGTGGCCGCGGGCGGCGCCCTGCCAGTGCTCGGCCGCCGTGATGGCCACGCCGTCGCCGATCAGCTCGACCGGCAGGCCGCCCACCGCCTCGCGCACCCGGCGGACGAGCGGGAAATCCCGCCAGCCGGGGACGTTCACCGGGCTGACCGTGCCGGCGGAGGCGTCCACCGGGCCCGCGCTGCCGATGCCGAGGGCCGTGACCCGCGTCCACAGCGGGGACGCGGTCAGCTCGCCGAGCACCGCCTCGACGGCCGCCATCACGCGCTCACCGTTCTCCCGTGCCGGTGTCGGGCGCTGCGCCCGCACCAGGATCCGGCCTTGACCGTCCACCAACGCTCCGGCGATCTTTGTTCCGCCGATGTCGAGCGCGGCCACGAGGTCGGTGTGCATCAGAGTCAGGTCTCCCGGTCAACCATGCGGAAAGGGTGGCCCGGTCTCGCGGTGGGGGCGCAGGCCGGAGAGTGCGGTGGACAGTGTCTCCCGGATCTGACAACGTTGTCCAGGCTCTATGCTCGACGCCACATCCTCATACAAAGCACGGATCGACGCATCCCCGCCGACGACAGGACAGGACCCGCATCGTGGCCGACACCATCCGCCGAGCAGACCGCACCCCCGCGACCCGCTACGGCAATCGGCCGACGATGAAGGACGTCGCCGCACGTGCGGGAGTCGGTCTGAAGACGGTCTCGCGCGTGGTCAACGGCGAACCCGGGGTCACCCCGGAGACGGAGCGCCGCGTCCAGGAGGCCATCGACGCCCTGGGCTTTCGCCGCAACGACAGCGCCCGGGTGCTGCGCAAGGGCCGTACCGCCAGCATCGGCTTGGTTCTGGAGGACCTCGCGGACCCGTTCTACGGCCCGCTCAGCCGCGCGGTGGAGGAGGTGGCCCGCGCGCACGGAGCGCTGCTGATCAACGGCTCCAGCGCCGAGGACCCCGACCGTGAGCAGGAGTTGGCGCTGGCGCTGTGCGCGCGGCGGGTGGACGGCCTGGTGGTGATCCCGGCCGGCGACGACCACCGGTATCTGGAGCCCGAGATACGGGCGGGCGTCGCCACCGTGTTCGTGGACCGGCCCGCCGGGATGATCGACGCCGATGTCGTCCTGTCGGACAACTTCGGCGGCGCCCGCGACGGCGTCGCCCATCTCATCGCGCACGGACACCGCCGGATCGGCTTCATCGGCGACATGCCCCGCATCCACACCGCCGCCGAGCGCCTGCGCGGCTACCGGGCGGCCATGGAGGACGCGGGCATACCGGTGGAGGACTCCTGGATGTCGCTGGGCGCCACCGGCCCCGAGCGGGTGCGCCGCGCGGCCGAGGAGATGCTGTCCGGCCCCGACCCGGTCACCGCGGTGTTCGCGGGCAACAACCGCGTCACGGTCACCGTGATCCGCGTGCTGGCCGAGCAGACCCGCCGCGTGGCCCTGGTCGGCTTCGACGACCTCGAACTCGCCGACCTGCTCCAGCCGGGCGTCACCGTCGTCGCCCAGGACGCGGCCGCCCTCGGCCGGACCGCCGCCGAGCGCCTCTTCCGCCAGCTGGACGGCAGCCTCGTCGCACCGGAGCGCATCGAGCTGCCGACCCGGCTGATCACCCGCGGCTCGGGCGAGCTGCCGCCGGCGGACTGAGCCGCCCGTGGAGGACCGCACCCTTGAGGCGCTGGGCCTTGCCGCGGCGCCGCGCGATCATCCGTTGCTCTACCCGGGCGCCTGGCCCGCGGACTCCGGACTCCTGGACGGCGACCTACTGTTGCCCCTGGACCGGCTGACCCACCCGGACCGCACCCCGGTGCTCGCCGTCGGCTCCAACGCCTGCCCCGGCCAACTGCGCCACAAGATGGCCGAGTTCGCCATCACCACGCCCGTCCCGATGGTCAGGGCGCGCGTCACGGGCATCGGGATCGGCGTCTCCGCGCATGTGAGCCGGATGGGATACGTCTCGGCCTCCCCGTTCGACGCGCCTGCCGCCGTACGGGAGTTGTACGTCATCTGGCTCGACGCCGAGCAGCTCGCCGTGGTCGACGCCAGCGAGGGCGTGCCGGTGCCCACCGGCAACTACGACCGCGTCTGGCTCCCCGCCCCCGAGGTGCGCATCGACCTGGCGGACGGCACCGCGCTGCCGGGTGTCTTCGCCTACGTCAACCGCCACGGCGTCCTGCACAACGGCACCGCGGCGCCGCGCAGTCACCCGGGCCAGCGGGCGCTGCTCGCCGAACTCCTGGTGGAATCGGCGGCGTTGCGGGAGCTGTTCGGGGTGAGCCCGGAGGAGTTCTGTGCGCGGGCGCGCGCCGACCGGCGGCTGTGCGAGCGGGGCACACGGCTGCTGGCGGCGGAGAAGCTGGTGACGGCGTCGGGTCTGGAGCGGTTCGCGGGTGCTCAGCAGACCGGGAGTCCGGGCACCGGCTCGTCGTTGTCGCCGCCCTGGACGTAGACGTCGCTGACCCAGACGTCGGTGTTGCCGCTGTCGTCGTCGGTCTTCGCCCACCACACGTTGGTCCACTCGCCGGACGTCTCGCGGCGGCCCAGATTCTGCTGGCAGTAGAAATAGTTGGTACCGGCGTTGAGGATGCCGACCTCGGTTCCGTCGGCGGTGTAGGACTTGGCGGTCTGCCAGACCTGGCAGTTGTATTTGCCGCCGCCGATGGCATAGCAGGCCGGGGCGGGAGCCGGGGGCGTGGCGCCGCCCCCGCCGGTCGTACCGCCGTCGCCTCCGGTGGTGCCGCCGCCGGAGGTGCTGGTCGGGGCGGAGGCGGACGGGCGCTCGGCGGGTGTGCTCGCGGTCTCCTTGCTCGGCGTACTCGTCGCGCTCGGGGTCTTGTTCTTGCCCTTCGGTGTGGACATGGCGTCGGCCGAGGGGTCGGGGCCGCTCTTCGAGGGGGAGGCGGCGGAGCTTGCGGACCCGGCGGGCTGCTCGGCCGCCTGGGGGTCGTCCGTGCCGCTCAGCACGGCGACGGTGACCCCGGCGGAGGCGAGGACGAGCGTGACCGCCGCGGCGGCCAGGAGGGCGCGGCCCTTGCGGCGGCCGGCGCGGGAGGTGTCCATGGGGCCGGTGGCTGCGGGGGCCTGCGCGTAGGCCGATGGCACGCCCTGCGGCGGTCCGAAGCCCGGCGGCACGGCCGGGACGCTGAGCTCGGTCTCCGCCCGCCCCGGTGCCGGAGCGCGCAGGGCCGTCGTCGGCGAGTCCGTGCTCTCGCCGTCGGCCACCGCCTGGAGCAGCTCGCGGGCCTCGTCGGCCGCCGGGCGGCCCTCTGGCCGCTTGTCCATCAGCCGTTGCAGGACCGGTCCGAGCGGCCCCGCCCGGTGGGGCTCGGGCAGCGGTTCGGAGACGATCGCGGTGAGGGTGGAGAACGTCGAGGTACGGCGGAACGGCGAGGCGCCCTCGACGGCCGCGTACAGCGTGGCGCCGAGCGCCCAGACGTCGGAGGCCGGGCCGGGATCGGCGCCCTGGGCGCGCTCGGGCGCCAGGTAGTCCAGGGAGCCGACGAGTTCGCCGCTGCGGGTGAGATGGGTGGCCGAGCCGTCACCCGGGTCCTCCATCGTGGCTATGCCGAAGTCGGTCAGCACGACCCGGCCGGAGCGGTCGAGCAGGATGTTGCCGGGCTTGACGTCGCGGTGCAGGACGCCGGCGCGGTGGGCGGCGGCCAGCGCGTCCATGACCTTGGCGCCGATCCCCGCCGCCTCGCGCCCGTCGAGCGTGCCCCGCTCGCGCAGCACGTCGTCCAGGGAGGGTCCGTCGACGAGCTCCATGACGATGAGCGGACGCCCGTCGACCTCGGTGACGTCGTGCACGGCGACGACGCCGGGGTGGCGCACCCGGGCCGCCGCACGGGCCTCGCGCTGCATACGGATGCGCAGGTCGGCGAGTTCGGGGCCGTCGGCGTCGGTGTAGGTGCGCAGCTCCTTGACGGCGACCTCACGGCCGAGGACCTCGTCGAGGGCACGCCAGACCACGCCCATGCCGCCGCGCCCGAGCTGGGCCAGGACGCGATAACGCCCGGCCAGCACTCGGCCGACCCCGTCTGTCTGCCCGTACTCCCCCGATGACACCGCTGCCCCGTTCCTGTGACCCACCCATGCGTGGCGTACAGACTAAGGGGCGGAAGTGACGGCGCCGCCGGCCCGGGCGGCGCCGCGGATCAGTGGGAGATCGTCAGGTCGCCGCGCCGAGGCGCCGCGAACCCTTCCAGATCGGCCCGGGTGAGCCCGGTGAGCCGAGCGACCTCCGCCGTGTCCAGCGCCCCGCAGTCCAGCCCGCGCAGCAGATACCCGCTGAGGGCCTTGGCGGTGGCGGGCTCGTCCATGACGTCGCCCCCGGCCCGGTTGGCGTACCGGGCGAGACGGGCCGCCGCCTGCTCGAAGCCCTCCCGGTAGAAGGCGAAGACGGCCGCGTACCGGGTCGGGATGTGACCGGGGTGCATGTCCCAGCCCTGGTAGTAGGCGCGCGCGAGAGCGCGGCGGGTCAGCCCGTAGTGCAGCCGCCAGGCGTCGTGCACCTTCTGCGTGGTGCCGACCGGCAGGACGTTGGTGGAGCCGTCCGACACGCGTACGCCCGTCCCCGCGGCGGCGACCTGCATGATCGCCTTGGCGTGGTCGGCGGCCGGGTGGTCGCTGGCCTGGTAGGCGGCGGAGACACCGAGGCAGGCGCTGTAGTCGAAGGTGCCGTAGTGCAGTCCGGTTGCGCGGCCCTCGGCGGCCTGGATCATCCGGGCGACGGTGGCGGTGCCGTCGCTGGCGAGGATGGACTGGCTGGTCTCGATCTGGATCTCGAAGCCGAGCCGGCCGGGCTCAAGACCGCGGGCCTTCTCGAAGGCCTCCAGCAGCCGCACCATGGCGGTGACCTGCTCGGGGTAGGTGACCTTGGGCAGCGTCAGGACGAGTCCGTCGGGCAGGCCGCCGGCCTCGATCAGACCGGTGAGGAAGATGTCGAGGGTGCGGATGCCGCGGTCGCGTACGGCGGACTCCATGCACTTCATGCGGATGCCCATGTACGGGGCTGCCGTGCCGCCCGCGTAGGCCTCGGCGATCAGGCGGGCGGCGCGGGCGGCGTCCTGGTCCTCGTCGGCGCCGCTGTAGCCGTCCTCGAAGTCGACGCGCAGGTCCTCGATCGGCTCGCGCTCCAGCTTGGCCCGCACGCGCGCGTGGACGGGCTCGGCGAGTTCGTCGGACAGGCCGAGGACGGCGGCGAAGGAGGCGGCGTCGGGGGCGTGTTCGTCGAGGAGTCCGAGGGCCTGGTCGCCCCAGGAGCGGATGGTGTCGGCGGCGAAGACGTCGCCGGGCACGTACACGGTGTGGACGGGCTGGCGGGTGCCGGGGTCTCCGGGGTAGCGGCGCTCCAGTTCGGCGTCGACCGGCGCGAGGGAGGCGCTGATCTCCTCGCTCACGGCGCCCGCGAGGCTCGTCGCCACCGTCTCCTGCTGGCCCTGACCCATTCCCACACCCTCCTGTTTTCCGCTGTACGGAATCAACAATCCGTAGAATGAAGTTATCCGGGCACCTTCGGATGGTCAACACCGTGTCCACGGGGAGCCACTCCGTCACCTCGCCATGTTCACGCCCACCTCACACCGCGGTAAGACACTCCCGTACGCACGACTCGTCCGGCCGTTCCCAGCGAAGGAGCCCCCGTGCCGCACCTCAGCCGAGTCACGCGCCGTCCGGTCCTCAAGGCCGCGCTGGCCGCCGCGGTCACCACGCCTCTGTCCAGTACAGCACTGCCGCAGTCGTCCGCCGCGGCGCGGGAGCGCCCGCCCCGCCATCTGGAGGTCATGTCCTTCAACCTGCGCTTCGCGAGCACCACCGAGCCGCACAGCTGGGCGGTGCGCAGACCGGTGATGCGCGAACTGCTGCGCCACGAGGCCCCGCACGTCATCGGCACCCAGGAGGGCCTCTTCCCGCAACTGCTCGACATCGACGCCGATCTGGGCCGGCACTACGACTGGGTGGGCACGGGCCGCTTACGGGGCAGCGGCGACGAGTCCATGGCGATCTTCTACGACCGCCGCCGCCTCGCCCCGCTGGAGTACGACCACTTCTGGCTCTCCGACACCCCGTACGTGATCGGCTCGAACACCTGGGGCGCCGCCTTCGCCCGCATGGTCACCTGGGTCCGCTTCCGCGATCTGCGCAAGGGTGAGCGGGAGTTCTACGTCCTGAACACGCACTTCGACCACGCGAGCCCGTACGCGCGCACCCGCAGCGCCGGCCTCCTCGCCGAGCGCATCACCGGCCTGGACCGCTCCCTGCCGGTCGTGGTCACCGGGGACTTCAACGTCGCCGCCCACAGGAACACGGTCTACGACACGCTCCTGGGCGCCGGGCTCGTCGACACCTGGGAGACCGCCCGCGAGCGCAGCGCCCCGTACGGGACCTTTCACGGCTACCGGCCGCTGACGCCGGGCGGCGACCGGATCGACTGGATCCTGGCCACGCCGGGCGTGACGGCACACTGGGCGCAGATCAACACGTTCGCCGAGGACGGCCAGTTCCCGAGCGACCATCTGCCGGTGCAGGCCTCGCTGAGCCTGGGGTGAACGGCCGAGGCCCCCGCGGCCGTCAGAACGGTCGCGGGGGCCTCGTACAGCCTGCGGCGGATCAGCCCTTGCGGGCCTTGATCTCCTCGGTCAGCTGCGGGACGACGTCGAACAGGTCGCCGACCACGCCGTAGTCGACCAGGTCGAAGATCGGGGCCTCGGCGTCCTTGTTGACCGCCACGATCGTCTTCGAGGTCTGCATACCGGCGCGGTGCTGGATGGCGCCGGAGATGCCGTTGGCGATGTACAGCTGCGGCGAGACCGACTTACCGGTCTGGCCGACCTGGTTGGTGTGCGGGTACCAGCCGGCGTCGACGGCGGCGCGCGAGGCACCGACGGCCGCACCGAGGGAGTCGGCGAGGGCCTCGATGATCGCGAAGTTCTCCGCGCCGTTCACACCGCGGCCGCCGGAGACGACGATCGCGGCCTCGGTCAGCTCCGGGCGGCCGGTCGACTCGCGCGGGGTGCGCGCGGTGACCTTGGTGCCGGTGGCCTTGTCGGAGAAGGTCACGGCCAGCGCCTCGACCGCACCGGCGGCCGGGGCGGCCTCGACGGCCGCGCTGTTGGGCTTGACCGTGATGACCGGGGTGCCCTTGGAGACACGGGACTTGGTGGTGAAGGCGGCGGCGAACACCGACTGGGTGGCCACCGGGCCCTCGTCGCCGGCCTCAAGGTCGATGGCGTCGGTGATGATGCCGGAGCCGATGCGCAGCGCCAGACGGGCGGCGATCTCCTTGCCCTCGGCGGAGGACGGCACCAGCACGGCGGCCGGGGAGACGGCCTCGTAGGCGGCCTGCAGGGCGTCGACCTTGGGGACGACCAGGTAGTCGGCGTACTCGGAGGCGTCGTGGGTGAGGACCTTGACCGCGCCGTGCTCGGCGAGCGCGGCGGCGGTGTCGGCGGCGCCGCCTCCCAGCGCGACGGCGACGGGCTCGCCGATGCGGCGGGCGAGCGTCAGCAGCTCCAGGGTGGGCTTGCGGACGGCGCCGTCCACGTGGTCGACGTAGACGAGAACTTCAGCCATGGGACTTCTTCTCTCCTGCTTACGAAAGATGAGGGGCGGTCAGCGAATCCGGGCTCAGATGAACTTCTGGCCCGCGAGGAACTCAGCGAGCTGCTTGCCGCCCTCGCCCTCGTCCTTGACGATCGTGCCGGCGGTACGGGCCGGACGCTCGGCCGCGGAGTCGACCACCGTGTAGGAGCCCTCCAGACCGACCTCGTCGGCCTCGATGTCCAGGTCGTCCAGCTCCCAGGACTGAACCGGCTTCTTCTTGGCCGCCATGATGCCCTTGAAGGACGGGTAACGCGCCTCGCCCGACTGGTCGGTGACCGACACGACCGCCGGCAGGGAGGCCTCAAGCTGCTCGGAGGCGGCGTCGCCGTCGCGGCGGCCCTTGACCGTGCCGTCCTCGACGGAGACCTCGGACAGCAGCGTGACCTGCGGGACGCCCAGGCGCTCGGCCAGCAGGGCCGGGACGACACCCATGGTGCCGTCGGTGGAGGCCATGCCGGAGATGACCAGGTCGTAGCCGGCCTTCTCGATGGCCTTGGCCAGCACCAGGGAGGTGCCGATGGCGTCGGTGCCGTGCAGGTCCTCGTCGTCGACGTGGATGGCCTTGTCGGCGCCCATCGACAGCGCCTTGCGCAGCGCGTCCTTGGCGTCCTCCGGGCCCACCGTCAGAACGGTGATCTCCACGTCGTCGTCGGAGTTCTCGGAGATCTGCAGCGCCTGCTCGACCGCGTACTCGTCGAGCTCGGAGAGCAGACCGTCCACGTCGTCCCGGTCGACGGTCAGGTCATCGGCGAAGTGCCGGTCGCCAGTGGCGTCGGGCACGTACTTCACAGTGACAACGATCCTCAAGCTCACGCCGGCTCTCCTACTGCGTCGACATTTCTCTGCTGCCTACTTGCAGGCAGCATAGGCGCCCCAAGTGGCCGTTCCCGCTCGGGGCGACCCGCGCTCCGAGCGAAATATTACTCGTCAGTACACCCAGTTCGTTCCCGCTAAGCAAGCGCTTTGAACTGTGACCTTTGCAACGCAGCGTAATCGGAACTCGACGGCTTCGCAGAACGGTCCGGTGCGTGATCAGTCACGCAGTGCGGTGAACTGCCCCTGGTGGTACAGCAGTGGCCGTCCGGGGGCCGTGTGGTCACCCCGCACGACCTCGGCCAGCACGATCCGGTGGTCCCCGGCGGGCACGCGCGCGACGACCCGGCACACCAGCCAGGCCAGGACGCCGTCGAGGACGGGCACCCCCTCGGGACCCTCGCGCCAGGCGGTGGGCGCCCCGAACCGGTCGGCGCCGCTGCGGGCGAAGGTGGCGGCCAGCTCCCGCTGGCGCTCGCCGAGTATGTGCACGCCGACATGGCCGGCCTCGGCCACCGCGGGCCAGCTGGAGGAGCCGGTGCCGATGCCGAAGGACAGCATCGGGGGCTCGGCCGAGACCGAGGTCAGGGAGGTGGCGGTGAAGCCGACGGGGCCGGACTCGCCACGGGCGGTGATCACCGCGACACCGGCCGCGTGCCGTCGGAAGACGGAGCGGAGCAGCTCGGGGGAGGCGAGCCGGGCGGTGTCGAGGTCGGGGCCGGCCGTCATGGACACCTGGAAAGGAGGAGCACCGGGGACATACGGTCAGACTGACGATAGGTGGTGCACACAGTCAAGTTCCGTCCGTGATGTGGGAGATGACTCACCCTCGGTCCGTCGCCCGTCACACAGCCTCCCCGAGGGCGGCGATCACGTCCGCCTTGCGCGGCTGCCCGGTGGCCCGGCGCACCACGCGCCCTTCGGCGTCGAGGACCAGTACGGTCGGGGTCTTGAGGATCTCCAGGTCCCGTACGAGTTCCAGGCGGGCCTCGGCGTCGATCTCGACGTGGGTGACGCCCGGGACCATGCCGGCCACCTCGTCGAGAACGCGTCGTGTCGCCCGGCAGGGGGCGCAGAAGGCGCTGGAGAACTGCACAAGGGTGGCACGCTCGCCGAGTTCCCGGCCCAGTTCGGCCGGCCCGAGTCGTGTTCCGCCCACCAGTGCTCTCCGTTCCGCAAAGTCCGTCCCCTGCCCCAGCACTTGCGAAGCCGCGAACATTCCCGGCCCTCTGTTCGGTGCACGCCGGGTGTGTGAATTACGCCTGCTCACGCGGCAAGTGACGGTACGCGTGAAGTAAAGGCACGATAAAAAGCCGAGGTGGATCAAGGGGCGACGTGACGAGGATCTCGCCGTTCCCGGGCACCAGGACTGGCTCCCCACGCGTTCTTGGGGCACGATCTGCGAGATGCCGTAAACCTACGGCTCCGTAGCTTTCCGCCAGGAGCTCCCTTCCCTGGCAGAGAAGGAAGGGTCCACCCCGTCCATGGCAGAGCTTGTCTACCGTCCCGTCGTCGGTCTCGCCCTCACGATGTTCAAGGCGTGGGACCTCAAGATCGACTGCAAGGGTTCGGAGAACATCCCACGCTCGGGCGGCGCGGTGCTGGTGAGCAACCACATCAGCTACCTGGACTTCATCTTCAACGGCCTGGCGGCCCTCCCCCAGAAGCGCCTGGTGCGGTTCATGGCGAAGGAGTCCGTCTTCCGGCACAAGATCTCCGGTCCGCTGATGCGCGGGATGAAGCACATCCCCGTGGACCGCAAGCAGGGCGAGGCGGCCTACCAGCACGCGCTGCAGTCGCTGCGCTCGGGTGAGATCGTCGGGGTCTTCCCGGAGGCGACGATCTCGCAGTCGTTCACGCTGAAGAGCTTCAAGTCGGGCGCCGCCCGGCTGGCCCAGGAGGCCGGCGTCCCGCTGATCCCGATGGCGGTGTGGGGCACCCAGCGGCTGTGGACCAAGGGCCACCCGCGCAACTTCAAGCGCAGCCACACCCCGGTCACCATCCGCGTCGGCGAGGCGATCGAGGCGTCCAAGGACAAGTACGCGGGGGCCATCACCCGCCAGGTGCGCGAGCGCGTCCAGGAGCTGCTGGAGGCCGCGCAGCGCGCCTACCCGGTGCGCCCCAAGGACGCGAGCGACACCTGGTGGATGCCGGCACACCTGGGCGGTACGGCGCCGACTCCGGAGCAGGTGCGCGCGGCGGAGGCCCGCTGAGCGGGGGTCCGTTACGCGGGGGCGTGGACGTCGATCCGTGCCCCCGGGCTGAACTCCTCCAGCAGCCCGGCGAGTTCGGCGGCCGCCTTCTCGACGTCGCCGACCGGCATCGGCGCCAGGCTCTCCAGCAGGAAGATCGCCGAGACGCTCTCCTCGGTGAGCCGGGTGCGCGGTCCCTGGCGCCAGTTCCAGCGGCGGCAGGTCACGCCCGCGTCGTCGCGCCAGACGACCTCGCCGGCGTCGGGGTGCTCGACGGCCTCCTCGCCTCCCGCGACGGTCACGAAGTCCTCCGCGCCGCTCGCCCGGACGAGGCGCATGCCGCCCTGGATGCGGTCCAGGTCCTCGCCGCCCACCGGGATCAGGTGGGCGACGCTGATGGCGTTGTAGAGGTCGACGAGCAGGTTGATCCGGGGCAGCCCGGCGTCCGACAGTGCCCTCTTGGCCAGCGCCTCCGCCGAGTTGCGGGTCCGCGACGGCTTGGAGCCGAAGGCCGTGTACGTCTCGCGCCAGGCGGCCATGTGCGGCTCCTCGTGCGGGGCGCGCCCGTCCAGGCGCAGCGCCAGGCGGCGGGCCGCGTCGTCGAGGACCTCGGAACTGCGGTCCGTGCTGGGTCCGTTGACGAGTCCGTGCGCCTCGATGGCGATGTGCGTGAAGCCGGGCGCGAGGGCGCGCACCTCGTCGGACACGGTCAGGGCGAGAGTCATGGTGCGCCTTTGCGTCAGAGTGCGGTCGGGAGCGTCTTCTGGAGGTACGCGGCGTCGGGCGCGGCCCGAAGGGCGTCGAGTACCGCCGGATGCGGTTTAGCGTACAGGACCCCGTAGTCCACTTCATTGAACTCCGGGTCGGGCAGGAAGGGCAGCCGCTCACCTTCGAGGGAGAACACCCCCGCGGCCCCCGGCTCACCGCCCCGTGGATCCTGCCGGTGCCAGGCCCCGTTGAACCGCACGGCGACCAGCCCGTGGACGGCCTCGAACTTCTGGTAGCACAGCGCCGTGGGGATGTCCTCGGCGCGCAACAGCGCGGCCAGGGCGTGGGACTTGGCGTAGCAGATGCCGGTGCGCTGCTCCAGGACGTCGGAGGCGCGCCAGGTGACACGCGGGTCGCCGGAGTCCTGGGAGTGCGGGATGGTGTCACGCACGAACTCGAAGGCCAGTCGCGCATAGGCATACGAATCCTCGGCCTGCGCCGCGAGCCGGGCGGCAGTCTCGCGGACCCGTGGATGGTCGTGGTCGATGACCTCGTCAGCGGCCAAGTATGCGGACAGGTCGGAGGTTTCCTGGATGAGCTCCATGTCCGCAGAGCATAGGAATACGATCACTCAACCGTCAATGACTTTCCGGTACACCGCATATCTATGCACCACCCGGAGTGTGTCCGTACAACCCCGTGACCTCCTCGCGGGTCTCCCCCACATCCGGACCATGATCCGGCCCCTCGTGCTGGGAGAACCATGCGCAAGCGCTATGCGGCGGCCGCCACCGCCGCACCCCTGGTCGTCCTCGCCGCCACGGCACCCGCCGCCCACGCCGACACGATCGTGGGCGACACCCGGATCACGTCGGCCGCCGCTTCCAAGGTGACCACCGCCGTCGGCGCCACGCTCGGGACATCGGTCGGCGTGACGCTGACCGCCACGGACGACTCGGGAATCGCCGGCGTTGTCGGGCCCAAGATTGTGGGCCCCGACGGGCTGGTCATACGTCCCACCCGCAACGAGTGCACGGCACCGAGCGCGACCACCATGAGCTGCGTCTACAGCTTCCCGCTCTCGCCGGACGGCACGGACGCGCAGGACCTGCGCAACAGCGCGGCGGGCGAGTGGCACTTCAAGGCCAAGGCGGTGGCCGTCGACGGGGACTCCCACCACCTGTCGCCGGGCGCCCCGCTGAACGTCAAGCGGCACACCAGGCTGGAGACCACCCAGGCCACGCCCGAGCCGGTCGACAAGGGCGGCACGCTCACCGTCACGGGATGGCTCCGGCGGGCCAACTGGGACACCAACGTCTGGGACGGCTACGCGGGCAGGCCGGTGGCCCTCCAGTTCCGCAAGTCCGGCACCGACACCTTCAAGACCGTCACGACGGTCACCGCCGACAGTGCCGGGAAACTGCGCACCAAGGTCACCGCGAACGCCACCGGCACCTGGCGCTGGCGGTTCACCGCCAACTCCGTCTCCACGGGTGCGACATCGCAGGGCGACCGGGTCGAGGTGCGCTAGCCGGCATTCGGCTCCACCCCCACCGGGACACGTTCGTGCCCCCGTGGTCAGAGCCGACCACGGGGGCACGAACGAAGGCGCCTAGCGCGCCATCTCCTCCTTCAGCGCCGCCACGAAGGCGTCCACGTCCTCCTCGGTCGTGTCGAAGGCGCACATCCAGCGCACGACGCCCTCGGCCTCGTCCCAGAAGTAGAACCGGAACCGCTTCTGCAGCCGCTCGCTCACGTCGTGCGGGAGCTTGGCGAAGACGCCGTTGGCCTGCACCGGGTAGAGGAGCTCCACGCCGTGCACGGCACGTACGCCCTCCGCCAGCCGCTGGGCCATGTCGTTGGCATGGCGGGCGTTGCGCAGCCACAGGTCCTTGGCGAGCAGCGCCTCCAACTGCACCGACACAAAACGCATCTTGGAGGCGAGCTGCATGGACAGCTTGCGCAGATGCTTCATGTGGCTGACGGCGTCCTGGTTGATGACCACGACCGCCTCGCCGAACAGGGCGCCGTTCTTCGTCCCGCCCAGGGAGAGGATGTCCACGCCGACGGCGTTGGTGAACGTCCGCATCGGGACGTCCAGGGAGGCCGCCGCGTTGGCTATCCGGGAGCCGTCGAGGTGCACCTTCATGCCGCGCGCGTGGGCGTGGTCGCAGATCGCGCGGATCTCCTCGGGCGTGTACAGGGTGCCGAGTTCGGTGCTCTGGGTGATCGAGACGACCTGCGGCATCGCGCGGTGCTCGTCCTCCCAGCCCCAGGCCTGCCGGTCGATCAGCTCGGGGGTGAGCTTGCCGTCCGGGGTGGGCACGGTGAGCAGCTTCAGGCCACCCATGCGCTCGGGGGCGCCGCCCTCGTCGACGTTGATGTGCGCGCTCTCGGCGCAGATCACCGCGCCCCAGCGGTCGGTGACCGCCTGGAGCGCGACGACATTGGCGCCGGTGCCGTTGAAGACCGGGAACGCCTCCGCGGTGGGCCCGAAGTGGCTGCGGATGATCCGCTGGAGGTTCTCCGTGTACACGTCCTCGCCGTAGGCGACCTGGTGGCCGCCGTTGGCCAGGGCCAGCGCGGCCAGCACCTCCGGGTGGGCCCCGGCGTAGTTGTCGCTGGCGAAACCCCGGCTCTGCGGGTCGTGGTGGCGACGCGCGTCGGTCTTCGGGGGGTTCACGGCTTCTCGGTGAGCCACAGACGCTTTCCGTTCACTTCCGCGGCGGGCTGGTTCCAGACGCCGGTGATGGCCTCGGCGAGGTCCTTGACGTCCGTGAAGCCCGCGAACTTCGCGTTGGGCCGCTCGGCGCGCATCGCGTCGTGCACCAACGCCTTCACCACCAGGATCGCAGCCGCGGACGTCGGTCCGTCGGCGCCCCCGGCCTTGCGGAAGGCGTCGGCCAGTGCCAGCGTCCAGGCCTCGGCGGCGGCCTTGGCGGCGGCGTACGCGGCGTTCCCGGCCGTCGGCTTGGAGGCACCGGCGGCGCTGATCAGCACGTACCGCCCGAGTGCACTGCGCTGCAGGCCCTCGAAGAAGGCCAGCGAGGTGTGCTGCACGGTGCGGATGAGCAGCAGCTCCAGAAAGTCCCAGTCGTCGAGGCTGGTCTTGACGAAGGTCTCGCTGCCGCGCCAGCCGCCGACCAGGTGGACCAGTCCGTCGACCCGTCCGAAGTCCTTCTCGATCCGGTCGGCCCACTCCCGGGTCGAGTCCAGGTCGAGCAGGTCGACGGGCTCACCGGTGACGGTGGCGCCGCCCGCGGCGTAGCGGGCCGCGTCGACGGCCTCCGCCAG
Source organism: Streptomyces sp. NPDC079141 (assembly GCF_040686775.1). Classification (NCBI taxonomy): domain Bacteria; kingdom Bacillati; phylum Actinomycetota; class Actinomycetes; order Kitasatosporales; family Streptomycetaceae; genus Streptomyces; species Streptomyces sp. NPDC079141. Next base: position 416,734 of record NZ_JBFBLP010000003.1, on the reverse strand, counting down.
ACGCTCGGGGTCGTTGTCGGCGCCGACCACGGTCGCGCCCGCCTCGGCCAGCCTGAGCAGGGTCGCCCGGCCGGCGGGTCCGCCCGCGCCGGCCACCGCGATCACCGCACCGCTGAGAGCTCCGTTCCCCGCCATGTTCTTCGCCTCCTGAGCCGTGGTTCCAGTGGTGCGGTCGCTCACGCGGCGACTCGCTCGGCGCTGTCCGCCGTGATGCCCCGGGCCGAGGCGATCACGTTCTTCAGCTTCTTGGACAGGGCCTCATAGAACATGCTCAGGGGAAACTCGTCCGGAAGCACGTCATCGACGAGCTTGCGCGGCGGCTGGGTCAGGTCCAGGGCGTCCGGGCCCTTGGCCCACTTGGAGCCGGGGTGCGGGGCGAGGTAGGTGGAGACCAGCTCGTAGCCGGCGAACCAGTGGACGAGCTTGGGGCGGTCGATGCCGTCGCGGTACAGCTTCTCGATCTCGCCGCACAGCTGGTTGGTGACCTGCGGGGCGCGCTGCCAGTCGATGAAGAGCTTGTTGTCGGTCCAGCGGACGACATCGTGCTTGTGCAGGTAGGCGAAGAGCAGCTGGCCGCCGAGGCCGTCGTAGTTGCGGACCCGGTCGCCGGTGACGGGGAAGCGGAACATGCGGTCGAACAGGACCGCGTACTGCACGTCACGGGCCTGCGCGACGCCGTCCGCCTCCAGCTTGACGGCCTCCTTGAAGGCGGTCAGGTCGCAGCGCAGCTCCTCCAGGCCGTACATCCAGAACGGCTGGCGCTGCTTGATCATGAACGGGTCGAAGGGCAGGTCGCCGTGGCTGTGGGTGCGGTCGTGGACCATGTCCCACAGGACGAAGGCCTCCTCGCAGCGCTTCTGGTCGTGGATCATCGCGGCGATGTCCTCGGGCAGCTCAAGGCCGAGGATGTCGACGGCGGCGTCGGTCACCCGGCGGAAGCGGGCGGCCTCGCGGTCGCAGAAGATGCCGCCCCAGGTGAATCGTTCCGGCGCCTCGCGCACGGCGATGGTCTCCGGGAAGAGGACGGCGGAGTTGGTGTCGTAGCCCGCCGTGAAGTCCTCGAACTTGATGCCGCAGAACAGCGGGTTGTCGTAGCGGGTGCGCTCCAGCTCGGCCAGCCAGTCGGGCCAGACCATGCGCAGCACGACCGCTTCGAGGTTGCGGTCCGGGTTGCCGTTCTGCGTGTACATCGGGAAGACCACCAGGTGCTGGAGGCCGTCCGCGCGGTTCGCGGCGGGCTGGAAGGCCAGCAGCGAGTCGAGGAAGTCCGGCACCTGGAAACCGTCCTCGGCCCAGCGGTGCAGGTCCTGCACGAGGGCCTTGTGGTAGGCCTCGTCGTGCGGCAGCAGCGGCGACAGCTCCGCCACGGCCGTCGCGACGCGGGCCACCGCGGCCTCGGCGTCGGCGGCGGCCGGGGCGCCCTCGGCCTCGAAGTCGATCGACCCGTCCTTGGACTGCCATGGCCGGATTCGCTCCACGGCATCCTTGAGCACGGGCCATGCCGGGTGCTCCACCACCCTGACCGCAGGAGGAACCTGCTCCCCCACACCCGACTGCACAAGAATTTCCGTCATGTCCCATCCTCCACGGGAGAACCTCTCGTACGCACACCGTACGCATAGGGGGTTTCGCTCAGCAAGGGGGGTCCCGGGAAAATCTCCTGCTCAAACCCGGTTGTCACCGAACTTTTTCCTGCCGGATGCGCGGGTGGCGCTCGCGCGTGCCGGAGCGGCCACCGTCGCCGCCGCCCCTCGGTCAATACCCGCGGGACTCGCCCACGCCCGGGTGACCGCCTGCCCCGGCGCCCGGGCGGGTACACACCAGGTGCTGGCCGGATCCTGCCCCTCGGCGGCCCGAATCCCCGCGTACGCACGGGTTTCATCACCGCCCCCGGCGGTTAGGCTGCGGCCCTGCCGCGCGAACGTCCCCCTCCGGTCCGTGCGCGTGCCGAGCCGCCGTCGACGGAAGCGAGTCGAACCTTGAACTTCCTTACCATCGGTCACCGCGGAGTGATGGGTGTCGAACCCGAGAACACCCTCCGTTCCTTCGTCGCCGCCCAGCAGGCCGGCCTCGACGTCATCGAACTCGATCTGCATCTGAGCAAGGACGGCGCGCTCGTCGTCATGCACGACACGGACGTGGACCGCACGACCGACGGCTCCGGCCCGATCGCCGAGAAGACCCTCGCGGAGCTGCGCGCCCTGGACGCGGGCCAGGGCGAGCGGGTGCCCGTCTTCGAGGAGGTCCTGGAGGCCGTGACGGCGCCGCTCCAGGCCGAGATCAAGGACGTGGCCGCGGCACGGGCGCTGGCGGAGGTAATGCAGCGACGGGACCTGGTGTCCCGGGTGCAGGTGTCCTCGTTCCACGACGAGGCGATCGCCGAGATCGCCCGGCTGCTGCCGGGCGTGCGGACCGCGCTGATCGGCAGCCGCTACGGCGTCGACATCGTGGAGCGCGCCGTCGAGGCCGGCGCCGGAACGGTCTGCCTGAACATCCGCCGGCTCACCCTGGAGGTGGTGGAGGAGGCCCGCAAGGCGGATCTGCGGATTATCGGCTGGGTGGTGAACACCCAGGACCACCTGCGCCTGGTGCGGGCCCTGCAACTGGACGGCGCCACCACCGACTACCCGGAGATCAAGCGCACCGGCCGCTTCACGGCGTGACGACGAACGCCGTAACGATTATGCGAGCTCCTTGACCAGCAGCTCGAACTGCAGGTCGTCGCGCTGCGGAATGCCGAAGCGCTCGTCGCCGTACGGGAAGGGGGTCATCTCTCCCGTACGGCGGTAGCCGCGGCGCTCGTACCAGGCGATGAGGTCCTCGCGCACCGAGATCACGGTCATGTGCATCTGCGTCACGCCCCACGCCTCGCGGGCCGAGCGCTCGGCCGCGGCGATCACGGTCTTGCCCAGCCCCGCGCCCTGCAGCGCGGGGCTGACCGCGAACATGCCGAAGTAGGCGTGGGCGCCGCGGTGTTCCAGCTGGCAGCAGGCGACGATCCGCCCGCCCCGCTCCACCGTCAGCAGCCGGCTGTCGGCGGCCTTGATGACCTCCAGCACGCCCTGTGGGTCGGTCCGCTGCCCTTGGAGGATGTCCGCCTCGGTGGTCCACCCGGTCCGGCTCGAATCTCCCCGGTAGGCCGACTCGATCAGGGCGACCAGGCCGTCGACGTCGGCGTCGGTGGCATCGCGGAAGGTCAGTCCGGTGGCGGTCTCCATGGGGCGCGTCTCCACTTCTCGGGTGCGGCTCGTCCGTCGTCCGGGTCCGCTCTCGGGCACGGCTCGTGCTCCGGCGCGGCTCGGGCACCGACGAGACTAACCCTGCCGCTACGCTCCGGGTGCATGGTGCATGTTCTCAGCAGCAGGATCCTGCTCCGCCCCGTCGACCCCGAGCGCTCCCGCGCCTTCTACGGCGAACAGCTGGGCCTCGCCGTCCAGCGCGAGTTCGGCACGGGGCCGGAGCGCGGCACCGTCTACTTCCTCGGCGGCGGCTTCCTGGAACTCTCGGGCCTCTCCGACACCCCGCCCTCCCCGGCCCTGCAACTGTGGCTCCAGGTCGAGGACGCGGCAGCGACGCACGAGGAGCTCAAGGCCAGGGGCGTGGAGATCGTCCGGCCGCCGGTGAAGGAGCCGTGGGGGCTGATCGAGATGTGGATCGCGGATCCGGACGGCACGCAGATCGTCCTCGTGGAGACACCGCTGGACCATCCGCTGCGGTATCGGCCGGGCATCTAGCGAGGGCGGCCTTGGATGGCCGGGTGTCGGGACCGGGCTTAGCGTGCTTGTGGGGGCCTCCCTCGGATCCCTTCGGAAGGAACGCCCATGAAGCTCGACAAGCCGGTTCCCGGTGGCCCCTGCTGGACCGAGCTGGGCACCAGCGATCTTGAGGGGGCCAAACGGTTCTACACGCGGGTCTTCGGCTGGCGTCACGAGACGGACCCGCGGCAGGAGGCGGGCGGCTACACGATCGCCCACCTCGGGGACGCCGCCGTCGCCGCACTGTCGCCGCTGTACCAGGAGTCGCAGCCGGTCGCCTGGAACGTCTCGTTCGCGGTGGCGGACGCGGACGACGCCGCGGCGAAGGCGGAGGCGGCCGGCGCGACGGTGCTGGTCGGCCCGATGGACGTGTTCGACGTGGGCCGCTTCGCGGTGGTGCTCGATCCGACCGGGGCCGCCTTCCAGATGTGGCAGGCGCACACCTTCCCGGGCGCCGGGGTGCTCAATGCGCCCGGCTCCCTGGGCTGGGTGGAGCTCATGACCCGCGCCCCCGAGCGTGCCGTGGCCTTCTACACGAGCGTGTTCGGCTGGAGCGTCAACGTCTCCGAGCACTACACGCAGTGGGGCATCGACGGCGCCGACTTCGGCGGCATGGTGACGATGGACGACAAGTTCCCGCACGAGGTGCCGGCGCACTGGCTGCCGTACTTCGCGGTCGCGGACGTCGACGACACCACGGCCACCACGACGGAAGCGGGCGGCACCGCCCTGATGGAGCCCACCTCGGTGCCCGAGGGCCCGCGCATCGCGGTGCTGCGGGATCCGCAGGGCGCGATGTTCGGCGTGTACCGCGGCGACTACGAGGAGTGAGTCGCCCTTGCGTTGAAGCACGCTCCAGCTCCTAGCGTCGACCGCACGAACGACGCGAGGGGATGAGGAACGTGCGGTACACACTGTTCGGCAGGACCGGTCTGCGGGTGAGCGAGCTGAGCCTCGGCACGATGACCGTCGGCGACGACTGGGGCTGGGGCGCCGACAAGAAGACCAGCGCGCGGATCCTGGACGCCTATGCCGACGCGGGCGGCAACTTCGTCGACACCGCGAACAACTACACCGACGGCAGCTCGGAGCGGATCCTCGGGGAGCTGCTCGAAGGGCGGCGGGACCGGTTCGTGCTGGCGAGCAAGTACACGTGCGGGATCCGGGACGGCGACGTCAACGCCGCGGGCAACCACCGCAAGAACCTGCTGCAGTCCGTGGAGGCGAGCCTGCAGCGGCTGCGCACCGACCGGCTGGACGTGCTGTGGGTGCACGCCCGGGACAACTTCACCCCGGTCGAGGAGGTCATGCGCTCCCTGGACGATCTGGTGCGCGCGGGCAAGGTGCTGTATGTCGGTGTTTCCGACTGGCCGGCCTGGGAGATCGCGCAGGCCAACACCCTGGCGGAGCTGCGGGGTTGGACGGCGTTCGCCGGTTCGCAGCTGCGCTACAGCCTGCTGGAGCGGACCCCCGAGCGTGAACTGCTGCCCCAGGCGCGGGCGTTCGACCTGGCCGTGGCGGCCTGGGCGCCGCTGGCGGGCGGGCAGCTCACCGGAAAGTACCGCAGCGGCGGGACCGGGCGGCTGAGCGGCCAGGGCGGCGAGCCGGACGTGCGGCAGGAGGAGGTCGTCACCGCGGTCCTCGACATCGCCGAGCAGGGCGGCTGGAGCCCGGCCCAGGTGGCCCTGGCCTGGCTGCTGGGCCGGCCGGGCAATGTCGTGCCCGTCATCGCGGCGACCAAGGAGAGCCAGCTCGCCGACAACCTCGGCGCGGTCGACGTCCGTCTGGACGCCGACGCGGTCGCCCGGCTCGACGCGGTGAGCGCGGTCCCGCTGGGCTTCCCGCACGACTTCGTCCGCGAGCCGCAGATCACCCGCAACATCTACGGCGACCGCTGGACGGAGATCGACGACCGTCGCTCCACACACCGCCGCACCGCACACGACGTGCTGTGAACCTCACCCGCGCAGCGCGCCCAGCCGCCCCTCCAGCTGCATGAGCAACTCCCCCAGCCGCCCGGCGAGTTCGCTGCGTGCGTCGGTGTCCAGTCCGGACAGTACGGCGGTCTCGTACGCGAGTTGCTCGGGCAGGACGGCGTCCACCAGGTCGCGGCCGGCGTCGGTGAGGCGGAGGTGGGCTACGCGGCGGTCGCGGTCGTCGCCGCGGCGTTCCACCAGGCCGCGCTCGGTGAGCTGCTTGAGGCGTTTGGTGACGGCCGCGCCCGAGGAGAAGGTCTCGCGGGCCAGGTCGCCGGGGGTCAGCTCGTGTCCGGTGCGGCGCAGCGCGCCGAGCAGGTCGAACTCGGGGCGGCTGAGTCCGGCCCGGCGCAGGGGGGCGTCCTCGGCCAGCTGGAGGAGGGCGGCGCAGCGGTTGATGCGGCCGATGATCTCCATGGGGCCGGTGTCGAGGCCGGGGTGCACGGTCTGCCACTGCCGGACGACGGCGGCGACCGTGTCGTTGCTCGTCGTGCCGGGAGCGTCTCCCGATGCGGCTGCCGTCATGGCCGTGGGCCCTCCGTGGTGCTGTGGTCGGTGCTCGGCCGCCGGTGCTGTGCCCGGCGCCGGGTCGTCGCCGCGAGCGTACGGTGTCCGGACTGCTCGGCGAGCGCGACCCGCTCCTGGGGCAGGGCGCGCCGCCGCCACTCGCCGGATGCGGCGTCGGCGGTGGTGCGCAGGTCGACCAGCGCGGCGGTGAGGGCGCGGTGGGCGGACTCCAGGGCGGTGGGCGCGGATTGCGGTTCGGCCAGCAGGCGGGCGGCGCGCTCGCGGGCGCGCTCCACGGCCGTCAGGGCCCGTTCGACACGGTCGCCCGCACGGCGGTCGGTGACGGCGACGGCCGCGGCGAGGCCGACCAGCGCGCCGACCACGGTGTCCACGACCCGTTCGGTGATGAGTGCGCCGGGTTGCTGGTAGCCGGCGAACTCGGTGATGAGCAGGGCCATGGGTGTCACGCAGACGCTGCCGAGCCAGTAGTTGCGGCTGATCAGTGCCTCGGCGCCGAAGTTGAGGGCGAGGCAGCACAGCACGAGGGCGGGCTGTCCGAGGTGGGCCAGCGGGGCGAGGGCGGCGAAGAAGAGGACCCCGGCGAGGTTGCCGACGACGCGCTGGACGCCGCGGCTCCAGGTGAGGGCGAGGTTGGCCTGGTAGAGGGAGGCGGCGGTGACCAGGGCCCAGTAGGGGCGGCCGATACCGAGTGCGAGGGAGGCGTATCCGGCGAGGGCGCAGCCCAGGGCGGTGCGCAGGGCGAGGGGGGCGAGTGGGCGCAGTCGCTCGCGCAGCGGCCGGCGGGGTACGGCCGCCACGCCGAGCGGTTCGTCGGCGCCCGCGCACCGGACGGGGCCGGTGCCGCGCAGGTCGCGGGCCAAGGCGCGCAGCCGTTCGGGGTCTGTGTCGGCGGGGGCGGCGAGGGCGACCTCGGCGCGGACGACGAGGCGTTCCAGGGCGCGGCGGGTGGTGGAGCGGCGGCCGGCGGAGAGCAGGGTCTGCCGGGCGTTCTGCAGGGCGGCTGCCGCGTGCGCGCGGGCCCGGGCGTGGCCGTCGCCGGTGCCGCGGGTGGTGGCGTACGCGGCGGCGGCGTTCAGGGCGGCCGCGGTGGCCCGGCGTTCCGGGCCGTGCGGGCGGATCAGCCCGGGGGCCATGCCGACGGCCCAGGACCAGACGCCCGCAGCGAGGGCCAGCGCCACATGTCCGGGGACCTGGTCGAGGGTCTGCGGGGTGAACAGGGCGGCGGAGGTGATGAAGGTGAGGACCACGTTGCCGGGCGGGCCGAGGCGGGTGGCGTCGCTCAGCGCCTTCTGCGTGGCCGCCAGCAGGGCGCCGACGGCGACCAGCACGGCGGCGCTGTGGGTGAGCGAGGCAGCGACCAGGGCGACGGCGAGACCGCCGACCATGCCGAGGACCACCAGGGCCAGGGCGCGGGCCCGGGCGGCGTAGGGGCGGTCGTGGGCGTACAGGGCGCACAGGGCGCCGGCCATCGTGTACAGGGCCAGGTCGAGGCGGCCGAGGGCCAGCAGGGTCAGGTTGGGCGGGGCGACCGCGGCGACCACGCTCAGGGCGGGCTTGAACCAGATCTCCGAGGGCCGGCCGAGGCGCAGCACACCGGCGAGGGGGAGGCGACGGGGGACGGGCGGGGTGTCGGGGCCGGGGGGCGCGCTGCTCATGACGCCCAACGTTAGCAGGTGTTTTACTCGTAAAACATATGTCCTCACCTGCCGTGCTCCGTCGAATGCTCCCCGTGTACACCCTTGCGCTCGCGTGCGCGCCGCGTGGCCCGGGCATCCCTTGACCGATCGCCCGGGCGACTCGCCCGGCACCGTCGAGCGGGGAGGGGCGCGTGTACCTACCGGCTTCGCCCGGCTGGCTGCTGGTCGCGCTGTGCGCGGCGACCGGCGCCTACTGTCTGCTGCGGATGCGCAGCCGCGTCGAGGAGCAGCGCAGCTCCGCGGGCGGCGAGGCGCTCATGGGCTTCGGCATGGCCGCGATGGCCGTGCCCGCCGCGGTGTTCACCCCGCCGTCATGGGCCTGGCCCGGCTACGCCCTCGTCTTCGGCGCGGCCGGGCTGCGCGCCCTGTGGGCGGCGCGTACGAGCGCCCACCATCTGCACCACCTGGTGGGCACCGCGGCCATGGTCTACATGGCGGTCGTGATGGCCGCCTCCCCCGCCCACCACGGCGGACACGGCGGTGCCGGCGTCCCGCTGCTGACGGGCGTGCTCCTGCTGTACTTCACCGGCTATGTGCTGCTGGCCGGCGTCCGCCTGGTCCCCGTCGCCGCGGGTGGCGGTGCGCTCCCGCTGGGCGACCGGCCGGAGCTGGCGCGGGCCTGCCGGCTGTCGATGGGGATCGCCATGGTGGCGATGCTGCTGACGCTCTGAACTCCCCAGTGGTCTGCGTCACTTTGCCGCGACGGCCCGTACCCCAGGGCGGTACCGCGCTCATAGGGTGCTCCCATGATGGTCCCCGCGGCACTGCTGCTGCTCGCCGCCGTGACCGCTGTCGTCGCCCCCCGGCTGCTCGCCCGGGCGGACTGGCCGGACCGCGAACCGGTGGTCGCCCTGTGGGTGTGGCAGTGCGTGGTGGCGGCCGTACTCCTGTGCTGTGCGCTGTCGATGACGCTCAGCGCGGCGGCGGCCTGGCAGGCGGTGCGCGGGCAGGTCTTCGCCCCGGCCCCGCAGCCGGTCGTGGAGGCCTACGCCCTCGGCGTAACAGGCCCCTGGGCGGCGACGACCGCGGTGGCGCTGGCATGCGGCGGGCTGTGGAGCGGCGCGATGCTGGCCCGGGAAGTCGCCCGGGCGCGGGCCCGGCGCCGCGGGCGGCGTACCGAACTCCTCGTGCGCGCCCCGCTGTTGCCCGGCGAGGAACCGGGGCCGGACCGTCTGGTGATCCTGGAGGGCGAGCGGCCGGACGCCTGGTGGGTGCCCGGCACGGCGCCCCGGCTGGTCATCACCACCGCCGCGCTGCGCCGGCTCAAGGGCAGGCAGCTGCACGCCCTGCTCGCCCATGAGCAGGGCCATGCGCGGGCCCGCCACGACTGGCTGCTGCACTGCTCGGCCGCGCTGGCCGCGGGCTTCCCGCAGATTCCGGTCTTCGCCGCGTTCCGCGACGAGATGCACCGCCTGGTCGAACTCGCCGCCGACGACACCGCCTCCCGCCGCCACGGCCGGCTCACCACCGCCCTGGCGCTGGTCGAACTCAACGAGGACCGGGGCGTGTTCGGCCCCTGCCCGACCCCGCAGGCCCAGGTGCCGCAGCGGGTGAACCGGCTGCTCACTCCCCCGGACCGGCTCACCGCGGGCCGCCGGCTGCGGCTGACGGCCGCGGCGGCACTGGTGCCCGTCGTACCGGTGCTGGTGACCTTCGTACCGGCCCTGCGGACGCTGGGGTAGCCGGACCCCGTACGACCGGAGTTGGCCTCCCGCCCCACCCGTGGGCGAGGATCGCAGTATGCACACCCCGTCCGTCGAGTCCCCGCCCCGTCCGCCCGTCCACCGCACCGCCGTCCGCTGGGCCGGGGCACTGGGAGTGTGCTCCGCGCTGCTGCTCGCCCTGGTCGCGGTCCGCTGGCACCCCCTGATGACCCTCGACGGGGACATCGCCGAGACCACCCACCGCTGGGCGGTCGACTCATCCGGCCTGACCCAGGCGTTCCGGATCCTGACGGACTGGGTCTGGGACCCGTGGACGATGCGCATCCTGTGCGGGGTCGTGGCGCTGTGGCTGCTGTGGCGGCGGGCGGCGAAATGGACGGCCCTGTGGCTGGTGGCCACCACGCTCCTGACCTCGGCGCTCCAGCAGGGCCTCAAGGCCGCGGTCGACCGCTCCCGCCCCGTCTGGCCCGACCCCGTCGACTCCGCCCACTACGCGGCCTTCCCCTCCGGCCACGCCATGACCGCCACCGTGGTGTGCGGCCTGCTGCTGTACCTGCTGCACCTCTACGGCGCCGGCCACGCCCTGTGGCGTACGGCCGTGGCGGCGGCGGTGGTCTCCGTCGTCGGCGTCGGTCTGACCCGGGTCTGGCTGGGCGTCCACTGGGCCACGGACGTCGTCGGCGGCTGGCTCATGGGCGCCGCGGTGGTGGCCCTGGCGGTGGCGGCGTTCGTCCGGTGGCGACCGTGACGCGCGTCTACCGCTATGTGGGACCGGCCGAGCTGTGGGAGGCGGTCCGGCCGGGCAGCGACGGTCGGCCGGTCGGCTCGCCCGGGGACCTCGGCGCCTGGCTGGAGGGGTGCGCCCAGACGGAACGGGCGGAGCCGTTCACGTACGTCGTCGGGACGGACGGCGTGCTGCGCCTTGCGGCACGCCGGAGCGAGCATGTGGCCTGCGCCGGAGGCCGGGAGGTGCTGGCCGCCGGCGAGATGGCCTTCGGCGCCGGGGCGGGGCGCTGGGCGGTGGTCGAGGTCAGCAACCTGTCCACCGGGTACTGCCCGGACCTCGACTCCTGGCACGCGGTCGCGGGCGCCTTGGACCGGGCCGGCATCGGGCATCCCGGCGGGTTCACGCACGCGGTGGTGTTCCGGCGCTGCGAGCGGTGCGGGGAGCGTGCCGTCGTGCGGGAGGACGATTTCGTCTGTGTCTTCTGCGGCAGCGATCTCCCCTTGCGGTGGAACATCGCCTCATGGGATCTGCCCATGAGCGCAGTGCTGTTCGACTTCTCCGGCACCCTCTTCCGGGTCGAGTCCACCGAGTCCTGGCTGCGCGGGGCGCTCGCCGAGCGGAAGGTCGAGCTGTCCGGGCCGGAGCTGGCCGAGGCCGTGCGCGGTCTTGAGGCCATGGGGGCGCTGCCGGGCGGGGTCTCGCCGGCCTGGCTGCCCGAGGACGTCGCGAGCGTGTGGGGGGTCAGGGACAAGAGCCCGCAGCTGCACCGCGCCGCGTACACCGGCCTCTCCCGCCGCGTCCCGCTCCCCGACGAGCGGCTGCACGACACCCTCTACGACCGCCATATGACGCCCGCCGCCTGGCGCCCCTACCCCGACGCGGCGGAGGTGCTGAGCGCGCTGCGGGAGCGCGGGATCCGGGTCGGCGTGGTCAGCAACATCGGCTGGGACCTGCGCCCGGTCTTCCGCGCGCACGGTCTCGACGGGTACGTGGACTGCTACGTCCTGTCCTACGAGCACGGCGTCCAGAAGCCGGACCCGCGGCTGTTCCGGGCCGCGTGCGCGGAGCTCGGCGCCGATCCGTGCGAGGTGCTGATGGTCGGCGACGACCGGCGGGCGGACGGCGGGGCGGCGGCCGTGGGGTGCGGGGTGCATTTCGTGGAGCATCTGCCGGTGGCCGAGCGGCCGGACGGGCTGCGGCCGGTGCTGGATCTCGTCCCGCTCGTCCCGGAGAAGTAGCCCGTCTCGGAGAAGTAGCCCCGGCGTCCCGGACCAGTAGCTCCGGCCTCTTGAAGAAGTAGCCCCGGGCCACTATCAGGGGGTGCGCGCCCGCCTCAGGCGATCCCCCGCGTCGCCCGAGGCAGACGGCATCCCGACCGGCCGGCAAAAGAGCCGGACCGGACGCGCTGAGTATAGTTGGCTGGCAGCCAGTCAACGCAGGAGTTACAGCATGTCCCCGCGAAGCGCCTCGGTCAACGAAGAACTGCGGCGGCGTTCTCGGGAACGGCTCCTGCAGGCGGCGGTCGAGCTGGTGAGCGAACACGGCTACGACGCCACGACACTCGGCGACATAGCGGACCGCGCCGGATCGGCACGCGGCCTGGTCTCGTACTACTTCCCCGGCAAGCGCCAGCTCGTCCAGTCGGCCGTCCACCGGCTGATGCACCGCACGCTGGAGGAGGCGCTGGAGCGCGAGCCGCGCACGGAGGACGGTCCGGAGCGGATGGCCCGGGCCATAGACGCCATCCTCGGACTCGCCCGGGACCGGCCCGTCCTGATGCGCCAGCACATGGCAGGGCTGCTCCAGGCCGAGGGTTTTGTGCAGTGCCCCGAGCAGCGGCGCCTGTCCGAGCTGCTGCGCGACACCATGGCCCGCAACGGCTCCCGGGACGTCGACGCCGACTACCCCATGCTGCGCGCCCTGCTGATGGGCGCGGTCTACGCGGCCCTGGTGCCGGGGGCGCCGATGCCCGTACCGGTGCTGCGGGCCGAGCTGTTCAAGCGTTACCGGCTCGCCTGGGAGCTGGGCGTCCCGCCGGACGCGCAGACGGCGGCCGGCGGGAGCTGCGACACGGATCTGTCGCGGTTCTTCGCGACGGGGGCGGCGCCGGAGTGCGAGCCGTAGCCGCAGCGGCCGTGGCTCTGCTCAGCGGCGCGCATGGCGCGGCGTCAGAAACCCCGCGTCGCGCGCCTGTGCGATCAGCCTGAGTGATTTGCGGCGGCTGTGTCCGGTCGCGCACATCACCGCGTGGACGGGGTCGAAGCCGTCCTCCTGGGCGGCGCGGTACTCCTGCGCGACCAGCCAGCGCCCCTCGACGCCGCGCGGCCAGGCGGGCCGGGCGCGCCGCGCGCCGCAGGACCCCTCGGCGGCCTCTCCCGCCTCACCCGTCTCCTCCGCCGCTTCCGTGGGCTCGGCCGGGACTCCGCACGCCTCGAACAGCGGTTCCTCGATCCAGTCGGCGAGCTCCGTCAGATCGTGGAGGGAGAGGGCCGGGTGGGCCCGGACGTCCTCGATGGAGACGCATCCGTCGCAGACCACGGCGAGCGCCTCGACCCGGGCTCCATCGGTGAACGCCAATCTGACCTGGAACCACGACGTTGCGCCGTCGCCCTCCTGCACTTCCCACGCGGGCCAGACGGACACCGTGCCGTCCGACGGACAGCGATCAGAAAGATTAAGAAACGATGCTTCTAGCACACACGCAACGTAACCGCATGATCACATTCCATACGAACGGACACGCACAGCCGTGCCGCGCCTGCACCCTGTCAGCGCAGCAGCGGCGGTGCCATGCTGGATAACACCAGCGATCTCCTGTAGGTCCCCCCGGGTGAGGAGTTCCGCGTGCTGCATGTCGCCGTCATCGGCTCGGGGCCGAGCGGGTGCTACACCGCCCAGAGCCTCGTAGAACAGGACCCGCACGTTCGGGTCGACGTCCTGGACCGCCTGCCGTGCCCGTACGGCCTGGTGCGCTACGGCGTCGCGCCCGACCACGAGAAGATCAAGTCCCTGCAGAACAACCTGCGCACGGTGCTGGAGCACGAGCGTGTGCGGTTCCTGGGCGGGGTGCAGGTGGGCGTCGGCGGGCTGTCGGCCGCCCGGCTGCGGGAGCTGTACCACGCGGTGGTGTACTGCGTGGGCGCCGCCACCGACCGGCATCTGCAGATCCCCGGCGAAGACCTGCCGGGCAGTTGGTCGGCGACGCAGTTCGTGTCCTGGTACAGCGCCCATCCGGACGCCGTGGACGACGGTTTCGTGCACGGTGCCCGCTCGGCCGTGGTGATCGGCGTCGGCAATGTCGCGGTGGACGTCGCGCGCATGCTGGCCCGGGGCCCGGCGGAGTTGAGCCCGACGGACATGCCCCAGGCGGCGCTGACCGCGCTGACCGCCAGCAACGTGACCGACATCAGCATGGTGGGCCGGCGCGGCCCCTCGCAGGCCCGCTTCACCACCAAGGAACTGCGCGAGCTGGGCTCCCTGCCGGACACCGCGGTCACCGTCGACCCGGCGGAGGCGGCGCTGGACCCGGCCTGGTCGGACCCCTCGGGACTGCCCGCGGCGCAGCGCCGGAACGTGGAGGTGCTGCGCGGCTGGGCCGAGGCACCGGCGCCGGGCGCGGCGCGCCGGATCCGGCTGCGCTTCTTCCTGCGGCCGGTCGAACTGCTCGCCGAGCAAGGGCGCGTGGGCGCGGTGCGCTTCGAGCGGACGGTGCCGGACGGGCAGGGCGGGGTGACCGGCACCGGGCAGTACGAGGTGATCGAGTCGCAGTTGGTGCTGCGTTCCGTGGGCTATCGCGGAGTGCCGCTGGAGGGTGTGCCGTTCGACCCGGCGAGCGGCACGATGCCGAACCTGGCCGGACGGGTGCTGCGCGACGGCGCCGTCGTACCGGGCGAGTACGTCGCCGGCTGGATCAAGCGCGGCCCGACCGGCGTCATCGGCACCAACCGCTCGTGCGCCAAGGAGACGGTGACCTCGCTGATGGAGGACGCCGCCGCACTCGTACGCAAAGAAGTGCCGGAGGAACCGCTGGAGGTCTTGCGGGCCGAGGGGATCGAGCCGGTGGAGTGGGCGGGCTGGCAGTCCATCGAGCGGGCGGAGGCGGAGTTGGGCGTGGAGCTGGGCAGGCGTGTGGTGAAGCTGCCCGACTGGCAGTCGCTGCTCGACGCGGCGCACCGCAGTCTCGTCTAGCACTCCAGCGGCGTTTCGCTGTCCGGCCCGGTCGGACAGCGAAACGCCGCTGGAGCACCAGGGCTGAACACACCGGGTCGCCGAGGGTGGCAGTGGCTACAGGGCGTCGAGCCCGGCCTGAAAGATCCCGCGGACGAGCTCGACGGCCTCGCCCTCCGCAATGCCCGTCGGATCGAACGTCGCCTCCCACTCAACGACGCATGCACCCTGGCCCTCGTCGCGGACCCCGAGTGTCCCGACCAGGTTGTCGAGAGGCAGAGGGCTTTCATCGACTCGGTAGGTGTAATGCCTCTCCGCCTGCTCGACGATCGTCGCCGAGACGCGTCCTCCGACCCCGAGCGTGTCGACCCTCTTCCTGCCGCCGTCGAGCATCTCGGTGGCCTCGACGGCGGGGTGCCATTCGTAGATCCTGCCGGGATCGCCGATCCGCTCCCACATCGCCTGTCCCGACACCTCGTAGCGCTTTGACGTACTCACCCGCGCCATCTTCACCTCTTCTCAGCGCGCGCTTCGGACGGCGGCGTCCCGTCCTGCGGGGAAACACCCGGACGCAGCTCCGCTCGGCTGATCCTATGCAAGCGGACTTACTTGGGCGATTCGGGCGGGGCGCGCCCGCACCGGGACACCAAGCGGAAACACCCTTGAAATCAACAAACTGTTCAAGGACCGTACGGTCTCGGCCATGACGCAAACGCACCCCGTCGACGAAGTCCCGCCCGCCCGCCAACTCGCCGCCTTCGGGCTCCAGCACGTCCTCGCGATGTACGCGGGCGCCGTCGCCGTGCCGCTGATCGTCGGCGGCGCGATGAAGCTGCCGCCGGCGGATCTGGCGTACCTGATCACCGCGGACCTGCTGGTCTGCGGCATCGCCACGCTCATCCAGTGCATCGGCTTCTGGCGGTTCGGCGTCCGGCTGCCGATCATGCAGGGCTGCACCTTCGCGGCCGTGTCACCGATGGTGATCATCGGTACGACGGGCGGCGGGCTGCCCGCGATCTACGGTTCGGTGATCGTCGCCGGGCTCGCGATCATGCTGCTCGCGCCGGTGTTCGGCAGGCTGTTGCGGTTCTTCCCGCCGCTCGTCACCGGCACCGTGATCCTGATCATCGGCATATCGCTGCTGCCCGTGGCGGGCAACTGGGCCGCGGGCGGCGTCGGTTCGCCGGACTTCGGTGAGCCGAAGAACCTGGCCCTGGCCGCCTTCGTGCTGGCGGTCGTGGTGGGCGTGCAGCGGTTCGCGCCGGTGTTCCTGAGCCGGATCGCGGTGCTGGTGGGCATCGTGGTGGGGCTCGCGGTCGCGGTGCCGTTCGGGTTCACGGACTTCGGCGGGGTCTCGGACGCCGACTGGGTCGGCATCAGCACGCCGTTCCACTTCGGCGCGCCGACCTTCGAGGTGTCGGCGATCGTCTCGATGCTGGTGGTCGCGCTGGTGTGCATGACCGAGACGACCGGCGACTTCATCGCGGTCGGCGAGATGACGGACCGCAAGGTCGACCCGCGTTCCCTCTCCGACGGCCTGCGCGCCGACGGCCTGTCGACCGTCCTGGGCGGCGTCTTCAACACCTTCCCGTACACGGCGTACGCGCAGAACGTCGGCCTCGTCGGTATGACCCGCGTCCGCAGCCGCTGGGTCGTCGCCGCCGCGGGCGGCATCCTGGTCCTGCTCGGTCTGCTGCCCAAGCTGGGCGCGGTGGTCGCGGCGATCCCGGCGCCGGTGCTGGGCGGTGCGGGCCTGGTGATGTTCGGGACGGTGGCCGCGAGCGGCCTGCGGACGCTGGCACAGGTCGACTTCAAGGGCAACAACAACCTGACGGTGGTGGCCGTTTCGGTCGCCATGGGCGTGCTGCCCGTGGGCGTGCCGACGATCTACGACCGGTTCCCGGACTGGTTCCAGACGGTGATGCACAGCGGGATCAGCGCCGGGTGCCTGACGGCGATCGTACTGAACCTGCTGTTCAACCACCTTCCGTCGAAGGCGGGTTCACCGGCGCCTGTGGTGGCGAAGCCGCAGGAGGAGGCCGTCTAGCGGGTCAACTTCCGTACCGTCCCCTCCAGTCGCGGCAGCGTCTGCCGGCCCGTCACCGCGAGGGCGATCGCCGCGGCCACCCCGGACCGGGCGATCGGGCGGCTGACGCCCAGGGTCTGGACGCGGGCGGCCAGGGCGACGGCGGAGCCGAGGGAGGTGGCGCGGACCAGGGGGGCTGTCGCGGCGGTCGGCCGGCGTCTGAGCGAGCTGGGTGCCGACCACGGCGCACAGGGCCATGGTGGTGGAGCGGCGGACGCTGCCCGACCTCGCCGGCGTCGCCGCCGATGAGGATGGCGACGGCGTCGGCAACGCTGTGCCACAAGGCGCGGCCCTCGGCGATGGCCTCGATGAGGAGGCCACGGCCGCTCCCGCGGCCGCGACGGGCCACTCGACGACGCCCGCGACGCCGAGCAGACCGGCCCCGGTGTACACCGCGATCCGGCGCCCGCGTGGCGACACGGTGCCGATCACGTCCAGCGCACCCTCGGCCGCCCGGCTCACCGTCCCGGCACCGGGAACCTTCCGCAGTGCCGAGACGGTGGTGCGCAGCGCCTCCGGCAGGATGGACGCCGATGCCTGCGGTGCCATGTCTCTCTCGCCTCCCGAGCAGATCCGTGCAGATCCGTGCAGATCCGTGCGGATCTCTTCTCGGTCCGGCGGGTTCCCGCATTACGCGTTGCGGAAAGGGCGACTCAGCCCACGGTGCAGGCGGTTCCGTTGAGTGTGAAAGCACCGGGCGACGCGCTGTTGCCGGTGTGGGTCGCCTGATAGCCGATGCTGACGCTCGCGTTCGGCGCGAGCGTGCCGTTGTACGAGGCGTTGGTCGCCGTGACGGCTCCGGAGGCCGGGGTGTACGTGGCGTTCCAGCCGTTGGTGATCGTCTGGCCGTTGGGCAGGGTGAAGCCGAGTTTCCAGCCGTTGACCGTCGTGGTGGAGGTGTTGGTGATCGTCACGGAGGCGGTCAGGCCGGTGTTCCAGGCGTTGGTGGTGACGCTGACCTTGCAGGGGCCGGCCGGGGGCTGGGGTGCGGGACCGTCGTCGTCCAGGCCGAAGAAGGCGATGGCGAGCGGGCCCATGACGCCGTAGCTGTAGAGGTTGTGGCCGACGCCCTGGAGGCTGATCGCCTCCACGGGGGCCTGGTCACCGGTGCCGCCGTAGCGGGTGCGGGTCCAGCCGGTGCGGGGCGAGTCGGTGGCGGCGGGGGTCTGGCCGAGGCCCTGCAGATTCGTCCACTGCTTGATCTCCTCCCCGAAGTTGGGGTAGCGCAGGACGTCGTCCTGGGTGCCGTGCCACAGCTGCATCCGCGGCCGGGGGCCGGTGTAGCCGGGGTGGGCGGTGCGGACGAGGTCGCCCCACTCCTGCGGGGTGCGGGTGATCGTGCCGTTCGCGCAGGCACTGTTCCACTCGGAGCCGTCGGTGGTGGCGAAGCAGCCGAACGGGACGCCCGCGAAGGCCGCGCCGGCCTCGAACACATCGGGGTAGAGGCCGAGCAGGACGTTCGTCATCATCGCGCCGGAGGAGATGCCGGTGGCGTAGATGCGGTCGGTGTCGGCGTCGTAGGTGCTGGTGACCCAGTCGACCATGGACTTGATGCCGACCGGGTCGCTGCCGCCGTCGCGGCGCAGCGCCTGGGGCGAGGCGACGTCGAAGCACTTGCTGGCGCGGGTGACCGAGGGGTAGATCACGATGAAGCCGTACTGGTCGGCGAGCGAGGCGTACTCGGTGCCGGAGTACATCGCCGGGCCGGATCCGGTGCAGTAGTGCACGGCCACCAGGACGGCGGGGTTGTCGGTGACGCTGTCCGGCACGTACACGTACATCTGCAGGTTGCTGGGGTTGGTGCCGAAGTTCGTGACTTCGGTGAGGGTGGCGGCGGGCACGACGTCGTCGGTGTCGGCGGATGCCGTGGGGGCGGTGAGGAGCAGGGCCGCCAGGAGCGTTGCGACGACGGTGCCGAGAGCCGCGTACAGCGGTCTTCTCGCGGTGGTGGGGGTGGGCACGTCCCTGTCCCTTTCTGGTCACGGCTCGTGGACGTGGTGCGAGGGGTTCAGCGGGAGGAGTCGGCCAGCATCGTGGCATGCACATGGCCGCCATGGAAGCGCTCCCACACTTCGAAAGAATTCGCTCGGGCGCCGAGCGGGAGGCATCCGGACGCATCGTGCGCAAGGCGTTGACTAGAAAGCGCTTGCCCTCTACGTTCCGTTCAGCAGTGTGACCGCGCGGGACCCCATGGGGCCCGCACGCCCGCACAGCCCGTGAGCGATGTTCAACATGGCGAACTTCGTTCACGCAGAAAATCCCTCTGCCCCCCACTGTCAGCAGAAGGAAAACGGGACATGACTTCACGGATCAACAGGCGCCGCGCCCTGGCCGGCACCCTCGCCTCACTCGGCATCACAGTTGGCATGATCACAACAGGAACGGCCCCGGCGGCACACGCCGCCACCTGGCCCACCCCCACGAGCAGCCAGCCGGTGAGCGCCACCATCCCCGTCTCCGGCGTCGTGGACGGCGGGATGAAGAAGTACTACGGCAGCGGCGACCTGGCCGGTGACGGCCAGGAGGAGGGCCAGGACCCGATCTTCCGGCTCGCGGCCGGAGCGACGCTGAAGAACGTCATCATCGGCGCGCCCGGCGCCGACGGCATCCACTGCGAGGGCAACTGCACCCTGCAGAACGTCTGGTGGGAGGACGTCGGCGAGGACGCGGCCACCTTCCGGGGCGGCTCCACCTACACGGTGACCGGCGGCGGCGCCAAGAAGGCGGCCGACAAGGTCTTCCAGCACAACGGCCCCGGCACGGTGAACATCTCCAACTTCGCCGTCAGCGAGTTCAAGACGCTGTACCGCTCGTGCGGCGACTGCTCCACGCAGTACACGCGCAAGGTCAACCTCAGCAACATCGAGGTCACCGGCACCGGCTCCACCGCCCGCCTGGTCGGCATCAACGTCAACCGCAACGACGTGGCGACACTGCGCGGCATCACGATCTACAACGACGCGAGCCGCAAGGTCATCCCCTGCCAGAAGTACAACAACAACACCGCGGTCGGCACCGGCCCGGACAGCACCAACTGCCTGTACTCCAGCTCGGACATCACCTACCGCTGATCCCCCCACGGTGGCGAAGGCGGCCGTACGAAGCGTTCCCGCACTGCGCTTCGCACGGCCGCCGGGTCATGCGCGAGCTCCACGCGCGCGTACCTCCTCGGTCAGCGTCCGCCGGTAATCGGCGTAGGCGGCCCGTAGCCGTGGCCCCGGCCAGCCGGTGGGGAGGAGTTCGGGCGGCAGTACGGGGTCGGCGAGGAGGTGGCGTACGACGGCGGCGTAGGCGGTGAAGCGGTCGGCGGGCCGGTCTGCCGTTTCGGCGTGGGTGAGCAGGGCGCGGGCCGTGTTCGACCAGGGCGTCAACGGCCAGAGGGTGTGGGCCAGTTCGTGTGCGGGGCGGTCGGGGCGCGCGGTGTAGCGCTGGGTCACCTCGTCGAGGCCGGCCGGCAGGGGGCGGCGCAGATTGGCCGGGCGCAGCCAGATGCCCTCGCGGAGTTCGGCGAGGCGCAGTGCGGTCAACCGGGTGCGCAGGTCGGCGCGTTCGGCGGGGCCGCGGCCCGACGCGGTGATCACGACCATCTCCCAGTCGCCGTCCCACGCGCGCGTGCGGGGCTGTACGGCGTCGTCCTGGCGGTGCTGGCGTTCCAGCAGCCGGTCGCTGAGGCGGTAGACGGTGTCCGTGCGGTGCAGGTCTCCGGCGGCCACCATGCGGCTGAGCGCGGCCCGCACGGTGGAGCCGCCCACGCCGAAGGGCTCCACCTGGCGCACCAGGTCCTTGACCGGCAGCTCGGGCGGGTGCGTGCCCAGCAGCAGGCTCAGGACGACCGAGCGCGCGGACAGCGGGCGCAGCTCGACCTCTCCGGCCTGCGCCGTCTCGTTCATCCGCATGACCACGTACTGTACGGCGCGGAATTCCATGTTGCAGGATTGCTGCGATTGTAGGGAGAGTGCAACACTCGGCCTATGGTCCTGACACCCGAGCACGAGCCCTACGCCACGCACGACGTCACCAACCAGCCCCCTCCCCTGGCGCCGTACGACGCCTCCGAGGACGCGGCCCTGATCGAGGGGCTGCGGCGCGAGGGCGCCGGGTGGGCCGAGGAGGACATCCGGCGGCTCGGCCCGGTCGCCGGCGGCACCGAAGCCCAGGAGTGGGGCGAGCTGGCCAACCGCCACGAGCCCGAACTGCGCCCGTACGACCGCTACGGCCACCGGGTCGACGAGGTCGACTTCCACCCCAGTTGGCACCACCTGATGCGGGTCGCCGTCGCCGAGGGACTGGCCGCGGCGCCCTGGGCGGAGGACCGGCCCGGTGCCCATGTGGCCCGGACCGCGGGCGGGCTGGTGTGGGGGCACACCGAGGCCGGGCACGGCTGCCCGACGTCGATGACGTACGCGGCCGTCCCCGCCCTGCGCGCGCAGCCCGACCTCGCCAAGGTCTACGAGCCCCTGCTGACCAGCCGGGAGTACGACCCCGGTCTGCGCGTGCCGACCGAGAAGCGGGGTCTGCTGGCGGGCATGGGGATGACCGAGAAGCAGGGCGGCTCGGACGTGCGGACCAACACCACCACGGCCACGCCGACCGCCGAGCCGGGCGTGTACACGCTGCGCGGCCACAAGTGGTTCACCTCGGCGCCCATGTGCGACGTCTTCCTGGTCCTGGCGCAGGCGCCGGGCGGCCTGTCGTGCTTCCTGGTGCCGCGGATCCTGCCCGACGGCAGCCGCAACACGTTCCGTATCCAGCGGCTCAAGGACAAGCTGGGCAACCGTTCCAACGCCTCCTCCGAGCCGGAGTTCGACGGGACCGTCGCCTGGCTGGTCGGCCCCGAGGGGCGGGGCGTCAAGACGATCATCGAGATGGTCAACTGCACCCGGCTGGACTGCGTGATGTCGTCGGCGACGCTGATGCGCAAGACGCTGGTGGAGGCCGGGCACCATGTGCGCCATCGCAGCGCGTTCGGGGCGCGGCTGCTCGACCAGCCGCTGATGCGCAATGTTCTGGCCGACCTCGCCCTTGAGTCCGAGGCCGCCACGACCCTCACGCTGCGGCTGGCGGGCGCGGCCGACCGTGCGGTGCGCGGCGACACCGGTGAGGCGGCGTTCCGCCGGATCGCCACCGCCGTCGGCAAGTACTGGGTCACCAAGCGGGGCCCGGCCTTCACCGCGGAGGCCCTGGAGTGCCTCGGCGGCAACGGCTACGTGGAGGAGTCGGGCATGCCCCGCCACTACCGCGAGGCTCCCCTGCTCTCGATCTGGGAGGGCTCGGGCAACGTCAACGCCCTCGACGTACTGCGGGCTCTGGGCCGGGATTCCGCCACCGCCGAGGCCCTCTTCGCCGAACTCGCCCTGGCGCGGGGGGCGGACGCCCGGCTGGACGCGGCCGTGACGCGGCTGAAGGCGCAGTTGTCCGAGGCGTCGCAGCCCGGCGCCCGTCGGCTGGTGGAGCTGATGGCGCTGACGCTGCAGGCCTCGCTGCTGGTCCGGCACGCCCCGGCCCCGGTCGCCGACGCGTTCTGCGCGACCCGCCTGGGCGGCGACTGGGGCCATGCCTTCGGCACCCTGCCCGACAGCGCGGACCTGGACACGATCCTGGACCGGGCGCTGCCCGGGACGCCCTGACCGGATCGCACACAGTTACGCATCGATTCCGCTTCGTTGTCAGTCCCGTGGTGCAGACTCCGAATCAGTGGCAGTTCGCCTGGGGAGGACAACGTGTTCACGGGGATCGACGAGGTCGACTGGGCCTCGATGCGCCATGCGTACGGCAGTGCGGAGGACGTTCCCGGGCTCCTGAGGGGTCTGGCCTCCGCGGACCCCGCCGAGCGAGAGACCGCGCTCGACGGCATGTACGGCGCTGTGCACCACCAGGGAGATGTGTACGACTCGACGCTGGCCTGCGTTCCGTTCCTGTTCGCGCTCGCGGCGCGGCAGGACGTGCTGGACCGGGGCGGCATCGTGGAACTCCTCGTCAGCATCGGCGGCGAGGAGGAGGGCGAGGGCGCGTATGCGCAGGCCCGGGCGGCGGTCCGGGCCGGCGCCGACGTCTTCGCCGAGCTGGCCGGGGACACCGACCTCGGCGTGCGCCGGGCGGCGCCGAAGGCGCTGGTGCGGTTCCTGCCCGAACCGGCGCGGGTGCTCGGCCTGTTGCAGGAGCGCATCAGAGTGGAGCGGGACGACCGGGTCCTGCTCGCCCTGACCGAGAGTCTCGGGCTCTTCGCCCGGCGGTACCCCGCGCACGCCGACGCCGCGGTGGACCTGCTGGTCGCGCAGAGCGCGCCGCCGTACGCCCCCGGGCTGCGGCTCGCCGCGCTGGGCCGGCTCGCCGGCTGCGCTCCCGAGCGGCTGCCTGCCGATCTGGTGCCCACCGCCGTCCGGCTGCTGAGGGAGCGCTCCGCGCGGCGCACGCCCGGGATCTGTGAGGCCGTGGCTGCGGGCACGGACACGCTCGTCGGGCGGCTGCGCAGGCTGCGGCCCTCGGACGAGGAGGGCTCGCATCTGCTGCGCACCCTGCACCTGGCGCTGGACGGCCGGGTGGACGACCGGATCGCCCTGCTGGTCGGGCAGTTGAGCAGCCCGGACTCCACCGACCGGTGCAACGCGGTGTGGATGTCGGGGGTGCTGTTTCGCGAGTGGCGCGCCGACTACCGCGAGCCCGTCGCGCTGATCGGGGCGCAACTGGCCGCGCAGGAGGACCGGTTGCGCGAGGCGGCGGTGGCCGTGCTGCAGGACCTGTTCGGCCTGGCGGCTCCGGCCGCCGACGACCTCCATGCGCTGGTCGGCTCCCGCCCCGATCTGTGGGTACGGCAGTGGGAGGGCGGCGGGCGGACGCTGGGCGGCCCGGTCAAGGCCCTGGCCCGCAGCGGGGACCGGCGTGCGGTGCCGGTGCTGGCCCGGCTGCTGGAGCAACCGGACCCGCCGGACGACCTGGGGCGGGAGCTCGTCCACTTGGGCCCGGACGCGGCCCCGCTGGCGCCCGCGCTGCGGCGCAGGCTCGGTGCCGTCGCCCTCGACTCCCCCGACGCGTCCCGCCTGGCGCCCCCGCTGTTGCTCGCGCTGCAGGCGCTGGGGGACGCGGAGGCCGTGCCGGAGGTGCTGCGGCTGCTGACACACCCACGCCCGCAGGACGCGCTGGCGGGTTACGCGGTCCGGGCCCTCGGCTCGTTCGGGCCGGCCGCCCGCGCGGCGATACCGGTGCTGCGCGGCCTGCTGGACGGCGCGTACGCCTCCGCGGCGGCGGGCGCCCTGTGGGCGGTGGAGGGGGA
Organism: Streptomyces sp. NPDC079141; assembly: GCF_040686775.1. Lineage (NCBI taxonomy): Bacteria > Bacillati > Actinomycetota > Actinomycetes > Kitasatosporales > Streptomycetaceae > Streptomyces > Streptomyces sp. NPDC079141. The sequence goes on along the minus strand of NZ_JBFBLP010000003.1, from coordinate 392,864 downwards.
CGCGTCCGTCGTCCTGCCCGTCCTGCTGCGCGAGGCGGAGGGCGCGGATTCCTGTGGGCGCCGGCGGGCGGCCGAGGAGCTGGGGCGGCTGGGGCCGTCGGCCCGTGCCGGGCTGCCGGTGCTCCGGCGTATGACCGAGGCGGAGTGGCTCTGGGAGCGGACGTCGGCGGCGTGCGCCCTGTGGCGCGTGGGCGGGGATCCAGAACCCGTCATTCCGGTGCTGCGTTCGGCCTGGGGGGACAATCCCCACACCCGCCTCACCATCGCCGGCTGCCTCGCCGAGATGGGCGGCGCCGCCTTGCCGCTGCACGACCTGGTGGCGGCGGAACTCGCCGCGCCGCGGCGGCATACGGCGCAGCAGGGTGTGCACGGCAGCGACGAGACGCCGAAAGGGGACGAGGAGCTGTTGGAGAGGTGCCGGGAGGTGCTGATGGGTGCGGGGCGGTGAGAGGACGCGTCCCTTCAGCCCGCCGTGTGCGGGGCGGCGACGACGCGTCCCTTCAGCCCGCCGTCCGCCCCCACGACGGCCCGAACCGCGCCCACTCGGTGTCCCACCGGTCGACGCGCCGCCGTTCCAGAGGGCCGCACAGCATCCGGCCGCCGACGACGGGCAGGGCGGCCGCGCAGGCCCCCACCAGAGCGCCCGCCAGCGCGGCCCGCACACGGGCCTGGGAGGCGGTGGCGGGCTCGGTGACCAGGCGTCCTTCTCGGTCCGTCCAGACGGTGACAGCGGTCCCTGCCTCGCTGCCCTGACGGACCCGCGCCTGGCCGGTGCGGAAGGAGCCGTCGGGGGCGGTCCAGCTCACCTTCGCCCACACGAGCGCGCCGCCCGACGCCGTAGCGTGCGGATCGAAGGCACCGGTCGCCCGGTCCGTGAGCCGGGCCTCGACCGGGCGCCACTCGGCGCGCTCGCGGGCCAGCCCGTGCTCGACGGAACCGGCCGTCGTCAGACCGACGACCACGCCGACGAGGACGGTGAGCGCGCAGGCCGCCAGCAGCACCCAGGTCTCCACCACATCGGCGCGGCGCTTGAGCGGATTGCGCCGCAGGCGCCAGAGCCACACCCTCGGACCACGGAACGCCATCGAAGGCTTCCTCCTCATGAGCGCACGAACATGCCGGACCGCCCTCCCATACGACTGGCGGCCTCTCGATGCTCACGACACGTACTTGGTCCCGACCGTCGCACGGTCTCCCGGCCCGCGAAGGCGTCTTGCCGAAACGCCCCCGCAGAACCTTGCCCCGGGCTATCATCGCCGCTCTGACCTGCGACGGAGCCGTTTCCAGAGGTGACTGTCAGTGGCGGGGTGCAGACTGGCCCGTGGCTTGGACAACGACGTCGCGGAGGTGATCGGCATGACCGAGGTACTGCTCGCCGTGGGCACGCGCAAGGGCCTGTTCATCGGGCGCAGGCGAGGTGGCGCCTGGGAGTTCGACGAGAGTCCCTACTTCAACGCACAGGCCGTGTACTCGGTCGCGATCGACACCCGCGGCGAGCGCCCGCGGCTGCTGGCCGGTGGCGACAGCGCGCACTGGGGCCCGTCCGTGTTCCACTCCGACGACCTGGGGCGCAGCTGGACCGAACCGGCGCAGCCGGCGGTCAAGTTCCCCAAGGAGACGGGGGCTTCGCTGGAGCGGGTGTGGCAGCTGCACCCGGCGGCCGCGGAACCGGGCGTGGTCTACGCGGGCACGGAACCGGCCGCGCTGTACCGCTCCGAGGACCGCGGCGAGACCTTTGAGCTGGTCCGCCCGCTGTGGGAGCACCCCACGCGCTCGCAGTGGGTGCCGGGCGGCGGCGGGGAGGGTCTGCACACGGTGCTCACCGACGAGCGGGACGCCGGTTCGGTGACCGTGGCCGTCTCGACCGCGGGGGTGTTCCGCACCGCGGACGGCGGGGCGAGCTGGGCGCCGTCCAACTCCGGTGTCTCCGCGGTGTTCCTGCCGGATCCCAACCCCGAGTTCGGCCAGTGCGTGCACAAGGTGGCCCGGGACGCGGCGAACCCGGACCGGCTGTACCTGCAGAACCACTGGGGGGTGTACCGCAGCGACGACGCGGGGGCGCACTGGACGGACATCGGCGAGGGCCTGCCGTCCACGTTCGGTTTCGCGGTCGCCGCCCATCCGCACCGCGGTGACACGGCGTACGTCTTCCCGATCAACGCCGACTCCGACCGGGTGCCCGCCGACCGGCGCTGCCGGGTCTTCCGTACGGCGGACGCGGGCAAGACGTGGGAGCCGCTGGCGGCCGGGCTGCCGGAGGGCGACCACTTCGGCACGGTGCTGCGCGACGCCCTGTGCACCGACGACGCGGACCCGGCGGGCGTGTACTTCGGCAACCGCAACGGCGAGGTGTACGCCTCCGCCGACGACGGCGACACCTGGCGGCAGCTGGCCTCCCATCTGCCGGACGTGCTGTGCGTGCGGGCCGCGGTGGTCGGATGAGCCGTCGAGGGGCAGGGGCCAGCCTTGGCCACCGGTTGATCGCCGCCGCCTGTACGGCAGTAGGGTGACGGCCGTGGCACCACGACCCTTGCATGAAATCGTCGAACCGGGCTGGGCGAAGGCCCTCGAACCCGTCGCCGGACGGATCGCCGAGATGGGCGACTTCCTGCGCGCGGAGATCGCCGCGGGACGCACCTATCTCCCGGCCGGACCGAACGTCCTGCGGGCCTTCCAGCAGCCCTTCGACGACGTAAGGGTCCTGATCGTCGGTCAGGACCCGTATCCGACACCGGGACACGCGGTGGGCCTGTCGTTCTCGGTCGCGCCCGACGTGCGTCCGCTGCCCGGCAGTCTCATCAACATCTTCCGCGAGCTGAACACCGATCTCGGGCTGCCGCAGCCGTCCAGCGGCGATCTGACGCCCTGGACGCAGCAGGGTGTGCTGCTGCTCAACAGGGCGCTCACCACGGCCCCGCGCAAACCGGGCGCGCACCGCGACAAGGGCTGGGAGGCGGTCACCGAGCAGGCGATACGGGCGCTGGCGGCGCGTGGCAAGCCGCTGGTCTCCATCCTGTGGGGCCGCGACGCCCGTAACCTCCGGCCGCTCCTGGGCAACCTGCCGTCGGTGGAGTCCGCCCATCCCTCCCCGATGTCGGCCGATCGCGGTTTCTTCGGCTCGCGCCCGTTCAGCAGGGCCAACGACCTGCTGATCAGGCAGGGGGGTCAGCCGGTGGACTGGCGCCTGCCGTGACCTCCGGCGCAGGCATCCTGGCGGTCGACTCCGGGGGCTCCGGACTGCGGGTCGTCGTCGGCTCGGCGGACGGCGGCGAGGCGGGCCCACGACGGTCGCGGGAGCCGGTGCGTACCGGCCCCCGGGGCATCGACCCGGGGCACTTCATGGAGCAACTGGTCCCCATGGTGCGTGCCTTGACCGCCGAGAGCGGGATCACGGACCTGGGCACGGCGGCGATCGGTGCCGCCGGGCTGACCAGCCTGGGCGACGCCCTGCGCGCGGAGTTGCCGGGCGCGCTGGGGCGGGAGTTCGGGGTGCGCAGGGTGGCTCTCGTCGCCGACGGCGTGACCGCCTACACCGGCGCCCTGGGGCCGGTGCCGGGCGCCGTGCTCGCCGGTGGCACCGGGCTGATCGCGATCGGCACCGATCTGACCCGCTGGCGGCGCGCGGACGGCTGGGGCCATCTGCTCGGCGACTGCGGCAGCGGCGCCTGGATCGGGCGGGCCGGTCTGGAGGCGGCGATGCGCGCCCACGACGGGCGGCCCGGCGGCTCCGCCGGACTGCGGGCCAGGGCCGAGGAGTTGTTCGGCCCGCTGGCCGGCCTGCCCGGCAAGCTCTACCCGCGCCCCGACCGTCCCGCCGTACTCGCCTCCTTCGCCCCCCAGGTGGCCGTCTGCGCCGACGGGGATCCGGTCGCCGAGGGCATCCTGCGCACAGCGGCCGGGCACATCGCCGAGTCCGCGGCGGCCGTCTGCCCGGACACGGCGGACGCGCAAGTGGCGCTCACCGGAGGCCTGTTCCAGCTCGGCGAGCCGCTCCTCGTACCCCTGGAGAAGGAGTTGGCACGGCGGCTGCCGCAGGCCCGCCGGGTACCGAGCGCCGGGGACCCCCTGCGGGGCGCGGTGTGCATCGCGAGGGACCTCGCCCACGACGCGCTCACTCTGCCGAGTGACGAGACGATGCTCTACGTGGTGACCGAAAAGAGCGGTTGACATCCACCCGCGCGTTGCCCATCGACAAACCGGACGACACACGCTGATCACTTCTGATCCGCACGTAACTCATCAGACAAAACCGGACGGATACCGCTCACCTGCACCCTCCCCGAACAGGGGAACCCAGGAAGCCAGTAACATGCGGCGCCATGAGCTCCCCCACTGGGCCCGCGTCCGGCCTGCCAGTACGAATGCCGCGCCCCCGTCAGCCCGGGCGGCACCGCCGACCCGAGCCCCTGGCCGCACCCGAGGGCGCGCCCGCGCTCGTCCTCGCCGTGCCGGGCACGCCCGGCGCGGCCACGCGCAGCCTCGCCGAGGAGGTCGTGAGCATCGCCCGCTCCGAGCTGCCCGGTCTGGACGCCCGGATCGGGTACCTCGACGGTGACGACTCGGAGTTCCCCACGCTCCAGAGCGTGCTCGCCCACACCGCACAGGAGCGCACCGCCCGCTACGAGCAGGCGATCGCCGCCGGCGTGGAGGTCAAGGAGCCCGAGGGACCGGTCGCCGTCGTCGTACCGCTGCTCGCCGGCCCGGACAACGCGCTGCTGCGCCAGGTCCGCCAGGCTGTGATGGACAGCCGTGTCGCCGCCGATCTGACCGACGCGCTCGGCCCGCACCCGCTGCTCGCCGAGGCGCTGCACGTGCGCCTGTCGGAGGCCGGTCTGGCCCGCGCCGACCGGGCCCGGCTGTTCACCGTGGCGACGGCCGCGGACGGCATCATCCTGGCCTCGGTGGGCGGCGAGGAGGCCGTGCAGGCGGCCGGGATCACCGGCATGCTGCTGGCGGCGCGGCTGGCTGTGCCGGTGATGGCGGCCGCGCTCGACCAGGAGGGTTCGATCGCGTCCGTGGCCGAGCAGCTGCGGTCGTCCGGCTCGCAGCAGCTGGCGCTGGCGCCGTACCTGATAGGGCCGGAGATCGACCCGGCCCTGGTCGAGGACGCGGCCAAGGAGGCGGGCTGCTCCGCCGCCGAGCCGCTCGGCCCCTACCCGGCCATCGGCAAGCTGGCCCTGGCCAAGTACACGACGGCGCTCGGCATCACCCCGCAGGCGCCGCACGGCACGCCGGTGCGCTGACGCACACAGCACCCGCAGCACGACGAAAGGGCCCGCTCCGAGCACGGAGCGGGCCCTTCTGCCTGCCGGGGCGTCCCTGGAGAGGGGCGGGGCTCAGGCGATGACCACGCAGGACGCTGCGGGGACCTCGACGGAGCCGCCGTAGCGGGGCAGGCCGGTCGCCGCGTCGACGGCGAACCAGGCCACGTCGCCGGAGCGCTCGTTGGCGGCGTACAGGAAGCCGCCGGCCTCGATGAGGGCCCGCGGCCAGTGGCCTCGGCAGGGCACGGTGCCGAGCAGGCGCAGGGTCTCCCCCTCGACGGCGAACGCGGACAGCACGTCCTCGCCGCGGGTGGCGGTCCATACGAAGCGGCCGTCGGGTGCGGCGACGATGCCCGACGGGTAGGCGTCGCCTGCCGGGGCGCCGGGCAGTACCGGGGTCTCGGCGAGGGGCTTGAGGGAGCCGTCGGCGGCGTCCCAGCGGCAGACGGTGACGGTAGGGGTGAGTTCGTTGGCCACGTAGGCGAGGGTGCCGTCGGGGTGGAAGGCCAGGTGGCGGGGGCCGGAGCCGGGGCGGAGTGCGTACTCGCCGCGGAGGTCGAGGTGGCCGTCGGTCAGGGTGCACACCCGTACCGAGTCGGTGCCGAGGTCGACGCTGACGGCCCAGCGGCCGGAGGGGTCGGCCTGGATCTGGTGGGCGTGGGGGGTCTGCTGGCGAGGGGTGTGCGGGCCGGAGCCGGTGTGGTGGAGTACGGCGCCGGGTGTGGTGTCCGTGAGGGTGCCGTCGGGGCGGAGGCGGACGGCGGTGACGCTTCCTGAGCCGTAGTTGGCGGTCAGGACGTGGCCGGCGTAGAGGCCGAGGTGGGTGGGGCCGCTGCCGTGTACGGGGACCGGTGGGCCGAGGGGGGCGGGCTTGCCGTCGGTGACCCGGTACGCGGCTACTGCGCCCTCGGACGTCTCGCTGACCGCGTAGAGGGTGTCGCCGTCGGGGGTCAGGGCGAGGTAGGACGGGTCGGGCAGGTCGGCGACGCTGTCCTGGAGGGTCAGTGCTCCGGTGTCCGGGGACACGGTTGCTGTCACGATGCCGGGGCCTCCGGCTGCCGTGAACGATCCGATGAAGGCCCGTCTGTGCCGCCTGGCGCCGTCTGCCACCGCTGTCCCCTCTCGGTCGGGTGCGTCCGGGGGTGACGGTAGCAGTCGATCATGCGCGGTCTAGACCAAGTGGGTGGGGTGTGCCGCGCCGCACGGGTTTTCGCCCCCGCCGCCCCTACCCATTCCCGTCCTCCAGGGGTGCCGCCCCTTCGACCCCGCCGGGGGCTCCGCCCCCTGAACCCCCGCGGGGCTCCGCCCCCGCACCCCACCAGGGGCTCCGCCCCTGGACCCCGTCGGCCTCAACGGCCTCGTCCTCAAACGCCGGACGGGCTGGAAATACCGACCGGCACCCAGATGCGCCGCCACTGAGGCTGCGCCCCAGCGGGTGGGTGGGGGCTATCGAGGGCAGCGAGCGCATCACCCGTTCCCTACTGGACCGTGTCCCCGTCGACCACGCAGCGGAGCAGGGTGCTCGACGAGCTTGAAGGGCGTTTCGCCCCCTCCCTCATGAGTGAGCCGGCCCGCCCCGGTTCCCCTTCGCTCTAGTCCTGCGGAGCTGGGGCGAGCACCATGTGGCAGTCCGACCAAGCAGGTTGGCTCAGCAAGGGCTGGAATCGGGCGAACAGGGCGAGGAGTTCGGCCCCCCACTTCTCGCGAAAGACAGGATCAATGCGGGCAAGGTCGAGTTCGTTGGCGGCGGACAACTCGGCGAAGTCACGCCGAAGTTGCGGCTCCGGAGTGTGGAGACGGCCGGTGAAGCGATTCCGGAAGGCTCCGTCGGCATCTGCGAGCGTCGGATAGGTGGCCTTCCGGTCACACGACGCGTAGAGATACACAATGGCTTCAGCCTCGGCACCGATCACCGCTGCGAGTTCGGTGCGGCGGTGCGGGGACAGCAAGGCGGTAGGGAAGCCGTCGGTGCCGTAGAAGGCGTGGCACAGGCCCGCGACCTGGAGGGCGGGGCGGGCGCCCCATACGGCGAGTTGTCCCTGGACGCGCTGGAGATGGGCGACGAGAGTGCCGCCCGGATGGGCGATGTCCGCAGCACCGAGCTTGCGCAGTAGCGCCATGGCCTGGTCGGCAGCGGTAGGAGAAGCAGGCACAGGGCGGTGTCCTTCCGTCTCTTGAGGTCGGCACCCGTCCGCGCCTTCGCCTGTGGTCCGGATCCTGCGAAAGCACCGGACGGGTTGCCGCCTGGGCCCTGCACTGATCATCCTGGACTCCCGTAACCCCAGTCAATCCTATGGATTTCTAGCTATACCCAAGCTATAGCTAGGGGTTATGACTTTGGAGGACCTGCGCATCTTCGTGGCCGTGTGCAGAGCGGGAAGCCTCAGCGCCGTCGCCCGGGAGCTGAACTGCACGCAGTCAGCGGTGAGCCAGCATGTGAAGCGGTTGGAGCGAGAGGCCGGTGTGAGCCTCCTGGAGCGCCAGCCACGAGGCGTCGTGCCCACACACGCGGGGCGCGTCCTGTGCGACGCCGCCGCGGACAGCATCGCCGGACTGGATCTGGCCCTGCGGCGTCTCGGGGACCTCGTCAACGGCGACAGCGGCTCCGTGCGCGTCACCACGGGCGGAACAACCGTGCGGCACTTCATGTCCGAGGCCATCGTCGCCTTCCGGCAGCGCTACCCGAAGGTCAGTCTGGAGTTCCGGACAGAGACCTCCAGCCGCAACTGCTTCGACGCCCTCACCGCCGGCAACCTGGACCTCGCCTGGGTCACGATCGGCGGCCCAGTGCGCGGTATCGAGCAGCGCCCCGTCGTCGCCCTGCCCTGGGTACTGGCTGTCCGCGCCGACGATCCGCTCGCGGGCCGGCCCTGTGTCAACACAGCCGAATTCAGCGACATCAGCCTCATCCGACTCCCTCAGAACTCCACCTCAGGCGCCCGCCTTGACGCCGCGTTCGCCGAACTCGGTGTCCGAAGCAGCTCCGACACCAGCGTCGCCGACTGGGACACCGCCCTCCTGCTGGCGGAGCTCGGGCTCGGCCACGCCGTCGTGCCCGTTCTGCCCGGCTGGGAGGTACCCGGTGACGGTCCCCTCCGCCTTGTCCCCATCCCCGATCTGCCCCCGCTCCCGGTCGGCTGGGCTGTCCGCCGCTGGGACTCCCTCACCCCGCTCGCCCGGGTCTTCGCCGATACCGTCGCCCGCAGCTGTACGGAGAAGTCCGCCAACGCACAGCCCCAGCACGGAGCACGTCCGATGACGTCAGGCGCCCACCAACCGTGACCCCGACGGAGTCCGCAGTGGTGTGGCCAGTTCGGTGAGGGCCTGTTCCAGGCTGTGCAGGTGGGTCAGGGCCGGTTCCGTGACGGGGGGCTGTGCGGTCGTGACAGTGAACGTCTCCGGGCCGCCCGTGAGGGCTTCCACCGCCGCTTCCACTCGCCAGCACGCGGCGGCGAGGCGGGCGTCGTGGGAGGCGATGGGGTCGGCGGCCACGGTCACGAGGCCACGGATCTCGCGGGCGCAGTCGTCGAGGAGGGTGAGGACCTGGCGGGCGCGGTGCTTACGGCGTCGCATCGGGTTCAGTGGGTGGACCAGGGGGGCGACGGAGAGGCGGACGCGGGCCAGTAGTTGTTCGAGTTCGGCCACTCTGGAGGCGGGGTCCGCGGTCGTGGAGCCGGACAGGCGGGCCGCTGCCTCGGCGGTGGCCGCGTGGACGCAGCGCAGGGCCCGCTGGATCCAGGCGTCGGTCACCGCGTGGGTGGTCACGGGGAGCACGAAGAGTACGGCCAGGACGGCGCCGAGCGCGCCCACGCCGGTCTCCGCCAGGCGCAGCGCCAGCAGGGCGGGATCGAGGACGCCGAGAAGGCCGTAGAGGAGCTCGGCGAGGATGGTTACGCAGAGCATCATCCACGTGTAGGACACCGCTGCCGTGTAGAAGATGCCGAAGACGCAGGCGGTGAGTATGGCGGCTGATGGGATCGTGGCGCCCTGCAGGGGGACCGCTATCAGCAGGCCCAGGGCTATGCCGATCACCGTGCCGAGGACCCGGCGGAAGCCGCGGACCAGGGTCTCGCCGCGGGAGGTGGTGTTGACGAAGACCCACCAGGTGGCGCCTACGGCCCAGTACCAGCGCTCCCCCGAGACCAGCTGGCCGACGACCAGGGCGAAGCCGGCGCCGGCGGTCGCCTGGACGGCCTGGCGCGTGGTCACTCGGGCCAGGCCGGTGCCGCCCGGCGGCGCGGGGACGGCGGCCGGGGGCAGGCGGCGCTCGTAGCACCACAGGCCGAAGCGGACCGCGGAGGCCACGAGGAGGGAGAGGAGGACGGCGGCGTAGAGCTCGGGGAGCTGGGGCGGGGTGGCCTGGAGGAACTGCGCCACGAAGAAGGTCATGAACGCGAAGACGCCCAGGCTGTGGCCGCGCGGACCCCAGCGGCGCGCGTACACGCCCGCGCCGACGACCGCGAGGAAGGTGAGGTCGCGGGCGAGCGGGTGGTCGTGGAGTCCGGCCGCCGCGGCGAGCACGGGCAGGCCGACCAGCGGCAGCAGCGCGGTGGTGACCGCCTGCCCGCGCACCGTGGAGTCGGTGACCGTGAACAGGGCGAGCAGCGCGGCGAGGCCGCCGGTGACGGCGCCGACGAGGGAGTGTCCGGCGAGGCCGCAGACCACGACCGCGAGCCCGATCCCGAGCACGGCACGCACGGCGAAGCGCAGCCGTACGCGGCCCGGGTCCGGAGCCATGAACACCCTCTTCAGCACTGCTTCGCGCCCCCATCGACAGACATGGCATGAAAAAGGCGCCGCGGGGTCCGCAGCGCCATCGACGGTTTCATTGCAGCATCAGTCCGGCTGCTGGCTCAAGTCGGGTCGAATATGCTGGGCCATTGGCACAGAGGATCGGGTCCTGCGTCGCCCACCGGGAGGCCAACGGACCATGCACGAGGAGGTCGGCCCGATGGCCGTGGACGAGCTGGACACCCGCATCCTGCGGCTGCTGCTGGAGCAGCCGCGCACCAGCGTGCGCGAGTACGCCCGCGTTCTCGGGATCGCCCGCGGCACCCTCCAGGCCCGGCTCGACCGGCTGGAACGGGACGGCGTGATCACCGGAACGGGTCCCTCGCTGTCCCCCGCCGCCCTCGGCCACCCGGTGCTCGCGTTCGTGCACATCGAGGTCACCCAGGGCCATCTCGACGACGTGGGCGACGCCCTGGCCGCCGTACCGGAGATCGTCGAGGCCTTCTCGATCACGGGCGGCGGTGATCTGCTGACCCGGGTCGTGGCGCGGGACAACGCCCATCTGGAGGACGTGATCCAGAAACTGATCAGCCTGCCCGGTGTCGTCCGCACCCGTACCGAGGTCGCGCTGCGCGAACGGGTCGCGCACCGGCTGCTGCCACTGGTGGAGTCGGTGGGCCGCACGGCCCGGAAGTGAACGTTGGCATCCTGGACGCCATGAGCAATCCCGGCCGCCTCGCAGTCATCTTCGATCTCGACGGAACGCTCGTGGACAGCGAACCGAACTACTACGAAGCCGGCCGGCAGCTTCTCGCCGAGCACGGCGTCCCGGACTTCACCTGGGCCGAGCACGAGCGCTACGTCGGCATCAGCACGCTGGAGACGGTCACCGCCTGGAAGGCGCGCTACGGTCTGCCGGCCTCGGTGGAGGAGCTGCTCGCCGCCAAGAACCGCCGCTATCTCGAACTGGCCCGGGCCGCCACGCGCGCGTACCCGGAGATGCGGAAGTTCGTGGAGCTGCTGGCCACCGGGAACGTTCCGATGGCCGTGGCGTCGGGCTCCTCGCGGGAGGCCATCGCCGCGGTGCTGGCCGGCACCGGTCTGGACGCGCAGTTGCGGACCGTCGTCTCGGCCGACGAGGTCGAGCACGGCAAGCCCGCGCCCGACGTGTTCCTGGAGGCGGCCCGCCGGCTCGGGGCGGCACCGGCCGACTGCGTGGTGCTGGAGGACGCGGCACCGGGCGCCGCCGCAGCGCACGCGGCCGGTATGCGCTGCATCGCGATCCCGTACGTCGCCGCCCAGGCCGACGCCCCCGAGTTCGCGACCGCCGGGCTCCTACTGCGCGGCGGGCAGGAGGAGTTCACGGCGCGGGCGGCGTACGAGTGGCTCTTCGACGGGGCCTGACGTTCCGTTCGACGGGTACTGACATTCCTCTCGACGGGTGCTGAAATTTCCCTCCTGATCCGGGACAACCCTGAGCCGATCTCGGTGGTCATGCCTGCGTGTCCCAGATACTCAACGGTCGGGGGGTCTCCGCGGCGTTCGACGCCGACGCCGTCCACCTCGACCGCTCCGATCAGCGCGTCGACATCCCGCTCGCCGCGGTCCGTGAGGTCCGTGCCGTCGAGGGGCGGGCCGTCGAGATCGTGCTCACCGACGGCGTGACCCACCGCGTCGAGGGCGGCAATCCGACCGCCACCGCGGCCTTCGCCGCGGCCCTGACCGCCGCCCTGCCCGAGCACCGGGATCCGGCGGGCAGCGCCCTGGTCGCCAGTGCCGGCAAGCCGCGTGAGCGCGTCTGGCCGCTGCTGGCCCTCCTCGCCGCGGTACCGCTGGCCTATCTCGGCTATGCCGTCTGGGTCGCCACCGAGCACGGCGCGCGCGTCCTCGGTGTCGTCCTCGGTCTGCTGCCCCTCGGGCTCGGCCTGGCCGGTCTGTTCACCGCCGTCCAGGACACCTTCCGGCGGATCGTCCTGCGCCGGCGCGGCATCACGGTCCTCGCCCACGCGATCGGCACGGAGGGCAAGAAGTCCGTGGTCTACGAGTACACGGACACCGACGGTCTACGGCACACCTACACCTGCCGGCGCAGGATGCCGCGCACCCAGCTCGCCTACGACCCGCACAAGCCCGAACGCGCGGCGCACGCGATGTGGCTGCCGTTCCTCCTGGGCAAGCTGGTCGTCCTCTACGTCGGCACCGCGTTCTGGCTGGTCATCGGTGGGGTGATGTGCTTCGGGGTGTTGTGGTGACCCTTGGCGTGAAGCTGAAACGGAAGCGGAAACAGAAGCGCGAGCGCGGTGAGTTGGTCCGCCTCTGGCAGGTCGAGCGGCTGCACTCCCGCGGTGCCCGCGCGCGGCGGACCGGGCTGTGGTTCGTTCTGTCGGCCCGGCTCGCCGCGGGCGCCGCCGTGCTGCTGGGATGGCTGGCCGGGGCGCTGCTGTGGTGGCACCCCGACGCGGCGGGCCAGCGCGTGGCCGTGGCGGTCGGCGGTGCGGCGCTGGGGTGCGGGGTGCTGTGGGCGGTACTGCTGGGGTGGGCCACCCGGTGGCTGCGGCGCGGCATGATCGCAGACGCGGGCAGTGAGCCGCCGCCGGTGGCCGGGCTGGATCCGGGCGGGTACGGGGACCCCGAGTGGCTGTGGAACACCCTGCGGATCGCGAACCTGGTGCTCATGGGCATCCCGATCGCCGCACTCGTGCTGGCGCTGGGGGCCTTGTCGTCCCCCGAGGACGCGGAGTGGTGGTTCCGTACGGCGCGGTGGCCGGCCACCGCGTTCGGTCTGTTCATGACCGGGCTCATGGGCGGGATCATCGGCGGTCTGTCCGTCGGCCTGGGAGCCGACAGCGAGGACTGCTGGACCGTGCGCGGTGCCGTGGGGTGGCTGGCGGTCTACGGATTCCCCTTCCTGCTCGTGGTGCCATGGCTGTCGGGTCTGCGGGGAGCCTGGAGCGGCGCGTTGCTCTGCCTGGCCGTGCTGTGGCTGCTCATCGGCCCGCTGAACAAGGTGGCCAAGGAGATTCCCGGGGTCGCCGCGGACTGAACCCCCTCAGCGGTAGTCCGGGTTGGGGGCGTCCAAACGGCAGCCGGCGTCCCACTCGGAGCGCTGGTTGCCGTGGGCGGGGACGCCCTTGGCGCGCTTGAGCATGGCGGCGAGGTGCATCAGGTTCCAGGTCATGAACGTGGTGTTGCGGTTGGTGAAGTCGTTCTCCGGGCCGCCCGAGCCCGGGTCCAGGTACGACGGTCCGGGCCCGGCCGGGCCGATCCAGCCGGCGTCCGCCTGCGGCGGGATGGTGTAGCCGAGGTGCTGGAGGCTGTAGAGGACGTTCATCGCGCAGTGCTTCACGCCGTCCTCGTTGCCGGTGATCAGACAGCCGCCGACCCGGCCGTAATAGGCGTACTGGCCCGCGGAGTTGAGCAGCCCCGAGCAGCTGTAGAGCCGCTCGATCACCTTCTTCGTGACCGAGCTGTTGTCGCCCAGCCAGATCGGCCCGGCGATCACCAGGATGTCGGCGGCCATGACCTGCTCGTAGAGCGCCGGCCACTCGTCCGCCGCGAAGCCGTGCTCGGTCATGTCGGGGTAGACGCCGGGGGCGAGGTCGTGGTCGACGGCCCGGATCTCGGATGTGGTGACGCCGCGCGACATCATGATGTCCGCGCTCTTGTCGATCAGTCCCTGGGTGTGGCTCTGCTGGGGTGACGGCTTGAGCGTGCAGTTGATGAACAGGGCGGTCAGGTCGTCGAAGCGGTAGGCGTCGTCGGAGGAGGGGTTCGCTGCGGTCATGTCGGGCTCCTTCGCGCGGGGCGGTCGGGAGCAGCGTCTCGCGTGACGGCCCGTCTGTCCCGTTGCGACCCACCGCGCGCCCGCCGCCCGACGCGAGGATCCTGGAAGCACCATGACGATCGACGTGACCGTGGAACGGGTCGTCCCGCTCCCGCCGGAGCAGGTGGCCGCCTATGCCATGGACTGGCGCCACGACGCCGACTGGACCCAGGGCATCCGTACGGCGGAGCTGACGCGCGAGGCCGACGCGGGCGGCTTCGGTGTGGGCGCCGAGGTCACCCGTACGGCGTACTTCCTCGGCCGGCGCATCGACTACGTCCTGCGCGTGGCGGCCTACGACCCGCCCGGGCTGCTCGACATGGTGTCCGTGGCGGGCCCGCTGCCGATGCACGTCACCTACGCCTTCGCACCGCACCCGCACGGTACCCTCGCCCGCATCCGCGTCCAGGGCGGTTCCGGCGGCTTCTACCGCCTTGCGGCACCGCTCCTGGCCCGCCAGGTCCGCTCCTCCCTGGGCAAGGACCTGCGCGACCTGGAACTCCGACTCATGGAATGAGCAGCGGCATGGCCTACGACGAAGGGCTCGCCCAGCGCGTACGGGAGCGGCTCGGAGCACGTCCGGGGATCACCGAGAAGCGGATGTTCGGCGGGCTGGCGTTCCTGGTGGAGGGGAACATGGCTGTCGGCGTCTCCGGCGAGGACCTCATGGTCCGGGTCGGCCCCGAGGCCACGGACGCGGCACTGGCCCGGCCGGGCACACGGGTGTTCGACATGACCGGCCGCCCGATGCGCGGCTGGATCCTGGTCGCCGGGGCCGCCCTCGCCCAGGACGACGCGCTCGGCGACTGGGTGGACGAGGGGCACGCGTTCGCGGCGGGGCTGCCGCCGAAGTGAGCGCGGGGCTGCCGCCCGAGTGAGCGGGGAGCCTGCCTAGCCGCGGCGGCGGGGCTTGCCGCCCCGGCGGGCCCCTGAGCCCTTGGTCGAGCCGCCGCTCCTGGCCGATCCGGCGCTCTTGCCCGAGCCGCCGCCCTTGGCCGACCCACGGCCCTTGACCGCGCCGCCGCCTCCGGACCGCTGCTGCCCCTTGGCGGCGGTGGGCTTGCGCCGGGGCTGGTCCGCGGTCTTGGGCTCGGTGGGGGTGCGGCCGCGGGTGCTGTTCACCGTGCGGCCCCGGACGACGCCGATGAAGTCCTCGACGAGGTCGGTGGTGGCCTCCTCCGGCCAGGACAGCGCGATGCTCGACTGGGGGGCGTCCACCAGGGTCCGGTAGGTGAGGTCCTTGCGGTGGTGCAGACGGGCCAGCGACTGGGGGACGACGAGCAGGCCGACGCCCGCCGCGACCAGCTCGACGGCGTCCGCGGTGGTGGCGGGGCGCTCGAATCCGGGCTCGCCGGGCGGCTGCTCCCAGCCCATGACGTCGTCCAGCGGGTGGAAGACGACCTCGTCGGCCAGATCCTCCGTGGAGAGCTCGTCGACGGCCGCGACGGCGTGGTCCTTGGGGACGATCACGACCGTGGCCTCGGTGTAGAGGGGGATCGCGCTGAAGACCGTACGGTCGACCGGCAGCCGGACGAATCCGGCGTCGGCGCCGCCGTCCCGCAGCACCTCGGGCGCCTCGGCGGCGGTGACCGCGAGCAGCTCCAGGGGGACCTCGGGGTAGCGCTCGTTCCAGATCCGCACCCACTTCGAGGGTGTCACTCCCGGGACGTACGCGAGCCGGAACGAAGGGGGTACTTCCGAGCATGTCACCTGGCCAGGTTACCGGCCGTGGTCGGCGGCCGTTCATCCGGTCGATACCCTTGACACATGACGCAGCACCAGACCGCCCAGACGATGAAGCCCGCCACCGCGGCCAAGAAGCTGGGTGTGTACCTCGATGCCACCCCCGCCGAGTTCCGCGAGGGTGTCGTCTCCCGCGCCGAGTTGAACGCGCTCCAGACGGACCCGCCCGAGTGGCTGCGCGAGCTGCGGCGCACCGGCCCGCACCCCCGTCCGGTGGTCGCGGCGAAGCTCGGCGTGTCCATCTCGGGCCTGGCCCGCGGCGGGGTCACCGAGGCGCTCACCACCGAGCAGATCGAGGCGCTGAAGCAGGAGCAGCCCGAGTGGCTCCAGAAGGAGCGCGCCACGCAGGCCGAGGTCCGCAAGGAGACGGCCCGCATCAAGAAGCAGCAGGCCGAACAGGCGGCCCGGCAGGACTCCTGACCTCCGCCTCCTCCGGCGGCGCCGCGAGCCGCTCCTGCAGCCGGGCGTGCCGGAACTGGTAGACCGCGCCCGCCTGCCGGAGCACGCCGCGCCGGTGGGCCTCGGCGAGGAAAGCCATCAGCCGCCAGGGCAGCCGACCCGCCGTGCACAGCCACAGGCGGGCGGTGAGCAGCCGGCCCCAGGCGGTGAGGGCGAGGGTGACCAGGCCGGTCGGCAGGAAGACGAGCGAGGCGACGTACCCCGAGTCGAGCCGCGGGACGAACAGCAGGGCGGCGGCGAAGAGACCCACGAACGTGGTCAGGACGCCGCGCACGATCCCGGTCTCCCGGTCCGTGCGCAGACTGGCCAGGGGACTCGGGGTGCGGGCGATGTCGACGGGCGCGCCGAGCCAGCGGTGCAGTCCCGCGGCGACCCCGGCCACGATGCCCAGTCCGAGTCCGACCGTGAGTCCGAACTCCAGGGCGACTCCCATCGGGTCGTCGTCGTCCTGCCGGGCCATCCAGTCCCAGTGGCGGTCCTCGACCTCGCCGTCGTCCACGTAGTACGCCACGGCGGAACGGCCGTCGGGCAGACGCGCGATCAGAAAGAAGTCGGAGTTCACGGACAGTTCGACGGCCGCGGTCAGCGGGCGGCACCGTCCCTCCTCCCCCTCGCATGCCTCCGCCGGCCTGCCGCTGTTCACCATCAGGAAGGTCACGTCGCCGGGGTCGGTGCCCTCCACCACGGCCCCGTGGAGCGGCTCGCCCGGCTTGACGTATCTGATCCCGTCGGGGCGTATGCCGTACCGGGTGCCGTCGTCCGCCACGACGTGACGTCCGCCGTCGGCTGTCCGCTGGACGGGGCCGGGGACCGGGAACTCGGAGCGCAACGCCGCCCGGCTGCTCGCGGTGCCGCCCTCGGCCAGTGCGAAGGCCAGGCCGAGCACCGTTCCGGCGAGCATTCCCGTGGCGAGCCCCCGGGCGAGGGCCCGCGCGAATCTGCGGGCGTGTCCGTTCCCCCGCCGCCGGTGACGGCGCTCCCCCGACCGGACCTGGTCGGCGCCCTCGCCACGGACGACGTAGGCGGCGAGGGCCCCGGCGCCCACGGCGGCGACCAGTGGGCCCGGTCCGTAGCCCTGTACGAGCAGACCGGTGACGACGTACACGAGCCAACCTGCCGTGAGTCCGCACACGGCTCTCCAGACCCAGCGGCCGTAGGGGCTGCTGCGCAGCACCGGGAACGGCATCATGGCCGGTGTGGGGGCACCGGTGAGGCCGATGGCGGCGAGCGTGATGGCCACCGACACGCCGTACAGGGCGCCCCCCGCGAGTTGGCCGACGAGCCCGTTCAGGCCGACGAAGATTTCCTGGACGTAGGGATCCCAGGTCAGCGGCTGGAACGCGCCGATGATGACGCCCAGCGGGATGACACAGGCGAGCGGCAGCAGCAGTCTGCGCACCGGTCCGGCGCCCTCGTGGGACAGGGCCATGTGCCCGGCGCACAGGCCGACGCAGACCGCGGCGACCACGATGAAGCTTCCGGGATCCCAGCCCGCCGCCGTCCAGCCGACGAGACAGACCAGTTCGGCGGCCGCGCCGAGCAGCAGCAGCGGCCCCACCGCGTCCAGCGCTCCGGGCAGCGCCCTGGGCAATTCCCACCAGGCCAGGTCACGCGACTGCCGCCGCTCCAGATGCCGGGCGAGGAAGCGCAGCCAGTGCACGGCGTCCTCGCTGTCCCAGCGCTCCGACGTGCGGAACGACGCGGGTACGAACGCGTCCAGCAGGTGCTGCTCCAGCGTGGCCGGGGTGGCGAGTTCGGGGCGGTGCAGGAGTTCGGCGGGGTCGGCGCCGGTGTCGCCGTAGACGGCTCGGGCCATGGCGACCATCAGCGGCAGGCTGAGGACCTCGCGCAGGCAGCGGGAGACGGGGGCGTCGGGGTGCAGGCGGACGTGGGCGAGGACGGGGTCCCAGGCGGTGGCGCGTTCGCCGGCGGGTCCGCGGACGGGGCGGGCGGTGCGGAGCAGGAAGTCGGCTGCCTCGTCGAAGCCGAGCGGCTGGAGTTCGACGACCGCGGCCGCGGTGAGGACGTCGCCGGCCTCGACGACCTCGGCGTAGACGGCGCTACGGCAGGTCAGCAACAGCGGGGCGCCCGTGTCGAGTTCGGCGTTGAGGCGGCGGACGGCGGCGGTGCGCAGCGGTGGGGGCATCTCGTCGAGGCCGTCGAGGACGGGCAGGATCCGGCCGGAGGTGACCAGTTCCCTGGCCGCGACGGCTCCTGAGGCGCCCTCGGCCGCCAGGGTGGGGTAGTTGACGATGAGGCGGTCGGCGAGCCAGTCGTGCAGGCTCTGGCGGTCCGGCTGCCAGGTGGAGGTCTGGAAGACCACCGGTACCGGGTCCTCGGCGCCGCGGCGGTCGAGCAGGTCGAGGGTGAAGCGCACGGCGAGGACCGTCTTGCCGCTGCCCGGCGCGCCGAGGACGACCAGGCGTCGCGAGGGCACATAGCCGAACACCTGGGTGATCTCGGGGAGTTGTCCTCCCAGGTCGGGCCGCTGACCGTCCCTGGGCGGCCAGCCGATGGCCCCGTCGAGGTCGGACAGCCAGGCCTGCGCGGGAGCCCAGCGCACGGCGAGCGGCTCGGGATCCTGGAGCCGCCGCAGCCGCCACTCCTCCCGCCACTGCGCCTGTACGGCCGTGGCGAGGGCGTCGGCGGAGCGGTCTGCCTGTGCGTCGGCCGTAGCCGCGGCCGTGGGCCGGACCGTGTTGAGGAGGAGCCCGGCGAGGGAGACGAAGAACCCCAGCACCGACAGCAGCGGGCCCGTGGCCTCCAGACTTCCGTCGCGTACGGTGACCGCCACCAGGGCACCGGTGGCCAGCACCGCTCCCGCCCACAACCCGCGCCGCCAGTGCCTCATCAGCCGCGCCCCCGTCCCCGCTGGTGGGGAGCATTGTCCCAGCGGATGTGCGCCGGCGGAACGGAAATCGCGCGCCGAGCATGCGCACCCAGCGCGCCGGGTGTCAGCTCTTGAGGGAGTCCAGGAAGTCGGCGGACGGCACGAAGAACAGGGTTCCGGTGACGGCCCGGGAGAAGTCGAGGATCGGGTCGGGCGCATTGTGCGGGGAGCCGAGGAACATCCGGCGCAGCATCGTCTCGATGACGTCGGGCGTGTGGGCGTAGGCGATGAAGTAGGTGCCGAACTCGCCGTGTCCGGGCCTGCCGAAGGGCATCGCGGCGCGCAGGATCTCCCGTTCCTCGCCGTCCGGGCCGGTGACGGTGTTCACGTCGGCGTGCGAACCGGGCACGTCGAGGTCGAGGTTGGTGAGCTTGGAGCGGCCGATCACCTTCTCCTGCGCCTCGACGGCGAGGGCCTCCCAGGCGTCGACGTCGTGCAGGTACTTCTGCACGATGGCGTAACTGCCGCCGCGGAAGGCCGGATCCCCGCCGTCGATCAGCGCCGCGTCCACGGCGTCCGCGCCGATCGGGTTCTCGGTGCCGTCGACGAAGCCCAGGAGGTTGCGCGCGTCGAGGTAGGAGAACGCCTGCACCTCGTCCTGGACGGTGACCGCGCCGCGCAGGGACTTGAGGATCTCCGTGGCGAGGGCGAAGCACAGGTCCGGGCGGGCCGCGCGGATGTGGAGGAGCAGATCGCCCGGGGTGGACACGGCGCGGTGCCGGGGGCCCGAGAGCTCCCGGAAGGGATGCAGCTCGACGGGCCTCGGGCGGCCGAACAGCCGGTCCCAGGCGGCCGATCCGACGCCGGCGACGCAGCTGAGCCCCGCGTCGGGGTGCGGGAACCCGATGGCGCGGACCAACCCCGCGAGCCCGGCGAGCAGTTCACGCACCGCCTCCTCGCCGCCGGGCTCGACCGTGGCCACCAGGAACACCGCGCTGGAGGCCGGTAAGCCCACCACCGGCTGCGGTCGTATCGACGACGGCATGACACCCTCCCGCCCTGCACCGACATGACGGCCGCGCCGTCCTCGCCACGCTGCCCGGCCGCATCGCGAACGATGCCCGCCGACGGCCGCCGCCAAAACCCGAATGCGGACACACGTACGATCCTGGGATCATCCCGGTATGCAGCACAGCCTGGAATCCCTGGTCGTCCGACACACCCACCGGATCCCCTCCCCCACCGGTCCCGCGGGGCAAGGGGCCGTCGCCGCGCGGCAGTTCGACGCGGCGCTGATGTCGGTGGGCTTCAAGCTGTCGGCGCAACTGCTGGAACGACTGTCGGGGCTGTCCGAGGACACGGTCGTGGACACCGCCGTGCGCACGCTGGCCACCGTCCGCGAGCTGGTCGGCGACCACGTGCGGCACAACGTGTACTTCGTCGACTTCCCGGCCAACGTGCCGGACACGCTGGACTTCTGGCGGGACTGCATCACCGAGGCCCTCGCCGACGAGTCCGTGCGCCCCGACATCCTCGCCCAGCTGAGCACCGGGGTGGTGAACCTCCTCACGCTGCCGTCGTACGGCCGCTACCAGCACACGTACGAGGAGATGCTGGCCGCCCACGACGAGCTGATCCCCGCGGCCGGTGACCGGGTGACCCTGCTGCACCCGGGCGCCTCGCTCGACGAGGAGGTCACCGGCCTGTATCTGGCGCTGGCGGGGTCCACCACCCCGCTGGGCGAGGAGCACCTCGCCGACCTCGCCGTGCTCGCCGGGACCTGCGCCGACGGGCCGCAGCCCGAGACGATTCCGGTGCGGGAGAACCGGGCGGTCGTCAACCGGGCCCGGCTGGCGGCCGGGGCCGGTCTGCTGCT
Organism: Streptomyces sp. NPDC079141; assembly: GCF_040686775.1. Lineage (NCBI taxonomy): Bacteria > Bacillati > Actinomycetota > Actinomycetes > Kitasatosporales > Streptomycetaceae > Streptomyces > Streptomyces sp. NPDC079141. Next base: position 372,138 of record NZ_JBFBLP010000003.1, on the reverse strand, counting down.
GGACACGGTCACCGACGTGCTGCGGCTGGCCTGCGCGCTGTCGGACGGCGATGTCACGCTGCAGGAGCCGACCCGCTTCCGGGCGCTGTCCCGTCCGGCGCGGCGCGCGCTGCTCGCGGGCCTGGACTCGGTGGTCGCGCAGGCGCCCGCCAAGCTGGCCGACGTACCCGTGCACCGTGAGGCGTGGAAGCGGCTCGGCGAGCGGCTGCACCCGCACGAGTACCCGAAGTGGCCCCAGGCCGCTGAGGTGTTCGCGGTCGCGCGCGGCGAGCGGAAGGCGCCGTCCTTCGACGGCCGACTGGAGGAGCTGCTCGCGGCGCAGGACGTCAGCGGGGCGGCGGAGCTGCTCAAGGGCGCGCCGGGACGGCTGTTCCGCGCCCTGGACCGGCTGCTGCGCGTGTGCGGTACGCAGGAGGAGCGGGACGCCGTGGTGGCCGCCGCCGAGGCGGTCGCCCCGCAGGTGTCGGGCCGGGTCGTGCTGTCGGTGCGTGAGCATCTGTACAACCGGGTCGAAGAGGCGGGCGGGCGGCGGGTGTTCGTCAACCGGCTCGGCCGGGCCTGGGTGACCGACGACGGGCGTGCGACCGTGCCGACGCCGGAGCGACTCCGGCTGATCGCCGCGCTCGATGCCGAGATCCGCCGTCGGCTGCCGGAGCCCGGCCCTCTCCTGGTCGACCCGGACATCCTCGACGTCGCGCTGCCGCTCAGCGGACGGGCGACCACGGCCGGGCTCGGTGTGCTGCCGCGCGGTTCCGTCACACCGGTCGAGGGCGAGCTGCTGCGGTTCTTCGTGTACTGGAAGCAGACGCGGCAGGTCACCGACTACGACCTGTCGGCGCTGATGCTGGACGCCGACTACGCGACCGTCTCCTGGCTGTCGTACACCAACCTCAGTGCCGTGGACGGGGAGCACTCGGGCGACATCACCAACGCCCCGCAGGGCGCCTCGGAGTTCATCAACCTGCGTCTGGGGGCCGTGCGCGGCACGTTCGTGGTGCCGCAGGTCAACATCTACTCCGGGGAGGGCTTCGAGGAGGCCGAGGAGTCGTTCTTCGGGTTCATGCTGCGCGAGGGCGAGCAGAAGGGGCGGCCGTTCGAGCCGCGGACCGTGCGGATGAAGTCCGAGCTGCGGGGGCCGGGCCGGGTGGCGCTGCCGCTCGCCTTCGTGCGCGGGGAGGACGGGCGGTGGCATGCCAGGTGGCTGCACCTGTATCTGCGGGGCACGCCGACGCACAACCAGGTCGAGGGCAACCGGGTGTCGGTGGCGACGCTGCTGCGCGGGATCGTCGAGCGCCGGCCGCTGACGGTGAGCTATCTGACGGAGCTGATGGCCGGCGACGACATGGTGACGGAGTGGAACGGCAGGACCGTCCCGGACGGTCCGGTCACCTTCATCGGTTTCCAGCGGCCCGAGGGGCTGCACCCCGACTCGCGGGTCGTGACCCCCGAAAATCTGCGCGACCTGATCCCGGAGTGACTGGTAGCGTGAGCCGTGGCGAGGCCATGAAGGGGCTTCCTTCTCACTTGACGTGAAAACGTCTTCACTGAATTAGTCCCTTCGCTCTCCTCGCCGTCAGGCTCCGGCCGCCCCGCACTTCGCGGGGCGGCCGGAGCCTTTTTCAGCTGTCGTAGTCGACCGTCAACGTCTCGGAGACCGGGTACGACTGGCAGGTCAGCACGTATCCCGCCTCGACCTCGGCATCTTCGAGGGCGAAGTTGCGGCGCATCTCGGCCTTGCCGTCGGTGACCAGGGCGCGGCAGGTGCCGCAGACGCCGCCCTTGCAGGCGAACGGCAGGTCGGGGCGGGTGCGTTGGGCGCCGTCGAGGATGGTGCGCTCCCTGGGCAGGGGCGAGGTGGTGGAGCGGCCGTCGAGGACGACGGTGACCTGGCTGACGGGTCCGGTCGGCCCGGCCTCCGTGTGGTGCACCTCCCGGACGGGTTCGTCGTCGGCGTAGAACAGCTCCTGGTGGACGCGGTCGCCCGGGACACCGAGGTCGGCGAGGACCCGCTGGGCGTCGCGGACCATGCCGTGCGGTCCGCACAGCCACCAGTGGTCTGCGCTCCGCACGTCGACCAGGGCGTCGACGAGGGCCGAGAGGCGGTCGGCGTCGAGCCGGCCGGAGAGCACCTCGGCCTCGCGGGGTTCGCGGGACAGGACGTGGGCGAGCTGGAAGCGGCTCGGGTAGAGGTCCTTCAGGTCGGCGAGTTCGTCGGCGAACATCACCGTGCCGGTGCGCCGGTTGCCGTAGAAGAGGGTGACCGTGGAGCGGGAGTCGGCGGCCAGGACGGACTCGGCGATGGAGACCATGGGCGTGATGCCGGAGCCCGCCGCGATCAGCACATGGTGGCCGGGGGTGGTCAGGTCCGGGGTGAAGTTGCCGGTGGGGGCCAGCACTTCGACCGTCTCGCCGGGGCGTACGTCGTTCACGAGCCACGACGAGAACAGGCCGCCCGGCACGACGCGCACGCCGATGCGCGGGGTCGATCCGGCGGGCGAGCAGATCGAGTACGAGCGGCGCTCGTCCCGGCCGTCGATCTCGCGCCGCAGGGTGAGGGACTGGCCGGGCGCGAACGTGAACTCCTCGGCCAGCTCGGGCGGGATGTCGAAGCTGACGGCGGCGGCGTCCTCGCACAGCGGCTGCACCGCGGCGACCCGCAGGGGGTGGAAGACCGGGCGGCGGCGCGGGCGCGGCTGCACGGCCTGGGCCGGGGCGGTCGGGGCCATCAGATCTCCTTGACGTACTCGAACGGCTCACGGCAGGCGCGGCAGCGCCACAGCGCCTTGCAGGACGTGGCGGCGAACCGGGAGGTCTCCTCGGTGTCCGCCGAGCCGCAGCGCGGGCACGGCACCGTGCGCCGGGTCGGGGACAGCGTGAGCGGGACCGGGCCGCGGGGTGCGGCGCCGGGCGGGGCAATGCCGTACTCGGCGAGCTTGCGGCGGCCGGCCGGGGTGATCCAGTCGCTGGTCCACGGCGGGCTGAGGACGGTACGGATCTCCACGCGCGGGTACCCGGCGTCGCGCAGCCGGGCGGCGACGTCCGCGCGCATCTCGGCCATGGCGGGGCACCCCGAGTAGGTGGGGGTCAGGCTCACGACCACCGTGCCGTCGTCGGTCTCCTCGACGCCGCGCAGCACGCCGAGGTCGGCCAGCGTCAGCATGGGCAGCTCGGGGTCGGGCACCTCCTCGGCGAGGCGCCGCGCGTCGAGCAGGGTGGTCACCATGTCGCCTCCGGGTGGGCGCGGGCCACGCTCTGCAACTCGGCCAGCAGCGGCGCGAGATGCTCGGTGTGCTCGCCGTCGCGGCCGGAGCCGGGGGACGGCCGGTACACCGGCATCGGCAGCCCGGCCGCCTCGGTGACCTGCTTCAGCACCGCGACGACCTCGCCGCGTACGTCGTGGGCGGTGAACAGCTCGCCCAGGTAGGGGCCGACCTGCTCGACGGCCTTGCGCATCCGGCGGTGCGACTCCTCGGTGCCGTCGCCCAGGCGCACCGCCCACTCGGCGGCGTACTGCCGGTGGTACGTCAGTTCCTTGACGCCCTTGGCGGCGACGGCGGCGAGCACCGGGTCGGGGTGAGCGGCGAGGCGTTCGAAGTGGGCGAGGCGCCAGCTGGACAGGACCAGCAGCCGCACGATGGAGAACGCGAAGTCGCCGTTGGGCAGTTCGGCCAGGCGTACGTTGCGAAAGTCGGCGGGGTCGCGGAAGTAGGCGTAGGCGTCCTCGTCGCGGCTGGTGCCATCGGCCTGGCCTGCGCGGGTGTAGAGCAGGCGCGCCTGGCCGAGCAGGTCGAGGCCGATGTTGGCGAGGGCGACCTCCTCCTCCAGCTCCGGGGCGCGGGTGATCCACTCGGCGAGGCGCTGGGCCGAGACCAGGGCGTCGTCGGCCAGCGCGATGCAGTCCGCGGCCAGTTCACCGGCGTCGACGCCCTTGGGCACGGTCGTGTCGACGCCGTGCAGCGGGTCCTCGAAGCCGGTGCCGTAGGCCCAGCGGGTGTCGTCCTCGTGGCCCTCGGCGAGGGTCAGGTAGACGTGGTCCTCACTCATCCCCGGCTCCTAAATGTGCGGGACATCGTCGGGGATGTCGTAGAAGGTCGGATGGCGGTAGACCTTGTCGGCGCTGGGCGCGAAGAAGGGGTCCTTCTCGTCGCGGGTGGAGGCGGCGATGTGCTCGGAGCGCACCACCCAGATCGACACGCCCTCGTTGCGCCGGGTGTAGAGGTCGCGTGCGTGGGTGAGGGCCATCGCGTCGTCCGCGGCGTGCAGCGAGCCGACGTGGACGTGGTTCAGTCCGCGCTTGCCGCGCACGAAGACCTCGTACAGAGGCCAGTCGGTGTTGCTCATGCCGCCGGTTCCTTCCGGGCCCGCTTGGCCGCGTGGGCGGTGGCCGCCTCGCGCACCCAGGCGCCTTCCTCGTGGGCGCTCCTGCGCCGTTCCATCCGCTGGTCGTTGCACGGTCCGCCGCCCTTGATGACCCGCATCAGCTCGTCCCAGTCCGGGGTGCCGAAGTCGTGGTGGCCGCGCTCGGCGTTCCACTTCAGCTCCGGGTCGGGCAGGGTCACGCCGAGCTTGTCGGCCTGCGGGACGGTCATGTCGACGAAGCGGCGGCGCAGTTCGTCGTTGCTGTGCCGCTTGATCTTCCAGGCCATCGACTGCGCGGAGTTGGGGGAGGCGTCGTCGGGCGGGCCGAACATCATCAGGGACGGCCACCACCAGCGGTTCACCGCGTCCTGCACCATCTCGCGCTGGGCCTCGGTGCCGCGCATCATCGTCATCAGCAGTTCGTAGCCCTGCCGTTGATGGAAGGACTCCTCCTTGCAGATTCGCACCATCGCGCGCGCGTAGGGGCCGTAGGAGCTGCGGCACAGGGGCACCTGGTTGCAGATCGCCGCGCCGTCCACGAACCAGCCGATCACGCCGACGTCGGCGAAGCTCAGCGTCGGGTAGTTGAAGATCGACGAGTACTTCTGGCGGCCCTCGATCAGGCGCGCGGTCAGGTCTGCGCGGTCGGCGCCCAGGGTCTCCGCCGCCGAGTACAGGTACAGCCCGTGTCCGGCCTCGTCCTGCACCTTGGCGAACAGGATCGCCTTGCGGCGCAGCGAGGGCGCCTTGGTGATCCACTCCCCCTCGGGCTGCATCCCGATGATCTCCGAGTGGGCGTGCTGCGCGATCTGCCGGACCAGTGTCTTGCGGTAGCCGTCCGGCATCCAGTCCCGCGGCTCGATCCGCTGGTCGCGCGCGATCGTCGCGTCGAAGTGCTCCTGGAGTTCGTCCGGGGGCGCGGCCTCGGCGGAGTGTGTCGTGGTCATCTGCACCAGCTTCCCAACCGACCATTCGTTCGGTACCAGTGTGACGCGTTTTCGCGCACCCGGCAAGGCCCCTGCGCGAACCCGGGCCCACCCTTGACAGGCCGTGGCCCGGCTGATTGTTTGGCCAGGAGCCGAATGCAGACCGAATGGTCGGTTGGGACGCGAGGTGCACGAGGTGGTGGAGATGCCCACGACACATCCCGCCGAGGCGATGTTCGCCGCGGACGAGGCCTCCCGGGGTCTCGGGATCGAGCTGCTGGAGCACGGCGAGGGCAGCGCCGTACTCCACATGACCGTGACCCCGGCGATGGTGAACGGACACGGCATCGCCCACGGCGGCTATGTCTTCCTGCTGGCCGACACCGCCTTCGCCTGCGCCTGCAACAGCCACGGCCCGGTGACCGTCGCGGCCGGCGCCGACATCACCTTCGTCGCCCCCGCGTACGAGGGGGACGTGCTCGTGGCGCGCGCCGAGGAGCGGACCCGGTTCGGCCGCAGTGGTATCTACGACGTGAGTGTGCGGCGCGGCGACGAGGTGATAGCGGAGTTCCGGGGCCGTAGCCGCACGGTCGGGGACATGACGAAGGAGTCGCGATGAGCAACCTGGGCGAGCCCCTCCCCCACGATCTGCGGGACGACGGCGAGAAGCTCACCCGTGAGCAGCTCCGGGAACTCCAACTCGACCGGCTCCGCGCCACGTTGCGGCACGCCTACGACCACGTCGAGCTGTACCGCAAGAAGTTCGACGAGGCGGGCGTCACCCCCGACGACTGCCGCTCCCTGGCGGACCTCGCCCGGTTCCCCTTCACCACCAAGGCCGACCTCAGGGACACCTACCCGTTCGGCATGTTCGCCGTGCCGATGGACCAGGTCCGGCGCGTGCACGCGTCCAGCGGCACCACCGGCCGCCCCACGGTCGTCGGTTACACGGACAACGACCTGTCGATGTGGGCGGACGTGGTGGCCCGCTCCATCCGCGCCGCGGGCGGCCGCCCCGGCCACAAGGTGCATGTCTCCTACGGCTACGGCCTGTTCACCGGCGGACTCGGCGCGCACTACGGCGCCGAACGGGCCGGCTGCACGGTGATCCCGGCCTCCGGCGGCATGACCGCACGCCAGGTGCAGATCATCCAGGACTTCCGGCCCGAGATCATCATGGTCACCCCGTCCTACATGCTCACCCTGCTCGACGAGTTCGAGAAGCAGGGCGTCGACCCGCGCGAGACCTCGCTGAAGGTGGGCATCTTCGGCGCCGAGCCCTGGACGGAGGAGATGCGCCGGGAGATCGAGGAGCGCACGGCGATCCACGCCGTCGACATATACGGGCTGTCCGAGGTGATCGGCCCGGGTGTGGCGCAGGAGTGCGTGGAGACCAAGGACGGGCTGCACGTGTGGGAGGACCACTTCTACCCCGAGGTGGTCGACCCGGTCACGGACGAGATCATGGCGGAGGGCGAGGAGGGCGAGGTGGTGTTCACCTCGCTCACCAAGGAAGCCCTGCCGATCATCCGGTACCGCACCCGCGATCTGACCCGGCTGCTGCCGGGCACCGCCCGCCCCGCCTTCCGCCGGATGCAGAAGGTCACCGGCCGCTGCGACGACATGATCATCCTGCGTGGGGTGAACGTCTTCCCGACGCAGATCGAGGAGATCGTGCTGCGCACCCCGGCCGTCGCCCCGCACTTCCAGATCGAGCTCTCCCGGCGCGGCCGTATGGACCACATGACCGTCCGCGTCGAGGCCCGCCCCGACGCCGGTCCCGGGCAGCGGGCGGCGGCCGCCGGGGCGATCGCCCAGGGAGTGAAGGACGGCGTCGGGGTGAGCGTGGAGGTGGAGATCGTCGACCCGGAGACCCTGGAGCGCTCGCTCGGCAAGCTCAAGCGGGTCAAGGATCTCCGCCGGGGCTGACTCAGGCGTTCGGCACCTTCAGCTTCTGCCAGCTCACCTGGCCGGGGAGGCCGTCCGCGTCCTTGCCCTTGAAGCCCAGCTTCTGCTGCCAGGCGGCGTAGGAGCGGCGGTCGGCCTCGGTCCACTGCGGACCGGGGCCCTCCTCGTAGCGTCCGCAGCCCTCGGCGACCAGCCGACGGCCCATCGCCGTGATGATCGGCGACTTCTGGCCGATATGGAAGAAGCCGCTGCCCGGGAAGGGCTCGTACGACGGCTTCGGCGGCGCCGGCTTCGGATCGGGCGAGGGCTCCGGCGCCCTGCCGCCCAGCCGGTCGGCGATGCGCCGGCGCATGCCGTCCATGGTGAAGCCGCGCGGGTCGGTCTTGCCCGGCTGCCACTCCTTGTGGCCGATGACGGACCGCTCGCTCCAGCCGTGGTGCCGGCAGATCGCCGCCGCTACCTTCTCGATGGCCTCCTTCTGCGCCTCCGGCCACGGGTCCCGGCCGTCGCCGAGGTTGATGCACTCAAAACCGTAGAAGTGCCGGTTGCCGTCGGTGTCGGCCTCGTTGTCGGCGGGCAGCCGCGACTCGTTGACCACGGCGCGCAGCACGTCGCTGTCGCCGAGCCCGGCGTGGTTGGCGCGGCCGTTGCCGACGAGGTGAATGTGGCCCTTCTTGTCGATGACGCCGTGGCACAGCGGCCCGGGCAGGCCGGAGTAGCCGTCGTAGCAGATGTCGACCGAGGCGCTGGTGCCGGAGGTGACGGTGTGGTGGATCATCACGCCGTTCACCGGGCCCCAGGGGCCCTTGGAATTGCGGTTGTGGGTGCGCCAGTTGCGTACCTCGTGGACCGTCAGGCCTTCGGCGCGCAGGATCTCCACCATCTTGGAGGCGCTCAGGGGCTTGGCCATCACTCGTCTCCTTCCGCTGCGGCCTCCGCCTCGGCGGTGGTCTGCGACCGGCCGGCGGAGGGGTCCTCCGCGGCCTGTTCCTCACGGCGTGCCTGTTCCTCCGCCGCGAGCGTCGCCTCGTCCGCCGCCGGGACGCTGCTGGCCAGCGGGCCGAAGGCGAGGCGCAGGTCGACGGCGCCGTACTCGCCCTTGACCAGGGCGAGCGGGGCGAAGTGGCGGGCGATGCCGGCCGGTGCCCGGAGCAGCGGGCGCCGGGCGGGGTCGGTGGGCCACTCGACGCTGCCGGTGGCGGTGCGGGCCGGGATGATCCAGTGGTCGCCGGTGCGGTAGGTGGCGTCCTTGGCGAAGTACACCTCGACGCCGTCCTCCAGGGGCAGCCACTCCCCCTCCGCGACCGGAACGGCCCCGCCGCGCAAGGCGGTTGTGCGGCCCTTGCGCTTCGGGCCCTCGTGGTGGTCCCAGCGGCGCAGGAACGGGTTCAGGTGGGCCAGACGGCCGACACCCGGCTCCGGCTCGGCGGACAGGCGGACGCGTCGGCCGGGCAGGTCCAGTTCCTCGACGCGCAGCAGCGGCAGCGGCTCCAGGCGGGAGGCGTAGGCGGTGTCGGTGAGCTCGACCAGGTCGCCGACGTCGAGGTCGAGCTTGTCGTCGTGGCCGAGGGAGGCCAACTGCACCCAGGTGCCGTCGAGTTCGTCGACGGGGAAGACCACCGAGCCGTTCTCCCGGGACCACTTGAAGGTGGCGTCCTTCGCCGCGCCGCCCTCGTGGACCTCGACCCGGTACAGCTGGTTCTCCGGGCCGCGGTAGCGGGCGTCCGGCCTGACCAGGCAGGGGTCCTCGTCGGCGTGGTCGGGGCGCTCGCTGCGGGCGGCGAGCCGGGCGGAGGGGGCGGCCTGACGGACGGCCCACTTGTCGAAGGCGGCGCGCACGACCTCCTTGGACGGCTCGGCGTCCTCGATGTCCAGCGCGGCCAGCGACAGCGGCAGCACCTGCCAGACCACCTTGGCGCGGGCGGCCGTGTCGGGCAGGGCGGCGCCGAGCGCGACCTCGCGCAGGGCGGGGTCCTCGGCCGCGCTCACCGAGCGCTCCCACACCTTCAGGTAGACGACGAACGGCGCCTGGGCGGGCGAGGGCAGCCGGTCACCGGGCTTCTCCGGGTCACGGTAGGCGTCGGGCTGGTCCCAGTACGTCCAGTACGCGGGCGGCTCGGCGCTCTCCTGCTCCTCGGCGTCCTCGTCGGGCACCGGCACGCCGGGGGCGGGGCGGTCCGCGTCGCACAGGATGCCGTCGACGTAGTAGCGGCCGCCGTGGATGTACAGGGTGTCGATCTCGTGCCGTCCGCCCACGTACTCGATACGGAAGCCGGCCGCGTCGCGCGGCCCACCGTGCCGGCCGATGAGGTCGGCGGCGATCGTGCGGGCCTGGTGGAGCTGGATCGCGGTCTGCTCGTTGGCGTCGGCGTCGAGCTGGACGCGGCCCTGCTGGGCGATGACCGCCGAGTAGTGCCGTTCCGGGCGGAACGTGAGGCGGGAGAGATCAGCGTGCATGTAGGGGGTCCCCCTGGTTCGAGAAGTGTGCGGATGCGGCTCAGTTGACGAAGAAGATCCCGGCGTCCGCGCCGGCGGGTGTGTACTCCGCGAGCCGCGCCCGCAGGCCGTCCTCGCGCTGCGGCCGGTACAGGTCGTGGAAGGCGCCCATTTCGGCGCCGTCGTCGGAGCCGCGCCGGATCCGTTCGGGGCACCGGTCGGCGAGCAGCCCGTACCAGGGCGTGCCGTAGCGCTCGGAGTTGTGCAACGGGCGTACGTCCGTGACGCACCGGTACCTGCGGGGTGTGCGGGATCCGGCGGGGACGCAGGAGTACCGCAGGCAGCCGATGCCGCGCCGGGCCACGTGCAGCCGGCCGGTGAGGATCGCGTTCTCGGCGATCTCCACGGCGTGAGTGTGGATCTCGCCGATGACGGTGGTGCGGTGCAGATGGAGGACGGCGTGGGCGTGCCGGCAGTCCGGTGCGGACAGGGCCTCGCGGTCGTGTCCGGTGGCGTCGAGGATGCTGTCGCGCAGATGGATGTCGAGCGGATCCTCGCTCACCTCGTCGCCGATGACCTCGATGGTGCCGAGGATGCTGTGCTCGACCTGGAGGCAGGCGGTGGTGCGTTCCAGGACGATGCTGGGCTCCTCGGGCGAGTGCGGTGCGCACTCGGGCTCCAGCGACCAGCCGGGGACGAGCGTGGCGTGGCGTACGACGACGGCGCCCATCGCGCCGGTGACGTTGATGCCACGCCCGGCGACGAGCAGCCCGTCGAGGACGATCCGGGGCCGCTCGTGCGGGGCGCAACTGTCGTCCACCGCCCGGATGTTGAGGGCGTCGGGCCGGTTGCTGTACCAGTCCAGCAGGCGGATCACCGGCCGGGTGCCCTCGGCGGCCCGCAGTTCGAGGCGGTCGCCGGGGTCGAGGTCGAAGTCGAGCTGCTCCTGGTAGGCGCCGCTGTGGGTGATCTCGATGATGCCGGCGCGTCCGGGGCCCCGCTCGCTCTGCCAGGCCCGGAAGGCGTCCATGATCTGCCGGTACGGCTGCCCCGGCCCGACGCGGTAGACGTCGGCGTCGGGACGCGCCGGCCGGTCGTGCCGGTCGTACTCGCCGCCGCCCATGTCCGCGGCGGCCGCGTAGTGGTAGTCCACCCACACGCCCTGCCGGGGTGCGGAGCGCGCGCCGAACGCGATCCGGCCGAGCTCGGGGTCGATCGCGACCTCGCCCCGCTTGGGCCGATAACGCCAGTCGGACAGGTCGGCGACGACGACGTCCGACGGCGGTACGGGCCTGTCCTCGCCGTCGCGCCGGATGACGAAGCTCTTTCCGGGGCCGTAGTAGTCCAGCAGGCGGTCGTGCAGCTGTCGGCGGGTGATGAACGCCGGGACGTTGTCAATCGTGGCGATGTGGGTGGGCGACGGCTCCGGGAACGGCTTGGTGACCAGCGGGGTGTCGTTGCCCAGGATCGAGAAGGTGTAGAGGTTGCGGGCGCGGTCGATGCAGTACGCCGGGGACGCGGTCAGCGAGTGCGCCCTGAGCCGCCAGACGAAGAGGGCGACTCCGGCCGGGGTCAGTCCGCCCGGCTTCTTCGGCGAGTCGGCGCGCCGGACGTCGACCGTGCGGGCCGTGGTGCCGAACGGGCCGCCCGCGAGGTCGAGGGCAGAGTTGTCGCGCAGGTCCACGAGCCGGCCGCGGCCGGTGTCCCGGTGGAGCTTGACCGACTGGTGGTGGGCCACCTGGCGGGAGAGCTCGACAGCGCGCGCGGGCCAGTCGGCGACCTGCTCGGAGATCTCCTCCAGCAGGTGCAGGGTGCCCTTGCGGCGGCGGTTGGCGACCGTGGCCGCCACATCGGCGCGCGGGGCGATCGCCTCGGCGAGGGCCGCCCGGCCGCCGTCGTGCAGACCCGTGGTCAGGACGCGTTCGTAGCCGGGCAGGGTGCGGTAGCCGACCAGGTCGCCCAGGTAGGGCAGCACCCAGGGGGCGGCGGTCTCCACGAACAGGTCCTCGTAGCCCTGCTGGACGCCGTCGCGGACCCGGTCGAGCTGCTCGGCCATCACGGCGAGCAGCGCGCGCAGGGCCTCGCCCTCCTCGGCGTCGCGCAGCAGGTGCCAGCGGGGCAGCAGGGCGGCGAGCCCGTCGGGCTCCCTGGATGCCACCGGGGCCGCTGTTTCGAACTGGACGTCCGGGGACATCACTTGACCTCCGTCAGAATCAGGGTGTCCGCGGCCTTCGGCGACAGCAGCGCGAACTGGGCCGGGCGGATGCCGCGGAAGACGAACACCGAGCGGCCCTTGGGCAGGCGCCGGGTGTCGGTGATGTCGGGGTTGAGGCGCAGGAGTTCGGCGAGCGGGACGCCGTACCGGGCGCAGATCTCCGACAACGTCTCGCCGTTCGCGGCGCGGACGGTGTGGACCTTCTCCTCGTACGTCGCCGGATGCGCCGGGACCGACGCCCTCGGCGGGCCGGGGCGGGTGAGGATCTCGGTGAGTTCCTCGGGGGTGGCGGAGGCGGGGACGCCGGTGAAGACGTCGACGTCCACATAGTCGACGCCGGGCACGGAGTGGGCCGTGGCCAGAACGTCGGAGAGGCGGGCGGGCCGCCCCAACTCCCGTCCCTCGTAGCCGAGTCGGCGCAGCAGGGCCTGGCGCAGGCGCGGTTCGACGAGTTCCCAGGCGTGGTCGGGGGCGACCTTCACCCGGGCGGCGAGGAGGAGCAGGACGAGTTCGCGGGCGTCCACCCGGACCGGGAGGTTCGCGTCGCCGTACTCGGTGAGCGCTCCGCGCAGGGCGTCCAGGGAGTCGCCGAGCGGCACGTCGTCGGTTCCCGCGACGGTGACGTGCACCACGCGTCGCCGCCCGTCGAAGAGTTCACGTGCGGCGGCCCGGCCGATGCCGGCGCGGGAGCGGGCGAAGTCCTCGTAGTCGGCGTCGGAGACCAGCCGGTCCAGGGCGGAGACGGCGAGGGGGATCGTACGGCGGGTCAGGCCGAGGCCGTCGGAGTCCGAACCGCCGGTCGCCGGGCGGGGGTTGGTGACCTTGGTGACGCCGAGCGGCCGGGTCAGCGGCTGGGTGACGCGGTCGGCGGCGACGTTCGCGGCCCGCCCGGTGCCGAAGCGGTAGCGGGCGCGGACGTTCTCGTGGCCGCTGGGCAGCCGGGCGCCGTGCACGCCGTCGCCGAAGGTGACCGTGGTGCGGCCGTCGCCGGTGGAGCCGGTGATGTAGACGCGTTCGGCCGGGCCGCGTCCGGCGAGGCTGTCGACCTCGTGCCACCGGACGCCGTCGCCGCGGATCTCCAGCACCGGGGTGGCGCCGAGGGGGCTGTCGTCGGCGAGCCAGGTGAGCGGGGACTGCCACAGCGCGAACGTCTGGTTCGTGCGGTCGGAGTCGCCGCTGCCGATGGCCTCCTCACGGCTCTCGCCGTGGCCCGCCTCGACGACGTTGCCGAGGATCCGTACCGTCTCGCGGCGGTAGCGGTGGGCCAGGCGCGTGGTGAGGGTGAGCCGGGTGTGGACGCGGTCGCCGGGCAGTTGCGGGTCGACGGCCGGTTCGGCGGTGGCGATCGTGACGACCTCGGTGGCCTGCACGCCTGCGGTGCCGGGGATGTCGCTGCGCTCGCCGGTGACGATCAGAGTGCGGCCGGGCCGCAGTCCGTCGTACAGCTCGGCGAGTTCGATCTCGTCGCCGTGCACGTCCTCGCCGAGGGGTTCGTCGGCGAGGTGCAGGGGTTCGCCGGCCGCGTGCACGGTGGTGTCGCGGATGTGCGACAGCAGGACGTCGAACTCGTCCAGCCACGGGTCGGCGAGGGTGAGTTCGGTGCCGCGGCCGGTGATGCCGTAGTTGGTGTACGCGGCCGTGCGCGCCGCGACGACCTGGGTGGTGACGAAGGCGAGCTTGGCGTCGCCGTTGCGTTTGGCCGGGCGCTGGACGGCCACCCAGCTGCCGACGGTGATGCCGGCGTGGACGGTGTCGAGCTGGAGGACGCGGCGGTTGACGGGTTCGGGCTTGGAGGCGATGACGACCTCGACGTTGGGCTCGGTGCTGCCCACCGTGTAGCGGACGCTGACCTCGTACTCGCCGAGCGTGAACTGCTCGCTGCCGCCGGGCCGCAGGGGGATCTGCTCGGCGGTGCCGTTGTGGATTCCGACCTGGATCAGCCCGTCCTCGCCGGGCCGGGACACGAACAGCGTGCGCTCGGGCAGGCCGGAGTGGAAGCGGGCGGTGACGCCGGGCTCCTGGGAGTCGGAGGGGCGGCGGTTGAGCCAGTTCAGGTCGCGGTCCTGGCCGGAGCGCACGGACAGGTCGACCTGCCCGGTGCCGAGCGGGAACCGGACCGGCTGGGTGACGGGGAGGTTCTCGGCCCGCTGGTCGGAGCCGCTGCCCTCGACGTACTGGAACTCGGCCCGCACCGGCACCTTGCCCGCCGGGTCGAACACCACGCGCATGCTCGCCAGTACGGCCCCGGTGAGCGGCCAGTCGGCGGTGCGCACGACCCGGCCACGCTCGTCCTGGACGGGCTTGAGCGGGGCCGTGGCGCCGAAGGGGGCGGCGGTGACGCGCATGGCGAGCAGCTCGCGCAGGAGTTGGGGGGTGCCGGGGGCGGCGGCCTTGCGCCAGGCCGGGTAGAGGGTGCCGAGGGACGGGTTGAGCGCGGTCAGGAGGCGGGCTGTGTCGCTGCCCGGGCGCTGGGTTCCCGTGGCACCGCGCGGGGCGGGGGCCGTGCCGCGCAGGGCGGGCAGTACGGCGCCGAGGGTGCGCAGGGCGGCCGTGCGGGGGTCGGTGTCCGGTGCCGTGAAGGTGTCCGGTTCGGCGGGTTGGGCGGGTGCCAACTCCAGGGCGCGTTCGGCCAGTTCGGCGAGCACGGCCTCCAGCTGCTCGAACCAGGCCGCCACGTCCTCGTACGGCGCCGCCAGCACCTGGGCCTCGCCGAGCCGCGCGACGGGTTCCGCGAGACGGGTCGCCAGCCGCTCCGGCGTCTTCACCCCGTCCAGGTCATCCCGCAGCGGCGCCAGCACCTGGTCCTCGAAGTCCTCGATCAGGCGGCTGACCGGCCGCGGGTTGGGTACCTCGGGCGTCGGCGGCTCGTCACCGGGCTCGCCGGGCTGCGAGGGGGCCGCGGTCCACCTCCGCACCTCGTCCACCAGCTCCTTCAGGGTGGGCGGGGCCGACTTCGGCAGGGAGATCGCGGTGATCTCGTCCACCCGGTCGACCCGCGCCTTCGCAACCGGCAGCAACTTGCGCTCACCGCCCGCCTGTTCGCCGAAGACGAAGAGCAACTGGTCGCCGGTCTGGAGGGAGTTCGCCGTGCCTTCGACGAAGAGCTCCGAGCGGCGGTCGAGGTCGTCGGGGGTGATGAGCGAGGGCCGGCGGCGGCGTACCTTCAGCTCGTTCCAGTCCCAGCGGGCGGTCAGGTCACGGCTGGTCTCGAAGGTGAGGGACTGCTCGTCGGCGGACGCGGGCACGCTGTGGCTGCGCGCGCCGCGCGGGATCAGTACGGGCAGGGCCTCGGCGCGCGGGTCCCGTTCGAGGGTGTACGCGAGATGAGTGGTGGCGGCGACGCCGGGGCGCGGCCGGTGGCCGACGAGCCGGCCCAGCAGCGCCAGCGAGCGGTGCTCGTTCGCGGTGCGCAGGTAGGCCTCGTCGGCGATGCGCTCGGAGTGGAAGGTGAGCAGGTCGCCGAGGACCGCGGTGGCGTCGAGCAGGCCGATCGCGGGGTCGTCGGGGGTGCGCACGGTCAGCCCGTCAAGGGCCGGGTAGGCCGGGGAGGCGAGGCGGTCCAGGAGGGCGGCCAGGAAGGAGCCGTACTCGCCGACGCGGTAGTCCAGCGCGGTGCGGCCGGGCGGGTTGTGGAGCGGCGCGGGGGTCAGGCGCTCGTCGTGGCCGCCGCCGCAGGTGCACTCGTCGCGGCTCATCGGGCTCCTCCCAGGGATATCGCCAGTCGGCCGTTCTCCGGCCGGTCGGGGTCGTTGTCGCAGGTGGCGATCTCCAGCGGGCCGAGCCGCAGCACGCCGTCCTCCCGCTCTCCCCTCGCCTGCTCGAACAGGCGCTGCAGGCGGGTGACCTGGACGCTCTCCACACCGGGTACGGCGGCCGCGACGGCGACCAGGCGGCTGAGCCGGACCGGTTCGCCGAAGGTCAGCGCGTCGGGGTGGAAGAAGCCGGACCGGCCGCTGCCGAGGACGCGGTACAGCTCGGCCAGGATCTGCCCGTGCTGGTGGCCGGGCCGGGCGCACACGCTCAGCGCGAGGTCCAGCGGGACGAGCCGGGCGGGGCCGACGACGAGGTCGTGGCCGATGAGCCGGTAGCTCTCCAGGGCCTGGGTGACCTCGTCGAGCAGTTCCCGGGGCGGCGCGCCGGTGCCGAGCGCGTCGATCGCGATGTGCGCCTCCTGGACGCTGCCGGTCCAGCGGAGTTCGGCGGCGGCGCGCTGTACGCCCGGGAGTTCGCTCGCGAGCGCCGCGTAGTCCTCGGCGGTGACCGCGCGCAGCCGGGTGCGGCGCAGGTCGAGCGGGGCCAACTGGCGTACCTGCTCGACGGGTTCGGGTGCGGTGCCGCCGGTGGCGGGCAGCGGGTTGCGGACCACGGCGGCGGGCGGCGGCTCGCAGTCGCTCTGTACGACGAGGTGGTTGATGGCCTCGGCTCCGACGTTTCCGGCGCTGCCGCCGCCGAGCCGGTAGTGCAGGTCGAGCCGGGTGCCCGGGGTGGGCTGCGCGCCGTGCCGTCCGTCGCCGAAGCGCAGGGCGAGCCGGCCGTCGTCCTCCAGCTCGCCGACGAAGTGCCGGTCGCGGGGGCCGCTGTCGAGCAGGTCGCGGCGCGGCTCCCACACGTAGTCCTCTTCGTGCAGGCGTACGGCGGGCAGGGCGCGGCGTGGGTCCTGGTGGAGCCCGGCGGTCGCGGAGCCGCGCAGCACGGGCTCGCCGGGGTGCAGCCCGGACGCGTGGGACGGGCCCCAGCTGTGGGCGATCTCCCAGGCGATGTGCCCGTCGAGGACGGCACCCGCGCGGGCCCGGGCGGCGAGCACCTCGATCCGGCGCAGCTTGGCGTCGAGCAGCCGGTCGCTGCGGTGCAGCAGTTCGCGCAGGGCGCGGACGGGGTGGCGGCGCAGTTCGAGGCGCTCGATCACCTTCAGGCCGTAGATCACGGTGAGTTCGGCGATCTCCTCGTCGCCGAGTCCGTCCCGGTCGCGGGCGCTGCGCCACAGTTCGACCAGGCGCTGCCGGACCCGGCCGGGGATGGCGGCGATCCGTTCGGCCTGTCCGGCGGCGACCGTGCGGGGGTCGGGGAAGGGCACGGCCTGGGCGACGGGGGCGCGGCCGAGGACGGGGCGGAAGCGCGGGCGGATGCCGGGGTACACGGACTGGGCGAGCAGCGTGCGCAGGGCGGCGGCCTGGGCGTAGGCCGTGCCGGGGACGACCCGCTCGTGGCGCTGGCCGGCGCGTTCCAGGCCCAGTCCGGCCCTTGTGGTTGCCCCCTCGCCCACCACCTGGAACAGCTCACGGACGTCGTCGGGAGTCAGCGCCTGGCCCGAATCCGCCTTGTCCGTCAGGGAGTTGACGAGCCGCGCGGGTGCGTTGCCCTCGTCGCGGTCGGCGCAGCCGAAGGCCGGCGGGGCGCAGGGGGCGACGACGGCGTGCTCGGGCGGCACGCTGGCCGTCTCGGGCAGGCCGGTGAGCGTGCGGCCGTGGTCGACGAGGACGACGTTGCCGCGGGCGAGCGTGACGTCCTCGACGGGCAGGCAGTCGCGTCCGCCGCGGGTGGTCAGGCACAGCGGGAAGCGCAGGGCGTCCTCGGCGGCCCAGGTGACCTCCAGGACCGGCTGGTCCTCGATGCGGTCGACGGCGGGGGTGACGGAGGTGAGGCGGACCGCCTGGCGGTGGCCGGGGTCGGCGTCGCCGGGTGTGCCGGTGCGCGGGCCCTTGACCTCCTCCAGGATCAGCAGGTCGCCGGGCTTGAGGTCCAGTCGGCGTTCCCGGCAGGTCTCCGGGTCGACCCAGGCGTCGCGCAGGGTGGCGGCGGTGGCACCCTTGGGCAGGGCGCAGGTCTCGCCGCCCCAGGTCCACAGCCGGATCGCGTTGTGGGCGACGCGCAGCTCCAACGGGTCGGCGGTGACGACCGGTTCGAAGACCTCCACCGAGCCGCGCTCGTCCAGGTCGCCGAGTTCGCTCTCGTCGACGACCGTGCCGGGCTCGGGCCGGTCGTGCGGGTCGAGGGTGCGGACGTCGACGGAGGCGAAGCGGTAGGTGCCCGGGGCGAGGGTGTGGTCGCCGGCGGTCTGCACGGTGACGTAGGCGCGGGCGGTGCAGCCGTCGTGCATCGCGTAGTCGATGAGCCGGACATGGCGGCGTACGGAGACCCGGCGGCGCGCGGTGTCGAGGTAGGCCTCGGTGGCGACGGCGTCCTGCTGGTAGCTGATCTGGTCGCCGGTGTACGCGAGCAGTTCGACGAGGGTCATGCCCAGGTCGGACGGGTTGCGCTCCACCCAGTCGGGGGTGGTCAGCGCCAGCCGGTCCAGCAGCAGTTTGCGGATGGTGTCGTAGTCGCGGGCCGTGTAGTCGATGACCGGCGCGCTCGGGAAGGCCGGTTCGCCCGGGGGTTCTTCCTTGCAGTCGAAGGGAGTTGGGCAGTCGGGCCGGAAGGCGAAGCTCGCGCTGTGGTAGCGCTGGTCGAAGCCGCGGAAGGGCTCGGTGCCGGGGCGGCCGTAGGGGTCTGCCTCCACCAGGGAGAGGCGGTAGCGGGAGGTGTCGCCGGCCCGGTCGAGGGTGACGTAGAGCCGGTCGTCGAGTTCGGGGTCCTCCTCGCGTTCGACACTGACGTCGAGGGCGGTGATGCCGGTGATGCGGCGGCCGCCGTCGATGCGGACGTTCTCGGGGCCGAGGCCGTGCGGGGCCTTGCCGAGGAAGGTGACGGTGAGCAGCAGCCCGTCGTCGCTGACCTCGACGGCGTCGACGCCGCCCAGTTGGGCGGCGCGCACCTTGGTGCGCCGGGTGGTGGTCATGCCGTGGCCCTCCCTTCGAAGACGTCGTCGCGGCGGGTGCCGGTGGCGCGCAGCACGTAGGACAGGTACACGCGGACGGTGTGGTCGTCGCCGACCACGTCGAGGGCCTCGACCTCGATGAGGTCGCCGAGCCAGCGCTGGAGGGAGGCCTGGACGGACAGTTCGAGGGTGCTGACGAGTTCGGGGCTGGTGGGGGCGAAGACCAGGTCGAGCAGTCCGCAGCCGAAGTCGGGGCGCATCAGGCGCTCGCCGGGGCTGGTGAACAGCAGTTGCTCGATCAGGTCGTGGACGTGCTCGCCGTGCCCGGCGTGCGCGGTGCGTCCGCGGCGGTCCGCCCGGAAGGGGAAGGCGATGTCGGTGCGTGGGCTCATCGGACGGTGACCTTTCGCTGCGCGGCCTGGACGACGGGCGGTCCCTGCGGGAGGAGGGCCGCGCTCAGGCACTGGGCCGCGGAGGTGTCGAGCAGCACGGGCGCGCCGTCGACGGTGACGCCGGTGCCGTCGGCGCTCCAGCGGACCACGACGCACGGCGAGGGCACCCCGTCCACGGTGTGCGGGCAGCCGGTGACTACGTAGCTGTGGGCGGCCGTGGCGACGGCCCGGCCGTCGACGAGCACGGCCGCGGTCGGTGTGGTGGCGGTGCTCGCGCGACCGCCGTGCGGGCAGCCGATCACGGCTCCCGCATCGAGCAGACTCCCGGACAACTGGTTTCGTCCCCCGTCTTCTATCGCTTCGAGAGCACGGTCAACTGGCCCTCGTTGATGGTCACTTCACGGCCGCGCAGGATGACCTCGGCGCCCGCGCCGGTGGCGATGACCACGGCTTCCTGGGTGATGCGGATGTAGGCGCCGCCCTGGGCCTGGAGCAGGATTCCCTGCTCGGCGCCGGGTGTGTCGTTCATGACGAGCTTGTGCTTCTCGGGTGTCTGCACGACGACCGGCTTGTTCTCGGCGTTCGCCCTGAGCTCGCGCAGCGCGTCCAGCGGCAGCTCGTCCTCGGCGCCGTACCAGCAGCCGGTCCACACCGGGAAGCTGGGGTCGCCCTGTTCGAACTCCACCCAGACGCCGGCGCCGGCCGGCGGCACCGCGAAGTGGCCCGCCTGCTGCCCGGTGAACGGCAGGCAGGGCAGCGCCCAGGTGGACGGCTCGTCGCCGAGGACGTCCGGGACCTCGACGGTGATCCGCCCGATGTGCAGCGGGTCGTTGTTGTCCACGACCCGCCCGCGGAACTTGCCGAGGTAGCGATTGCCGGTTGCCGCCATGGTGTTGTGCTCCTGGTGGGTGATTCGGGGTGTCAGGGCCGTACGTAGTCGCTGCGGGCCTCCAGGCCCTCGCGGGAGAGCGTGAAGTTCTGCTGGTACGAGCCCGGACGCAGGTTGTGGGTGACGGACTTGACGTAGTAGTCGCCGTCGTAGGCCCGGCCGGAGCCGCGCACGCCGACGAGCTGGCGCGGCTGGAGGATGTAGCCGTGCCGGTTGACGTCGAGGGAGCCGGAGCCGGAGACGACGTCGGCGGAGACCGCGGCGCGGGCCAGCAGCTCGGCCTCGGCCTGCTCGCGCTGCTGCTTGGCGGTGCCGGCCAGCGTTCTGCGCTTGAGTGCGGGCGTGGGGCGTTTGCCCAGCGGCGGGCGCAGGGGGCTGATCGGCGGCTGGGGCAGCAGCGTGGAGTGCCGGTTGGCCGGGTCCTGCCAGCGGGCCTGCGGCTCCTCGCGTGCGGTGCCGTCGTAGGCGAAGGTCAGCTGGTCGACGGTGGAGTGGGCGTCCATGTTGACGTTGAGGGCGTGCTGGCGGATGCCGAGGCGGACCTCCGGGCCCCAACGGGCGGAGGACTGGCCGGGGTTGGGGCCGGGCTCCAGGTAGAAGGTGTAGCCGTTGGCGCGGGCCAGCTCGGTGACGTAACTGAGGTCGGTGCCGGTCTGGTAGTGGACGCGCAGGTCCTGGTGCGGGGGCTGGGCGACCTTCTCGGTGTAGACGTCGGGGCGGATGCCGTAGTCGGAGTAGCGGCGCAGGATGGCCAGGACGCGCTCGGAGGGCGGCAGGTTGGGGTAGCGGGCGGTGCGTTCCTCCAGGTCCATCAGGAGGGTGAGGTCCTCGCCGGTGACGGTGAGCGTGGAGTGGCCGGGGCGGTTGCTGGCGCCGACCTCGTGCCGGACGATCAGGCCGTCGAAGAGGACGTCGGGGGTGCCCTTGACGCTGACGGTGACGACGATCCGGGTCTTGGGGTCGAAGAAGCCCTCGGGCAGCAGCCGCCGGCTGATCAGCCCGTTCTTGGTGAGGTCGAAGGCGATCTGGAAGCCGCTGCGCTCACCGGCGGTCGCGGTGATCTGGGCGGTGAGCAGGGCCTCGGTGACCTCGGCGGGGACGGGCCGGACGAGCTTGGGTCCCATGAGGAGGGTGATGTGGACGGGGCCCTGCCCCACGGGCAGGTCAAACACGCCGGTCTCCGCGAGGCAGCCCGCCGGCGAGCGGGATGTCGATGACGCGTCCGGCCTCGTCGGTCAACTCCCGTGGATCGAGTACGGGGTTGGCGTCGGCGATCTGCCACCACTGGCCGGGGTCGCCGAAGTAGCGCTGCCCGAGCAGGTCGGGGCGTTCTCCGGCGCCGACGGTGTGCCCCTGTGTCTCCTGCTCGTCGAGCGGCGGCAGCAACCGGCGCTTGGTGTAACGGACTTCGGTGCCGTCGGGCCGCCGGTGGATGCCGATCTCGGCGTCGTGGTAGCGGCTGGTGCGCGGATAGGGGTGGGCGCCCGGTATCGCGTCGAGGGCGCTCTCGTACGGCTCTGTCTCGGCCATGGTGTGCTGCTTCAGCCCCTTCCGGTCACGGCGTTGGTTCCGGCGAGCCCGAGCCCGCCCAGGCTGCCGCCTCGCGCGGCGGCCGCGAGCCGCTCCTTCTGCGCGAGGTGGGCGAGGTAGAGGTCGGCGCCGCGGTGCCCGGCGGGCAGATCGCTGACGGTGAGGATCTTCATGCCGATGCTGAGCGTGGCCCGGATCGGATTGAGATTGACGTCGAACGCCGACTCGTTGACGGAGAGTTCGGTCAGCCGCACGGGCATCACGCGCTTGCTGCCCCAGGTGAACAGCGTCAGCGGCATCTCGATCGGGCTGATCTCGATGGCGCCCTTCTGCGACAGCCGGCTCGCGGCGCGCAGTTGTGCCGTGGTGGGCTGCACCAGCATTTCCAGCGTGGCCAGTTGGGGGTGGATGCCGTCGGGTGCGGCGATCTCGAACTGGTCGGTGGCGTCGATCTCGGCGCTGAACTTCCAGGTCTCCTGCGCGGGCCCCTTCAGCCGCAGCGCCTCGTTGCGGTCCCCGCTGCCGGTGCCGCCACCTGAGGCGTCGCCGCTGTCCCCGGCGGACTGGGGCGAGACGCTGCGCTCCAGGGTGTCCGGGTTGAACTGCAGCACGATGATCCGCTGCGGGGTGCCGGTGTCGGGGTCGACCACCACGATGCCGGAGCGGATGGGCTTGGGGATGTCGGCGTAGCGGGTCACAGGCGTTCCTCCAGCCGGGCCCGCAGGTCCGTGTAGTCGTGGGCGGGGAAGAGGCGGGGGAAGACGTCGAGCATTTCCTTGAGCCCGTCCTCCAGGGGGAAGAAGCCCTCACCGCACAGATCCGGCTCGACGTACAGGTACTGCCAGCCGATCACGCCCTTGGTGACCAGCACGGTCTCCAGATAGGCCGGGTAGTCCAGTTCCATGCGCAGCGCGCCCTGGCGCATGTCGAAGAACCAGACCTCGGGGTCGGTGGCGCCCGGGGTGGCGCGCAGCAGGGACATGCGGCCGGAGCCGGTCTGGGGGGTGTCGTCGATGATCCGGAGGTCCTTGTAGAGGGCGCGTTCCGTCTCGTCCTCGCCCGGCCAGAACCTCGTCATACGCATGTTGCCGACCGCGCTCATGATGTGGTGGAGCTTGAACTCGCCGACGAGTGAGGTGTCGGGGCGCCGGGACCGCCAGGCCGCCTCGACCGCGCCGTAGCGGAAGAAGTACTCCTGGATGCGGCGGCTCAGCGGCAGGTCGTCCTCGTCCGCGAGGTCCTCGAAGACCGTCTCGGCGACGTCGAACATGTCGACGATCTCGTCCAGTTGCGCCACATGCACGTCGAATGCGTCGGTCTCCCTGATCTCCTGGAGGAGCTTGGCGCAGCGCGCTTCGAAGGGGTACCGGAATTCTTCTTCATTGTTCGCCGTCATGACACCGTCCAGCTCACTTCGCCCTCGTCAATCAACTGTTCGTAATTGGCCACCATGAGATCCAGGCCCGCCAGGGAGATCTTGGTCGGCTCGGCAAATTTCTCCATCATCTTCCTCAGCTGGCGGCCGCCGCCCGCCCGCGACAGCTTGCGCCCGGAGGCAAGCAGTTCGTTGCGCGCCTTGACGAAGTGGTCCGCGAGACGTGGGTGCTTGCCGCCGAGCAGCCTGACCTGGACGGTCGGGGCGCCGACGACGTTGACGGACAGGCGGGTCTTCTCGTTCGCGGCGATCGGCTCGGGGCTCTGGTCCCAGGGTTTCGTCAGCCCCTTCTCCCGCCAGTCCTCCGGCTTCTCGCCCGTTCCGCCGACCTTTTCGTAGCCGCCGAACTTCGCGTACACATAACTCGGCAGATGAGGCCAGTCGGGATGATTGAATTTCGCGCCGGAGTGATACCAGATGAGGGTTTCCGTGTCCCCGATCGCGTTGTACGCCTGGTCCTCGATTCCGCGCAGGGCGGCCTGGTTCGTTTCCTGACCGCGCGCCGGCACCAGGTTGTTCCCCGTGGCCCTGCCGCCGATCCGCTCCGGCAGCAGGTGCATACGGACCCAGCGGGATCCTTCGCTCAGCCCTCGCTTCACCACATCGTCGGTCCAGCCGGGCGGCTGGCCCAAGGGAGCCCTGTTGGCGTCCTCGCCGCCACCGCCGAAGACCGTCTTGGACGGCGTGCCGATGAACTTGGACTCATGGTCCTCGTCCGGCCGCCGCTGCCCCGGGCGGAGCGAGAGGTTGTCGAAGGTCTGGAGCTGCTCTTCGGGGATGTCGAAGTAGAGCCGGTTGCGGGCCTCGTTGGCGAACTTCTTCAGCTGTCGCGCCAGGTCCCTCTTGTTCTTCTCGGCCTCCCGCTTCTTCTTCTCCTCGTCGGTCTCCACCGGGATCCGCGCCTGGATGTCCAGCGCTTCCTGGTACTCCTTCTCGGCCGCGTCCACATACCCCTGCTGCTTCGCCCGCTCCTTCTCGGCCTCCGGCCGCTGGAGGTCCTTGCGCCAGTCCGCCATGAACGGCGGGACCTCCTCCGGCGTGCTGTGGATGTACAGGGGCGCACGCGGGCCCCGGCCGTGGAACCGAAGCGTGTGCCGCTCGCCGTCGTCGGCGTCGGCGAACCGCACCTGCGGCAGGTCCACCTGCTCCTTGGTGTCGTCGCGGCGGTCCCGCCGACGGTCCCGGCCCGGTCGGCGGCCGCGGTCGTCGCGCATCCGGTCCCGGCGCCTGCGCCACCGGTCGCGCAGCCGCCGCAGCCGGTCGTTGAGACGGTTGCCGAGCTTGCGGCGGGCCTTGCCGTACAGCTTCCGGGCGGCCCGACGGGCGCGGTTGGCGGCCGACTTGACGGTCTGGCGGGCGCGGCGGACACGGCGGGGGCGGTCGTCGGAACGGCGGTCCTTGTCGCGGTCCCTGTCCCTGTCATCGCTACGGCGGTCACCGGGGCGTGTGTTCCTGGGATCGCGGTCGCGGTCCCGTTCCCGGTCGCGGTCGTTCTTGCGGAGCGTGTCCCGGGCCGGGCCGCGGCGTGCGGGGCCGCCGGTGCGGTCGGTGCGGTCCTCGTCGCGGTTCCTGCGTTCCGCGTCCCGCGCCCGCTTCCTGGCCGCGTTCACTTCGCGGCCGTCCTCGCGGCGTTCATCGTCGTCGCGGCGCTTCTTCGGGCGGGTGGTGTGCGAGGGACGCTGCTTCTTCTCCGGGGAGGAGCGCTTGCCTGGGCGGGGCCTGGACGGGGGGCGGGAGGTCTTGTCCGGCGAGGGCTTGCGTGGGGCCGGGCGGTCGGAGGACTTGTCCGTGTCCTTCTCTTTGTCTTTGTCCTTGTCCTGGCCCTTGGGGTCGTCGTCCTTGGGCTTGTTCGGCTCGTCCGGCTGCCCCGGCTTGTCCTTCTTCGTGCGGATCTTCTTCAGCATGTCGCCGAGCCGGTCGGCGACCTTGCCCATGAAGCGGCCGACGCCCTCGACGAGGAACGTGTAGATCAGCTCCAGCAGCGCCACGACACCGGCCGCGACCGCCTTCGCGAAGGGCAGCGCGGCGTTGCCGCTCTTGACCGCCTTCAGGAAGTCCATGAAGGCCCCGAAGGCAGCGAGGATCTCGCTGAGCGCGCCCCACGCGGTCTGCAGGGCGTCGATGATCGCCATGACCCAGCTGGCGCCGGGGATCAGCTTGGCGACCACCTTCTCCACGACCAGCACGCCGATGATGACGGGGAGTTGGGGCACGGCCTCGTCCCAGGCCATCTGCGCCATCTGGTCGACCGTCACACCGCCGTCGATCAGGGCCTGGAAGTCCTCCATCGGGATGCCGATGATCTCCTGGACCTTCTGGTCGAACCACGCCTTGACCGCGGTCTTGACCTCGGCGAAGAGGTGTTCCTTAGCGCCGGTCTCGGCCGCGGCGCCCGCCTTGCTGATCCAGTCGCCGGGGTCGGAGACGATGTCGTTGAAGATGGCCGCCCACTCGCCGAGGCCCTGGACGACGGCCGCGCCGAACTCCAGCGCGCCGACGGTGACGGCCTCGGCGACGTCGACGGCCGCCAGCAGCCCGGTCTCCAGCATGTCGAGCCCCGCGAGCAGCGCGCCGCACAGGCCGTCGAGGAGCTTCCCGGCTGCCTCCTTCAGCGCGTCCGCCGCCTGGTTGACCTTCTCCACGGCCCAGTCGCGGGCGTCGTTGATGGAGTTGCGCCACTTGTCGCGCATCGCCGGGTAGTCGGCGAGGAGTTCGTCGCCAAGGGCGATCAGGGCGTCGGCGAAGGTGTTGATCTGCTCGATGACCCAGTTGCGGGCGTCGTCGATGAGCTTGAAGACCTGCTGCTTGAACTTGTCGATGAGCTCGGTGACGGCCTGGCGGGCCTTCTCGAAGATGCCCTTGATGGCGTTCTTCAGGCCCTCGAAGAACTCCTTGAGCTTCTCGATGGCCTCTTCGAGCCAGTTGTCGGCGTCGTCCTTGCCCTCGTCCTGCTTCTTCTCCGCGTCCCGCTCGGCGTTGGTCTGCTCGGTCTCGATCTTCTTGTTGTCGTCCTCGGTGCGCTTGTCGACGTCGTTGTCGGTGTCCTCTTCCTTCTTCTTGATGTCCTTGCGGACCTGGTCGTACTTCTTGCCCTTCTTGTCGTCGATCTCCCCGGCCCTGTCGTCCTGCTCCTTGCGCCACTGGTCGCGGGAGCCGGCGATGTCGGAACGGCCCTTGTCGCGGGCGTCGGCCTGCTTCTTGCTGCTGGCGGAGACCTCGCGCTGGAGGTTCTCGTCGTAGCCCTTGCGGTCGTCGGCGGCCTTCTTGTCCTTGGTCTGCCGCTCCTGGCCCATCTTCTGCCGGCCCTCGGCGAAGCCGGCCTGGATCTGCGGGCCGCGGTCGTGCTCGGCGACGGCGGACGCGGACTCGACGGGCACCCCGCCGGACACCGACCTGGGGCCGCCGGACTTGGCGGCCCCCTGGCCGCCGGGCACCTTGCCCTTGAGGGTCTCCTTGGGCACGTCCGGGTAGATCTGGTCCTCGCCCATGGGGCGGGCGGCGTCCTCGCGGCCCACGCGGTGCAGTTCGTTCTTCCGCTCGTCGAGCTTGCCGCTCTGCTCGTCGGTGCGCTGCGGATCGGAGTCGTTCTCCAGGGGCAGCCGCGGGGCGTCGCCGACCTTGGCCTTCTTCAGCCCCTCGTCCTCGGTCGGGAGCCCGAGGATCGAGTCGATCAGGTCGTCGAGCGGCAGGATCTCCTTGAGCAGCTTGCCGAACAGCTTGGCGCCGATGGTGACGGCGATGTCCCACCAGCTCGGCTCCGGCACGTTCGCGCCGGGCACCTCGCCCTCGGGCTTCTGCTCGCCGCCGATCTCGGGCGTCCTGCCCGCGGCGGCCTCGGTGCGGGCGACCTTGGCGTTGGTGTACGTGCCGGGGGCCGCGGGCGTCGGGCCTCCGGGCACCGTGCGCGGTGAACCGGACGGGCGCTGCGTCGTCGGCGGTGCCTTGCGCAGGGCGGTGCGCTCCTTGGCGACGGAGCGGCCCACGGCACCGTCCACGCCCTTGAGCGTCTCCAGCATCTGGTGCGGCTTGAGCCCGGCCGCCGTCGCCAGGCCCGACTCGGGGGTGGCGTTGGAGACGTCCGGGGCGGGTGCCTCCTTCTTGGCCCTGGCTCCGCCGGCCGCCGCCGTACGGCCGCCGCCGCGCCCGCCGGCCCGTACGGGTGCGGGTGCGGAGGACGTACGGCCGCCGCCCCCGCCGCTCCTGCGCGCGCTCTTCGCGGCCTGCCGCGCCGCCTGCCGCTTGCTGCCCGTCGGCCGGGGGCGCGCTCCGCCGGATCCCGGTGCTTCCTTGGCGGCCTTGGGCGCGTTGGTCCCGGCCTGCGGTCCGGCGGGCATGGGGGAAGGGCCGTTGCCGGGCGCCAGTTCGGGGGCGGAGGCGGGTCCGGGCGTGGAGACCTTGTCGGGGCCGGTCACAGGTCCGGGAGTCGTGGCGTCGCCCGAGCCCTCGGTCACTTCCCGGTCGCCGGGGGCGGGGGTGGCCGGGGCGGGCTCCGAACCGGCGGGCTTGCCCTGGTCCGGCTGCTGGTCCGCGCCCTTGCCGGGCTGCGGGGCCGACTCCTTCCGGCCGCTCGTGCCCGAGTCCGCGCCCGAGTCCGCCTCCGTCCCGGCCCGGCCCGAGGCCCCCGCCTCCGGCTTGCCCGCGCCCTCGCCCCGGCTCCCGCCGTCCGCCGCGCCCTGGGTGCCCGAAGACGGCGCACCCGCCGCCTGCGTACGGGCGTCCTCGTCCGCCTTGGCGAGCTGTTCGGGCCCGGCGGCCTCGCCGGGAGCGGGCGTGGTGTCCTGCCCGGCACCGTCGGCGGCGCGCGCCTCCTCGTCGCGCCGCGCGGCCTCGGCGTCCTCCTGGCGTTCCCGCGCCCGCTCGCCGTCCGCGTCCGCCCCCGGAAGCGACGTCGCGGCACCCGCCGCTCCGAGGCCCGGCAACGCCGTGGCCTGCGCGCCCCCGTCCGCCGCGGAGTCCTGGTCCGAGGCGATGACGTCCATCAGCTCCTGGACGGCCCGGTCCTCGGAGTCCTCCTCGTCCGTGCGTACAGCGCTGTCCGCGCCGGTCTCGGGTTCCGCCGCCTCCGCGACCTCGTCCGCGGCCGACGGGCCGCCGGTGAACGTCAGGCCCGGCGCCCGTGGTGCCGTCTTCTTGCGCCGCTCGAACAGGCGCGGGTCGTTGGCCGTGGCGTCGTCCGACGCGGGCTCGGCGTCGGGTGCGCGTCCGGTCGGCTCGGCGTCCGGCTCCGGTTCGGTGTCGTCGGCGGCGGACTCCTCCTCCAGTCCCAACGGCTCGTCGTCGGCGTCCTGTTCGTTCTCCGGATCGCCCGCGGTGCGGGTCGCGCGCGGGTCGTCGCCGGTGCGCCGCCGCTCGCCCGGCTCCGCCCCGCTGCGGTCGACCGCGCCGGGGGCCGCGGCCTGGCTGCCCGCCGCGGTGCCGGCCTGCGCCGGTTCCTGCTCGCCGGCCTGCCGCTCGGGTTCCGGCGCGGCCTCCTCCTGGGCGGCTTCCGCCTCTTCCTGCTCGTCGCCCTGGTCCTGGTCGTGCTGCTCCTGCCGGGTGTCCGCCGCGTCCTTGCGCTCGTCGGCCGCGTCCTTCTGCGCGTCCTGGCCGGAGGCGTTGCGTTCCTGCTGCCGGTCCTGGTCCCGTTCCTGCTGCCGCCCGGCCGTCTGCTCCCGGTCCTGTACGGCGCCCTGCTCGCCGGGCGCCTCGTCCTGCTGTTCCTCGGCGTCCTCATCCTTCTGGTCGCCGGGCGTGCCCGGTCCCTCGTCCGCCCCGCGGGCGTCCGTCTCGGGCTCCTGCTCCGGCGCCCGCTCGCGCTCCTCCTCGATCTCCTCCGCCGCACCGGGCACGGCGAGCGGCGCCGCCGCGGCCTCCATCGGCAGCGGTCCCGCCTGCTCCGTCTCCTCCACGGCCGTCAGCAGCCGGTCGAGGACGGGCGCGGGCAGCCGTACTTCCAGGCGGTCGAGGACGATGTCCTGCACCTGGGGTGCCATCCGGGCCAGCTGGAGCCGCACCCGGCCCGAGCGGTCCTCCGGGTCGCCGCGCAGGGACCGCAGCAGGCCGTTGGCCAGGCGGTCGACGAGGGTCGCGGGGTCCAGCTGTTCCGTACGGCGACGGTCGGCGTCGACGGTGGCGTAGCGCAGCCAGCCGGGGGTCGCCTGCCCCTGCTCGACCTCCGTAGGTGCCTCCGGCTGCCGTACGAGATCCTGGGCCGCCGACTCCGCCTCGCGCTCGATGGCCTGCTGGGGCAGGCTCACCGCGCCGAGTTCGCGGCCGGCGCGCAGGGTGCCGAGGCCGTGCGGGTTCTGGACGGTGTGCAGGAGTTCGTGGGCGAGCAGCCGCAGCCCCTCGTCGGTGCCGGGTCTGAAGGCGCCCTCGCGGAAGAAGACGTCCTGGCCGACGGCGACCGCGTCCGCGCCGAGCAGGTCGGTCAGCTGTCCGGCGTCCCTGCCGGTGTGCAGCCGTACGCGGCTCAGGTCGTGGCCGAGGCGTTCCTCCAACTCCCTGCGTACACCGGGGTCGAGGGGCTGTCCGGCGCCGCTGACGATGTCCTTGGGCTCCGGGGTACGGGACTTGGCGGCGCGTTCCTTGCGCTTGCGGCGGCGCTGTTCGGCCGTCTGCTCGGAACGGGCGTCCTGGGAGGGCGAGTTCACCGGGTCACCTCCCCGTGTCCGCTGAGGCCTTCGTGCACGGCGCGGGCGAGTTCCTGGCCGAGCCGGCGTGCGGAGAGCCCGGCGGGCAGCGGCGGCAGCCCGGACAGGGCGTCCAGGGTCAGCGGGCCGTCCGCCGCCAGGGGTATGCCGTGGGTGCGGACGAGCCGGGTCAGTTCCTGCTCGAACGCGGCCGAGACCCGCTCCGGGTCCACCTGGAAGCCGGTCAGCGCCAACTCGCCTACCTCGACCCGTATCTCACGGGGTGTCACACCCATCCGCGGACCTCCGTCGGCGTCAGGGACCGCTCCAGCTTCAGATACTCCGTGCGGGCCGCGGCGAGCATGTGCCGCATCTGGAGCCGGTCGCCCTCCTCGGCGGCGAGGAAGGCCCCGGACAGGGCGATGTTGCGGATCGAGCCGCCCGCGACGGTGAGTTGGGCCAGCAGGTCCGGGTCGAGGTCCTTCACCGGTGCCTGCGCGGGGATCACCCGCCGCCAGATCTCGGCGCGTTCGTGTTCCGCGGGGAAGGGGAAGTCCACGACGAAGCGGATACGGCGCAGGAAAGCCGTGTCGAGGGCCTTCTTCATGTTGGTGGTGAGGATGGCGAGGCCGCGGTAGGCCTCCATGCGCATCAGCAGATAGCTGACTTCGAGGTTGGCGTACCGGTCGTGGCTGTCCTTGACCTCGCTGCGCTTGCCGAACAGGGCGTCGGCCTCGTCGAACAGCAGCAGCGCGCCGCCGCGTTCGGCGGCGTCGAAGACTCGGCGCAGGTTCTTCTCCGTTTCGCCGATGTACTTGCTGACCACCTGGGACAGGTCGATGACGAACAGGTCGAGGCCGAGTTCCCTGGCCATCACCTCGGCGGCCAGGGTCTTGCCGGTGCCGGAGCCGCCCGCGAACATCGCGGTGACGCCGAGGCCGCGGCGCAGGGTGGCGGCGAATCCCCACTCCTGGTGGACGGTGGCCCGCTGCCGGACATGGGCGACGATCTCGCGCAGCACACTGGTCTGGCGGTCGTGCAGGACGAGGTCGTCCCAGCCGGCCTGCGGTTCGATGCGGCGGCCCAGCTCGTCCATGCCGATTCGGGCCTCCTCCAGACCCGCCAGCCAGGCGAGTTCGGCGGCGTCGAGGCGGTCCTCGTGGGGCAGGCGGCGGCGCACGGTGGCGGCCGCGGACCGTACGACGTGCGGCGGCAGCCGGAACTGCGCGATCAGGGAGCGCAGTTCGGTGTCGTCGAGGTCGGCTACGGGCTGGAACGCGTCGGCCCACAGGGCGAGTTGTTCCTCGTCGTCCAGGCGTGGCACGGGCACGCGCGCGGCGTGCGGGCGGTCGGTGCGCAGCGGGTCCTCGCTGGAGACCACTACGGGTACGGCGGCCCCGGCCAGGAACGCCTCGGTGGCGGCCCGCTGGTCGCGGTCCAGGTCACCCACCTCCACAAGGAGCGCGGCGGGCAGCAGGATGGCCTCGCGCTGCCAGAGGCGGGCGAGCGCATCGCGTTCGGCGGGGTCGGCCGGGATGTCCTCGGCGCCCGTGGTGTACATCCCGAGCCCGGAGCGGGCGGCAGCGGCGGTGGCGATGTCGGCCCGGCTGCGCGGGTCCCCGCCGGTCACCTCGACGACCGGCGGGGTGTCCGGTCCGGCGATCTGGGTCCAGCCCTCGGCGACCCGGCTCGCGGCCAGGTCGTAGGCGGGCGGCAGGCGGTCCGGCACCGGTGTGCGGCGCAGCAGGCCGTGCAGCCGGGCGTCCAGGTAGGGGGAGCCCAGCAGGAAGTGCAGGATGCGTTCGTCGAGCCGGAGCCGGGAGGTGGTCAGCCGGGACTCGTCGTCGAGTTCGACGATCCGCCACCGGCGCAGCGGGGCGACGGGGGTGAGGGCGCTCCAGTGCGGTTCGGCGAGGGCGGCCAGGGCGAGGGAGAAGGTCGGGTACGCCCGCTCGGGGTCACCACTGGCGGCGGCGCACCGGGCAGCGGTCGTGGTGTCCAGCTCGTGGGCGGCGGTGAGCAGGACGAGGTCCCGTTCGAAGGCGGTGAGCCCGAAGCAGGTGATGAGCGCGTCGAGGGGGGCGGTGCCGGGGCCGGTGGGGGCGGGGGCGCGCCCGGCCGCATCGGCCGTGCCGGTCGATCCTGTCGCGTGGGCGTCGACGCGGGACAGTACGCGCCGGATCTCCGCGGTCAGCGACGAGTGCTGTGCTCCCGCGTCCGTCCCCATGTGCTCACCTGCCCCCGTTTCCATGTCCGTTGCCTCAGTTCTCCGTGCGCTTGCCGCTGTCCGGGCGGGGGGCGGTGGTCTTCTTGCGCGCCCGCGCCGGGGCCTTGGCGGCTGTCTTCGCGGGGGGCCTCGCAGGGGTCCTCGCGGCCTTCTTGGCCACGGCCTTGGGCTGCGCGTCCGCCGTGTCGTGCCCGCTGTCCGACGGCTCCCCGGCCTGCGCGCCGATCGGCACCACCCGCACCACGGGCCGCTCGACCGGCTTGCCCGGCACGGGCGACTCACGGCCGTCGACGAAGACCAAGGACGCCTGGTAGACGACCGACAGCGCGTACGGCGTCTGGTGGAGCATCCCCCACAGCTTCGACGCCTCGTCGACGTCCATCACCATCGGCGTGAACCGCACCCGCTGAACCGCCTCGGCGAGGTCGCTGCCGGCCAGGTAGGGGCGTTCACCGGCCTGTTCGATGACGTCCTTCGGCAGGACCGGGATCTCGTGCAGGGCGCGCACCACGGCGCCGATCAGCCGCTGCCCGACCAGCTCGGTCTCCTCGCCGTAGGCGCTGATCAGGTAGTGCAGGTCCAGGGCGGCGGCGGGCCGTTTGACGAGCGTGCCGTCGGCCGCCCGGGTCGGCAGGTCGTTGTTGCGCTGCGAGGTGTTGGGCGTGACCTGGTACAGGAACACGGAGACGGTGGGGTCGGCCGGCGGGTCGGCGGGCGGCTTGCGCGGCTCCACCTTGACGGCCGCGCCGAACTCCGGCCCCAGGTTGGACTCGATCAGCAGGGCGAGGGCCTGGGTGACATGCGCGATGACGAGTGCGTTGCTCATGACGTCCGTTCCTCGGTGTGTGTCCGGTCCCGCATCTCACTCCCGCCCGCGCGCCAGGTAGTCCGCGAGGTTCAACGTCGCCCCGGGACGGCTGTGTTCGGGCGAGCGCTGCCGGGTGCCGCCGCCGGACGGCGGCGGTCCGGCCGTCACTTCCAGCCGCCCGATCTGCACCTGCACCACCTGTTCCGGCGTGCGCCCCGGCCGCCGGGCGGCGGCCTGCCTCGCGGCGTCGCGGGCCGCCGCCGTGTCCGCGGCACTGGGCCGGAGGGGGGAGGACACGGCGGCGGGGCGAACGGCGTCCGCCGCCCCCGGGGGGACGGTCACGGACGCCGTGCTCGGGGCGGATCCGCGCTCCTGCCGCCCGCGGGCCGGATCGCGCCGCGCGGTCTCGGGCGCGGTCCGCGCCACCGGCACGACCGGCGCGACGGGCCGCAGCAGCGGCGTCTCACCCCGGGGCGACGGTACGGCCCTTGACTCCAAGTCCCTTTCGTTCGGGGCGCGTTCGGTGCGTACGAGGGTCCGCTCGCGTTCCGTGTGCAGCAGCCGGACCTCCGGCGGACGCGGTGCGTCCGGCCGTGGCTCGGCGGGCGGCCAGGGCGAGCCGGGGTCCTCGTCGGAGGCCGCCGCGGTGCCCCGTACCGCCTCCACGCGTTCGAACGGGCCGGGCAGCCGGGGCCGTACCCGCACCACGTCGGGGCGCGGGCCGGCGGCCGGGGTGTGCCGGGCGAGCAGCCGGTCGAGGAAGTCGGGGACCGGCGTCCCGTCGGCGTCAGACATCCGCACACAGCTCCAGGTAGTAGCGGCGGCGCAGCGGGCTGAGCGCCAGGATCTCCGGCTCGCTCCAGCCGTAGGCGGTGGCCAGCAGATGGACGTCGAGGAGCACGTCGCGTGCCCAGGCGTCCAGTTCGGTCCACAGGTAGGAGGCGATGTCGAGTTCGGCCCGGGTGGCCTGCCCGCACTCCGGGCAGGCCACGTTGAGCGTCACGTCGGCGCCGGGGTCGGCGGCCTCGACCGCCTCGGCGATGCGGCGCTGGACGGCGACGGGCAACTCCCCCGCCGCCACGGCCGTACCGCCGCGCTCGGCCGCGACCAGGCACCGGGCGAGCAGGGCGGCGCGCGGATCAGCGGCCCGGGCCGCAGCCGTCACGTCGGCGACGCCGGGCAGCCGGAACTCGACCTCCCAGCCGCCCTCGGAAACCGTCACCTGCCGGTCGTCCGTGCCAACGGCGAACTCCCCGGCGTCCAGGTCGAACTCCATGTCGGCGCCGCAGTCCGCGCAGTCCAGGCGCACCTGCATCCGGTCCCCGAACAGGGCCCGGCGCAGGGCGAACAGATCCGCCTCGCGCTCCCCCACCGGCAGGGCCGGCAGCACGGCGCCGTCGAGATCCGGCCGGGCGGTGCGGTGCAGCAGCAGCGCACGTCCGGTCGGCGCCTGGGCCAGTCCCGTCTCCCAGGCGGCCAGCAGCTCGGCCGCCCCCGTGATCGTCATGTCCCCCTGCTCCCCGCCGCTCAGGCCGGGTTGAGGAACGAGGGCTCCTCCGGCTCGGGCACCTCGTAGTCCCGCTCCCAGCCCTCGCACTCCAGCTTCAGCGACTGGATTGCTACAGCGTTGGCGTTGGCGTCCAGTTCGCCGAGGACCTGGTACTCGCTGGGCCAGGTCCGGTACAGCTTGTGCGAGACGGCGACCTGGCCGGCCTCGTTGAGGACCTGGATGACGATGTCCTTGCGGAAGTCGGCCAGCGACACCTCGGAGCCGAGGCCCGCGCCGACCTGCCAGACCTTGTTGGCCCAGCGGTCGAACTCGGGGTCGTGGGTGACCCCGCGCTCCAGGGTGATGCCCTCGAACTCGCTGCGCCCCGGCGACTTGCGCGGGGAGCTGGGGTCGCCGCCGTGCCGGTGCTTGACGACCTCGGTGGTCCGCTTCAGCGGAGATATCTTGCTGATGCCCGCTACCGTCCGACCGTCCCACAGGACCAGGAACTTGAAGTTCTTGTAGGGATCGAAGCGATGGGCGTTGACCGTGAACTCAGCCATCGAAAATGTCCTCGGGATCCTTAGAGCTCGAACTGCCCGGACGTCTGCTGGATCTTGACGATCACGAACTCGGCGGGCCGGACCGGCGCGATGCCGACCAGGACGTTCACGACGCCGTTCGCGATGTCCTCGTCCGTGGTGGTGTCGCTGTCGCACTTGACGAAGTACGCCTCGCGCGGGGTGCCGCCCTTGAAGGCGCCCTGCCGGAAGAGGGTGTGCAGGTAGGAGGAGGCGCTGAGGCGGATCTGCTGCCACAGGTTCTCGTCGTTGGGCTCGAACACCACCCACTGCAGGCCGCGTTGGAGGCTCTCCTCCACGTGCAGCGCGAGCCGCCGGACGGGGACGTACTTCCACTCGCTGTCGAGGGCGTCGGAGCCTTCGAGCGTGCGCGCGCCCCACACCGTCGGACCGGTCACGGGGAAGGTGCGCAGGCAGTTGACGCCGAGCGGGTTGAGCAGGCCGCTCTCGCGGTCGGTCAGGTCGACGGTGAGCGAGTGCACGCCCGCCAGTCGCGCCTCGGTGCCGGCCGGTGCCTTCCACACCCCGCGCTCGGAGTCGGTGCGGGCGATGACGCCGGCGACCGCGCCGGAGGGCGGGAAGGAGCGCAGCCGCCCGGTGAGCGGGTCGGTGAGCTGCAGGTGCGGGAAGTACAGGCCGGCGTGGTTGCCGCGCACGGCGTCGAAGGCGGCGAGTCCGGCGCGGGCGCTGTCCACGCTCACCCAGGTGCCGGGCGCGTCGACGAGCAGGAAGATGCGCCGCTCCTCGCACAGCCGCTGGGCGGCCGAGACGACGGTGAGCGCGTCCTCGGTGTTCTCGTAGCCGGCGAGCTCGGGCAGGGAGAGCAGGTTGACGTCGGCGACGCCGCGCAGCGCCTGGATGCCGGTCTTGCCGGCCTCGCTGCCGATCAGGTCGCGGGGTCCGGGAGCCTCGCCGTCCTCGCCGCCCGCCAAGGGAAACACCGGCGGGTTGACGGAGGCCTCCAGGCCCAGGTCGTTGGCGCACTCGCCGAGGAAGCGGACGACGTCGTCGGGGTCGGTGGAGCCCGCGACGACCTGCAACCGCCGTCCGAAGGCGGTGACTTCGGCGCCGGCGAAGGCGTGCTTGCCGGGCGCGTCGGGCAGCGCGCGCAGTTTGCGCTCCAGCAGCAGCGCCAACTCGGCCACGGTGCAGGGGGCTTCGCCGTCGCAGTCGGGGTCGTAGAGGGTGAACTCGCGCTCCACCTCACCGATCTTGACGGTCAGGTCGACGGCCAGGTCGGGCAGTTCGGGGCCGAAGGGCTTGGAGACGGTGCCGGAGGGGTCGGGCCGGCCGTCGCCGACGACCTCGACGCAGATGAGCCGGGAGCCCGCGTTGATCACGGTCGGTGCGTGGCGGCCGTCGGAGGAGTCCATGGACAGGCCGGTGTAGCTCTCGCGCGCCTCGCCCTTGGCGTCGTACACGCGCAGGTTGAAGGTGTCGTCGGGGCACTGGGTGTCGTGGTCGACGGCGACGCGCAGGCCGTTGCCCCAGACGCCGGGTTCCTTGGCGTGCACCTCCAGGACCCTGGTCTCGCTGTGGCCCTCGGTGGACTCAAGGGTGACGCAGGCGGCCTTGCCGCTGCCGGACTTGGCGACCCGGACGATGACGGCGACGGTGCCGCCGTTGCCGAAGAACTGGTGGACGGCGTAGCCGACGGCGCTGCGGGCGCTCAGGCCGCCGAAGCGGCGCTCGAACTCCGTGAAGCTCGTGACCCGCACGGGCTCGTTCAGCGGACCCCGTCGGGTGTGGCCCACGAAGGCGGTCACGGACGTGGTCAGGGTCGAGATCGTGCGGGTACTGCTGGGAAGCTCTTCGACGTAGACGCCGGGATACGTCGGCTTGGCGGCGCTCACCGCGCTCATCGGCATTCCCCCTCCTATCCCTTGTCTCGGGCACCGGGACGAAGGCACCAAGAGGTGGCGGAGGGAGACGTTCCGTTAGCGGTGCGCAAAGGGGCCTCACCCTGGTCGGGGCGGCCGTGCGCACCGCATCAAGTTCCCCCGTCGAGACCCCGGGCGTATCGGTTTCGCCCGGGCCAAGCAGCTCGCTTGTGACTCCTGATGCTCAAGTGCTCAATCCACCTTGGTGCGTTGGAAGTTGACGGAACAAGGCGCGTTCAGGCCACCCCGGGAGGGGGTTCGGTGAAGAGGGCCTCCCGGCATCCGCACACCGCGCCTGCGCGCCCCGGCCAGGTGGTTCACAGCTTCTCCACAGAGGGGGCCGGCGCGGGGCGCAGACCGGGTACCGGCGGGCGACGAAACCCCCCTTTACGACGCCCGGCCGCCGGTCGTACGCGCGTACGACCTCCGCGGGTCGTACACAATCCGCGATGGCCGGTTTCACGGGGGTGACGTGAAAGCGCCCCCTACGACTCGCCCGCTCCGGCGTCCATGTTTCCGATGTGTTCCACGTTCTGCCGGTCCTCCGCGTCCTGGCTGGTCTCGGCCGCGAACCAGGCGTCGAGGATCTCCTTCAGCAGCGGCTCGGAGGTCAGCCGCAGGCTCAGGGCGAGCACATTGGCGTCGTTCCAGCGGCGCGCACCGTCCGCCGTGTACGCGTCCGTGCACAGGGCCGCCCGCACCCCGGGCACCTTGTTCGCGGCGATCGAGGCGCCGGTCCCGGTCCAGCAGCACACCACGGCCTGCTCCGAGCCACCGTCGGCGACCTCACGGGCGGCCGCCTCCGAGCAGAACGCCCACTGCGGGTCGTCGCCGGGGCGCAGCGCGCCGTGCGGCACCACGTCGTGGCCGCGCCGCCCAAGCTCCGCGAGGAGGAAGCGGGCCACGGGTTCGTCCATGTCGGAGGAGACGGAGATGCGCATGTTCTGGAGCGTACTCAGCACGGCTGTGGCGCGCCGGGCCGCGCATGCCCGAGGCTGGGGCGACGACCGAGGAGGGGGCGATGGGCGCTGACATGTTGGTGACCGGCGGCAGCGGTTTCGTCGGGAGTCATCTGGTCCGGCGGCTGCTGGAGCGGGACCACCGAGTCCGCGCCACCGTGCGCAGCACCGCCGACGCGGCGAAGATGCGGCCGTTGCGGGAGATGCAGGAGCGCTTTCCGGGCCGGCTGGAGCTGTTCGAGGCGGACCTGCTGACGCCCGGCTCCTTCGACGCGGCGATGAGCGGCTGCCGGACGGTGTTCCATGTGGCCTCGCCGTTCTTCATGCCGGAGAGGATCAAGGACGGACAGCGGGACATGGTCGACCCGGCCCTGCTCGGCACCCGCAACGTCCTGGCCGGCGTGGAGCGGACGCCGACGGTGGAGCGCCTGGTGTTCACCTCGACCGTCGGCGCGATCTTCGGTGACTACGCCGACGTACGCGCCATGGACGGCCAGGTGCTGTCGGAGAAGTACGTCAACACCACCAGCACCCTGGAGAACAACCCGTACCACTACGCCAAGACGCTCGCCGAACGCGCCGCCCGGGACGCCGAGGCCGCCCAGGACCGCTGGCGCATGGTGTCCGTCAACCCCGGTCTGATCCTCGGGCCCTCGCTCACCCCCGCCTCGCAGTCCGGCAGCCTCTTCCTCCTCGACGAACTCTTCAAGGGCTACTTCTTCTACGGCGCGCCCGACTTCAGCTTCACCACGGCCGACGTCCGTGAGGTGGCCGACGCGCACATCGCGGCGGCCCTGAACCCCGACGCCACGGGCCGTTACATCGTCGCCGCGCAGACCATGACGTCCTTCCACGACATCGCCCGCATCGTCCGCACCCGCCGCCCCCGCGACCCGCGCCTGCCCCGCACCGCGCTCCCCCACTGGCCGGTGCGCCTCCTCGGCCCGGCCTTCGGCCTCACCCAGGACTACATCCGCAAGCACCTCGGCATCCGATTCCGGGTGGACAACTCCAGGAGCGTCCACGAACTGGGCATCACCTACCGCCCGATCGAGGAGACGGTCCTGGACCACTACGAGGCCTGGCGGCACCGTCGCCGTCGGAGGTAGCCGGCGCACCCGCAATCAGTGGTTCGGCGCTGCCCGGCTGATGTCCGCCAGTGCCGTGCGCGGGTCCTCGGTGACGGCCAGGTCGCCGAGGCTGACCATGCCGACCGGGCAGCCGCCGTGCTCCACGACCGGCAGGCGGCGCACCGCGTACTGGCGCATCAGCTCGATCGCGTGGTCGGTGGTGTCCTCGGGGCTCACGGTGACGACCGGCGGCCGGCTGCACACGGACCCGGCGGCCGTGGTGTGCGGGTCGCGGCCCTCGGCGATCGCCCGGACCACGATGTCCCGATCGGTGAGGACGCCGAACAGATCACAGTCGTAGGCGACGAGCACGTCGCCGACGTTCTGCTCGCTCATCACGCGGGCCGCCTTCTCCACCGAGGTCATCGGCTCGATGGCCACCGCTCCCGGCGACATCACGTCACGTATCAGATGGGTCATGAGGCACCTCCCGGCAGCACGGACCACTCCCTGACCGCCGCGTAGCCCGAACCGGCCGGGACAAACCCGCTCAGGAGGCGCGCCAGCCCGTCCACCGCAGCCCGGTGACCACCACGACGGGACCCTCCGGCGGCCGGTCCCGGTACTGCGGATACTTCCGCCGCAGCAGGGCGATCGCCTCGGCGAACTCCTGATCCGCCCCCGGCGCCAGGAGGTGGGCGTCGCCGTCGACCCGCACCCACCACAGCCGGTCCCAGTCCTCGTCGTAGGCGTCCGCCAGCAGGCACACGGCCGGGCACCCGGCGATGTTGCGCAGCCGGGTCAGCCGCCGCGAGCGTTTCGGCTTGTCGTCGACGGCGGTGACGATGCGGTCCCCGTGCACGGCGAACACCAGCGGCACGAGGTGCGGGCGGCCGTCGGGGTCCACCGTGGCCAGGCGCGCGACCCGTGCGTCGGCGAACCGCCGCCGGGCCTCGGCCGGATCCATCCCGGGCACGGGCGGCTCAGCCGTCGTCGCCGGTGGGCACCACGGCCACCGGGCACTCGGCGTGGTGCAGGACCGCGTGCACCACGGATCCCAGCCGCATCCCGAACCGGCCGGCCGGATGGCGCGGCACCACCACGAGGCCCGCCTCGCCGGATGCCTCGACCAGTGCGCCGGCGGGCGATCCGACGGCGAGCTCGGTGTCCACGTGCACCCGGGGGAACTCGGCGACCGGGCGCGCGGCATGGTTCAGCAGGGCCGCGTGCGCGTCCCGATCCTCCTCCATGTGGCTGACCTGCGGCACCATCAGGCCCGCTCCGCCGACCGGCCGCCAGGCGTGCAGCAGGCGCACTTCGGTGTTGCGGCGTTCCGCCTCGGCGAGCGCGAACCGCACGGCCGGCTCGTCGCGTTCGTCGCGGACACCGACCACGACGGCGCCGGGCGCGGCGGGGTCGGTGTGCCCGCGGGCGACGACCACCGGGCAGGGGGCGTGCGCGGCCACCTTCAGGCTCACCGACCCCAGCAGCAGCCCGGCGAAGCCGCCGCGCCCCCGGGTGCCGACCACCAGCAGGGCGGCGTCCGGCGCGGCGGCCAGGAGCGCCTCGGCCGGATCCTCGCGGGCCAGGACGGTGTCGATGCGCAGGCCGGGGTGAGCGGTGGCGAGCCGGTGCCGGACGTCGTCGAGCACGCTCGCGGCTGCCTCGATCACCCGCTCCTCGGTCTCCTTGTCGCCGCCGCCCTCGACGGCGTGGACGATCCTCAGTCCCTCGCCCCACAGCTCGGCCTCGGCGGCCGCCCAGTCGGCGGCGAGATGGGTGTGCGAGGTGTCGTCGACGCCGACCAGGACGGTCGCGGCGTGGCTGCTCGCCGTCATCGCGTCCACTCCTTCCACTGCCTCGGGCCGGACGGCTGCGCGCGTTCGTTCACGTGCCTTTGCGTCCCTTGCGCAGGAAGCGCCGCAGCCGGGCCGGCGGCCAGGTGTTGATCACGTCGTCCTTGGTCAGCCAGCCGCGCTGGGCGGTCGCCACGCCGTGGCGCAGGTTGGCCAGGTGCAGGGTGGAGTGGGCGTCGCTGTCGATCGCGAACCGCACTCCGTGCCGCTTGGCCCACAGGATGTGCTCGTCGTTGAGGTCGAGCCGGTCCGGGTGGGCGTTGATCTCCAGGGCCGTGCCGGTGCGCGCGCAGGCGGCGAAGACCTCGTCGAGGTCGACGTCGATGCCCGGCCGCTTGCCGATGAGACGGGTGGTGGGGTGGCCGATGATGTTGACGTACGGGTTCTCGCAGGCGCGCACGAGGCGCCGGGTGAGGGCCGCGCGCGCCTGGTTGAAGTGCGAGTGCACCGAGGCGACGCACAGGTCGAAGCCGGCCAGGAACTCCTCCGGCCAGTCCACCTGCCCGTCGGGGCCGATGTTCAGCTCGGCGCCGTGCAGCAGCCGCATGCCGCCCCGCTTGCCGTGCTTGCCGTGCTTGCCGTCGAGTTCGCGTACCTGCTCGCGCTGGGCGAGGATCCGTTCGTCGGTCATGCGCTGCATGGCCATGTCCGGCCCGTGGTCGGTGATCGCGTAGTAGGCGTAGCCCCGCTCGGCGGCCGCGACGACCATCTCCTCCAGCGGGGCGAGGCCGTCGGTGAGGTCGGTGTGCGTGTGCAGGTCGCCGCGCACGTCCGCCTCCGTGACCAGGTCCGGCAGCTCGCCGCGCAGCCCGGCCTCGATCTCTCCGCGGTCCTCGCGCAGCGTGGGCGGGATCCAGGGCAGACCGAGCCGGGCGTAGACGTCCTCCTCGGTCTCGGAGACGAGCTTCTTGCCGCTCTCGGCGTCGAACAGCCCGTACTCGGAGAGCTTGAGCTTTTGGTGCACGGCCAGTTCCCGGGTGCGGATGTTGTGCGCCTTCGACCCGGTGAAGTACTGCAGGGCCGCTCCCCAGGAGTCCGGCGGTACGACGCGCAGATCGACGGCGAGCCCGCGGCTGGTGCGCACGGACGTCTTCTTCGTGCCGTGGGCGATCACCTCGGAGACGTAGGGCAGCTCGGTGAACGCCTTCATGATCGGCCCCGATCTGCGGGCCGCGGCCAGGACGTCGATGTCGCCGATCGTCTCGCGGCCCCGGCGCAGCGACCCGGCGTAGGTGCACCGCTCGCAGCCGGTCACCCCGGACAGCGCGGCGACGACGTCCTCGGCCAGGTCGGTGGCGACGTCGACGAGGACGCGGTCGCCGGCGGACCGCAGCAGGCCGATGCCGTGCAGGAGGTTCTCCTCCGTGCGCGGCCCGAAGCCCTTCAGGTCGCGCAGGCGTTCGTCCTGGATGGCCTGGGCGAGCTCGTCGAGCGAGGAGATGCCCAGTTCCTGGTGGAGCAGCAGCGCCTTCTTGGGGCCGAGGCTGGGGACGGCCGTCAGGCTGCGGACTCCGGCCGGGATCCTGGCCCGCAGCTCCTCCACCGCGGACACGCTGCCGCTGCGCAGGTACTCGACGACCTTCTCGGCGATCGACTTGCCGACCCCGGGGATCTCCTGAAGGCCCTTGGCGTCGAGGGTGGAGACATCGGCGTGATGGCCGCCGATCGCGCGGGCGGCCTTCTCGTAGACACGCGACTTGAACGCGTCTCCTCCGGTGATCGAGATCAGGTCCGCGTATTCCTGGAACAGCGCGGCCACCTCGTCGTTGGCACGGGCCACAACTCCAGGGTAGGCAGGCGGGCCGGGTTCAATCCTGTGTGGCGGCCCTGATGTGGTCGGCACACCACTGCCGGGCGGCCTCGGCGACCTGGTCAAGGGTGCCGGGCTCCTCGAAGAGGTGGGTGGCGCCGGGCACCACGTTCACCGTGCACGGCACGGTCAGCTGCCGCGCGGCCTCCTCGTTGAGCCGCAGCACCTCCCGGTCGAGACCGCCGACGATCAGCAGCACGGGCGCCCGTACGGCGGCCAGGGCGTCGCCGGCCAGATCGGGACGGCCGCCCCGGGACACCACGGTCAGCACCCGGTCGGGCCGCTCCGCCGCCGCCATCAGGGCGGCGCCCGCGCCGGTGCTGGCGCCGAAGAGGGCGACGGGCAGGGCGTGGGTGCCCACCTGCTCGGCGAGCCAGTCGATCGCGGCCACCAGCCGCCGGCCCAGCAGGGGGATGTCGAAGCGGAGCTCCCGGGTGATCTCGTCCCGGCGCTCCTCGCTCTCGGTGAGCAGATCCATCAGCAGGGTGGCGAGCCCCGCGGTGCGCAGTTCGGCGGCGACCTTCCGGTTGCGGGGACTGTGCCGCGAACTGCCGCTGCCGTGCGCGAACAGCACCACGGCACGGGCGTCCGGTGGCACGGCGAGGTCACCGGCCAGCTCGGTGCCGTCGGGAAGTGGCACGACGACCGCCTGCGACATCATCCGGATCGCCGCCTTCCAGCGTTGCCGAATCCTTGCGCTGTTCCGGGTATCCGGTGGGCCGGGGTCCGACACGCGAAGCGAGGCCTCGTCATCGCCCGACCAGCCGGGGTCGGCGGCCGGGCCTACCGTGGAGGCATGGCTGGCGGCGTGGTGACGCTGTTTCTGTGCGGTGATGTGATGCTCGGGCGCGGCGTCGACCAGATCCTTGCGCATCCCGGTGATCCGGCCCTGCGTGAGCCCTATGTGCGGGACGCGCGGACGTATGTGCGGCTCGCCGAGTCGGTGAGCGGGCCCGTGCCGGTTCCGGTGCCGCCCTCGTGGCCGTGGGGTGAGGCGCTGCGGGTGCTGGACTCGGAGGGTCCGGACGTCCGGATCGTGAACCTGGAGACGTCGGTCACCCGTGGCGACGACTTCGCGCCCGACAAGGAGATCCACTACCGGATGCACCCGGCGAACCTGCCCGCCCTGGCCGCGGCCCGGCCCGATGTGTGCGTCCTGGCCAACAACCACGTCCTGGACTTCGGCCGGACCGGCCTGGCGGAGACCTTGGACACGCTCACGCGCGCGGGACTGCGCACGGCCGGCGCGGGAGCGGGCGCCGCCGAGGCGTTCGCGCCCGCCGCGGTCCCCCTCGCGGGCGGCGGCCGGGTGCTGGTGTTCGCCCTGGGCGCGCGCTCCGGCGGCATCCCGCCGTCCTGGGCGGCGACCGCGGACCTGTCGGGCGTGGCGTACCTGCCCGATCCGACGCCCGCCGCGGCCGCCGCCGCGGTGGAGCGGCTGCGACA
Source organism: Streptomyces sp. NPDC079141 (assembly GCF_040686775.1). Taxonomy (NCBI): domain Bacteria; kingdom Bacillati; phylum Actinomycetota; class Actinomycetes; order Kitasatosporales; family Streptomycetaceae; genus Streptomyces; species Streptomyces sp. NPDC079141. The sequence continues at coordinate 328,554 of NZ_JBFBLP010000003.1, read as the reverse complement.
GGTCCGGCGGCCCGGCGACATCGTCGTGGCGTCCGTGCACTGGGGCTCGAACTGGGGCTACCGCGTCCCGCACGACCACGTCCGCTTCGCGCACGCCCTGGTGGACGGCGGTGTCGACCTCGTGCACGGGCACTCCTCGCACCACCCCCGCCCGGTGGAGGTGTACCGCGACCGGCTGATCCTGTACGGCTGCGGTGACTTCGTCGACGACTACGAGGGCATCGGCGACTACGCGGAGTACCGCGACGACCTGCGGCCCGCATACCTCGTCCAGGTCACGGCGGACGGCGGCGAACTCGTCGGGGTGCGCATCGCCGTACTGCGGGCCCGGCGGATGCGGCTGGAGTTCGCGGGCGAGGAGGACCGGGTGTGGCTGGCCGCGCTGCTGGAGCGGATCAGTGACGGTGTGCGGGTGGCTTCGGCGCCCGACGGCATCCTGACGGTGTCCTGAGCAGGGGTGTCAGTTCGACCAGGCCAGCAGCCGCTGCCCGGTCTCGGGTGCGCGCAGCTGCGCCAGGGAGATCTTCTCCAGTTGGCGTACGCGCTCGCGGGTGAGGCCGACGCGCTGTGCCACTTGCTCCAGGGTGCGGGGCCGGCCGTCGTGCAGGCCGTAGCGCAGGCTGAGGATCATGGCCTCGCGGGGTGCCAGCGTGCCGACGGCCTCCCGCAGCTCCTGCGCGAGCGCCTGGTACTCGGCGACCTCGGGCGCCTGGAGCACGTCCGTGTCGGGGATGAGGTCGCCGACCACGGTCGTGCCCGTCTCGTCCACCGGTGTGTCGAGACTGACCGCGTCCCGGCCGACGCGCCGCAGCCAGAGCACCTTGTCCACGGCGAACCCGCTCTCCTGGGCCACCTCGTCGGGGTCCGGCTCGCGCCCGAGGTCCAGTTGCAGGCGCCGTTCGACCTTGGCGAGCTTGTGCAGCTGCTCCACGACGTGCATGGGCAGCCGTACCGTCCGGGCGTGCGCCGCAAGGCCCCGCTCGATGGACTGGCGGATCCACCAGGTCGCGTACGTGGAGAACTTGAAGCCCTTGGTGTGGTCGAACTTCTCCACGGCCCGGATCAGCCCCAGATTGCCTTCCTGGATCACGTCCAGCAGGGGCAGCCCGCGGCGGGCGTGCCGCTTGGCCATCGCCACCACCAGGCGGAGGTTGGCCCGCACCATGTGGTCCTTGGCCGCCTGCCCGTCACGGACGGCCTCCTCCAGTTCCGCCCGCCGTGCGGGCGTGAGGACTCTGTCGCCCTCGTCGGCCTCCCGCAGCTCGTCCAGCGCGCGGAGCCCGGACTCCATCCGCTGCGCGAGCCGCACCTCGCCCGCCGCGTCCAGCAGCGGTGTCGCGGCGATCTGCTTCAGGTACTGGCCCAGTAGGTCGGGCTCCTCGTCGGGTTCCGGAATCCGCTCGCGCAGCCGCACGGTGCGGGCCGGGGCCCGACGGTCTTCGTGGGCGTCCCCCACGGAGGTATCGGCCAGAGGAGTCATCGTGTGTTCCTCCGTCTCTCGGGCCTCCCGGGTACCCGCGAGCCCCTGCCCGAACCCGGTGCCCGCATGTCCGGGCGCGGCGGGGGAACCCGGTGCGCATGGCCGGTATCGAACTCAGCAGCAGCGCATTCAACGATCACTCCTTCCTCACACGCCGCTACGCGTTCGAGGGGGAGAACGTCTCGCCCCCGCTGACGTGGAGCGGGACCCCGGACGACGCGGCCGAACTGGTCCTGCTGTGCGAGGACCCCGACGCTCCGTCGGGCACCTTCCCGCACTGGGTCGTGGTCGGCATCGATCCGCACAGCGAGGGCGTCGCCGCGGGCCACTGCCCGCCGGGCGGCACCGAACTGGTCAACGGCTTCGGCGAGCCGGGCTGGGGCGGGCCGCATCCCCCACCGGGCGACGACGCCCACCACTACTTCTTCCGGCTCTACGCCCTGAACGAGCCGTGCGTCCTGCCCGACGCCCCCAGCTCCGACCAGGTGCACCGGGCCGTGGAGGGGCACGAGCTGGCCAGCGGCACCCTCGTGGGGCTGTACCGGCGCTGAGCGCACGGGCCCCGCACGGGCGTTGTCAGTGGCCTGCCCTAGAGTTCCCGTCACTTGATCACTGAAGTGCGGGGAGGCACCTGTGGGGTGGGTGACGGCCGGCGACTACGAAGTCGCTCTGGACGCCGGGAAAGTGGTGTGCCGCAATGCGGCGGGGCGGCGGCTGAAGTCCGTACCGGCCAAACTCGCGGACGATCCCGCGGTGGTGGGACTCAAGCAGCTCGCCGAATGGCTGGAGCGGCACGAACGGCAGTGCCTGACCGACGTGGAGCGGTGGATGGTGCGCTCACTGCCGGTGCCGCTCGCCGTCCTCACCCGGGTGTGGCCCGACCCGTCCTGGCAGAGCGCCCTGCGCGACCTCGTCGTCACCGGACCGGGCGGTGAGGTGGCCGGATTCCTCCGCGACGCCGACCCCGACCGCGGTCTTGGCCTGGTCGACCTCGACGGCGACACCGTGCGCATCAGCCCCGAACTCGTCCACCTCCCGCACCCGGTGCTCCTCGACGACCTGGAGGAACTGCGGGAGTTCGCCGTCGAACTCGGCGTCGAACAGCGCGCTCAGCAGCTCTTCCGCGAGGTGTGGCACCGCCCCGCCGGCCTCGACCCCGAGGCCGGCGCCGTCGAGGAGTACGCGGGCGGCACGTTCAAGGAGCTGCGCTTCCTGCACGGCAGGGCCACCCAGCTCGGCTACCGCGTCCGCGGCGGCGACGCCGTCTGCTCCCTGCGCGAGGACGGCCGCGCCATCGAGGCCAGGGTCTGGATCGGTGACTACGACAGCTACATGGACACCGAGACCGGACCGCTGACCTGGACGGACGGCGCGGGCCGGGCACTGAGGCTCGGTCAGGTCGGGCCGGTGGCCTGGTCGGAGGGCATGCGCATGGCGGCCGCGCTGTACGCCGGGCGCGACATCGAGGACGAGGAGCAGGCCGCATGAGCCGTTACGACGAGACCACCGCGGCCGCGCTGCTGGAGGCGGGCGCCGTCCTGCCGCCGGGCAGCACCACCCGCGAGGACGCCGACACCCTCACCGTCCGCACCTACGCCCACCCCGCCCTGGCCGAGCGGCGCGTGGTCCGGCTGGTGCCGGGCACCCTCGGCGAGGCCGAGGACCTGGCGCTTGAGTTCCTCGGCCTGGCCCGTGAGCCGGAGGCGCCCGAGGTGGGCCAGGTGCGCCGGGAGACCCTCGGCTTCCCGGCCTGGGCGCTGGTCAACGACCCGGCCAACGGCCATCACGCGCTGGCCCTGGTCAAGGACGTCGAACGGCTCGCCCGCCAGGCCAAGTCCCGTCCGGGCACCGCCAAGGAGGGCTTCGAGGACCTGGGCGAGCGGCTCGGCCGGGCGGTCCCGCACTTCCTGCCCACGTTCTACGAGCAGGCGGCACGGATCTTCCTCCAGCACGAGAACACCACGTACGCGGCGGCCTTCTTCGGCAAGGCGCGCGAGGCCGAGCGGGTGCACGCACTCACGGTGGACGAGGACCGCCAGCGGGCGGTGTTCCTGGAGTTCGCCTTCGCCGGGGCGCTGACCGTCAAGGCCCTCAAGGAGCATGTCAAGGACCTCGCCCGCCGGCTCGACCCGGCCGAGGCCTGGGCGCAGTACCGGCAGCTGACGGTGGAGCGCTGCGCGGCCGGCATGCCGCCGTACGCCTCGCTGCCTCAGGACGCCCGCAGCCTGATCAAGGCGGCCGGTCTGAACCGGGTCACCGAGGAGTGCGCCCTGGTCGCCGACCTGATCGCCTCCCCGGCCGCGGTCCGGGCCCCCGCCTCGTTCTGGAACGCCTACCGGGGCACGCTGTCCGTGCTCGCCGAACAGCAGCCGTCCGCGCGGGCACGCCTGCTGGAGATCATGCCGGCCGGTCTCGGCCGCTCCGTCGAGGACGACGCGTTCTGGCTGGCGCTCCTGGCGGAGACCGGCGCCGACCGCCTGCTGACCGGCGAGGACACCGCGACGGACGGGGTCGACGCGGCGGACTGGCTCACCCGCTGGGCCACCCACCGCAAGCACGGCGCATCCGTGTCCCACCGCTCCCCCGAAACCCTCGCGCTCGTCGAGCGCATGACGGCGCGGCTGCGCGCCGACGGCCGGGCGGTCGACCTGTTCACCGGCCGCTGGCACGCCGGCGCCGACCTGGACCTGCTGGACCTGTGCGCGGCCGAGGGCGTCCCGCTGTCGGTCCCGGACGCGGACACACCCGTCCACCTGGGCCTGGACCGTTGGCTGCGCGACGACCGTCCCGGCCGCCGCGACCTGACGGCCACCGCCGCCGACCCGCGGCTGCGGCGCCTGCTGTACGAGGCGGTCGGCCCCCTCGGCGGTGACCGGGCCGCCTCCGAGCTGCTGGAGGCGCTCGCCGCGCACCCGGTGCTCGGCGAGGTGCTGCGCGAGTGGCTCGCCGACACGGCCGGGGAGTTCACCCGGGCGACCGGGCTGCCCGGTGCCCGCGCGGCCCTGGACCGGCTGCGGCCCTTCCGGCCGGTCGCCCTCCGGGTCTCCGCCGACGCCGTCGCCGAGGTCGCCGCCCGCGAGATCGCACCGCTGCTCGGCCGCACCCTGCGCGCGGGCGTCATGGACGAGCTGGGCTGGCCCGCCCTCGACGAGGCGCTGCGGCTGCTGGACGCCGAGACCCGCCCCAAGGACCACCACAACGACCTGGTGGTCACCGAGGCCTGGCCCGCGCTGATCGTCTCCCGGGGACACAAGGTGTTCGTCGTCGGCCCGGAGAAGCTGCTGCTCGAACACGATCTGCGGCTGCCCGTGGAACTGGACCGCTGGAGCCGCCCGCAGTTCCGCTACACCGACGGCGAACTGCTGGTGATGTGGCGGCACGAGGGCAAGCAGTTCGGCTACTGGTCCGCCCGGCCGTCGCAGGTGTTCACCCTCGGCGGCGAGCAGCTCACCTACTGGTACGGCAACCACGTCGGCCTGCCCTCGATCCCGCTGCCCGGCGGCGGCCGGGCCACCGGCGGCCGCACCCTGCACGCCGGTGACACCGTCCTGCCGCCGAGCCGTGCGGTCATCGGCGACGGCACCACGTACTGGCGCCAGGGCAAGCAGGGCACCCAGCAGGTGTGGCTGGAGTACGACCCGGCGACCGGCACGCACGGACGTGCCTCGCTGCCCGCCCTCCTCCAGTGCGGCGTGCGCGAGGACGCTTCGCTGCACCACGCCGTGTGCGAGGTCCTGCCCCTCCAACCCGGCCTTGAGAACAGCCCGTTCGGCACCGACGGCACGGTACTGGGGCGCTGGGTGCGCACCGAGAAGGAGGGCGACGAGACACTCAGGACCGCCGGCACGCCGGACGGCCGTACCGTCACCATGCGCCGCACCCGGGCCATTCCGCTCGGCACGCTGCGCCTGCCCGGGGGCGCCGAGCCCGTCGCCGCGCTCGTCGACGGACACGTCGGCCTGTTCGCGGCCGACGACACCTCCGACGGCGGCCTGCTCGGCCGGGTGACGCTGGGCGAGCGGGGCAGCGACTTCGCCGCCGGCACCCGGTTCGTGCCGCCGATCCCCTACTGGCACGTTCTGCGCCCGCGTGACGAGCGGGCGTCGGCCGTGCTGCGCGCGCTCAGCGACGAGCGGGCGGCCGAGATGCTGCGGGCGGGGGCCGCGGCGCTGGCGGAGCGTCAGGCCCAGTACGCCGCGGCCCCCGATGCCGACGCCCGCGGCAGGATCGCCCCTGCCGACGAGTTCGTCCGGCGGGCCGTGGCATCGGTCCTGCCCGAGATCACCGACGAGCGGCTGCTCATCGGCGTCTCCGCCCTGGTCCGCACAGGACTTCGCCTCACCGAGTCGGCCACCGCCCTTGCGACGCCGCCCGTCGAACGGGCGCAGCCGGACAAGCGGCGCACCGAGGGCATGTTCGCCGACTACAGCCCCGAGCACGGCGACGACCGGACGATCCGCGAGGCCACCGCCGGCATCGCACGCCTGTGGGGCGGATGGGGCGGCGAGCACCGGTGGACCGTGCTGCGCCAGATCCGGGCGGTCAACCACGTCCTGTCCGGGCACCCCGCCGACGGCAAGCCGCTGCCCGCCGAGCGCGGACGCCCGGCCCCGCTCGGCGACGGCTGGACCAGCGACGACCTCACGATCCCGGGCATCGGCACGATCTGGCCGTCGCTGCTGGGCGTGCTCCGCCCGCTTGCCTACCGCGCCGCGATGCCGACCGTGCCCGACACCGAACGGGAAGCGCTGCTGCTGCTGTTCGAGGCCCTGGCCGAGGGACCGCTCGCCGCGACCGGCAGCGGGCTGCGCGAGATCGTCCTGACCGAACCGGCCGAGGGCCAGCAGCGTGTGGGCCAGGTGCTGCGCCGGGACGGCCGTACCGTCGTCGTCCTGGGCTGTCAGCGCATCGACACCGCCCACAGCCAGGTGCTCTGGCTCGCCCTGGACCACGACCCCTCCGGCGCGTTCGGCGCGATCGCCCACTTCGTCCTGGACACGGAGACCCGCTTCCGATCGGCGTTCCCCGCCGACGACGGGCTCGCCGCCGCCGCCCGGCTGATCCGGGACAAGGGTGCGGTGCCGTGGCGGCCCGAGGCGCCGGAGGCGCTCGCCGCCGCGACGCGGGGCGGGCTGGGTCCGCTCCAGGCCACCGTGCTGCTCGCCGCCCAGCCGCACGACCGCGACGCCGACGCGCTCGCCCTGCTGGGCCTGAAGCCGCGTCAGATGGACCAGGCCAACGGCCTGCTGGGCTCGCTGTCCGGGCGGGACCGCAGGGCCGTCCTCGGTGCGCTGCTGCCCGCCGACCCCGCGGAGCTGTGGACGGCCGGGCCGGACATCGCCGCGGCGGGCCGGCTGTGGGCCGAGCGGCTCGGCTCGGTGGTCCGGCTGCCCGAGGACGTCGCGGCCGACCTGTCCGGTCTGCCGTGCACGGCCGCGAACGCCGTGCTCAACCCGGCACGCACCCCGTGGATCAGCCGGACCACGGTCCTGCGGCCCGACAAGGACGGCACCCTCGTCCCGGAGGACCCCAAGGCGCTCCCCGCCAGGGGCGACCTGGTGACCGCCGTCGCCTCCCTGGCCTCGCTCGCCTACGCCCTGCCCTACGGCCACCCCCTGCGCGCCGCCCTGCCCGAGGGCCTGGCCGCCCTGCGGCGCCGCGTCGCCGACCCGGGGCTGCTGCTCGACCTCGACGTCGAGTGGACGGAGCAGGGCAGCCCGACCGCCGTCGAGATCCGCAAGGCCTACGGCCTCCCGGCCACCGGAGGCGGCGACGCCTACGGACGGACCAGCGCCGGCGAGGCGCTGGTGCTGCGCCCGTGGCACGGCGACTCGGAGGCCACCGTGGTCCGCCCGGCCGGCCTCACCGGTCCCGACGACGCCGTGTTCGGGCTCCTGGACGGGCTGGTCGGTCCCCTGCGGGGCGCCGGTCTGCGGGCGCTGCGCACGATCCTGGGCGACGACCTGGCCCGGACCCTCGCCGCCGGCACCGACCCCGAGGGGCCCGCCGGTTACGCCCAGGACCCGACGGTCGGCGCGCCCGCACTGGTCGCCGAGGTCGCGGCCGCCCACGGCCTGAGCGAGGACGCGGCGGCGCTCTACCTCCAGCTGCTGGCCCTGCCCGACCCCACGGACCGCAACTGCGCCCGCTGGACCGGCTGGAAGCCCGCCCGGCTGAAGAAGGCCCGCACCGAGCTGGCCGCGACCGACCTGGTCGTCGAGGCCAAGCGGGCGCGGGCCGGGCGCACCCTCTTCCTGCCGGGCGGCTGGCGCGACCTCAAGGGCGCCGCGCTGCCGGTGGAGACCTGGAAGGAGGGCCTCTACCCGGTCCACGAACGCCTGCGCGCCGTACCGCTGCTGCCGGTGCCCGAACTGTTCGCCCGCGCCTGGGAGCGCGTACAGAACGGGGACGCACCCGCGTACGAGGAACTCACGACGCGTGCGACGCGGAAGGGGCGGCGCCGATGACGACCGCCTGTGCCCGCCCCCGAACGCACGCGACCGGGAAGGGCCGCCGCCGATGACAACCACCTCCGCCCGCCCCCAGCCCGACCGACCGGAAGACCCACAGCCCATGACCACCGCCCTCGCCCCCGACCCGGTCCGTCAGATCGTCCCGCCCGAGGATCTGCACGCCACCGAGCTGGCCTTCCTCGCCGCGTACGACGACGGGCCGCGCCCGCCCGCGTGGCGGCTCACGCCGCGTGCCGTCGTCACGTTCGTCATGGGCAGCGGCGGCCAGGCGCTGCGGCTGCCCGACGGCGCCGAGGTGCCGGACGGCGTGCCGCGGCGGCTGGTGGTGTCGGGCAAGTTCGTCGGTGACCGGGCGCTGGTCGAGCGGTGCGTCGTCACCCTCGCCGGCGAGCGCGGCCTGCTGCTCGTCGGCGAGCCCGGCACCGCCAAGTCCATGCTGTCCGAGCTGCTGTCGGCCGCCGTGTGCGGCACCAGCGGCCTGGTCGTGCAGGGCACCGCGGGCACCACCGAGGACCAGCTCAAGTACGGCTGGAACTACGCCCTGTTGCTGGCCCAGGGCCCCAGCCGGCAGGCGCTCGTGCCCTCCCCCGTCCTCACCGCCATGGGCCGGGGCGCCATCGCCCGGGTCGAGGAGGTCACCCGCTGTCTGCCCGAGGTGCAGGACTCCCTGGTCTCCCTGCTGTCCGAGCGGCGCATCGCCGTGCCGGAACTGGCGGGCGGCGCGGACGCGTTGGCGCACGCCGCGCCCGGCTTCAACCTCATCGCCACCGCCAACCTGCGCGACAAGGGCGTCTCCGAGATGTCCGCCGCGCTCAAGCGGCGCTTCAACTTCGAGACGGTCGGCCCGATTGCGGACCTCGACGCCGAGACCGCGCTCGTGCGCAGCCAGGCACGGGCCTCGGTGGAGCGCGCCGGGGCGCCCTTCCAGGTCGACGACGCCGTACTGGAGGCCCTGGTGACGGCGTTCCGCGATCTGCGGGAGGGCCGGTCCGCTGAGGGCTGGGAGGTGGAGCGGCCGTCCACCGTGATGAGCACAGCGGAGGCCGTGTCCGTCGCGGGCGCGCTGGGGCTCGCCGCGGCGTACTTCCCCGGCGACCGTGACGTGCTCGGGCTGCTGCCGGGGCATTTGCTCGGCGTGGTCCGCAAGGACGACCCCGCCGACGCCGCCCGGCTGCGCGGCTACTGGGACGGTCCGGTCCGGCGCCGCGCCGAGCAGGGCTCCGCCACCTGGCGCACCCTGTGGGACCTGCGCACGGTGCTGGAGGGCTGACCGCCGTGCCCCTCACCCCCGACGAGGCCGTGGCGGCCCTGACCGGCCCGGCGGCGCCGTATCTGATCGGCGTACGGCATCATGCGCCGTCCCTGGCCGCCGCCGTGCCCGCGCTGCTGGACGAGGCGAAGCCGGACGTGCTGCTCGTCGAACTCCCCGGCGAGCTGCAGGAGTGGCTGCCGTGGCTCGGCCACGAGGAGACGCGGGCCCCGGTGGCGCTCGCCGCCGCGCCGGGGAACGGAGGCGGCCCGGCGTTCTACCCCTTCGCCGACTTCTCGCCGGAACTCGCCGCCGTGCGCTGGGCCGCGCGGCGGGGAGTGCCGGTCGTGGCCTGCGACCTGCCGCTCGCCGACCGGGCGTGGGGCGAGGGGCGGCACACCGCCACGGCGGCATCGGCCGGTCCCGGCATCGCCGACGCCCTGCGGGCCCGGCTCACCGGCCGCCCCGGGGACGACCTGTGGGACCGCCTGGTGGAGGCCACCGCTCCGGGCTCCCCGCCCGAGGCACTGCGCCGCGCGGCCCTGCTCACGGGCTGGGCGCTGCGCGAGGACGCGACCGCCTCCGGCGGTGTGCCGGAGCTGGATCTGCGGCGTGAACGCTGGATGCGCACATGCCTGGCCGCGGCCACCGCGCACGGGGAACGGGCGGCCGTGCTGGTGGGCGCCTTCCACGCCCCGGCGCTGGTGGCGCAGCCCGGGACCGTGCTCGACGAGAGTGCGGAACCCGGGCCGGGCAACCCACTCAACAGACCTGCGGAACCCGGTAATTGGGCGACCTCCCTCATCCCGTACACCTACGCCCTCCTGGACGAGCGCTCCGGCTACCCGGCGGGGATCCGGGATCCGGAGTGGCAGCACATGGTGCTGCGCGCGGCGGGGGAACCGGCCGCGCTGGAGGAGGCGTTGACGCGGGCGGCCGTGCAGGTGTGCGCGGAGCTGCGTTCCCTCGGGCATCCGTCCGGGCCCGCCGACGCCCGGGAGATCAGCCGGCTGGCCGGGGACCTGGCCCGGCTGCGCGGACTACCTGCCGCGGGCCGCGGTGAGCTGGTCGAGGCCGTGCAGACGGTGCTCGCGCAGGGCGAACCGTACGGGCGGGGGCGGGCGGTGGCCCGGGCGATGGAGCGGGTCCTCGTCGGTACCCGCAGCGGCCGTCCGGCCCCCGGCGCACCGCGCAGCGGTCTCGCTCCGGCGGTGGAGACGGAACTCGCCGCCCTGGGCCTGCCCGGCCCGGACAGCGGCGGCACCACCCGAGATCTGCGTCTGGATCCCCTGCGTTCGGACCTGGACCGCCGCCGGGAACTGCTGCTGCGCCGCCTGACGGTGTGCGCGGTGCCCTACGCCGAGGCCAAGGACGTGGCCGGCGCGGGCGGCGCCGAGGCGCTCACCTCACGCTGGGAGGCCCGTTGGACCCCGGCCACGGAGGCCATGCTGACCGCGGCCGGGGTGCGCGGGGTCACCCCGGCGCAAGCCGCGGAGGGCGTCCTGCGCGAGCGCCGGCGGGCGGAGCAGGACGAGGGCGGGTCCACGGCCGCCCAGGTCCTGCAAGGTCTGCGGGAGGCGGCCCAGTGCGGTCTGCCGGTGCTCGCCGACGAGCGCCTCACCGACCTCGCCGATGTCCTGCCCCAGGCCGGCACACTGCCCGAACTCCTCGCCGGGCTGGCCCTGTTGGACCGGCTGCGGTCCGGTCATGTCGCCGGGCTCGGCGCCGACGAGGACCGCACCGCCCGGGCCGCCGCCGTGGCCGAACTGCTCACCGCCGCCGCGGTGCGCCAGGTGGACGGCCTCACCGGCTCAGAGGACCCCGCCGACGCCCACGCGCTGCTCGAACTCGCCCACCGAGCCGATGAGTTGGGCGGCATTCGGCTCACCGACGCGCTGGCCCGGCTGGCCGCCGACGGCTCCCCGCTGATGCGCGGCGCCGCCGGTGCCGTACGCGTGCTGCTCGGGCACGAGGAGCCCGGGGCGCTCGGCGGCCGCGTCGCCTCCTGGATCGACTCGGCCACCGACCCCGCCTCCCGGTCCGCGCTCACCGCGCGCCTCGCCGGAGTGCTGACGGCCGCCGGACCGCTCCTGGAGGCGGCCCCGGCCGCGTTGGAGCCCCTCCTCGACCGGGTGGCGAGCCTGCCCGACCGGGGCTTCCTCGACCGGCTCCCGGCGCTGCGGGGAGGCTTCGACACGCTCAGCCCGGCGGCCCGCGACCGCCTCCTCACCGCCGTGGAAGAACGCCTGGACACCACGCACCTGGCCGACACCGGCGACGTAGACCCCGCCGCCCTCGCCGCCTGGACACGCGCGGACCTCACGGCCCGCGCGATGCTCCGCACACTCGGGCTGCTGCCGCCGACCGGCCACGACAACCCCCCGCCGGCTCCCGACTCCCCGGACACCGCCGCCCGCGAGGACCACCTCCTCGCCCCCGCCGACCGCTGGCGCCTCGTGCTGGGCCGCCGTACGGACCGACTGCCGCCGTCCGCCGCGGGGTTGGCCACAGCGCTGGACGAGCTCTACGGCAGCGGACGCGGCGAGGGGAGCAGGGGCGACATGCCCGGCTCCGGGGCGGGCGGCGGCCGGGAGGCGCCGTATCCCGGTGCGCGGGAGTGGTCCGAGGAGCTGGCGGCTCTGTTCGGACCCGGCATCCGGGAGGAGGTGCTCGCGGCGGCGGCCGCGTCGGGCCGCACCGATGTGTTCGCCGAACTCGACCCGGACAGCGTGCGGCCCTCGGTGGACCTGTTGCGCACGGTGCTGCGCCATGCGGGCGGACTGCCCGAGGCACGGCTGGCCGCGCTGCGTCCGCTCGTCCGGCGCCTGGTCGACGCGCTGACCCGGGAGCTGGCCACCCGCCTGCGCCCGGCACTGCACGGCACGGCACTGCCCCGCCCCAGCCGCCGCCCGGGCGGCGGCCTGGACCTGCCCCGCACCCTGCGCGCCAACCTGGCAACCGCGCGGCGCGGCCCGGACGGCACGGTCCAGGTGATCCCGGAGCGCCCGGTCTTCCGTACCCGCGCCAAACGGGCCGCCGACTGGCGGCTGATCCTGGTCACCGACGTGTCGGGATCGATGGAGGCGTCCACGGTCTGGGCCGCGCTCACGGCGTCGGTACTGGCCGGGGTGCCGACGCTGTCCACGCACTTCCTGGCGTTCTCCACGGAGGTCATCGACCTGACCGGTCATGTCGACGACCCGCTGTCGTTGCTGCTGGAGGTCAGCGTGGGCGGCGGCACGCACATCGCCGCCGGGCTGCGGCACGCCCGCGAGCTCGTCACCGTGCCCTCGCGCACGCTCGTCGTGGTGGTCAGCGACTTCGAGGAGGGCAACCCCCTCGGCGGACTGCTCGCCGAGGTCCGCGCCCTGGTCGGGGCCGGCTGCCAAGTGCTGGGCTGCGCCAGCCTCGACGACGCGGGCCGCCCCCGGTACTCCACCGGCGTCGCGGGCCGGCTCGTCGCGGCGGGCATGCCGGTCGCTGCCCTCAGTCCACTCGAACTCGCCCGCTGGGTAGGAGAGAAGATCGCATGACTCCGGGCCTTCCCCCGGTCGCCCCGTCCGTGACCGCCGAACTGGTCGAGGCCCTGTCGCCCCGACTGCGCAAGCGGCTGGACGCCGGCATCGCCAAACTGTCCGGATACCCGCTGACCGTCGACGGCGACACCGTACGCCTCGCCGTCGACGCCGACACCGATCTCGAACTCCACGCCCCCAGTGGGGTGGTGACCACCCCGGACGCCATCCGCTGCGGCTGCCTGCTCGCCCCGGCCTGCCTGCACCGCGCGGCGGCGGCTTCTGCGGCGCCGGTGGGGGAGCTGGGAGAGGTGCCGGACGTAGGGCCGGGTGGGGAGCCGGTCGAGGGGCTGCCGGGCGAGGGGGCGGGCGGACAGCCGGGCACGAAGCAAGTCGCCGGGCCAGGTGGGGAATCGGCCGACGGGCAGGACGGCGAGGCAGCTGACGCGTCGGACACTGCGTCTGCCCCTGCCGCGGAAACCAACCCCGTCGATGCACGGGCGGCCGACGACCGACCCGGCCCAACCGAGGCCGCACCCGCAAAGGCCGCTACGCCGGATCCCGCACCCGCCGAGGCCCTTGCGCCGGATTCCGCACCCGCCAAGGCCCCCACGCCAATCGACTCCCCCGCCAAGGCCCCCACGCCGAATGGCGAACCCGCCAAGGCCCCCACGTCAATTGCCGCACCCGCCGACCCCCTCACGTCGAACACCCCACCCAAGCCGCACCCCGACCCCGAGCCCGAGCCCCCAACCCCCGCCCAACACACCGCCGCCCACGCCCTGCGCACCGCCGCTGCCGCCGTCCTCGATGCCGGTACCGACGGCGCGGGAGCCGTCCTCCAGGCGGAGTTGCTGCGCGCGGCGCACACCGCGCGGCTGGCCGGGCTGCCCAGGGCGGCCGCCTCGGCGGTCTCGGTGGTCACCGGTCTGCGCGCGGCCCGCGGCGCGGATCCGTCGTACCGGCTCGCCGAGCTCGTCGCCGCGCTCCGTGACGTGCTCGGCTCCGCGCACCGCATCCCGCACGCGCGCGGCGCGGAACTGGCCGCGCTGCGCGGCAGCGTACGGCAGCCGTACACGCCGGACGGCTCGCTGCGCGTGTACGGCATCTTCTCCGAGCCCGTCCTCACGGCGACCGGGTACGCGGGTGCCGTGACCTGGACCGCCGACGCCGAGGGCCGCCTGTACACGGTCTCCGACGTGGCGCCGGGCGGGCCGGGCCGCGCGGTGGGGGCGGCCGACCGTGCCGTACGCATCGGTGACACGGCGCTGTCCCACCGGGAGCTGTCGCGCGCCGGGCTGGCCGTGTCCGGGGCCACCGTCTCGCCGACGGGCCGGCTCGGCGCGGGGGCAAAGGTACGGGCGGTGCGCGCGTCCGGGGCGGCCTGGCACGCCGATCCATTGGACCGGCTGTGGGCGGTGCCGGCCGCCGACCAGGCCGCACGCGCCCTCGCCGAGGACGGGCAGCACGACCTGCTCTTCCTCGACGTCACGCTCGTCGGCACGGTGCGAGAGGCGGCGGGCGACTGTCTGCTCGCCGACTGCGGTGGTCTGCCGGTCCGGCTCGCCGCCGCCCACGATCATCCGGCGCTCCCCCACCGCGACAACCTGCGCCTGCTGGCCGCCGCCCGGGGCAGCCGGCTGCGTGTCGTCGCACGCCTCGCCCCGGCCGCGCACGCCCGCGCCCTGCTCCTCGCGGTCAGTCACCCCACCGACCCCGAGACCCGGCTCGACCTGGGACTCGACCGCCTCCAGCACGCGGACCTGCCCACCGAGGCACCCGCCGCGCCCGCCGCTGTGCCGCCCGCCACGGACGAAGCCCCCTTGCACCTCCTGCGCCGCCGCGTCCACCAGGCGGCCTCCGGCGGCCGTCGAGTGCTGGCCTTCCCCGGGGACGGCACCGCCGACAGCCGACGCCTGCGCGGAGTGGGGCTCGGCACGGCGGCCGACCTCCTCGCCGAACTGCACGCGGCAGCCGCCGACCGCACCCGTGACGTCTTCGGCCGCCTCGTCCCGGCAGACCTGGACCGTTTCGCCCGCGCCTGGCTCGCCGCCGCCCTCTACACGGCCGAGGTGGACCGGGCCCTGTGCGCGGCAGCGTGGGGAGCGGCGCCGGAGCGCCCATGAACGGGGTGTGACTATGGCGACCTCGCATATTTGTGCTCAGATCCGGGATGAACCAATCGCTACGGTGTCTCGGACCGTTTCTCAGCCGATCCGCCAGGAACGCAGCTTCTCGGGGTTTCTCACCGCCCAGATGCGCCTGATCCGGTCGCCCGTGATCTCGAAGGCGAACACGGTCGCAAGGTTTCCGTCCTGCTGGGCCACCAGGCCGGGCAGGCCGTTGACCGTGCGCTCCAAGAACGTGGTGCGGTCGCCCGACACACGGGCGATCTCGGCGTAGGCGTGCGCGATCTGCTCACTGCCCACGATCGGGTGCAGGTGGGTGACGGCCAGCCCGCCGCCGTCGGCGGTCGCTACGGCGTCGGGGTCGAGCAGGCTGATCAGGGCGTCGATGTCCTTGGCCTCCCACGCCGTTCTGAACTGCCTGACGATGCCGGCCTGCCCGGTGCTCGGACCCGCCGGGCTGTGCGCGGTGCGGATGCGCCGACGGGCGGACGAGGCCAGTTGGCGGCACGCCGCCGGACTGCGGCCGACGATCTCGGCGATCTCGCCGAAGGGGTAGCGGAAGACGTCGTGCAGGACGAACGCGACGCGCTCGGCCGGGGTCATGGTGTCGAGGACGACCAGGAATGCCATCGTCACCGACTCGTCGAGGGTGACCCGGTCGGCCGGGTCGGTCCCGCCGGCGCCGGAGCGCCCGGTGATCCACTCCGTGGGCTCGGGCAGCGGTTCCGGGATCCAGTCGCCCACGTACGTCTCCCGCCGGGCCCGGGCCGAGCCGAGCAGGTTCAGGCAGATGCGGCCGGCGACCGTCGTCAGCCAGGCTCCGGGCGATTCGATGGCCTGCTGTTCCCGTGCGGACAGGGCGTACCAGCGGGCGTAGGTCTCCTGCACGACGTCCTCGGCGTCGGCAAGGGACCCGAGGAGTCGATAGCCGAGGTTGATCAGCCGGCGCCGCTCGCTCATGACCGCGCCGATGCCCGGATCGCTCTGATCGTCTGCGGTCTCGGCTGTGGTGGTCATCGTCTCGCCGTCTCCCTCACTCGCTTCTGTGCCGCCACCCGTTACGACAAGACAGCGCACCGGAATGCAAGGCCGACCGCCGCCTCACATTTCGAAGCGCCGCGTTGTCGTAACGGTGTCGAACCGGTGGGGGCGACAACAAGACCGAGAGGGAACCTTCATGAACGACTTCCAGGCCATCGCGGACCGCGTCGAGATCGAGGCACTGCGCGGCGAGTTCACCGACGCGGTGATGATGCGCGACCGGCCCCGCCTGGCATCGCTGTTCACAGCGGACGGTGCCCTGCGCATGCCCAACATCCCCGTCGAGCAGATCGGCCGCGAGGAGATCCTCGCCGGGGGCGAACGACTGCAGAGCCAGTGGGACTTCTTCGTGCAGAACACACACCCCGGCACGATCCAGCTCGACGGCGACACCGCGACCGGCCGCGCCCACATGCAAGAACTCGCGCGCACCCTCGACGGGCGCGAGGGTCTGAACTACGCGGTCTACCACGACCGTTACCAGCGCACCGAGGAAGGCTGGAAGTTCGCCGAGCGGGTGTACGAGGTCAGGTACCTCGACGCTTCCCCGCTGGCGGGCACGGCGCCCAGCGCCACGGCCGCCTCCTTCACCGAAGCGGCCTCGGCCGAACAACTGGAGCGGGTGGCCGCCGCGTTGCGTGCCAACGGCTTCGCCGCCGAGATCCTCGACGACGCGGCGGAGGCGCGCGCCCGCATCAAGGACCTGATCCCCGAGGGCGCCGGCGTGCTCACCGGAGCCAGCGAGACCCTCCGGCTGTCCGGCATCGACGAGGACATCAACGCCGGTGGCCAGTACGACGCCATCAGGCCGCGCATCCTGGCCATCGACCGGGCCACCGGCGCCGACGAGATCCGAAGGCTGGTCGCGAGCCCCGACTTCGTCGTCAACAGCGTCGCCGCGGTCACCGAGACCGGCTCGCTCGTCCTCGCCTCGGGCAGTGGCAGCCAGCTCCCTGCCAATGCGGGCGGCGCCGCCCACGCGGTCTGGATCGTCGGAGCGCAGAAGGTGGTGCCCGACCTGAGCACAGCGCTGCGCCGCGTCGAGGAGCATGCCCTCCCGCTGGAGAACGCCCGCGCCCAGGCTGTGTACGGGATGCCCAGCGCCGTCAACCGCCTGCTCGTCCTCAACGCGGAACCCCGCCCCGGGCGCGGCACCGTGCTGCTCCTGCGAGAGGCCATCGGTTACTGACCGGCTTCGCCACGGCCCTGTGCCGCTTAAAGCGAGGTACCCCGCCTCACCCCACCCCCGGCACCCCGTCCCCCTTGAGGCGTTCCAGGTCGGAGGGCCGGACCTGGATGACGAGGATGGCGATCACGGCGGCGACGAGGGTGAAGATCGCCGCCATGACGAAGGCGGCGGAGACGCCGGCGGTGAGCACCTCGTCGGCCCAGGGCCGTGGCAGTTCCCCGGTGCGTTCGAAGCGCAGGCGTTCCGCCGGGGTCGCCTGGGCCAGGAAGCGGGGGATCTGTTTCTCCGCCTCGTTGGTGCTGGCCGTGCCGAACATCGTGACCAGGATGGACAGTCCGAGCGAACCGCCGACCTGCTGGGTGGCGTTGAGGAGGCCGGAGGCGGCGCCGGTCTCCCGGACGGGGACGTTGGACAGCGCCATCAGCGTGAGCGAGACGAACTCCATGCCCATGCCCAGGCTGAAGACGAGCATCGGCCCGAGCACGCTGCCGGCGTAGGTGGAGTGGACGTCCGTCAGGGTCAGCCAGCTCAGCCCGGTCGCCGCGAGGATCGCGCCGACCACCATGAAGGGCTTGGGCCCGTACGTGGGCAGGAACTTCGACGCCAGCCCGGCGCCGATCGCGATGACCGCGCTGACCGGCAGGAAGGCGAGCCCGGCCTGCAAGGGGCTGAAGTCCAGCACGTTCTGCACGAAGAGGGTGAGGAAGAAGAACATGCCGAAGATCGCGGCGGCCAGGCACAGCATGATGCCGTAGGTGCCGGCACGGTTGCGGTCGGCGAACATGTGCAGGGGTGTGATGGGCTGGACGGACCGCCGTTCCACCAGGACGAACACGGTGAGAATGACGACGGCCGCGGCGAACGAGGCCAGCGTGAGCGGGTCCCGCCAGCCGTCCTGCGCGGCCCGGATGAAGCCGTACACCAGGAGCACCATGCCCGCGGTGGAGGTGAGCGCGCCGGTGATGTCGAAGTGTCCGGGGTGGCGTTCGGACTCCTTGATCCAGCGGGGTGTGGCGAGGGCGATGAGCAGTCCGATGGGGACGTTGACGAAGAGCACCCACCGCCAGTTGAGCCATTCGACGAGGATGCCGCCGGCCAGCAGCCCGATCGCGCCGCCGCCCGCCGAGACCGCGGCGAACACCCCGAACGCCCGGTTGCGCTCCGGTCCTTCGCGGAAGGTGGTGCTGATCAGGGCGAGGGAGGTCGGGGAGGCGATGGCGCCGCCGACGCCCTGGAGGGCGCGCGCGGCGAGGAGTTGGGCCTCGTTCTGGGCCAGTCCGCCGAGCAGGGAGGCGAGTACGAAGAGCAGCACGCCGAAGATGAACACCCGCCGCCGGCCCAGGATGTCGCCGGCCCGGCCGCCGAGCAGCAGCAGTCCGCCGAAGGTCAGGGTGTAGGCGTTGACCACCCACGACAGGCTGGTGGTGGAGAAGTCCAGGGAGCGCTGGATCTGCGGCAGCGCGATGTTCACGATGGTGATGTCCAGGACCACCATCAACTGGCACGAGGCGATGACGAAAAGGGCCATCCCGTTTCCGCCGCCGCCGTTCTCCTGGGCGGTGGTCTGCGGGGATGTGGGCTGCGGGCTGCTGCTCATAGTGGCTCGCACTCTCGGGGGCCGTGCCCTCGCGAGAAGTCAGTGAACGGTCGCGTCCACCGGAGGTTCACCGTTCGAAGGTACGCCCGCAGCCAGGCCGTCACCACTCGATCAACGGCACGTCTTGACGGCCCGGAAGGCCGTTGGCCCGCTCACGACCCACCACGGAAAGCGCTTACCACATCGCTCCTCGTCACGCCCTGCCGCACAAGCCGGCAGAACATCTGCTGGGCGAACGCCGAAGCGGGGAAGCCGGCCGGACCCGACTCCCCCGCCCCTGTCACCGAATCAGCAGGTGCGACCGACGTAGTACGCGCCCTGGATCTTGTCGGCGGAGCCCAGCCAGGTCGTGCCCGGAGCCGCACACCGCTCGTAGTCGGGCGCCCACGCGACCTCGACCTTGATGACGACCCGTGAGCCGTCATCGGTGCAGTGGCGGTAGTAGGCGTCGGCGCTGGTCTCGTAGAAGCCGCAGGGATCCGCGGCGGCCGGGCCGGCGGTCGCGGTGACGGCGCCGAAGGAGGTGAGGACGAGGGCGGCGGAACCGAGGGCGGCGGTCACGATACGACGAGCACGCAAGGGGGACTCCTGAGCGGTTGAGGACCGGCTGAACTGCAGTTTGCTGCCGATCCGTTGATCAATGCCGCCCCAGGATCGCGGCTGCGCGCCGCCGAGTTGATCAAGCCGCGGCTCATTCACCCGGCGGATCGATTTACCGCTGCGCCGATCAGTTGATCTTCGGCGAAGCGGCAGCGCGTCGCGCCTCCAGCCCGTACCGGGCGACCCACTCCGCCGTGGCCCTGATCCCGCCGAACGTGTAGAAGTGCAGCTTCAGTTCACCGTGCCGGGCGGGGTCGTACCGTGCGGCGAGCTCCTGGAGGAACCGGTCGGGGCCGGCGGTGCCGATGAGGTTGGTCAGGGAGAAGCCGTACTTCCGGGCTACGGAGGCGCTGGTGCCGACGCCGAAGCGGGCCGCGTAGGTCATCAGCCGGCGCACCCCGGCGGGCCCGGGGACACCGATGCGGACCGGCAGGTCCACGCCCCGCTCGCGTACGTCCTCGACCCAGGCGAGGACGGGATCGACGTCGAAGCCGAACTGGGTGATGACGCCGCCGCCCAGCCCGCCCCGCTCCAGGGCGGCGTGCTTGTCCCGGAGCGCCGACCACAGGGTGGCGTCCGGGATGGCCGGGTGGCCTTCCGGGTAGCCGCAGACTCCGGCGTGCCGGACGCCGTAGCGCTGGAGCAGTCCGGTGCGGATGACGGAGAGCGCGTCGGGGAAGGGGCCCTCGGGGGTGGCGGGGTCGCCGCCGACGACGAAGACGTTCTCCGCGGTGCCGTCGGCGCACAGGCCGTCGAGGAAGGCTTCGAGGTCGGCCCGTGAGGCGAGGCGCCGGGCGGAGATGTGCGGCACGGGGACGAAGCCGAGCCGCTTCACCGCCCGGGCGGCCGCGAGGCGCATCGCGAGGTCCTCGTTGCCCAGGAAGGTCACGTTGACGCGAGTGCCGGACGGGATGACGTCCTGGGCCTCCTCCAGCCGTGTGACGTCCTTGCCGGTCATTTCGAGGGAGAAGTCCTCCAGCAGCAGGGTGTCTGCCGCCGTAGGGGCCGGGCAGGCGGGGTTCATCGTGCTCCAGTGGGTCGGCTCGGGCGTCGCGGCGGTAGAGCGTACGTGGTCCGAGCGGTGACCCGCTCAAGGGGGCCCGCCGGTCAGGACACCGGAATCGCGGCCAGCCACTCGGTGAGGATCCGGTTGACGTCCTCGGGGCGTTCCTGCTGGATCCAGTGACCGCAGCCGTCGAGGATGTGCGAGGAGACCAGCCCGGGCAGCGTGCTCGGATACGCCGCGATCGCGTCGGCCAGCCAGCTGGTGGCGGCGTCGAGCGCCCCGCCCACGAACAGCGACGGCTGCACGAGGGGCGCGCCCGCGTGACCGGCCAGGTCCGCCCAGTCCCGGTCCATGTTCCGGTAGCGCGCCAGCGCCCCCGTCATACCGGTCCGCTCGAACTCGGCGGCGTAGACGTCCAGCACGTCCTCGCTCAGCCACTGCGGCTTCCGGCCTACGGGGAACCGGTCCCGCAGGGTCCCGCCGCGACCGACGAAGTGCGGCGCCGGTGCGTCCGGCCCCGGCATCGTGTCGGCCGACAGAGCGGCGTAGAACCCCGCGAGCCAGCCGCGCACATCGGGTTCGATCTCCGTCTCGGCCCGCCCGGGCTCCTGGAAGTAGGAGACGTAGAACTCCTCCCCGCCCATCTGCGCGAAGACCTCGCTGGGCTTGGGTCCGCCGGGCGGGGTGTACGGCACGCTCAGCAGTCCGACCGCCCGGAAGACTTCGGGCCGGAGCAGGGCCGAGGTGGCGGCGATGTGCGCACCCCAGTCGTGCCCGACGATCACCGCGGACTCCTCGCCCAGGGCGTGCACGACGGCGACGCAGTCCTCCACCAGTTCGAGCACCCGGTAGGCCTCGACGGCCGCGGGCCGCGAGGAGCGCCCGTACCCGCGCACATCCACGGCCACCGCCCGGTACCCGGCCGCGGCCAGCGCGGGCAGCTGGTGCCGCCAGGAGTACCAGGACTCCGGAAAGCCGTGCACGAGCACGACGAGCGGCCCGCTGCCCTGCTCCACCAGATGGATCCGACCGGCGGGCGAGGGCACGAGACGGTGAGTGAAATCGGCGACGGTCGTCACTGGCATGGATCCTCCCGGGCGTCGTACGGGGTGACCTCGATCGTGCAGGGGCGGGGACGCCGGGGGCGAGGGTTGTTGCCGGTTCGGCAAGCGGCGGTAAAGGCGGGCGCACGACGTTGACGGGGTCTGACAGTCGGACTTGCTCCCCGCCTATTCGGTGCCGCCTGAGTGTCGAATACGCCGCTCCCCGATCGACGCAAGAGTGAAGCACCCCGCCCCCGGGACCACCGCCCCCGACCACAGGAGCACCCCGTCATGAAGGTAACCGCGGACCTGGCCATCTCCCTCGACGGCTACATCGCCGGCACCGATGTCACCCTCGACAACCCGGGAGGCAACGGCGCCGAGCCGCTCTTCGAGTGGATTCACCATCTGGCGAGCTGGCGGGAGCGCCAGGGGATGAGCGGGGGTGCGGAGAACCGCGACTCCGAGCTGATGCGCGAGTGGTTCGACGCCACCGGGGCGGTGGTGATGGGCCGGATGATGTACGACACGGGCGAGGAGTTCTGGGGCGAGAACCCTCCGTTCCGGACGCCGGTGTTCGTGCTCACCCACCGCCCCCGGCCGACCCTGGTCAAGGAGGGCGGCACCACGTTCACCTTCGTCACCGACGGCATCCACAGCGCCCTGGTCCGGGCCAGGGCCGCCGCCGGGGACCGGAACGTCGACATCGCGGGCGGTGCGAGCACGGTGCGGCAGTACCTCAGGGAGGGGCTGATCGACGAGCTGCAACTGCACGTCGTGCCCGCGCTCCTCGGAGCGGGGCTGCGGCTCTTCGAGGGACCGGGCCTCGGACCGCGCGCCCTCCAGCCGGTCAGGGTGGTCGACACGCCCCTCGCCACCCACCTGAAGTACCGCTTCGCGCACTGACCCGACCCTGCTCACCGAGGCGGACCCGCTCGGACGTACGGTGTCGGCGTGACTGAGGTCGAGATCGTGGCGCGGGTGCCAGTCGGTGGCGGACATCCGGTCGAGCGGCTGGTGTGCCATCCGCGGCTTCCTCTGCTCGCCGGCCTGGACTCGCAGCGTCCGGCGGTGCACATCTGGGACTGCGCAGACGGGCAGTTGCGCGAACTGGGGACCGTCGGCGCCGAGTCGGAGGTCTACGGCGATGCCTTCGGGTGGGAGCGGTTCACCCGCACACCGGCCGTGGCGTGGCATCCGCACCAGCCGCTGCTCGTGGCGGCCTACGAGGGCAAGGTGGTGCGCTGGACGCCCGTCGGACTCACCGACCTGGAAGGCCCCCCGCCCACCGCCCGCTACCGCGACCTGGCCTTCAGCCCGAGCGGCAGGACGCTGTGGGCGGCGCCGTCCTCACGCGACGACGACAACGCCTGGGAGAACTCCGACGTCATCGACCCCGCTTCGGGAACCGTCACCACCGGCCCGCGCTGGGACACCGGGGTCGCGGAGCACCCGGCCGGAGGGCTGGTGACCACGCTCCACAGCGACCAGGGCGCGACGCTCGCACTCTTCGCACGGGTCGACCACGAGAGCGAGCCCGCCGCCATGCGCGTGCTGCGCCGGGCCCTGGTCCTGGACGTCGACGGCTACGAGACACCGGTCTTCAGCGCGGACGGACGCCACCTCGCGATCCGGGGCAACGCCTACGGCAACACCCTGGAAGTGTTCGAGTTCCCCTCCCTGCACCGCGTTCTGGCGACGACCCTCGGCGAACCCAGCCCCGGTTACCCCTACCCGCAGGAGTGGCTCGACGAGATGCGCTCCTGGTCGCGTCACAACATCGCGTTCGGCGCCCGACCCGGCGTGCTCTGGGTCGGAACACCGACCGGGACGCTCGTCGAACTCGACGTCGCCGGTCAGCAGGCGGTCGAGCACGACGTCCTGGCCGGCTCCCCCGTGACCGGGCTGTGCGCCATGCCGACAGGCCAGTTGACCCTCGCGAGCGGTGACAGCGAGCTGCTCCTGCTGTCCGTGGGCGCTGCCCGGACCGCGGAGGGCGAGCCGTCGCCGACCACGGTCGCGGCCTTCCTCTCCGCCACCTCCGAGATCCCCGTCGACGGCGGTGACTTGGAGACCCACCTGGTCATGACCGACGGATCCCGCACCTGGGAGCCGGACGACCTGGAGTCGGTGACCACCGCGACCTCGGCGGACCCGACCTGGCTGCAACTTCAAGCGGCCATCAACAACGCACGAGAACAGGGGAAATGACGGCTCGTCAGGGAGCGGCGGGGCCTGTCACGTACCGCCCCTGCTCGTCGTAGGGCCAGACATTGGGCACGCACCCGTGCATCCCCTTGATCTGCTGCATCATCGCGGGGGCCGGCTGCCCCGGCCCCGGACAGCCCACGTGGCCGTGGCCGAGGAAGTGACCCACCTCGTGATTGATGATCAGAGCGCGGTAGGCGGTGACGTCCTCGGCGTACACGGGCGTTGCGAGCAGCCAGCGCTCCAGGTTCACCATCACGTTCTTCGCCACGTTGCAGTTGTACTCGCCGCCCGTCTCCAGCCCGTACTGCCCGCAGATCCGGTCCACGGTCCCCGGGGTCGCGACCCGGACGACGAAGTCGGTCGGACCGCTCGACACCCGCTGGAACGCCGAACGGCCGTCCGCCGTCCAGCCGCGCCGGTCGGCCAGGATGCCCTCCACCTGCCGGGCGACGTCCGCGGCGGAGAGGTCGAGGCCGTCCTCGATCTCGACCTGGTAGCGCAGGGCGGTTCCCGTTCCCACCTTGGCGCTGCCGCCGGACGCGACGGTGAACGTGCCCGGCCCGGTGGAGGGCACAGCGGGCTCGGACGGGGAGGCGGGCGCGGAGGAGCGGCTGGGCGACGGGGTCGGCCGGGACGTACGGGCCGGACCGGTGGAGTCGGACGCGGCGGGCCCGACAGCACCCGCGCCACCGGACTGCACCCCGTCAACGACCGCGAACCCGGCGGCCCCCAGGACGGCCAGCGCGGTCAGCCCTCCCCACAGCGGCCCCTTCCGCCCACGCGGAGAGGCATGCGATCGCCGGCTCCGACGACGGCCACGGACGGAAGGTGATGTGTGCGTGGTCATGGACGTCAGGCTGTGATCGCCATGTGATGGGACCTGGCCCAAGCAATAACGAAAAGATAACGGGCGGCCCGCGGCGGCTCTATATGATCATCCGGTAACAAAGTCACGAGCACGCCTACGGCCTGCGGATACTGATCCCATGCCACGCGTTCTGCTGATCGAAGACGACCGTGCCGTGCGGGAGGGAGTCGCCCTCGCCCTGCGCCGCCAGGGCCACGAGGTCACCGCCGTCGAGACCGGCGAGGACGGTCTGGAGCGGGTGCGGTCGTTCCGGCCGGACGTCGTGGTGCTGGACCTGATGCTGCCCGGCATGCCCGGCCTTGACGTGTGCCGTGGGATGCGCGCCCTCGACCAGACCCTGCCGATCATCATGGCCACCGCGCGGGGCGACGACGAGGACATCGTCGTCGGACTGGAGGCGGGAGCCGACGACTACGTCGTCAAGCCCGTGCAGGCCCGGGTGCTGGAGGCCCGTATCCGCGCCGTCCTGCGCCGATCGTCCGGCACCCCCGCCGACGGCGGCATACCGAAGATCGACACCTACGGCGACCTGACCGTCGACCGGGCCGGACTCTCGGTCACCCGACACGGCACGCCGATAGCGCTCGCCCCGTCCGAACTCCGTCTCCTGCTGACCCTTTCCGCCTCCCCCGGCCAGGTCTTCAGCCGACAGCAACTGCTGGAAGCAGTCTGGGAGCACAGCTACCACGGGGACGCACGACTGGTGGACGCCTGCGTCAAACGGCTGCGCGCCAAGATGGGCGAACCGCCGCGCGAGCCCCGCTACATCCAGACCGTGCGCGGCTTCGGCTACCGGTTCGCGGCACGGTGAAGCGCCTCCGCCTCCCCCAACTGCGCGGCCTGCGCACGCGGTTGGTCGTGGCCTTCGCTCTCGTCGCCGCCCTGACCGCCGCTACTACGGGCGCCCTGACCTTCCGCGAGGCCCGCACCGGAGTGCTCCAGCAGAGCCAGGACACCGTCATCCAGCAGCTGCGCACCCAGGTCAACCAACTCGCCCCGCAACTCAGCTTCCCACCGCGCGAATTCGAGCTGCGCCGGTTCGCCACGGACATCGCCCGCGCCGAACCCTCCGGCACCTGGCGCCTGTTGGCCACCTACGGCGACCTGAGCGCCACCTCCGTCCCCGACGACCCCTTCGAGGAACTGACCCCCGCCGTGCGCGAAGCGGTCAACTCCCGCCTGGCCACCGTCTTCCAGCGAGTGACCAGCGGCGACCGCACCTCCCTCGTCGTCGGCATGTCGGTCACCTTCGCCGAACCCCCCAAGGAGGGCTCCTACGACTCCGGCGTCCAGGTCTTCCTGACCGTGCCGCAGACCACCGAACGGGCCTACGTCGACGCCCTGGTCTCCGCGGTCGAACGAGCCACCGTGGCCGCCCTGGTCCTGGCCGTCCTGCTGGCGCTGCTCGCCGCGCGCGGGGTCCTGCGCCCGGTACGGGCCCTGCGCAGCGCCACCCGCAGCATCGCCGAGGGACGACTGGACACCCGCCTCACCGTCAACGGCTCCGACGAACTCGCCGACCTGTCACACACGTTCAACGAGACCGCCGCCGCCCTGGAGGAATCGGTGGCCGAGCTGCGCGGCATGGAGGCCCGGGCCCGCCGGTTCGCCGCGGACGTCTCCCACGAACTGCGCACCCCCCTGGCCGCCATGTCCGCGGTCACCGATGTTCTCGACGAGGACGCCGCCCGCCTCGACCCGGACACGGCCACCGCGGTCCGCCTGATCAGCGAGGAGACCGTGAAGCTGGCCCGGCTGGTGGACGACCTCATGGAGATCTCCCGGTTCGACGCGGGCGTCGCGGTACTGCACCTGGACGAAATCGACCTCGCCGAATCGCTACGGCGCACCCTCGCCGCCCGCGCCTGGACCGACCTCGTGGACACCGACCTGCCCCCGCCCGACACCCTCCGCGGCCGCGTCGACCCACGCCGCCTCGACATCGTCGTCGCCAACCTGGTGGGCAACGCTCTCCGCCACGGCGCGCGCCCCGTCGCACTCCGCCTATACGGGGAGGGGGAACGGATGGCCGTCATCGAGGTACTGGACAGCGGCCCCGGCATCCCCGACCACGTCCTGGCCCACGTCTTCGAACGCTTCTACAAGTCGGACACCGCCCGCACCCGCACCGAGGGCAGCGGCCTCGGCCTCGCCATCACCGCGGAGAACGTCCGCGTACACGGCGGCACCATCCACGCGACGAACCGCCCCACCGGAGGCGCCGCGTTCACCGTCCGGCTCCCCCTGCCCGGCACCGAGGAGAACCCCCGATGAAGCGACCCGCGCTGCTCCTCCTCCCAGCCCTCTGCACCCTCACTTCCTGCGCCATCCCCGCCACCGGCGTCGTCGAGGCAGGAGGCCCCGCAAGCGGAATCACCCCGACAACCCACGTCTACTACGTGGCGAACGGCACCCTGATCGCCGTACCCCGCCAAACCTCCGCCCCCGGCGACATCGAGTCGGCCCTGCAACTGCTGCTCCAGGGCCCGACGGACGTGGAACGAAGAAAGCGCATCACCACCCACCTCCCGCTGCCCATGGCCGCACCAACCCCCGCCACAGCCGCCCCACAGCGGCCCACCTCCCCCTACACCCTCACGGCGACAGCGAAGGACGACCGCATCTCCATCGAACTCTCCCCCTCCACGGTCGACTTGACCGACCTCGCCGCCGCCCAGATCATCTGCACGGCCGTCGCCGCCCAGCACATCACCGACCCGTCCGCCGAACCGACTCCGGTGAGCGTCATGGGCGCCAACGGCCGACGTGTGGAGGGGGCGGGTGTGGAGTGCCCTGACGACTAGCTGCTCCCCCGACACAACCCTTCCGGACGACTGTCACCCCTCAGCGGCCGAACCCTCCCGCAACCAATGGGCGGCAACGGCAAGCAGTTGGGTGACGCCGATCTCGATGGTGGGGTCGGGGATGGGGGCGTAGAAAGGTGAGTGGTTGGCGGGGACGGTGTCGGGCAGGCCGCGTTCCAGGAGCTCGTCGGGGTCGGTGAGGCCGGCGAAGAGGGCCGGGTCGGCGCCGCCGAACTGCCAGAAGACGGAGGGGACGCCGAGGGCGGTGCCGAAGGTGCCGAAGTCCTCGCTGCCGTTGAGGGGCTGGGGCAGGGGGACGACGTGGTCGTCGCCGAGGACTTCGGCGAGGCGGGCGTGGACGATCGCGTTGGCGTCCGGGTCGTTGACGGTGACGGGGAAGGAGTCGAGGCGGGTGAACTCCGGGTCCTTGGGAGCGTTGGAGGCGGCTGCCTCGGCGCGGACGATCCGCTCGACCGCGGCCAGGAGCTTCTCGCGGACCGCAGGGGTGAAGCTGCGGATGTTGATTTCCATGTCTGCGGTCTCGGGGATGATGTTGACCTTGGTGCCGGCGTGGATCGAGCCGACGGTGACGACCGCGGCCTGGGAGGCGCTGATCTCGCGGGACACGATGGTCTGGAGGCGCATCACGATCGCGGCAGCCATGACGACCGGGTCGATCGACATCTCGGGGGCGGAGCCGTGACCGCCCCGCCCGAAGAGGCGGACGCGCAGGTTGTCCGAGGCCGCCATGAACGGGCCGGGGCGGGTGACGGCGTAGCCGACAGGGGCCGAGAAGACGTGCTGGCCCAGGCAGATCTCGGCGCGCGGGAAGCGGTCCAGGAAGCCGTCCTCGATCATGGCGGGGGCGCCGCCGACCTCTTCGGCGGGCTGGAAGACGGCGACGACCGTCCCGGACCAGTGCGCGCGGGTGGCGGCGAGCTGGGCGGTGGCGCCGAGGAGGCAGGTGACGTGCATGTCGTGGCCGCAGGCGTGCATGACGGGCACCTCCTTGCCGTCCGGGTCGGTGCCGGTGGCGGTGGAGGCGTACGGCAGACCGGTCTCCTCCTTGACGGGGAGGCCGTCCATGTCGGCACGGAGCAGGATGACCGGGCCCTCGCCGTTCGTGAGAACGCCTACGACTCCGGTGCGGCCTACGCCCTCGGTCACCTCCCAGCCCTGCTCGCGGAGTCGGGCCGCGACGATGGCGGCGGTGCGGAACTCCTGGAAGGACAGCTCGGGGTGGGCGTGCAGGTCCTTGTAGAGGTCTCGCAGGCCGGGTAGTTGGTCGGCGAGGCCGGTCAGCAGGGGTGCGGTGGAGAGGTCGGTGGCGGTCACTGGGACTCCTTGGTGTCGGGTGTGCGGGGCGGGAGGGGAAGGCGGAGGGCGGCACGCAGGGCGTCCGCGGTCTGCGGTGTGGCGACGGCCATCACGGCGGCGAGGAGCGCACCGAGGGCGAGGAAGGCGAAGGCTGCTTCGAAGGAGAGGGTGTCGGCGATGACGCCCATGACCGGTGGAGTGGCCATGCCGGCGATCTGGCCGCCGACGACGATGACGGCGCTGCCGACTCCGACGTACTCCGTGGGGAGCCCGCGCAGGGGGACGGCGAAGATCGGCATGTAGGTCAGGGCCGCGCTGGTGACGGCGAGGGTGCCGAAGAGGACGAACCAGGTGAGCGAGGTGGAGTAGGCCATCAGCGGCAGGCTGAGCGCGGTGAGGGCCATGCCCGGCACGATGATCTTGCGGTGGTGGCCTTCGAGGCGGTCCACGAGGCGGCCGCCGATGATCGTCGCCGCGGCGCCTCCGGCGACCGGGAAGACGGTGAGGAGGCCGGCCGAGGTGAGGGAGATCCCGCGCTCTTCGCTGAGGTAGGTGGGGACCCAGGTGTTGAGTCCCCAGATGATGGTGCTGTAGCCGAGCATGATCAAGGAGAAGCGCCACAGGACCCCTTGGCGGAGCATGGCTGTCGCCGCCGGGCGGGAGGCCGGGGCTTCGGGCTCCGGTTCGGCCTGCGGCAGGGGAGCCGGTAGCCAGGCGCGCATGGCCACCACGACGAGCACGCCCAGAGCGGCGGTGGAGAAGAAGGCCGAGCGCCAGCCGAAGACGGCGATCAGCGGAGGGACGAGGAGCGCGGTCAGCAGGCCGGCCAGGGCGTTGGAGCTCATGATCACGCCGTTGGCGCGCATCCTGCCCTCGGGCGTGGTCCGCTCGACCAGCACCTTCATAGAGGCGGGCGGGAAGACGCCTTGAGCCGTACCGAACGCGAGACGGAGGGCCAGGAGGACGACGAAGGACCAGGCGAAGCCGGTCAGGGCGGTGAACACCGACCAGGCGACCAGCGCCCAGAGCGCCACCCTGCGGGCTCCGAGGCGGTCGGCGAGCATCCCGCCGGGGATCTGCGCGAGCGCGTAGGCGAGGAAGAACGCGGAGACGACCAGGCCCTGTTGCCCGTGGTCGAGGTGGAACTCGCGGCCGATGGAGGGCAGGACGAGGTTGATGACGAGCCGGTCGACGTAGTCGATGAGCCAGGCGGCGAAGAGCAGCGCGACGGTGGTGCGCACGACCCGCGAGGTCGACGCGGCGGGAACCGCACGAGCGGGAGCAGACATGGCGCTCCTCTCAGATCAGGCGGAGGGGGTGGCGGAACCGCGAAGTGGCCCTACGATGCAGCTCATGATCGAGGCATCCGCGAAAACGCCGGAATCCGGCTTTCTCCCCACCGCTGTCCAGGAATCCGGCGGTGAGGCACGTCTGGACGGCGGCCCGGTCGAGTTCACCGAACAGGACTTCGTGCTGCTCGACGCCCTCCAGGCGGCGCCGCGCGCGCCGTGGTCCCGGATCGGCCGGGCGCTGGGGGTGGACGCCACGACGGCCGCCCGCCGCTGGGAGCGACTGCGGGCCGGCGGGCTCGCCTGGGTGACGGCGTACGACGCGGCGAAGGGGTCGGTGGTGGCGTTCGTGGAGGTCAGCTGCCGCCCGAACGCCCTTGAGGCAGTGAGTGCGGCGGCCTGCGCCCTGCCGTGGGTGTTCAGCGTCGACGAGACCGCCGGCAACCACGACCTGCTGTTGTCGGTGGCGGCGGCCGACGCGTACTCCCTCGGCCGCGCGGTCCGGCGGAGCATCGGCGGCATCAAGGGCGTGCGGCGTGCGCGGATCCGGTTCGGGATCCGGCTGTACAGCGAGGGCGGCGACTGGCGGATCCGGGCCCTGGACGCGGCGGGGCGCGACGAACTCGGCGCCCCACTGCCGCCGCGCCCGACGTCGTACGCCACGCGCGGCCGGCCCGGCATGTCGGCCGAGGACGAGCTGCTGATCACGGCGCTCGGCGAGGACGGACGGCTGGGCTGGGCGTCGCTGGGGGCGCGGACGGGCCTGGGCGAGTACACCGCCCGGCGCCGGGTGCAGCGCATGCTGCGCGAGGGCGCCGTCACGCTGCGCTGCGACTTCGCGCAGCCGCTGGCCGGACTGCCCACCGGCGTCTTCTACCGGATGACCGTCCCGCACGCCCAGCAGGACGAGACGGCCTGCGCGTTGGCCCGGCTGCCGCAGGTCCGCCTGTGTGCGGCCGTCAGCGGACCGTACGACCTGCTCGTCCAGGTGCTGTTGCCCGGCATGGAAGGCATCCACGCCTTCGAAACGCTGCTGGGCGAGCGGTTCCCGGCGCTGGAGACCAGGGACCGCACGGTGTTGCTGCACACGCCCAAGCGGATGGGCTGGCTGCTGGACGAGCGGGGGCGGGCTGTCGGTCGCAGGCCGCTCGCCCCGCCGGCGCCGTGACCCGGCGGCTTACCAGACCGGCTTCCGCAACCCCCAGTTCGTGGCCTGCTCGAAGGCGCGGCCGGCCCGTAGAACGGGCAGTTCGCCGCGATGGCGTCCGACCAGCTGGACCCCGACGGGCAGCCCGTCCGGGGTGAACCCGGCGGGGATGCCGAGCGCCGGGCAGCCGGTGGCGGAGACGTAGTACGCGGACTTCATCCAGTCCAGGTAGTCGCTCATCGCGACCCCCGCGACCTCGGTCGGGTACTCGATGTCCACGGGAAACGGCGGGAGTTGGCTGACGGGCAGTACGAGGAGGTCGTACCGGCCGAAGAACTCCCGCATGCGGTGGAAGAGTTCGGTGTGCAGGATTTCGGCGCGGCCGAGGTCGGCGCCGGACAGCCGCAGCCCGAACTCGACGTTCTCGACCAGGGTCTCCTTCACCTGGTGGCGATGGGCGTCCAGGGCGGGCCCGAGCGCGGTGGCCATCTGCCAGCCGCGCAGGGTACGGAAGGCCTCGTCCGCCCCGCTGAAGTCCGGGCAGTCCCGTTCGACCGTACAGCCGAGGTCGGTGAAGACCCCGGCCGCCGCCTCGACCGCCGAGGCCACCTCGGGTTCGACCGGCACCGCACCGCCCAGGTCCGGCGACCAGGCGACCCGCAGCGACCGCACGTCGTCGGCGAGGGGCGCGGCGAACACGGACGGGTCCTCGTCGAGCGAGATCGGGCAACGCGGATCGGGCCCGGCCATGACCGACAGCAACAACGCCACATCCTGGACCGTGCGGGCCAACGGGCCCTGGACGACCTGCGTCGCCCACGGCGTGATGTTCGGCCACAGCGGCACCCGCCCGGGCGAAGGGCGCAGCCCCACGACATTGTTGAAGGAGGCCGGGTTGCGGATCGAGCCGCCCATGTCGCTGCCGTCGGCGAGGGGGTGCAGGCCCGCCGCGAGTGCGGCGGCCGCTCCCCCGCTGCTGCCACCGGCCGAGCGCGTGCGGTCGTACGGGTTCCGGGTCGGCCCGAACAGCGGGTTGAAGGTGTGCGAACCGGCCCCGAACTCCGGCACGTTGGTCTTGCCGATGGTGATCGCTCCGGCCGCGCGCATGCGCTCGATGCTGATGTCGTCGTGCTCGGGGACGTACTCGGCGAGGACCGGCGAGCCGTGCGTGGTGCGGATGCCGGCGGTGTTGTGGGTGTCCTTGTGCGCGACGGGCAGGCCGTGCAGCGGTCCGACCTCCTCCCCGCGCGCGAGACGGTCGTCGGCGTCCGCGGCCTCCTTGAGGGCCTGTTCGGCGGTGAGGGTGACGATCGCATTGATCATGGGGTTGAGCTGTTCGATCCGTTCGAGGTGTGCGGTGACCACCTCGCGGGCGGACAGGTCGCGATCGCGCAGGCGGCGGGCCAGCTCGGAGGCGGTGGCGTCGCAGATCTCGGGGTGCAGGGGTTCGGTCACGGGTGGTCTCCGGTGCGGCGGGAGGCGGCGGAGGGCGTGGGTCGGTCAGGTCAGGACGCGCGGACAGGGCCGTACGACCACGGTCGCACGGCTTCCAGGGCCTTGCCGATCCGGAAGACGGTCGGGTCGTCGTAGGGATGGCCGACGATCTGGAGCCCGATGGGCAGACCCCAACTCGACATGCCGGACGGGACGTTGAGGACCGGGCAGCGGTTGTTGATGTTGAACGGGTTGGTCATCGCGCTCCACATGGTGTCGGCCACCTCTTCGCCGTGGACGACGACCTTGTCGCCCGCGAGGTCGTCGCCCGCGTGCCAGCCGGGGATCGCGGTGGTGGGGCAGATCAGGGCGTCGAATCCGGTCATGGCGGTGGCGAGTTGGCGCTGGAGGCGGTGTTCGGCGCGCAGGGAGTCGAGATAGGTGACCTGGGTGCGGGCGTAGGTCATGAGGTCGGCGAAGGCCGCAGCGTACGGGCTGAGCAGCTCGCGGTGGGCTTCGGCGGCCTCGATGACCAGGCCGCCGAAGATCGTGGAGAAGTGGCCGGCGATCGCGGTGAGCAGGTCGAGGTGGGTCCAGGGCAGAGTGATCTCCTCGACTGCGGCTCCGGCGTCGGCGAGGGCCCGGGCCGCTGCCCGGGTTTCGGCCTCGACCTCGGGGTGGACGTCGTACTCGCCGAGGCGCACGCACAGGGCGATCCGGGCGCCGGTGACGTCCTGGTAGGAGGTGGGCAGGGTGAGCTTCGGGGCGATGGTGGCGTGGTCGCGCGGGTCCGGGCCGGACAGGACGTTCTGGAAGGCGATGGTGTCGTCGACCGTGCGGGCCATCGGGCCGTCGCCGCGGTAGTGGTCGGCGACGAGCACGCCCATACCGGGGTTGCGGCCGTACGGGGCCTTGAAGCCGACCGTGCCGGTGAACGCGGCCGGGATGCGGGTGGAGCCGCCGATGTCGGAGGCCGAGGCGAGCAGGGTCGTACCGGCCGCGAGGGAGGCGGCCGAGCCGCCGGAGGAACCGCCGGGGGTGAAGTCCGGGTTCCAGGGGTTGCGGGTGATGCCCCACATGCGGGAGTGGGTGTAGGTGGCGAGGGAGAACTCGGGGGTGGCGGTACGGGCGTGGATGATGCCGCCCGCGTCGAGGATCCGGTCGACGACGGGGGCGTTCTCGGCGGCCGTCTCGCCCTGCCGGGTGAGGGAGCCCTCGGTCAGGGAGCGGCCGGCGATCGCATGCTTCTCCTTGGCCGCCACCGGGATGCCCTCCAGCGGGCGGGGTGCCAGGCCGCCCTTGCCCAGGTAGCGGTCCTCGGCGTGCCGGGCCTGGGCCAGGGCCTCGTCGAAGAGCCGCTCGGTGAAGGCGTTGATCCGCGGTTCGAGCTTCTCGGAACGGTCGATGACCGCCTGCATCAGCTCGACGGGGGACACCTCGCGGGCGGCGAACAGGCGCATCGCCTCGGTGGCGCCGAGGTAGCAGAGGTCGTCGTAGGCGCTGGGTGGCATGGGCATTCCCCTCTCGGTCGCGCCCCGGGGATGCCCACGGGCCGGACGGCTGACAGTGCCGCAAGGATCCTCGACGCTCCCGTCCGCCCGGCCGAATTGCACGGATCCGACAGGGAGGGGCTGCCGAACGCCGGAAATGCCGGGCCGCGCTGCAGACGAGCGCCGCGCGGACCGCCTGTCGGTGGACCCGCCTCACTCCCCCGGCTTCGCCGTGAACCGCTCGCCGAGTTCGTGGCTGCGCCGGGCCGCTGCTGTTCAACCCGGTGGTCTGCCTCTGCCTCCCCGAGGGCGTCGGTTTCGTGCTCCGCGACGCGCCCGCACGGCTTCTTCAGAAGACCTGATCGGAGGTCATGGGTGGGTGGCGGCCAGGTAGATGCGGTTGGCGACCTCCTGGGCGGTCCGGGCGAAGGCGCGGATGTGCGGGGCGGTGTTGGACTTGAGCCAGACGGGGGCCCATTCGATCGGCGGGGCGTCGGAGAACGGGATGAACACGACGTCGGGGCGGGTGTAGAACCGGGTGACCTGCGCGCCGACGATGTACCCGCCGCTGCCCGCGCCGATGAGTTGCAGCGCCTCCTGGAAGGTCTCGAACGACGGACCGCCGGGGACGGCCCGGCCACGGGGCGTGCGCTCGGGCCAGCGGTCCGACGGCCAGTCACCGGGCAGGGCGCCCGCCAGCCGTAGGAGCGGGATGTCGGCGAGGTCTTCCATGGTCACGCTCTTGCGGCGGGCCAGGGGATGACCGATCGGGACGGCCAGCATCCGGGGTTCGGAGATCAGCACCGGGCCGATGACCAGGTCGGGCCCGGTGAGCGGCAGGCTCAGGAGGAGGACGTCCACGTCACCCGCGCGCAGTCGGGCGACGGCGTCGATGATCTGGGCCTCCCGAACGTGGACCGGGCAGTCCGGCCGGCGTTCGGGGAACAGGTCACGTGCTTGGTGGGCGACCTGTCCGGTGGCGGCGCCGACGAAGCCGACGCGCAGCGCGCTACTCGTCCGCCGAACGCTGTCGATTGCGTGGTCGAGGCCGGCCTGGATCTGTTCGTAGCCCGGTCGAATGTCGTCGTGCAGTCGGTGGCCGAGCGGCGTCAGGCGGACGCTGCGGTTGGTGCGCTCGAACAGCGGCGCACCGATGTGCCGCTCCAGCTTCTTGATGGTCTGGCTGATCCGGCCGGTCGTGACGTGCAGGCGCTCGGCGGTACGTCCGAAGTGCAGCTCCTCGGCAAGCGTGAGGAACGCTTCGAGTTCCAGGCGTTCGAGCACCAGGCCCCCCTTGGTTCTTGATCCGGTGTTGAGCCCGGCTAAACGTGGGTTCCATTATCGGGCGTTGTTCGAGTCGATCTTGCCGAGCAGTCTGGTCGGGACGGCGTGCACGGCACGATTCCCGGCCGGACGCCGCATCACTCTGCTCTGTCCTGAACCAAGGAGAATGCTGTGGGCAAGATCGTCGCCCTGACCTACCTGTCGCTCGACGGCGTCATGGAGAACCCCGCCTGGACCGGCCCGTACTTCAACAGCGACCACGCCAAGTACGCCCACGGCCAGCTGTTCGCCGCCGAAGCCCTCCTGCTGGGCCGGGTCACCTACGAGGGCATGGCCGCAGCCTGGCCGCGGATGGAGGCGTCCGAGGGCGACTTCGCCGTACGGATGAACACCCTCCCCAAGCACGTCGTCTCCACCACCCTCCAGCAGGCGGAGTGGAACGCCACCGTGGTCCGCGGTGACCTGGCCACCGAGATCGCAAAGATCAAGGACCAGTACGCGGGCGACATCCTGATGTACGCCAGCGGTGACCTGACGAACTCTCTGATCGAACTCGGGCTCGTCGACGAGCTCAAGCTCTGGATTCACCCCGTCGTCGTCGGCAAGGGCAAGCGCCTCTTCCCCGACGGCGCCCCCGGCACGTCATGGACGCTCGCCGGCACCACGGCCTTCGGCTCCGGCGCCGTGGTCCTGGATCTCCGGCCCGCCGAGCAGGAGTAGACCTGCAC
The DNA here is from genome assembly GCF_040686775.1 of Streptomyces sp. NPDC079141. Classification (NCBI taxonomy): domain Bacteria; kingdom Bacillati; phylum Actinomycetota; class Actinomycetes; order Kitasatosporales; family Streptomycetaceae; genus Streptomyces; species Streptomyces sp. NPDC079141. Next base: position 292,660 of record NZ_JBFBLP010000003.1, on the reverse strand, counting down.
CGACCCCGGGCTCTGCGCGGCCGTCACCGACCGGCTCGCCTTCCGCTGCACCCTGATCGGGACCGGCACCGAGGCCTGTCGTCTGCAGAGACAAGTCGGGTGCAGTCTCCTGGGCGGGTTCCTCGGATGCCGGGTGGTCCGGACCGCCGGTCGGGGCGGCGGCACGCAGCGCCGCTTCGACCCGGCGGTTGCTGGTCATGGATGCCGTGACGGCCGTCATCGCCAGGAGGAGGCCGGCGGCGGCGTAGAGCGGGGTGCGGACGTCGTAGGTGGTGGCCAGCCAGCCGCCGAGGAAGGCCCCGACGGGGGCGGCGCACATGGCCAGCATGCGGGAGGTGGAGGCGACCCGGCCCATGAGGTGGGCCGGGACGATCGCCTGCCGGAGGGAGGGCGCGAGCACCATCGTGGCGCCCATGCCGGCCCCGCAGACGGCGAGCGCCAGCCCGGCCACGTACGGGTTCGGGGCAGCGGCAAGGCCGAGGATGGCGAGCCCTTCGACGGCGGCCGTGCAGGTCAATGCGGTGCCGGTGCCGAGTCGTCGGCCGAGGTAGGAGGCGATGCCCGCACCGAGCAGACCGCCGGTGGCCTCCGCCGTGAGGAGCAGGCCGAAGCCGTAGGCGTCGATGCCGAGGCGGTCGTGCGCGAAGAGGGCGAGGACGGTCTCCACGGCGAGGAAGGCGACGTTCCCGACCGCCGGGCGCAGCGCGAGCCCGAGCAGCACCCGGTCCCGGAAGACGTACGAGGCACCGGCCCGCGCCTGCCGGAGCAGCGACTCGCGGGCCTCCGGCACGGGCCGGGGCATGGCGGGCAGCGACCGTACGAGCAGTGCGGAGAGCAGGAACGACACCGCGTCGGCGAGCAGCGGAACCGCCCGCCCGAGTGCGAGGAGCGCGCTGCCCGCGGGCGGCCCGGCGAAGCCGGACATGGCGGTCTGGGCGCCGCGCAGGCGGGAGTTGGCGCGCTCCAGGAGTGCCGGGTCGCGGCGGAGCAGATCCGGCAGATAGGCCGTGGCGGCCGTGTCGAAGAAGAGTCCGCCGAGGCCGAGCAGGAAGGCGACGGCCGCGAGCAGCCCGATGCTCAACACGTCGAGCGCGGCCGCCGCCGCGGGTATCGCGAGCAGCACCGCACGTGCCGTGTCCGCGACCCACATCGTGCGCCGGCGGTCCCAGCGGTCCACCAGCGCACCGCCGAGCACCCCGAAGAGCAGCCATGGCAGCGTCCCGGCTGCGGTGACGACGGCGAGCGCCATCGGATCCCGCGTCAACGTCAACGCGATCAGCGGCAGCGCGGCATGCGACACCCCGTCACCGAGCGAGGAGATCGTCTGCGCGGTCCACAGCCGTCCGAACCCGGTCGGCAACTTCCGAACGTCCGAGGTCACTTGGCGTCCCCCTCGGTCTGCCGGCGCGGTGCCGGGTGGAACAGCGCGAAGACGAGTGACGCGTCCGGCAGCGAGGGATCGGACAGCTCCCGGTACTCGTCCGCCAGCGCCTGCAGCCGCGCCCCGAGCTCTGCGAACTGCTCCTCGGTGAGCCGCAGATGCGCCATCCGTACATGCCGCTCGCCGTCCGCCGGCGACGCCTCCAGGTCCGCCACCGCGTGCCGCATCAGCACATCCGGCCCTCCCTCGCCCGGATCCGGCAGCTCGATCGACCGGGCGGCCATCGCGTAGTACCGCTCGGTGACACCCCGCACCTTCCGCGTCCGCACCACCTTCACCAGGCCGGCCCGCTCCAGCAGCCGCACGTGATAGCTGGAACTCCCCTTCGCAAGGCCCACTCGCTCGGCGATCTGCGTGATGGTCGCGGGCTCGAAGCGGAGCACGGCCATGATCCGGTGGCGCGTCAGGTTGGAGACGGCGCGCAGCTGTTCGTCCGTGGTGACGTGAAACGTCTCGGGAAGGTCATCGGCAGGCATGCGAGCAATGGTCAACGATTCTTGACCATTGCGCAAGGGGATTACGCACGGAGACCGGACACTCGGTGTCCACTAGGATTGAAGAGTTCTTCAATTCGCTAGTTGCCGTGTCAGGCAGATCCACTCGGGTACTGCCACGTTGTGCAAGGAAACGAGGAGGTTGCCGGGTGGGCGGGTTTCCCGAGGCTCTGCTGGAGCGCGTGCGGGTCGCGCGAGCCGGCCTTGCGGCCGCGCTGAAGGCCGAGGACGCCTACGAGGTGGCGGTGGCGCAGGACGAGCTCGACGACGCGGTGCGGATAGCACGGTCCAATGGCATCGAGATCGACATCGAGGCGGACGCCCCGGCGGAGGCGGAGAAAGAGTGATCGGGATGCAGGTACCGCTGTACGAGGCGAAGGCCGAGTTCTTCCGCATGCTCGGCCACCCGGTGCGCATCCGCGTGCTGGAACTGCTCCAGGACGGGCCGAAGCCGGTGCGCGACCTGCTGGCCGCGATCGAGATCGAGCCGTCCAGTCTGTCGCAGCAGCTGGCGGTGCTGCGCCGCTCCGGGATCGTCACCGCGACCCGCACCGGCTCGACGGTCGTCTACGAGCTGGCCGGCGGCGACGTGTCGGAGCTGCTGGCCGCCGCCCGGCGGATCCTGTCCGTGCTGCTGGCCGGGCGCCAGGACCTGCTCGCCGAATTGCGCGGAATGGAACCGTCCCTGTGACAGGCGGCGTCGGCCGGTTCCGGATGCCGTGGCACCGGGGCAGGCCCGCGGCGGCCGTCGAGCACGTACGACCGCCGGTACGAAGGCACGTCGCCTCCGTACCGGTGGGGCCGAACGCGGTGCGCGAGGCGCGGGAAGCAGTGGCCGCGCACTTCGCCGAGACGGGCATCGCCCCCGGGTCCGCTTTCGCGGACGCGGTCCTGCTTGTGCTGAGCGAGCTGGTCACCAACGTGCTGCGGCACGCCCCGCACTCGTCCATGACCGACGTGGGGATCACGGTCGCCGGCGACCAGCTGGTCCTCAGCGTCGCGGACGCCGAGCCACGTCTTCCGGACCTCACGCTCGAAGGCATGGGCGCCGGACTCCGGATGGTCGCCGAACTGGCCGCCCACTACGACGGGGATCTGAGCGCCGAACCCGCCGTCCACCATGACGGCAAGGTTGTCCTCGTGCGGTTCGAGATCCCGTTGTAGGCGCCGCGCGCCCTGGGAAGCCCTCAAGCTGCCATCGAACATTCGGAGTCGGACGTACCAGGCGCCTGGCAGGATGCGCTGATGATCTCCTTCTCACCCGTGCCTCCCGTCGTACCGGCCGGCCGTATGGCCCAGAAGCCGCAGCCCGTGCTCGGCCTGCCCGGCGGGCTGGAGCTGCGTCCCTGGGATGCGCGCGACGCCGACGCGCTCATGGCCGCGGGGCAGGATCCCGCCATCCGGCTGTGGAACCGGCTGGTCGTGGAGTCGGCGGAGCACGCGCGGCTGAGGATCGAGCGGATGCGGCGGCGCTGGCAGGATGAGCAGGCCGCGATCTGGGCCATCGCGCGGGCGGGCGGCGGAGAGGCCGTCGGCCTGATCGGTTGGGGGGACATCGACCTCAATGAGGGCGGTGCGGAGCTCGTCTACTGGCTCCTGCCGGCGGTGCGCGGTGGCGGTGTCGCGGTCGAGGCCACCAGGCGTGTGAGCCGATGGGCCTTGGAGGAGCTGGGCCTGCACCGCCTCCGGCTGTGTCATGCGGTCGAGAATCCGGCGTCCTGCAGGGTGGCGGAGAAGGCCGGTTACTCCTTCGAGGGCACCATGCGCAGTGCCCTGCTGCACGAGGACGGATGGCACGACGAGCATCTGCATGCCCTCGTCCAGGGCGACCTGTAGGCGGCGTCCGCCGGCCTTGACCGTCACAGGTCGTTGCCGGCGTACGACAGATTGAAGCTCTTGTTGGTCAACGGGAAGTCCGGAACGATCGTGTCCGTCAACGCCACCGGCAGCGCGGGCCAGTTGAAGAAGGACGGGTCGACAGGCTTGACCCGGGCCAGGGTGCCGTCGAGGGCGAGTTCGACGCGGGTGGCGATGGTGCCGCGCCATCCCTCCACGAGGCCCACCCCTGTGCCGGGGCCCGCTCCGGGCGCGAGGGGCGGGCCCAGCACCGTACTTGGGGCGCTGAGTCCTTCGGCGAAGTGCTCGATCAGGGCGAGGGAGGTGTCAATCTCCTCGGCGCGGACCAGGAAGCGGGCCAGGACGTCGCCGCTGTCGTGCAGGGATACGGCGAACTCATCGCCGTAGGCCGTGAAGGGGTGGGCGAGGCGGGCGTCGTGGGCAAGGCCGCTGGCGCGGGCGACATAGCCGAGGCAGCCGATCTCCCGGGCGGCGGCGGTCCTCAGAATGGCGGTGCCGGTGAAACGGTCGCGGACGGTGGAGTGGCCGAGGGCGAGGTCGGTGATCTCGCGGATGTCCTCGCCGATCGCCGTCAACCGCGCCGGGTCGGGCAGGGCCCGCAGGGCCGTGCCTCCGGGGACGACTCCGCCGCGCAGGAGGCGGTGGCCGGTGATCTCCCGGTTGAGGCGCAGGAGTTGTTCGCGGACGCGCTGGGCGTGGGCGTTGAGGATGCCGTGGCCGACGTCGTTGCAGAGCATGCCGAGGTCGGCGATGTGGTTGTGGATGCGCTCCAGTTCCAGCAGCATCGCGCGGGCCCGCTGTGCCTCGGCGGGGACCTCGGTGCCGGTGGCCTCCTCCACGGCCAGGCAGTAGGCCAAGGCGTGGCCTACTGCGGTGTCGCCGCTGATGCGTTCGGCCAGCGGGAGGCCGGCGGCGATGGAGCGGCCCTGGAAGAGCTTCTCAATACCTTTGTGGACGAACCACAACCGGGCCTTGAGCTTGAGGATGGTCTCGCCGACGACGGAAAAGCGGAAGTGACCGGGCTCGATCAGCCCGGCGTGCACCGGGCCGACCGGAATCTCGTAGACACCGTCGCCCTCCACTTCCAGGAAGGGGTACGGCCCCTCCTGCTCGCCGAAGGCGGGCGGAGGCCCGGCGTCGGGGCGCATCGGGTACCAGCCGCGCGGCCAGTGGAAGTGGCGTACGAGGCGGCGAGGGAGGGGGTGGTCGAGGGGGACGATGCCGAACAGGTCGCGCATCTCGCGTTCGAACCGGCCTGCCGGGAAGGAGAGATGGGCGAGGGTCGGTACCTCGGGGCGGTCGGGGTGGAGTCGGACGTGGAGTTCGGTGCGCGTGTCGGGCGGACCGGAGGTGAACAGGTACACCACGCGTGGGCCGGTCTCGTCGATGTGCGCGGCGACCAGGGCGAGTCGGTGCCCCCGGGTGAGCAGTTCCTCGGCGTGCTGGGGCAGTGTGGCCGGGCTGACCTCGAACGTTGTGCGCATCGCGTCAGTGACCTCCGATCGCCTGGGCGGCGGCGTCCAGCAGATCGGTCAGCGGGCCGAGGGCGATGCCCAGCACCGCGCAGGCCGTGAGGCCGAGGACGAGGGGCCACAGCGCGCCCGGGGGTTCGTCGGCGTGGCCGTCGGGTGCGGGTCCCAGCAGCATCCGGGCCGTGCGGGCAGCCAGGGCCGCGAACGCGACCAGCACCAGCACGAAGGCCGCTGCGGTGGCCCAGGCCGGCCCGGCCCCGGCCGCGAAGCCCGCGCGGGCGATGCCCAGTTCGGATGCGAACAGGCTGAACGGCGGAAAGCCCAGCAGCGCGGCCACAGCCAGCCCGAACAGGCCTGCCAGCCAGGGAGTTCGGGCCAGCAGACCGCGCACCCGGCCGATCCGTGACGTGCCGCACAGGTGCAGGACGCGTCCGGAGGCGCAGAACGCGACGGACTTGGCGAGGCCGTGTCCGGCGATGTGCAGGAGGGCGGCGGACAGGGCGAGGGGGCTGCCGATCGCCGCGGCAAGAGCGATCAGGCTCATGTGTTCCATGGACGAGTAGGCGAGCATGCGTTTGTAGTCGCGCTGGGCCAGCAGCAGTCCGGCGGCGAGGGCGAGGGTGAGCAGGGCGATGCCGGTCAGCAGGACCCGGGTGAAGTCCGCGCCGAGCGCCGCGTCGGCGATGACCCGGTAGCGCAGGATCGCCGTGAAGGCGACCGACAGCAGTACCCCCGACATGAGCGCGGAGACCGGCGCGGGTGCCTGGCTGTGGGCGTCCGGGAGCCAGGCGTGCAGGGGTACCAGGCCGGCCTTGGCGCCGAAGCCGAGGACGATGAGGGTGATGCCGAGCCGGGTGACGGCCGGGTCCAGGCGGTCCGCGCGGCCGACGAGGGTGGGCCAGTCGAGTGCCCATGCCTCGGCGATGCCTGCCTGCCGGGCCGCGTAGTAGATGAGGACGGTGCCGAGGAAGGCGAGGGCGATGCCGGCCGAGCAGATCACCACGTACTTCCAGGCCGCCTCCACCGACGTACGGGTGTGGCGGTGGCCGACGAGGAAGGCCGTGACGATGGTGGTGGCCTCGATGGCGACCCACAGCACACCGAGGTTGGCGGTCACCACGGCCAGGCACATGGCGGCCAGGAACGCCTGCACGAGGACGTGGTAGCGCCACAGCCCCCGGCCTGTCAGGTCGGCGGGTGCCGAGCCGCAGGCGATCAGCGCGACCGCGCCGACCACCAGCAGCATCCACGCGGTCAGCGCGTCGGCGCGCAGGAGTCCGGAGTACGCCGCGCGCGGCCCGTCGGCGACGACGGCCGCCGCGAGGAGGCTCCCGCACGCCAGGATCACGGCAGGTGGGACGAGGGCCGCCCAGGACACCGGATGCGGTCGTTCAGAGGGTGCCGGGGGCTCCTCCACCAGGACCGTGCCGACCGGCCGTCGGGAGGCGGGCACGGCGGCGACGGGCGCGGCGGCGACGGGCGCGGAGACACGCTGCCCGGCCAGCGCGTACGCCCCGGCGGCCAGCAGCGGGACGGCGGGCGGTGCGGTGAGGAGCAGGGCGGAAACCGAGGAGTTCATCAGTCGTGCAGCTCCCGCAGGTCGTCGATGTCGGTGGTGCCGAACGCCTCCCGCATCCGGGTGGTGAGGATCTGCAGCACCAGGACGGCCAGCAGTACGTCGAAGGAGACGCCGAGTTCGACGATCAGCGGCACTCCGGAGGTGGCCAAAAAGGCGGTGGCGGTGATGCCGTTGTCAAGGAGCAGGAAGCCGACCACCTGGGCCAGCGCCCGCCTGCGGGTCACCAGCACGAAGAACCCGATCAGCACCACGGCGAGGCCGACCGGCAACGCGCGGGTCGCCGAGGTGGGGTTCAGCTCGGTCAGCGGCCTGGCCACCGCGTAGGCCAGCAGGGTCAGCAGGGCCGCGGTCAGCAGCGAGGCGGCGACGTTGACCAGCGGCTGCGTCTCCCGTACCTCCTCGCTGTGTGCACGGTCCGCGGTGAGTGCGGCCAGGGCACGCCTCATCAGATACGGCAGGGCACCGGCCCTGAGCACGCCGATGCCCACTCCGATGGCGACCAGGTCCCAGCGTTCCTCGTGCGCACCGAGCAGGACCGCGATCGCGGCGAGGGCGACACCCTGCAGGGCGAACACGCGGACGATGGCGACGAGTTCGCGCCGCCACAGCACGACGACGGCCGCGAGCAGGAAGGCCCCGCAGGCGAGGTCGAGCAGCTGGGTGTACAGGCTCTCGCTCATGACGCTCCGCTCAGGAAGTACGAGGCGGTCACCGCGAGCAGCGCCAACAGGAAGGAACCGGCGAGGAGTTCGGGCACCTTGAACAGCCGTACCTTCGCCCAGAACACCTCGGCCGCCGCCAGCACCGCGCCCAGCAGCAGGATCTTCGCGGCGAACAGCACCAGGGCCACCGCGAGCGCCGCCCACGAGGCGCTGGTGGCGATGCCCCAGGGCACGAACAGCGAGGACAGCAGGCCGAGCAGCAGGGTGAGCCGCATCTGGGCGCCGAGTTCGACCAGCGCCAGGTCGGGGCCCGCGTACTCCAGCACCATCGCCTCGTGGATCATGGTGAGTTCGAGGTGGGTGGAGGGGTTGTCGACCGGGATCCGCCCGGTCTCCGCCAGCACCGCGACCGCGAGGGCGGCAGTGGCCAGCAGCCCGGCCGGGGAGGCGAGGCGAGCCGGTTCCTCGACGGCGCCGGTGACGATGGCCGGGATGTTGGTGGTCCCGGCCGGTATCGACAGGGCGAACACCGCGAGCAGGATGGTCGGTTCCACCAGCGCGGCGACCGTCATCTCCCGTGAGGCGCCCATCCCGCCGAACGCGGTGCCGGTGTCCAGCCCGGCCAGTGCCAGCGCCAGGGTGCCCAGCGCGATCAGCGCCACCACCAGGATCAGATCGGCGTGAGCGCCGACCGGGGTGTCGGTGGACAGCAGGGGCACGAGGGCGGCGGCGACCACGGTGGTGGCGACCATCAGCGCGGGGGCGGCCCGGAAGGCGGGCCCGGTGCCGACCGGGCTGATCGGTTCCTTGCGCAGCAACTTGCCGACGTCGCGCCAGGGTTGCAGCACCCCGGCCCCGGCCCGCCCCTCCAAGCGGGCCCGCACCTGCCGCATCCACCCGGTCAGCAGCGGCGCCCCGGCCACGACCACCACGATCTGGACCGCCACGGCCACATATCCGATCCCGTTGCTCACCAGCCCACCACCAGTGCCAACAGCAGCACGACCAGGCCGGCGAAGCCGTAGCCGAGATACAGATGCACACTCCCGCCCGCCAGCCGCCGCGCCGCCCGCCCCGCGCCCGCCAGCAAGCCGATCACGGGGTCGTACAGCCGGTGCTCGATCCGGTCGGGCACCCGGTGCTGGAAGCGCACCCGCTCCACCAGGTACGCCGACTCGCGCACCGGGGTGACGTCCACGTCCTGCTCGGGTGCGAGGACGTCGTCGAAGACCCGCTGCAACGGCTCCGCGAACGAGGTGGCCGTATAGGCCATGCGCGGACTCGGCGCCCCACCACCGCAGTCCCACAACCGGGCGTTCACGCGACGACGGCGACGGCCGTACAGCCGGGGCAGGCCGACTGCCAGCATGACGGCGGCGGTCAGGGCGGCCACCACCCACAGCGGCGACAGCGAGGCGGAGATGTCCGTGAGCCGTACCCTCAGCCCGCCGCCCGAGACCGCGCCGCTGCCGGGCAGCCCGGTCGCGCTCACGGCCCGGTCCAGGCCGTCGCCCAGCAGGCCGGGCACCAGAGCGAGCGCCACACACAAGGCGGCAAGCAGGCCCATCCCGGCGAGCATCAGCGGGGGCGATTCCTTGGCCTCGGCGGCCAGTGCGCTGCGCGGCCGGGCGAAGAAGCCGACCCCCAGCGCCTTGACGAACACGGCCGCCGCGATCCCGGCGGACAGCGCGATCAGCGCCACCGAGAGCGGCAGGACAACCGCCACCGCCACGCCCGGCGCCTGGAGCCCGTGGATGAGGGACTGCAGCAGCAGCCACTCGCTGATGAACCCGTTGCCCGGCGGCAGCGCCACCGCGCCGAGTGCGGCGACCGCGAACAGCCCGGCCGTGACCGGCATCCGGGCCCGCAGTCCGCCGAGCAGGTCCAGGTTGCGCTCCCCCGTGGCCCGCAGCACCGATCCGGCTGCGCAGAACAGCAGCGCCTTGAACGCGGCGTGGTTGACCACGTGCAGCAGTCCGGCAGCCAGCGCCAGCGCGGCCAGCGGCTGTTCACCGTAGGCGGCGAACAGCCCCGAAGCCCCGACGCCGATCAGGACCAGGCCCATGTTCTCGCTCGTCGAGTACGCCAGCAGACGCTTCAGATCGGAGGCCATCGCCGCCTGCAGGATCCCGTACACCGCACTCGCCCCGCCAACCGTCATCAGCCCCAGCCACCACCAGGCCGGTCCGCCGCCGAGCAGGTCGAAGGCGACACGCACGAGGCCGTAGACGCCGAGATTGACCATGGCGGCGCTCATCAACGCCGAGACGGGACTGGGCGCTTCGGGATGCGCGCGCGGCAGCCAGGCGTGCAGCGGCACCGCGCCCGCCTTCGACGTGAAGGCCGCGGCCACCAGCACGAACACCAGACCGCGCAGAGTCGGCGACACGTCCTGCGCCCCCGCCCGCAGCGCGGCGAAGGTCTCCCCGCCGGTCTGCGCGGCGAACACCGCGAACCCCACCAGCAGCAGCACGAGACCGAGGTGGGTCATCACGGCGTACCAGACCCCGGCCTGCCGTACGGTGGCGCGCTCGCGGTGTTCGGCGAGGACCAGCAGCAGCGAGGCGAGCGCCATCAGCTCCCACAGCACGAGGAACGTGGACACGGACGCCGCCACCGGCACCAGGACGAGGCTGACCGCGAACAGCGGCAGCACCGCCTGCGCCGTACGCGAGCCCAGCCCGTGCGGTCCATGCCCGGCGGCATAGCCGGTGCCGTACACCGCGACCGCGACCACGACCGCCCCCGCCACCGCCATGAACAGCCCCGCCAGCGCATCCACCGCCACCTGCGCCCCGGCCAGCGGAAGCACCTGCGGGTAGGCCGCCGCCCAGCGGCTTCCGCCCAACGCGGCCACACCGGCCGTAGCGCCCGCCGCCCCCGCGCCGGCCGTCAGCAGCCCGACGCTCCTCACGCGCAGCCGGTGGGGCAGCACGAGCCCGGCCAGCGAGCCCGCGCCGCCCACTGCGGTGGCCGTCGCGAGCGCGGCCGGGATCACGCTCATCTGCCGGTCACCCGCCGCAGTGCGGCCACGATCTCCGTCGGCTCCGGTGGGCACCCGGGCACGGCCAGATCCACGTCCACGACATCGGAGACGGCGCCCTCGACGCCGTAACCCCCGGCGAACTCCCCGCAGTTGATCGCGCAGTCCCCCACCGCCACCACCAGTCGCGGCTCGCCCATGGCGGCCACTGTGCGGCGCAGCGGCTCGGCCATGTTCCGCGTCACCGGGCCCGTCACCAGGGCGACGTCCGCGTGCCGGGGGGAGGCCACCAGACGGGCGCCGTAGCGTTCGGCGTCGTACACCGGGTTGAAGGCCGCCGCGATCTCGATCTCGCAGCCGTTGCAGGATCCGGCGTCCACACACCGCACCTGCACCGAACCGCCCAGCTCCCGCGCCTTCGCCGGGACCTCACCCGCCGGGTGCGGTGGAGCCGGCTCGGCCACCCTCCCGGTGGTGCGGATCTTGCGCAACAGGCCCATGAAGCCTCCCTGTGACGGTGAGGACTGTGCTCGCGGGTGCCTAACCGGCCATCCCGTGAGCGGAGTTACGGCGCTTTGATGTTGCTTTGCCCTGCTTTACCCATTGATGAAGGCGGCCGCCTCCCAGCACCTCGGAGCGCTGTCGGACTCCCCGGGAGACGGCCGCCGATCGAGGGCCGTCACTACGACGGCGGTTTCGCCTCCCCCTGCGCGGCCTGGAGGTCGGCGAGCAGTTCGGCCTGCCCGGCCAGCACTCCGGACAGGATGGTCCGTGCCACCCCGAGCAGCTCGGCGACGTGCGGGCTGGTCAGCGAGTAGTAGACGGTCGAGCCCTCCTTGCGGGTCACGACCAGATTGGCCCTGCGCAGCACGGCCAGCTGCTGGGACAGATGCGCGGGCTCGATGCCGACCTCGGGCAGCATCTCGGCGACCGCGTGCTCGCGCTCGCTCAGCAGCTCCAGGACGCGGATGCGTGCCGGGTGGCCGAGGGTCTTGAAGAACTCGGCCTTCAGTTGGTACAGCGGCGTACTCATCGTGCCGTCGCCTCCCCGACGCAACAGCACAGCCCCACCGGCCGGGCCTCGACGCATCGCATCCACCTACTCGTCGCACACATGCGGCCCATCCTCGCCCGCGGTGTGCACGGCACCGAACCACGGGTGAGGAACCGGACCGTCCGAATCCAGCGATGATGACCTCAGGAATTGCTAACATTAGCAATTCCTGAGGTCTTGTGAGGAGGATTGCGTGAGGATCACCCCGCTGCGCGGCACGGGCGTCGCCTGGCTCAAGTGCCCGGCCTGCCGTCTCAAGTGCCGCCCCACCGCCGTCGAAGCGGACGGCCACTGCCCGCGCTGCGGCCATGCCAACCTGCTGAAGCTGTCCTTCGGCGGCCGTACCGTCCGGCTCGCTCCGGAGACCGGCCAGGGCTGACCTGCCCGGAGGAGGCGGGTGTCATCGGTCCGTCTGCTCCGCGGCCGGCCACCCGGTGGTGCGCCACTCGTGGCGGCCCGCTCCCTGTTCCGCGCCGTGCGCGCCGTGCGCGGAGAGCGCCGAGGCCAGGTCGGCGTGGACCGGGATCAACGGGATGTCCGCGGTCGGGACCAGGGAGCCGTCGGCGGGGATGGCGGCCAGCTCCAGGCCACGGCCCGCCTCCGCCAGGCGGCGAGCGGCCTCGGCGATCGCCGCCTGTCCCTCGGCCGACCAGCTGCGCAGTTCGGTCAGGTCGACGACGACCGGCCCGGTGCCACGGGCCAGGGCCCAGCCGACCGCGCCGGTGAAGCGGCGGACGGCGTCCGGTCCGAGGTACCCGGCGACGGAGAGGACGCCGAGGTTCTCCTCGACGGTGTAGCGCCAGTCGATGGTCATGAGGGTGAACCTCCTTGTGCGGGTGGCCGGTCGATGTGCCGTCGGGTCAGAGGGGGAGGGTGATCCAGATGCTCTTGCCGCCGCCGTCGGCGTCCGCACGGACGACCGCCGTGCCGCGCCGGGCGAGGACGAGTTCCATGACGGTGCCGATCCCGCCCGCACCGCTCCCGGTGACCGCGGCGTACAGCGGGGGCTGGTAGGGGTGGCGGTCGTGAACGGCGAAGGCCAGACAGTCCGGGCCCGCCGCGTAGATCACCGTGACCTGCGGGGAGAGGACGGCGGCGTGCCGCACGCTGTTGGTGACGAGCTCGCTCAGGATCAGCAGGGCCGGGTCGACGGCCGGGTGACGCAGGCCGATCCCCCATTCGACCAGGGCCTGTTCGGCGGTCTCGCGGGCGAGGCGGACGGCGGACGGTTGGCTGGGCAGCGTGAGCACATGCCGGTGGGGCAGGGCTTCGAGCCGCACGGGCATCACGCTTCTGCGCGCGCGAGGCGGAAACCCACGACAGCCTTGGGGTGGATCCGCAGCAGGGTGTCGTGCGGGCCATGGCTCCAGCCGGTCAGCGTGCGCCGGTAGTGCGCGGCCTCGTCGGCATCGGTGATCACTTCGGCCGGGCCCGAGACCGTGACCGTCCAGCCGGTGCCGGCCACCGCGCGGATCTCGTCCACGTGGTACGTCCCCGTCGCGGGCACCGCCGAGGCCGGTGCCGGAGTCCGCACGACCAGCCGGCCGTACTCCCACACATGACGAGCGGGCCGCACCACGGTCAGGTCCCGCTGCTCATACACCAGGCGCCCCAGGCTGCTGCCTTCCAGCAGCCACAGGGCCTCGGCTCCGGAGACCTCGACCATGCGAAGGCCGGCGGGGGGATTGCTCATCGGGCTGCTTCCTCGCTCGCGGTTGTGTTCCTCTGCGGGGGAACGGCGGACAGCACACCGGCCATCTCCAGGTGGCCGCGGGCGGCGCGGATCGCCTCGGGGGTGGTGGCGTACTCCCGGCCCTCGTGGCGCAGCAGCTCCAGCGCGCCGACGGAATCGAGGACCTGGCGCTGACCGGGGCGTATGCCGGAGCTCATGACCACGATGCCGCGCCGCTTCAGCTTCTCCACGGCGTCCTTGAGGACGAGGGCGCCGGTGGCGTCCATGGTCGAGACGCGGGACATGCGCAGGATGACCACGCGTACGTCGGCGACCTCGGTCAGCTCCAGCAGGAAGCGGTGGGCGGCGGCGAAGAACAGCGGCCCGTCGATGCGGTACGCCACGATGTGCTCGGCCAGCAGGGCGTGTTCCTCGGCGCTGTGGTCGCCGCGGTCGAGCGGCACCTGGTCGAGCCGGGCCTGCTTGGCGACGGCGCGCAGGGCGAGGGCGGCGGCGACGGCCAGGCCGATGATGACGGCGTACACGAGGTCCAGGGCCAGGGTCGCGACGGCGGTCAGGATCAGGATCAGGGCGTCGGAGCGGGTGGCCTTGGCCATGGACCGCAGCGAGCCGACCTCGACCATGCGGATCGCGGTGGCGAGCAGGACGCCCGCCAGGGCGGCGAGCGGGATCTTGGAGACCAGCGGGGCCGCCGCGAAGACGATCACGGCGAGGATCGCGGCGTGGGTGAGGGCGGCGAGCCGGGAGCTCGCGCCGGTGCGGACGTTGACCGCGGTGCGGGCGATCGCGCCGGTGGCGGGGACGCCGCCGAAGAGCGGGGCGGCGATGTTGGCGAGGCCCTGCCCGAACAGTTCGCGGTCGGGGTCGTGCTGCTGGCCGACGGTCATGCCGTCGGCGACCGACGCCGAGAGGAGGGACTCCAGGGCGGCCAGCGCCGCGACCGCCACCGCGGGGGCTAGCAGGGTGCCGAGCGAGCCGAGATCGAGGAAGGACAGCGAGGGTGCGGGCAGGCCGGAGGGCAGGTCGCCGATCGGCTGCGCCGCGTCCAGTCCCGCGGCCTGCGCGACGAGCGTCGCGGCGATCACCGCCACGATCGAGAACGGCACGGTCGGCCGCCACCGCGCACCGGCCAGCATGACCGCGGCCACCGCGACCGCGAGACCGACCGCGGTCCAGTTCGGGGCCTCGGCGAACTCCTCGATCGCCCGCCAGGTCACCGGCAGGACGCGATCGCCCTCGGGTTTGGGCACGCCGAGCGCGTTCGGGATCTGCTGGAGCCCGATCACGCAGGCGATACCGAGCGTGAATCCCTCCACGACCGGGGCGGGCACGTACTGCATGTACTTCCCCGCCCGCAGCGCCGCGAGGGCGACGAGCATCACGCCGGCCATCAGACCGACCGTGAGGACGCCGCCCGGCCCGTACTCACCCACGATCGGGACGAGGACCACGGTCATCGCCCCGGTCGGCCCCGACACCTGCAGATTCGATCCCCCGAAGAGCGCGGCCAGCGCACCCGCGACCACCGCGGTCGCCAGTCCCGCCTCCGCGCCGAGGCCGGAGGAGACCCCGAAGCCGAGGGCGAGCGGGAGCGCCACGATGGCCACGGTCAGTCCGGCGAGCAGGTCCCGGCGGGGGTCTCGGCGCATCTCCGCCAGGTCGGCGCGGCCGGGCAGCAGCGCGGCGATCCGTGTGAGAGCCGTCCTCATCGCGCGGCGACCTCGGCTTCCCGCAGCTCGGCGAGCAGTTCGTTCTGCCCCGCCGGCATCTCGAACAGGATCCGGCGCGCCTTGGCCTGGTACAGCGGAACGGACACGACCCCTCGGTTTCCCCTACCGCCCCCGCCTCGGGGCGCACGCGAAAGGCTGTGCCCGCGGCTACCTGCAGGCACAGCCAAGACAGCATCTAACCAATTGCGAACTTTTGCAATTCAGCATCAAGCTGCGCGCTCGGTGCCGCCCTCGCTCCCGCCCAGATCCCGGAGGGGCTGCCCTTGACCGTGAGCTCAGCCCAGGAAGCTCAGCCGAACCTGACGGTTGGCATTGTCCTTATTCGTGTCGACCAGACAGACCGACTGCCACGTCCCCAGCTCCAGCCTCCCGCCCACCACCGGCAACGTCGCATGCGGCGGCACGATCGCCGGGAGGACGTGGTCGCGGCCGTGGCCGGGGCTGCCGTGGCGGTGTTGCCAGCGGTCGTCGGCGGGGAGAAGGGTGTGCAGGGCGGCGAGGAGGTCGTCGTCGCTGCCGGCGCCCGTTTCGATGACGGCGATTCCGGCGGTGGCGTGGGGGACGAAGACGTTCAGCAGGCCGTCGCGGTCGGCCGCCACCTCCCGGAGGAAGGCCTCGCAGTCGTGGGTGAGGTCGACGATCTTCTCCGTGCTGCCGGAGGCGATGTGCAGAACTCGGGTGGTGAAGGTGTCTGACATGTCGTCCATCCTCGCCCATCCGGTCGTCGCGGAGGGCGAGCCGGCGCGTGGAGTGTGACGCGCCCATGAACTTCGGCAGAGGGCCGTTGACCAGGGCCGGGGCGGCTCGTTACGTTCGGCGGCATGTTGCGTTCAGCCCTGCTCACCACGCGCGGTCACATCGACCTGCTGCGGGTGGCCTCCGCCGCCTGTCGTCGCGGCTGCTGACGCCCTCCCCACTTCTCTCCCGTGCGCGCTGAGGCGCGTTCCCCCTTCCCGTCGACCCTTCCTGTCGGCCGCTCGCCGCCCCGTGGAGCACCCATGAGCATCAGTCATGCCCCTCCCAGCTCTTCAGAGCCGGAAATATCGACTCAATACGGCTCCGAAAGGCCTGCCGAGCTCGTTTCCCTCCTGCCCGCTTCCTCTCGCCGCGCTCCTCTCCCCCGCTGGTTGCGCCGCACCACCGGACCGCTTCTGCTGCTCGCGCTGTGGCAAGTCCTCAGCGGTACCGGCCTGTTGGCCTCCGACGTTCTCGCCTCGCCGGGGCGTATCGCCGAGGTCGCGGGCGATCTGGTTGCCGACGGGTCGCTGACCTCCGCGATGGGGACCTCGCTTCAGCGGGTCGCTGCCGGGCTGTTGTTCGGCACCCTTGTCGGTACCGGACTCGCCCTGGTCTCGGGGCTGTTCCGGGTCGGTGAGGATCTCGTGGACGCGCCGGTGCAGATGCTGCGGACCGTGCCGTTCGTGGGGCTCATCCCGCTGTTCATCATCTGGTTCGGCATCGGCGAGGCGCCGAAGATCGCCATCATCACCCTCGGGGTGACCTTCCCGCTCTATCTCAACGTCTATGCCGGGATACGCGGTGTGGACGCCCAGTTGATCGAGGCCGGGGAGTCCCTGGGGCTGTCGCGGTGGGGGCTTGTGCGGCATGTCGTTCTGCCGGGTGCGCTGCCCGGTGCCCTGACGGGTCTGCGCTACTCCCTCGGCATCGCCTGGCTCGCCCTCGTCTTCGCCGAGCAGGTGAACGCGGATTCCGGCATCGGCTTCCTCATGGTGCAGGCGCGGGACTTCCTGCGCACCGACGTGATCGTCGTCTGCCTGGTCGTCTACGCCTTCCTCGGCCTGCTCGCCGATCTCGCTGTCCGTACTCTCGAAAGGCTGCTGCTGCAATGGCGACCGACGTTCACCGGCCGGTGACCGGCAAGGCCGCGCAGGCCGTGCATGTCGAGGGGCTGACCCGGTCCTTCGACGGGCGTGACGTGATCGACCGGCTTCAACTCGACATCCAGCCCGGTGAGTTCGTTGCCCTGCTGGGGCGCAGCGGGTGCGGGAAGTCCACCCTGCTGCGCGTCCTCGCCGGGCTCGACCGCGACATCGAGGGCACCGTGCTGGTGCCGCGCCGCCGGGCCGTCGCGTTTCAGGCGCCGCGGCTCATGCCGTGGAAGAAGGTGTGGCGCAATGTCGTGCTCGGGCTGCCCGGCAAGCCCGAACGCGCCCTCGCCGAGAAGGCGCTCGACGAGGTCGGGCTCGGTCACCGGTCGGCCGCCTGGCCCAGGACCCTCTCCGGCGGTGAGGCCCAACGCGCCTCCCTTGCACGGGCGTTGGTGCGTGAGCCCGATCTGCTGCTGCTCGACGAGCCGTTCGGGGCGCTGGACGCGCTCACCCGTATCAAGGCCCAGCGTCTCGTGGGCGAGTTGTGGCAGCGGCGCGGCTGCGCGGTCCTGCTCGTCACGCACGACGTCGAGGAGGCCGTACTCCTGGCCGACCGTGTGCTCGTGATGGACGGCGGTGTCATCGCACACGAGCAGCCGATCGATCTCGACCGTCCCCGCGACATCACCGACCCCCGGTTCGCCGAGCTGCGCGCCGGGCTGCTGGAACGGCTCGGCGTCGACACCGCCGCCGAAGCCGCCTGAACCATCCCCGAGAACGGAACCCTCATGCGACGACGCCTCGCCCCCGCCGCTCTGCTCCTCCCCTTCGCCCTGCTCCTCACCGCGTGCGGCGGGAGTTCGGCCGCCCGGACCACTTCGGACACCGACGGCCAGGGCTCTGTCACCCTCAACGTCGGGGACCAGAAGGGGGGTTCGGAGGCCATCCTGCGTGCCGCGGGAGAGCTGAAGAACCTCGACTACAAGATCAAGTGGTCCACCTTCACCTCCGGCCCGCCGCTCCTGGAGGCGGTCAACGCCAAGGCCGTCGACATCGGCGGCGTGGGCAACACCCCGCCGGTATTCGCGGCGGGCGCCGACTCCAAGATCACGGTGGTGGCCGCCTGGCACGGCACGACCAAGGGCGACGCCATCCTCGTACCGAGCGATTCGTCGCTGAAGGAACCGGCGCAGCTCAAGGGCAAGTCCGTTGCCGTGGCGCAGGGTTCGTCGGCTCATTACCAGTTGGTCGCCTCGCTCAAGAAGGCCGGGCTCTCGCTGGGTGACGTCGAGGTCAAGTATCTTCAGCCGGCCGATGCGCTCGCCGCGTTCACCTCCGGCAAGGTCGACGCGTGGGCGGTGTGGGATCCGTACACCTCGCAGGTGCTCCAGGCGAAGCAGGGGCGGGTGCTGACGACCGGCGAGGGGGTGACCAATGGGCTGACCTTCCAGGTGGCGGCGCCCTCCGCGCTCAAGGACGAGAAGAAGGCCGCGGCGATCGAGGACTATCTGGAGCGGTTGCGGCGCGCCTACGACTGGGTGCACGGGCATCAGGAGGAGTGGGCGAAGGTGTGGGCCGAGGAGACCGGGCTGCCGTACGAGGTGGCGCTGGCGGCGGTGGGGCGTTCCTACGCCTCCCGGGTCCCGGTCGCGGTCGACAGGCCGCTGATCGCCTCCGAGCAGGAGATCGCGGACACGTTCACCGAGCTGGAGCTCATCCCGCGCAAGGTCGACTTCGCCAGGTTCGTCGACCCCTCCTTCAACGGGGGTCTGCCGGCGTCCACGACCGCGCCCCGCAGCTCCTAGGGCGGGAAGATCCACGAACCCGGCGCGGTTAGTAGAAAGGTGAACAACATCGAGGTAGTCGTCATAGGCGCCGGGCAGGCCGGGCTGGCCGCCGCCTATCACCTGCGTCGCACCGGGTTCGAGCCGGAGCGCGACTTCGTCGTGCTCGACCACTCCCCCGGGCCGGGCGGTGCCTGGCAGTTCCGGTGGCCCTCGCTGACGTACGGCAAGGTGCACGGGATGCATGCGCTGCCCGGGATGGAGCTGACCGGCGCCGATCCGGCGCGGCCGTCCTCCGAGGTGATCGCCGAGTACTTCGACACCTACGAACGCACCTTCGACCTGCGGGTGCGGCGGCCGGTGGAGGTGAAGGCCGTGCGGGAGGGTGCGGGCGGGCGGCTGCTCGTGGAGACCTCGGCCGGGGTCTGGGCGACGCGGGCACTGATCAACGCGACCGGCACCTGGGACCGGCCCTTCTGGCCACGCTATCCGGGGCAGGAGACCTTCCGCGGACGGCAGCTGCACACCGCGCAGTACCCCGGGCCCGAGGAGTTCGCCGGACAGCGGGTCGTGGTGGTGGGCGGCGGCGCCTCCGGGACGCAGCATCTGCTGGAGATCGCCCCGTTCGCGGCCGCCACCACCTGGGTCACCCGGCGGCCTCCGGTGTTCCGCGAGGGCCCGTTCGACGAGGACGCGGGCCGGGCGGCGGTCGCGCTCGTCGAGGAGCGGGTGAAGCAGGGGCTGCCGCCGAAGAGCGTGGTGTCGGTGACCGGTCTGCCCCTCAACGACGCGATACGGCAGGGGATCGCGGACGGCGTCCTGGACCGGCGGCCCATGTTCGACCGGATCACTCCGGACGGCGTGGCGTGGGACGACGGCCGCCGGGTGGACGCCGACGTCATCCTGTGGGCGACCGGGTTCCGGGCGGCCATCGACCATCTCGCGCCGCTGCGGCTGCGCGAGCCGGGCGGCGGGATCCGGATCGAGGGGACGCGGGCTGTCGCCGATCCGCGGATCCATCTCGTCGGCTACGGGCCGTCGGCGAGCACCATCGGCGCCAACCGCGCCGGTCGCGCGGCCGTTCGGGACATCAGGCGGCTACTGGCCGAGGAGCAGCCGGTGGCCGCGTGACGTCCCGCCCGGCTACTTGTCCTTCTTCGCGTTCTGCTGGTTGCGGTTGAACTCGGCGACGTTGCGCTGGTGCTCCTCGTAGTTCGCCGTGAAGCGGGTGTCGCCCGGCTTGACGGTGACGAAGTACAGCCAGTCGCCCGGGGTGGGGCTGATCGCGGCGCGCATCGCGTCCTCGCCCGGGTTGTCGATGGGGGTCGGCGGCAGGCCCATGCGCTGGTACGAGTTGTAGGGGCTGTCGATGCGGGTGTCGGCGTCCGTCGTGCGGAGCGTGGAGCGGTTCAGGGCGTAGTTGATGGTGGAGTCCATCTGGAGCGGCATGCCGCGCTCCAGCCGGTTGAAGACGACCCGCGCCACCTTGCCCATGTCGGCCTTGGTGGCGGCCTCGGCCTGGACGATGCTGGCGATGGTGACGGCCTGATAGACGTTCATCGCGTTGCGCTGGGCGCCGGCCGCGATGGGTGCGCCGTTGAACTTCTTGTTGGCGGTGTCGACCATGAACGACAGCAGCGACTCGGGCGTCGCCTTCTTGCCGTTCTGTTCGAGCGGATACGTGGCCGGGAAGAGATAGCCCTCCGGGTTGCCCTCCGCGTCGTTCGGCAGCTTCAGGTTGGCCTTGCCCAGAGACTTCCTGGTCGTGCCCGGGGGCAGGGCGAGGGTCTTGTCCACGGCTTCGTAGACCTGGCCGGCGCGCCAGCCCTCCGGGACGAGCAGGGTGGTGGGCTTCTTCTCCCCCTCGCTCTGCAGGCTCAGCAGCGGCACCGCCACGGCGGTGCCCGCCACGACGGCCCCGGTCGCGATGAGGACGAGACGGCCCCGGCGCGTCAGACGAATCGCGCTCCGTGGCGGAGTGTTCATGTGCATGCGGGCACGGTAACCCGCGAATCACCCTAAACCCGGCATATCGTCATCTTGTCGGCTCCAGTTGGGCGTCCCTGCGGACCAGGGCCGCATACCGCCCGTCCCGCCCCAACAGCTCCTCGTGCGTGCCGCGTTCGACGGCCCGCCCGGAGTCCAGGACCACGATCTGGTCGGCACCCCGAACGGTGGACAGCCGGTGCGCGATGGTGAGCGTGGTGCGGTCGGCCGAGAGCGCGTCGATGGCCTCCTGCACCGCGCGTTCCGTACGGGTGTCCAGGGCGCTGGTCGCCTCGTCGAGGACGAGCACCGGAGGGTCGCGCAGGATGGTGCGGGCGATGGCCAGGCGCTGCTTCTCGCCGCCGGAGAAGCGGTGGCCGCGCTCGCCGACGACCGTGTCGTAGCCGTCGGGCAGGGATGCGATGTGCTCGTGGATCTGGGCCGCCTTCGCCGCCTCGTACAGCTCCTCGTCGGTGGCGTCCGGCTTGGCGAAGCGCAGGTTGTCGGCGACCGAGGCGTGGAAGAGGTACGTCTCCTGCGAGACGACGCCGACCGCGCGGGCGAGGGTGTCGAAGTCGAGGTCGCGGACGTCGACGCCGTCGAGGGTGACACGGCCGCCGGTCACGTCGTACAGGCGCGGAACCAGATGGCCGAGCGTGGACTTGCCCGCGCCGGTCGGGCCGACGAGCGCGAGGCTGCCGCCCGCGGGGACGGTGATGTCGATGCCGTCGAGGATCGGGCCGCTCTTGCCGTCGTAGCGGAACTCGACGTTCTCGAAGCGGACCTCGCCCTTGACCTGGTCCAGGTGGACGGGGTTCTCGCGCTCGGTGATGTCGATCGGCAGGTCGAGGTATTCGAAGATGCGCTGGAAGAGGGCGAGCGAGGCCTGGATCTGGACGCCGGTGCCGAGCAGGCTGACGGCCGGGCGGAACAGGCCCTGCTGGAGCGAGACGAAGGCGACGATCGTGCCGATCGAGACCTGGGGGCCGCCGAACTGCAGGGCCAGGCCCGCGGTCCAGTAGATGACGGCCGGCATCGCGGCCATGACGATCGTGATGACGGCCATCCGCCAGCGGCCCGCCATGTTCGAGCGCACCTCAAGGCCGACGAGCTGCTCGGACTCCGCGGCGAAGGCCCGGGTGAGCGAGTCGGAACGGCCCATCGTGCGGCCGAGCAGGATGCCGCTGACCGAGAGCGACTCCGTCACCGTGGCGGCCATCGCGGCCATCTGCTTCTGGCGCTGGGTGGTGATCTTCCTGCGCTCGTTGCCGACGCGACGGCTGATCCACACGAACACCGGGAGCAGCAGGAGCGAGACGACGGTCAGCCGCCAGTCCAGGGCGATCATCGCGGCGATCGTGGCGACCACGCTGGTGAAGTTGGCGACCAGGGAGGTGGCGGTGGAGGTGACGGTGGCCTGCATGCCGCCGATGTCGTTGGCGATGCGGGACTGGACCTCGCCGGTGCGGGTCCGGGTGAAGAAGGCCAGCGACATGCGCTGGAGGCGGCCGTAGACGGCAGTGCGCAGGTCGTGCATGACGCGCTGGCCGACGGTGGTCGAGATCAGGGTCTGGAGCACGCCGAAGACGCTGGTGAGGACGGCGCCGACGATCATGCCGAGCGCGAGCAGGCTGAGCAGACCGGTGCGGCCCTCAGGGATGGCGACGTCGAGGATCTCCTTCAGCAGGAAGGGCGTCGCGACGGAGACCAGGGAGGAGGCGCCGACCAGCAGGCCGACGACGGCGAGGCGCCCGCGGTAGGGGCGGAACAGACGCAGGATGCGGCGCACCTGCCGGGGCTCTTCCTTGGACTCTTCCGGCGGTGTCCAGTCGGGATTGTGATCGGGATGCATGGGCTCCTACGGGAGGTGAGTGGGCCGAGGGCCTGCGGCATGCAGGCCCTTCGGAGCTGAGGACTGACGGAGCTTAGCTCATTGTTACCTATACTCACAATGAACATCGTCCTGATATTGTTCCCGTATGACCACCCCCGATCCCGACGGCCAGCTCGCCGAGCAACTGCTGCGGTTCACCCGCCGTGTGCACCGCATCCAGAAGCGGCACATCGAGCAGTCCGGCCTCGGCGTCACCCCGGCCCAGTCCCGCCTGCTGCGCACCCTCGCGCACTACGGCTCACCGCCGCGCATGGCCGACCTCGCCGAGCGCCTGGAGGTGGTCCCGCGCGCGGTGACAACGCTGGTCGACGGCCTTGAGGCGAGCGGCAAGGTACGGCGGGTGCCGGATCCGACGAACCGGCGGGTGATCCGCATCGAGCTCACGGATGACGGGCACAAGGCGCTGCGGGCGCTGCACGGGGCACGCCGGTCGGCGGCACAGGAGATCCTGGCGCCGTTGACGGGGGCGCAGCGCGAGGTGCTCGGGGGGCTGCTGGACACTCTGGTCGACGGCGAAGGGCGCTGCTGAGCCTCAGGGCAGCTGTCTCGCCGGCGCCGCCACCGCCCGCAGCCGGGCCGCGTCCTGGCCCGGCGGGGCGCCGAAGAGGCGGCGGTACTCGCGGTTGAACTGCGAGGGGCTGTCGTAACCGACGAGGTGGCCGACGCCGGCGACATCGCCGGGGCGGGCGACCAGCAGGGAGCGGGCTTCCTGGAGGCGGATGCGCTTCTGGAACTGGAGCGGGCTCATGGCCGTGACCGCGCGGAAGGTGCGGTGGAAGGCGGAGGTACTCATCCCGGCCAGCTGGGCGAGGTCCTCAATGCGCATCGGTTCGGCGTAGTTCTCGCGGATCCAGCGGATGGCCCGGACGACGTAGGCGAGTCCGCTGTCGGACAGTCCGATCTGGCGGACCATGGCGCCGTGCGGGCCGGTCAGCAGCCGCCAGATGATCTCCCGCTCGATCAGCGGGGCGAGCACGGGCGCGTCCGCCGGGCGGTCGAGCAGCCGCAGCAGCCGGGCCACGGCGTCGAGCAGGTCGACTCCGGCCTCCCCGGTGGCCAGCGCGGTCGGGCCGGTCGTGGCGCGGGAGCGGGGTCCGGCGGGCGCCTCCAGCAGCAGGGACGCGACGGCGGCCGGGCGCAGCACCAACCCCACGCCGAGCGCCGGCACTTCGCGGCTCGCGCCCAGGAAGTGGCCGGTGACCGGCAGGTCGGCGGTGACCACCAGACACTGACCCGCCCGGTACTCGTGCACCTGGTCGCCGAGCAGGAGACGCTTGCCGCCCTGGGCCATGACGACCAGCAGGGGTTCGGTGAGCGAGTGGTCGGGCTCCGACGTCTCCACCCGCGAGACCAGCAGGCCCGGGATCGCCGACCGCGGGTCCGGGCCGGCGTGGGCCGCGATCAGGCCGCGGATCTCGTCCAGAAGCTCCTGAGAGGTGCGCACACTTCACCTTAGGGCTCGGACAGCTCCGTTCGAGGCGAAGTCAGCAGGATCGTGCAAGAGGCCAAGCGGATCGTTCTACCGCTGACCTGCAACTAGGCGCTTCCATAGTGGTGTCCGTTCGTGTCTGTTCCACCAACGAAGGAGCATGATCATGCCGCTCGACCACTACGTCACCCTGGGCCGCTCCGGCCTTCGCGTCAGCCCCTTCGCCCTCGGCGCGATGACCTTCGGCGAGGATCCCGGGGCCGCCGGATGCAGCGTCGAGGAGTCGGAGAGGATCCTCGCGGCCTACCTCGACCGCGGCGGGAACTTCGTCGACACCGCGAACTTCTACACCAACGGCCACTCGGAGAAGATCCTCGGCGACTGGTTCGCCGCGCACCCCGGACGCCGCGAACACGTCGTACTGGCCTCGAAGTTCTTCGGCAACCTCTTCCCCGGCGACCCCAACGGCGGTGGCGCGGGCCGCGGTTCGATCACCGCCCAGCTCCACGAGACGCTGCGCAGGCTGCGCACCGACCACCTCGATCTGTACTGGCTGCACAACTGGGACCGCCACACCCCGATCGAGGAGACGCTGCGCACCCTGGACGACCTCGTGCGGGCCGGCAAGATCCGCTACATCGGCTTCTCCAACACGCCCGCCTGGCTGACCGCGCAGGCCCAGACGACGGCCCTGCTGAAGGGCTGGACCCCGCTGATCGCGCTCCAGGTCGAGTATTCGCTGCTGGCCCGCACCGTCGAGGGCGAACTCGCCCCGCTCGCCCGCGACCAGGGCATGGCGCTGGTGCCGTGGAGCCCGCTGAAGAACGGCTTCCTGTCCGGCAAGTACCGGCGCGGCACCCAGGTCACCGACTCCGCCCGCGCGGCCTTCGTCGGCGGCCCCGGCGAGCGGGAGTACGAGGTGATCGACGCCGTCGCCGCCATCGCCGACGAACTCGGGACCACCTCCGCGGCGGTCTCGCTGGCCTGGCTGCGCGCCCGCGAGGGCACGGTCGTCCCCATCGTCGGCGCACGGCGCGTGGAACACCTGGAGAGCAACCTCGCAGGGCTGGACGTACGACTCACCCCCGAACACCTCGCCGCGCTCGACAAGGTGTCGGCCCCGGAGCTGAACTACCCGGCACCGATGCACGGTTCGCTGCGCGCGATGCTCCAGTTCGCGGGGGCCACGGTCGACGGGGAAGGGTCGGCGGTGTATCCGCCGCTGCTGCAGAGCGATGTTCGGTACTGACGGGCGCGGCGGGCCGCGGCGATGGGGTTCGCCGCGGCCCGCTCTGACGTCGACTGGCCTCGGAGAGGGTCTAACTGGCGTCGGAGACGGTCTCCTTGACCGGTCGGGCGGGCTCTTCGGCCACGACCGCCCCGCCCAGTACCTTCTTCGCCTTGGCGATGTCCAGCGCGCCCTCCCAGCGCGAGACGGCGAACACGGCGACACAGTTGCCGAGGAGGTTCGTCACGACGCGCATCGAGTCCATGATCCGGTCCACGCCCAGCAGCAGCGCGACCGCGCCGGCCGGGATGGCGCCGAGCGAGGAGGCGGTCGCGGACAGGGCGAGGAACGCCGAACCGGGGATGCCCGCCATGCCCTTGCTGGTCAGCATGAGCACCAGGATCACGGTGATCTGCTGGCCGAGGCTGAGGTCGACGCCGACGGCCTGGGCGATGAACAGGGTGCCGATGGAGAGGTAGAGCGAGGCGCCGTCGAGGTTGAAGGAGTAGCCGGTCGGCAGCACCAGGCCCACCGCGTCGTCGCGGGCTCCGGCCTTGCGCAGCTTCTGCATCACACGCGGCATGACCGACTCGGTGGACGCGGTGCCGAGCGCGAGGAGCATCTCCTCGCGGATGTAGCGCAGGAACTTCCAGAGGCTGAGCCCGGTGAGCAGCTTCAGGGCGACGGCGAGAAGCGCGATGAAGAACGCGGCGGCCGCGTAGCACAGGACGATCAGCTTGGCGTAGGTCTCGATCACGCCGAGGCCGTAGTTGCCGATCAGGACGGCCATCGCGCCGAACACCGCGATCGGGGCCAGGCGCATCACGAAGCCGACGATCGCAAAGATGATCTCCTGGGCCTGCTCGATGGCGGGCAGCACCTGCGGGACCTTGGTGTGGCCGAGGTGCAGCAGCGCGGCGCCCACCAGGCAGGCCAGCAGCAGGACTTGGAGCAGGGAGTTCTCGGCGAAGGCGCCAATGAAACTGGTGGGCAGGGCGTTCAGCACGAACTCGGTCGTCGAGGGTAGCGAACCGCCGCCCGTCTTCTCGTCGACCGCAGCGGTGTCGAGCGTGGCCGGGTCGACGTTCATCCCGGCGCCGGGCTGGACAACGTTGGCGGCGAGGAGCCCGATGAGCAGCGCGAGCGTGCTCGCGACCTCGAACCAGATCAGCGCCTTGAGCCCGATCCGGCCGAAGGCCTTCAGATCACCGGCCTTGGCGATGCCGACGACGACCACGCAGAACACGAGCGGGGAGATGATCGTCTTGATCAGCCGGGTGAAACCGTCGCCGAGCGGCTGAAGGTCCGCGGCGAAGCCGGGCCACAGCTTCCCGACGACGATTCCGAGTACGAGCGCGCAGGCGACCTGCGCGAAGAGAGAGGTACGCAGCAAGCGTGCGACGCGTCGCGGCAGGGACGGGACGGACGGCGGCACGGGCACTCCTTGGAGGGACGGCGGTACACAGAAGCCGGGGACAGGACTTCTGCAATACGGAAAGTTGCTTCCGCGCCGTTCACTCTTCAGGTGCCGTGAATCCCGTACGAGACCGCCGTGTTGCCACCGTGTAAATCACGCCCCGCGTGACGCATCGCACGCCGCCCGCCTCAGCAGCCGCTGCGATCCTGCGTCAACACCCCTTGGGCGGTGGCCAGCTTGCGGTCGTAGCAGCCCTCGGAGCCGTACAGCCGGTAGTTCTCGCTCGATGTGCCGACCGCGTGTCGCTGGTCGCGGGGCACGTTCACCGTCCAGGTCGCGTCGCCCGTGTAACTGTCGTCGAGCCGCGACCAGGCGGTGCGCCGCCCGTCCTGGGTCACGGCGAGCGCGGCCCGGTCGCCCAGGGTCAGCACGGTGCGCAGCCGGTCATCCGCGCCGAGCGTGGTGGTGCCGTCCATCGTGTACGTCCGGTGCGTGCGCGTCGTGCGGGCCGGTCCGCGTCCGTCGACCGTGACCGACTCGTCGTCCCTCCAGGTGGCGTCGAGTGCGTCCGTGGTCTCACCGTCGGTCCACCGGTGGACGGAGTCGTGTGCCAGCGAACGGCGGACGGTCGTCGTCACCCGGCCGTGCGAGGTCTGGACGTATCCGGAGACGGTCAAGCGGTGCGCGCTCTCGGTGAGCACCTCGTGCTGTGTACTCGGCTGATACGTCGAGGAGTTGGTCAGGCCGTCGTCCTGGTGCGCGGTGAGCCCGCCGGTGACGTGCGCGCTGCCCTCGTCCTGCCAGACGAGGATGTTCACGGGGGCGCTCCAGCCGGGCCGCCCCTCGGGCAGGCCGGCGACGGAGACCTCGACGCGGTGCGGGCGGCCGTCGTTGAGGATCCCGGCGAACGGCGTCAGGTCGTATTCGATCGGCTTGACGTCGAAGGCGCGCGGTCCCGGAACGACGTACCAGAGGAAGGGGTTGGACCAGCCGCCCGTCCACACGTGCGGGAACGGTGCGGCAATTCCGGCCAGTTGGCCGTCCACGCGGATCTGCACCTCCCGGTTCGGGCCGCCGGCGGACTGGCAGGAGTACGGGGCGGTGTCCGGCACCGAGAGGTACCAGTACTCCTCGCAGCCGCCGCCGGATCCGGTGGCGTACACCTCGGCGACGATGCGCTCGCTGTTGCGCGGGGTGGTGAGGGCGGCGCCGTCGGCGAGCGGGAGGACCCGGTCGGGGGTGCGGGCGGTGTTGCCCGTGTAGAACGTCAGGGTGACCTTTACGTCGATGACTCCGGTGTAGGTGTCGTTGACGACGTTGCCGATGAGCATCTCGACGTCCTGGCCGGTGCGCAGGGTGTCGCTGTAGCGGGTGACGTCCTTCTCGACCGACCACTCGATGCCGTCGGGCGACGGCTGCGGGGTCGAGGTACGGAAGATCTCCACGCCGCCGACGCTGATGTGACCGAGGCGGTCGTACTGGCGGCCCTTCACCTTGCCGTCGAGCCGCAGCACCACCTTGCTCCAGCTGTCACCGCAGCCGTCGGGGGGTGTGTAGCTGCCCCGGTAGGGCGTGAAGTCGCGGAACTGCGCCTCCGCGAGGGTGACCCGGCAGGAGGGGGTGTCCGGCGCGGTGACGGGCGGGGCGGCGGTGACCGGGTCGTGCCAGTCGCTGCCGAACTCGGCGGGGATCTCGGAGGCGGCTCGGGCCGGGCCTTCGGCGGTGGCGCCGGCGGGACCTTCGGCGGCGCGTGTCGGGCTCGCGCCGAGCAGGGTGCTCGCCAGGAGGGTCGCTCCGGTGAGCATGGACATGATGATCCGGCTTGTCATGCGGGTGTTCTACGGGGAGTTGGCGCCGCCCGCAATGGGGCGTCGGGACACGGGTGGGACGGGCAGCCGGATCCGTTCGCCTGTGCGGAAAACCGTTTGCCTCCGACCACGCTGCGACGCGAACCTGTCACGGTTTGCTGCCGCCGAACGCGGCCCCTTCTACCTTCCTTACACGAGCCACTGGGACGTCATGCAGATTCAAGACCTTCCGTACCCCGACCCGGGCGTGCCGGACGCCCGTTCGGGCCCCCGCTTGCTGTGGTGGCTCTTCCGGAACCAACTGGGCGGACAACTGAAGTCGCTGGCCTGGGGGCTGGTGCACTTCGTGTCCGTCACCGCGCTGCCCTTCTGCGTGGGCCTCGCCATCCAGGCCGTCGTCGACCGCTCCGGCGCCCGACTCGCCCTCGCGGGCGGGCTGATGGCGCTGGCGGGCGCCGGTATCGCGATCGGCGACACCTTCCTGCACCGCGCCGCCGTCACCAACTGGATCACCGCCGCCGCCCGCGTCCAGCAGCTGCTGGCGCGCAAGGCTTCGCAGCTCGGCTCGGCACTGACCCGGCGCGTCGCGGCCGGCGAGGTCGTGGCCGTCTCCACCGGTGACGTCGAGAAGATCGGCTGGTTCGTGGAGGCCGTCTCCCGGTTCACCGCGGCCGCGGTCACCATCGTCCTGGTCTGCATCGGCCTCGTCGTCTACCAGCCCGCGCTCGGCGTGGTCGTCGCCGTGGGCCTGCCGGTCCTGGCCCTTGCCGTACTGCCGATGCTGCCCCGCGCCACCCGGCGCGCCGACTTCCAGCGCGAGAAGGCGGGTCGCGCCACCGAACTGGCCTCGGACACCGTCGCCGGACTGCGCGTACTGCGCGGCATCGGCGGCGAGGAACTCTTCCTCGACCGCTACCGCCGCGCCTCCCAGGAAGTGCGCCACGCGGCCGTGCGCAGCGCCCGCATGTGGGCCCTGATCTCCGCGATCCAGGTCCTGCTTCCGGGCCTGCTGCTGATCACGGTCGTCTGGTACGGCGTCCATCTGGCCCGCCAGGGCCGCATCGAGATCGGCGAACTGGTCACCGTCTACAGCTCGATCATGATCCTCACCTACCCTCTGCGGCACTTCGAAGAGATCGCGATGGCCTACTCCTTCTCGCGGCCCTCGGCCAAACGGGCCGCGGGGGTACTGGCGCTGGAGCGGGCCACCGACACCCGGGGGTCACGCGCCGCGGACCTGTCCTCGGGGGACCTGTACGACCCGGCCACCGGTCTGCTCGCGCCCGCCGGTTGCCTCACCGCCGTGGTGTGCGGCGACCCGGACGCGGCCGGCCGACTGGCCGAACGGCTGGGCGGCCACCCCTCGGAGGCCGGCACCTCGGTGCTGCTCGGCGGGGTGCCGCTGGACGAGCTGCCGCTCGACGCGGCCCGCACGGCCGTCCTCGTCCAGGACAAGGACCCGGTGCTGCTGTCCGGGACGCTGCGCGAGCTGCTCGACGTCCCCATGTCGGGCGATGTCGGCGCCGCCGAGGCGCTGTCGGCCGCGCAGTGCGAGGACGTCCTGGCCGCCCTGGTCCAGGGCTCGCTGGACGCCACCGACCCGATGGACGCCCGTATCACCGAACGCGGCCGCTCCCTGTCCGGCGGCCAACGCCAGCGCCTCGCCCTGGCCCGGTCGCTGGTCACCGACCCGGAGGTGCTCGTCCTCGACGAACCCACCTCCGCCGTCGACTCGCACACGGAGGCACGCATCGCCACCGGACTGCGGGACCTGCGGGCCGGACGCACCACCGTGGTGTTCACCTCCTCGCCGCTCCTCCTGGACCGCGCGGACCGGGTCGTCCTCGTCCACGAGGACGAGGTCGTGGCGGTCGGCGTGCACCGCGAACTGGTGCACAAGGAGCCGCGATACCGGGCGGTCGTGACGCGCGAGACCGAGCAAGAGGCGGCGGTGCGCGACGCCGACCGCCTTGACGAACTGCAAGAAATCGAGGAGACCGCATGATCGGCGTGGCGCCCCCGGCCTACGACCCGGCGGCCCCGACGACGGCGAACACGCTGCCCGTCGGCGCCCCGGCCACCGTACGCGCCTACGCGACCGAGCTGTTGCGCCGGCACCGCCGTGCCTTCCTGCTGCTCGTCGCCGTCAACACCACCGCTGTGGTGGCCTCCATGGCGGGCCCGTGGCTGCTCGGCGGCCTCGTCGAGCGGGTGGCGGACGGCGCACGGGAACTCCATCTGGGGCTGACCGTCACGCTGTTCGTGGTCGCCCTCGCCATCCAGGCGGTGTTCGTCCGCGAGGTCCGGCTGCGCGGCGCGATACTCGGCGAGCGGATGCTGGCCGACCTGCGCGAGGACTTCCTCGTACGGTCCGTCGGACTGCCGCCCGGCGTCCTGGAACGCGCCGGGACCGGCGACCTGCTCTCCCGGATCACCACCGACATCGACCGGCTCGCCAACGCCATGCGCGAGGCCGTGCCCCAGCTGGCGATCGGCGTGGTGTGGGCGGCCCTGCTGCTGGGCGGGCTCGTCGTCACGGCCCCGCCGCTGGGCGCCGCCGTGCTGCTCGCCGTGCCGCTGCTGGTGGTCGGCTGCCGCTGGTACTTCAAGCGGGCCCCCGCCGCCTACCGCTCCGAGGCCGCCGGGTACGCCGCCGTGGCCGCCGCGCTGGCCGAGACCGTCGACGCGGGCCGCACCGTCGAGTCCCACCGACTGGGCGACCGCCGCATCGAGCTGTCCAAGCAGCGGATCAAGGAGTGGACCGCCTGGGAGCGGTACACACTGTGGCTGCGCTCGGTGCTCTTCCCGGTCGTCAGCATCACCCATGTGACCGTGCTCGGCTCGGTCCTGATGCTCGGCGGCACGTTCGTGCTCCAGGGCTGGATCGACGTCGGCCAGCTCACCACGGGCGCGCTGATCGCGCAGATGCTCGTCGACCCGGTGGGGCTCATCCTCAGGTGGTACGACGAGTTGCAGGTGGCCCAGGTGTCGCTGGCCCGGCTGGTCGGAGTACGGGACATCGAACCGGACGCGGGCGATCCCTCGCTCGCCCCCGACGGGCGCGACGTGCACGCCGACCGGGTCCACTTCGGCTACGTCGACGGCGTGGACGTGCTGCGCAAGGTGTCCCTTGAGGTGGCCCCGGGAACCCGGCTGGCGCTGGTCGGACCCTCCGGCGCGGGCAAGTCGACCCTCGGTCGCCTGCTCGCCGGCATCTACGCGCCGCGGGACGGCCACATCGCCCTCGGCGGCGCCGAACTGTCCCGGATGCCTGCCGAGCGCGTCCGCGAGCACGTGGCCCTCGTCAACCAGGAGCACCACGTCTTCGTGGGCTCCCTGCGCGACAACCTGCTGCTCGCCCGCACCAACGCCGCCGACGCCGAGCTGTGGGCGGCCCTCGGGGCGGTCGACGCGGACGGCTGGGCGCGCGCCCTCGACGACGGCCTGGACACGGAGGTCGGCTCGGGCGGCTTCGCGCTCACCCCCGCCCAGGCGCAGCAGATCGCGCTGGCCCGGCTGGTGCTGGCCGACCCGCACACGCTGGTCCTGGACGAGGCGACCTCGCTGCTCGACCCACGCGCGGCACGGCACCTGGAACGCTCCCTGGCCCGCGTTCTGGACGGCCGCACGGTCGTGGCCATCGCCCACCGCCTGCACACCGCCCACGACGCCGACGTCATCGCCGTCGTCGAGAACGGCCGCATCAGCGAGCTGGGCAGCCATGACGAGCTGGTCGCGGCGGACGGCGCGTACGCGGCGCTGTGGCGGTCCTGGCACGGGTGAGACGGGCTCGGGGACCCCGAACCGGGGGCCGGAATGGGGGCCGGGCGATGTGCGTGAGCCGTCGCTCGGGGTACTCGATGGGCGGGTGAGCCGGCTGCTGGTGTGTCGGCAGCCGGCGTGCTGGTTGCGAGTGTGCTGTCGGCCGAGTGGGTGAGCCCGCTCGCCGCAGTAGTGCTCGTGGCAGTCGCGGGCCCCGGCGGTGGGCGCGCTCAGCGCGGCGTGGCCGCGTGCCGTGCCGACCGGTGCCCGCCCGGTCGGCTGTGGGCGTCGTGCAGTGCCCGGTTTCCTCGGCCCGGGGTCGCAGGCCGCAGCGGCGCTGTACGCGGCGTGGACCCGTGCCGTTGCGCGGGGGCGAAAAGGGGTGGAAGG
The DNA here is from genome assembly GCF_040686775.1 of Streptomyces sp. NPDC079141. Lineage (NCBI taxonomy): Bacteria > Bacillati > Actinomycetota > Actinomycetes > Kitasatosporales > Streptomycetaceae > Streptomyces > Streptomyces sp. NPDC079141. The sequence goes on along the minus strand of NZ_JBFBLP010000003.1, from coordinate 260,168 downwards.
CTGGTTAGCGGCACCGGTTCGGGGAGCAGCCGGGAGCCATGCGGTTCGCGCCGGGCGCAGCCAGTGCCCCACGCGCCGGCCCGCTGCCGATCGCGGTGACAGCGGGCTCGTCCCCACCACCTGGAGGTACCCGTGAACAGCGCCGACGGATGGGGAGACGACGTCTACCAGCCCGATGCGTCCGAGGTCCAGGACGACGCGGGTCTGCTCGACGCTGAAGACACCCTGGTCAACGACGGTGTCGGCGACCCCCTCGACCGCGGTTGGTCCCCGCCGGAGAGACCGTGGGCGGTGGAGCACACCGGTGTGACCGCGGCCGAACGCCAACAGGGCGAGACGCTGGACCAACGACTCGCCGAGGAGATGCCCGACCTCGCCGTGCCGGACGACGACGGCATCGGCGACTGCGACGGCACCGACGGCGAACTCCTGGACAACGAGGTAGGCGCCGCCCGCTCCGGCCGTCTGGTCGCCCCCAACGAGGGAGCGCACGAGGACGAGGAGAGCGGGCTCGTCGCCACGGACGTCGGCATCGACGGTGCCGCGGCCTCGGCCGAGGAGGCCGCCATGCACATCGTCGACGAGGACGCCCTGTCCGGCTGACCCCGCAGTCCCGCCCGCCCGCAAGGAGCCTTCATGCAGCAGGACAAGCACCCCGATTACCACGCGGTCGTCTTCCGGGACCGGGCCGCCGGGTACGCCTTCCTCACCCGGTCCACCGCGACCAGCGGCGAGACCATCGAGTGGGACGACGGCGAGACCTACCCGGTCGTCGACGTGGAGATCTCCTCCGAGAGCCACCCGTTCTACACCGGCAAGGCACGGACGGTGGACTCGGAGGGCCGCGTCGCCCGGTTCGAGCGACGCTACGGCGGGGCGGGGCAGGACTCCGACGGGGCCTGAGCGGACCGGGCGGCCGCGTCGAGCCGGGTCGCCGAGCGGCGCGCGGCCGCTCAGAGGACGTCGGTCGCTCAGCCGAAGTCCGTCGCTCAGGCGAAGTCGCTGGCTCAGATGAAGTTGAGGGCCGCCGCGCAGCCCACTCCCCCGAGCAGCATGAACGCCGGCATGAGCACCTTCAGCTCCACCCAGCTGCCGGCCCGGAACCGCAGGGCCTTCGGCGGCCCCACGGGGTACCAGCGCTTGCGGCCCACCGGGATCGGCCACAGGATCGGGCAGCCCGACACCGTCAGCGAGTCCCCGATGTCGTGGACCAGCGCGCCCAGCACGATCGGCAGCCCCAGCCACAGGTACTCCTGGCCCGGCGCCGTGAACAGCCAGTCCGAACCGTTGCCCGGCTTGTCCAGCACACCGGCGAGGATCCACGCGCTGGTCGCGGCCAGCAGCCAGACCAGGATGTCGCTGCTGGAGCCGCGGGCCGCCCGCCACAGCAGGCCCTCGATGGCCAGCACCATGTGCGCGAAGAGGATGCCCAGCACCGCCCAGCGGCCGCCGGCGATCGCCAGCACCGAGGCTCCGGCGCCGATCAGCACCGCCCACAGCCAGGTGTGCGTGAGCGTGCGGTGCCCGCCGGAGCGGCGCGGGTCGCCCTGCTTCCTCGTGGCCTTGTAGACCGAATAGGAGAGCTTGTCGACGATCTCGCACAGCCCCCGTGAGAGCGGCCCGAAGGCCCGGGAGATGGTGGCGGCCTTGTGGTCGAGGTCCGGGGCCAGAGCGGCGCCGGCGCAGATCAGCGCGCCGACCAGGACGACGGGCCAGGGCATCGGATGTCCGGCCGCGGCGGCCGCCGCCCCGACGCCGAGCCAGGCCGCGGCGCCCGACAGTGAGTGTGCTGGTCCCATCATGGCCGTTGCCCGCCCCATTCCTCGTGTGCCGCTGTCCAGTTGACGGTGTGCGCTGACGTGTTGTCGGCGACACAGCGTAGCGTTCGCGATCTTCGGACCGGGATCCGATTCCCCTGACGGCCCGGTCGCCAGGCAAGATGGGTGGGTGACCCTCATCGATCAGCTGCCGCCGACCGCCGACCCCGACGCCCTCTACGAAGCCTTCGAGTCGTGGGCCGAGGAGCGCGGTCTGACTCTCTACCCCCACCAGGAGGAGGCGCTGATCGAGGTGGTCTCCGGCGCGAACGTGATCGTGTCGACGCCCACCGGCTCCGGCAAGAGCATGATCGCGGCGGCCGCCCACTTCGCCGCGCTGGCCCGCGACGAGGTCACCTTCTACACGGCTCCGATCAAGGCACTGGTCTCGGAGAAGTTCTTCGAGCTGTGCAAGATCTTCGGCACCGAGAACGTCGGCATGCTCACCGGCGACGCCTCCGTCAACGCGGACGCCCCGGTCATCTGCTGCACGGCCGAAGTGCTCGCCTCGATCGCGCTGCGCGACGGCAAGCACGCGGATGTCGGCCAGGTCGTCATGGACGAGTTCCACTTCTACGCAGAGGGGGACCGCGGCTGGGCCTGGCAGATCCCGATCCTGGAGCTTCCCCAGGCGCAGTTCGTCCTGATGTCGGCCACCCTCGGCGACGTCTCGATGTTCGAGAAGGACCTCACCCGGCGCACCGGCCGCCCGACCGCGGTGGTGCGTTCGGCGACGCGTCCGGTGCCGCTTTCCTACGAGTACAAGCTCACCCCGCTCACCGAGACGCTCACCGAGCTGCTGGACACCAAGCAGGCGCCGGTCTACATCGTGCACTTCACCCAGGCGCAGGCCGTGGAGCGGGCGCAGGCGCTGATGAGCATCAACATGTGCACGCGCGAGGAGAAGGACCAGATCGCCGAGCTGATCGGCAACTTCCGCTTCACCACCAAGTTCGGCCGCAACCTCTCCCGGTACGTACGGCACGGCATCGGTGTCCATCACGCCGGCATGCTGCCCAAGTACCGCCGCCTGGTGGAGAAGCTCGCGCAGGCGGGCCTGCTGAAGGTCATCTGCGGCACGGACACGCTCGGTGTGGGCGTCAACGTGCCCATCCGCACCGTGCTGTTCACGGCCCTGACCAAGTACGACGGCAGCCGCGTCCGCACGCTGCGGGCCCGCGAGTTCCACCAGATCGCCGGACGCGCCGGACGGGCGGGCTTCGACACGGCGGGCTTCGTCGTCGCCCAGGGCCCCGAGCACGTCATCGAGAACGAGAAGGCGCTGGCCAAGGCCGGCGACGACCCGAAGAAGCGGCGCAAGGTCGTCCGCAAGAAGGCACCGGAGGGCTTCGTCGGCTGGACGGAGAACACCTTCGAGAAGCTCATCGCCTCCGAGCCGGAGCCGCTGACGTCCCGCTTCCGGGTGACGCACACCATGCTGCTGTCGGTGATCGCGCGTCCCGGCAACGCCTTCGAAGCGATGCGGCACCTGCTGGAGGACAACCACGAGCCGCGCAAGGCGCAGCTGCGGCACATCCGGCGTGCGATCGCGATCTACCGTTCGCTGCTGGACGGCGGCATCGTCGAGAAGCTCGACCAGCCGGACGCCGAGGGTCGCATCGTCCGTCTCACCGTGGATCTCCAGCAGGACTTCGCGCTCAACCAGCCGCTGTCCACGTTCGCGCTGGCCGCCTTCGAGCTGCTGGACCCCGAGTCGCCGTCGTACGCCCTGGACATGGTGTCGGTCGTGGAGTCCACGCTGGACGACCCGCGCCAGATTCTGGTCGCCCAGCTGAACAAGGCGAAGGGCGAGGCCGTCGCGGCGATGAAGGCCGACGGGGTGGAGTACGAGGAGCGCATGGAGCGGCTCCAGGACATCTCGTACCCCAAGCCGCTGGAGGAGCTGCTCTTCCACGCGTACAACACGTACCGCAAGAGCCATCCCTGGGTGGGCGACCATCCGCTGTCGCCGAAGTCCGTCATCCGCGACATGTACGAACGGGCAATGTCCTTCACGGAGTTGGTGTCGTTCTACGAGCTGGCGCGCACCGAGGGCATCGTGCTGCGCTACCTGGCCAGCGCCTACAAGACCCTCGACCACAACATCCCGGACGACCTGAAGTCCGAGGACCTTCAGGACCTGATCGAGTGGCTCGGCGAGATGGTCCGCCAGGTCGACTCCAGCCTGCTGGACGAGTGGGAGCAACTCGCCAACCCCGAGGAGATGACGGCCGAGGAGGCCCAGGAGAAGGCCGACGAGGTCAAGCCGGTCACCACCAACGCGCGCGCCTTCCGGGTGCTGGTCCGCAATGCGCTCTTCCGCCGCGTGGAGCTCGCCGCCCTCGACCAGGTCGAGGAGCTGGGCGAGATGGACGCCGACGCCGGCTGGGACGCGGACGCCTGGGGCGAGGCCATGGACAAGTACTGGGACGAGTACGACGACCTCGGCACCGGCCCCAATGCCCGCGGCCCGAAGCTGCTGCTGATCGAGGAGCAGCCGGAGCACAGCTTGTGGCGCGTTCGCCAGATCTTCGACGACCCGAACGGCGATCATGACTGGGGCATCAGCGCGGAGGTCGATCTCGCGGCCTCCGACGCGGAGGGCCGCGCGGTCGTCCGCGTCACCGACGTCGGCCAGCTGTGAACACAGGAGAATCACACCCATGACGAACCCGGCCGAGAGGCTCGTCGACCTGCTCGACCTGGAGCAGATCGAGGTCAACATCTTCCGCGGACGCAGCCCGCAGGAGTCCCTGCAGCGGGTCTTCGGCGGCCAGGTCGCGGGCCAGGCACTGGTCGCCGCCGGGCGCACCACGGACGGCGAGCGCCCGGTGCACTCGCTGCACGCGTACTTCCTGCGCCCGGGCCGGCCGGGCGTGCCGATCGTGTACCAGGTCGAACGGGTCCGGGACGGGCGGTCGTTCACGACCCGCCGGGTCACCGCCGTGCAGCAGGGCCGCACGATCTTCAATCTCACCGCCTCCTTTCACAAGCCTGAGCAGGGAAGTTTCGAGCACCAGCTGCCGCCGGCCCGCGAGGTGCCGGACCCGGAGGCGCTGCCGACGGTCACGGACGAGATCCGGGAGCATCTCGGCGCGCTGCCCGAGCAGTTGGAGCGGATGGCGCGCCACCAGCCCTTCGACATCCGCTATGTGGACCGGCTGCGCTGGACCCCCGCGGAGGTCAAGGACGCCGAGCCGCGCAGCGCGGTGTGGATGCGCGCGGTCGGGCCGCTCGGCGACGATCCGCTGGTGCACACCTGCGCGTTGACCTACGCCAGCGACATGACCCTCCTGGACGCCGTCCGTATCCCGGTCGAGCCCCTGTGGGGGCAGCGTGGCTTCGACATGGCGTCGCTGGACCACGCGATGTGGTTCCACCGGCCGTTCCGCGCGGACGAGTGGTTCCTGTACGACCAGGAGTCGCCGATCGCGACGGGCGGTCGGGGTCTGGCCCGCGGACGGATCTACGACCTTCAGGGACGGCTGCTGGTGTCCGTCGTCCAGGAAGGGCTGTTCCGGGCGCTGTAGGTGTAGGTCAGGGCAGGTCAGGCGCTTCTGCGGCGCAGCCAGCCGAGGAGTCGGTGCGGGCGCGGGTGCTCGGGGGCCGGGGTGGCGTGGGGCGCCGGGTCGGGCATTGGTGTCGCGTGATGCGCCGGGTCGGGGGGCGGTGTCGAGTGATCCGCCGGGTCCGGGGTCGGTCGCGCCGTGGGGCGTGGGGCGGGACGGTGTTCGCGTGCCTCCTGCACCGACCGTGTCAGGTCGGCCCTCAGCCAGCCGATCTCGTCCGGGTCGTCCGCCGTCATGATCTGCTCGGCCAGGTGGGAGGCGGGCGAGCCCGGTGTTCCGTGCGCGGGCGGCCTCGGCCGGAAGCGGTTGAGATGGGAGCGTTCGTAGGGGTCGGTGACGATCTCCGCGATCTGCACGGGGTCGAGGAAGGCGGCGACGGCGCCGGCCTGTTGCCAGGGGTCGTCGGCCTGCCGCAGCAGGAATCCGAGGTGGCGTCCGCGCCAGTTGCGCGGGCGCAGGTCCAGGCCGGCCTCCAACTGGTCGCGCAGCCCCTCGGGTGTACGCGCCTTCAGCAGCCGGGTGTTCTCCTCGTCGGCCGCGAACTGCCGTAGTTCCTCGGCCAGATAGAGCCAGACGACGGCCCGGTAGCGGTTGAGGTAGAAGTCGACCGGCACGAGCAGGCCCAGGCGGGCGAGGCGGGAGAACCTGCCGGAGGGCACCTGCATGAGGGCCGAGCCTTCCGTGGCGCCCACCGTCCTCACCCGGCCCCGCAAGGCCTCGGGATGCCCCGGGCCGGAGCGCACCCGCTCGATCTCGGTACGGGTGACGCGGCGGCCCCCGCCCCCTTCGTCGGGCACGGTCCGGATGTGCCCGAGGTGGACGGCGAGATCGAACTCGCGTCGTTTGAGGCCCAGTTCCCTGGCGGCGCGGCTGGGCGAAAGGGTGTGGTGGTGCGGGTGGGTGATGGTGTCGCCTGACATGGCCGGTCTCCCCCGTGGAGTCGTCGCTCACGCTGTGTGCGTTCGCCGTGACAGAAAGGTAACCGGTCCGGCGGATCTCGCGGCGAGCCTGTGGATAACTCCACGGGGCAGCGCAGAGATGCAGGTCAGAGCTCTGTGGTCGGGGTGCGCTCGGGCTTGCGCGGGTCCACGCCGAGGTGCTCGCCGACCCGGTTGACGAGGAGCGTCATCTCGTAGGCGATCTGGCCTATGTCGGCCTCCGCGCCGCTGAGCACGCACAGACAGCTGCCGGCGCCCGCGGCGGTGACGAACAGCACGGCGTCGTCGAACTCGACCATCGTCTGGCGCACTCTGCCGGCGCCGAAGTGGTGTCCGGAGCCCTTGGCGAGGCTGTGCAGCCCGGACGAGACGGCGGCAAGATGCTCCGCGTCCTCGCGGCGCAGTCCCGTGCTCGCGCCCGTCACCAGGCCGTCGTTGGACAGGACCAGTGCGTGCCGTACGTGGTCCACACGTTCCGTCAGATCGTCCAGCAGCCAGCCAAGTCCCTGGTTCTGCCCCATGTTCCCGTCTCCCCGTGCGACGTCTCCCCCCTGGCCGGGGGATCTCTTTTGCCAGCCTTCCGGACGACCCGCGCTCCGGGCAAGGAGGATGGGGGCATGGCACAGAAGATGACTGACAGGGAATGGCGGGAGTTCGTCTCGCACGGCACCCGTACTGGGAAGCTGTCGACGGTCCGGGCCGACGGCAGCCCGCACGTGGCGCCGATCTGGTTCCTGCTCGACGGGGACGAGGTGGTGTTCAACACCGGTGGCACGAGCGTGAAGGGGCGCAACATCGCCCGGGACGGCCGGGTCGCGCTGTGCGTGGACGACGACCGACCGCCGTTCGGCTTCGTGGTGTTGCAGGGCAAGGCCCGGATCTCGGAGGATCCCGAGGAACTGCGGCACTGGGCCGGGCGCATCGGGGCGCGGTACATGGGCGAGGACCGCGCCGAGGAGTTCGGGGCCCGTAACGGGGTGCCGGGTGAACTCCTCGTCCGCGTCTCGATCGAGAGGGTGCTGGCACAGAAGGGCGTGTCGGACTGAGGTCGGGCCGCGCCCCTCCGTCCCGCTCAGCCCACCGAGTCGAGCAGCCGGGCGGTGTGCATCCGCCCGGCGTACTCGACGAGCCGGATCAGCACCTCCTTTCCCGAGTCGCGGTCACGGGCGTCACAGAGCACCACCGGGGTTCCCCCGTCGAGGTCGAGGGCGCGGCAGACGTCGCGGGCGCCGTAGGTCCGGGCGCCGGCAAAGCAGTTGACGGCCACCACGAACGGGATGTGCCGGTGCTCGAAGTAGTCGACCGCAGGGAAGCAGTCCTCCAGGCGCCGGGTGTCGGCGAGGACCACGGCGCCGAGGGCTCCCTGGGACAGTTCGTCCCACAGGAACCAGAAACGGTCCTGGCCCGGTGTGCCGAAGAGGTACAGGGAGAGACCGGACCGGATGGTGATGCGCCCGAAGTCCATGGCCACGGTGGTGGTGACCTTCTGGTCCACGCCGTCGGTGTCGTCCACCAGTTGGCCTGCCTCGCTGAGCAGTTCCTCGGTGCGCAGCGGCCTGATCTCGCTGACCGCGCCCACCAGGGTGGTCTTGCCCACGCCGAATCCGCCGGCGACCAGGATCTTCAACGCGAGGGCGGCCGTCTCGCCGCCCTGGTCCTCGGAAGTCTGGGAGACCATCGATCACTTCTCTCGGGAGTGCCGGCCATGGTCGGCGTCGTTGCGTGTGCACCGCGCCCTCACGGAACGTGCGTGCGCGATTCCGGTACGTGTGTGCGAAGTCAGCATCATGACAACTTCGGTGCCCTCTCGAAGGATTCGACCGCTTTTTGTCCGATGTGAGCGACTCGCGGTACTCCGGTGTCCGAGGCGGTGCGCAAGTCGGCACCGTAGGGGACCGGCTGGTTCTTGAACTGTCATCTACAGCGCCCGCAGCCCTTCGATCACTTCGCGCAGAATCCGTTCGTCGGGGAGCTGCGCCGGCGGTACCGGGCGGCTGACGGTGACGCAGCCCAGCTCCAGGAGGTCGCCGAGGAGTACCCGGACCACGCCCACGGGCAGGTCGGCGCCCGCGGCGAGTTCCGCTACCGACTGCGTCTCCGGGCGGCACAGCTCGATCAGGGCCCGGTGCTCCGGACCGAGCGCGGTGTCGTCGTCGGCGCCGGGCGCGCCCGCGTCCAGCGTGACGAGCGCGATCAGGTCGAAGCGGACGCCGCTGGGCCCGGGCCTGGTGCGGCCGCCCGTCATGGCGTACGGGCGGACCAGCGGGCCGGCCTCGTTGTCGTACCACTGGCTGCCCTGTTCCCGCGGGACAGCCCTCATGTCGTCGGTCATGGTGCGGACCTTCTCGCCTCAGCCTGCGGCCGGAGGCCGCGCGGCGACGCGCGGCGGGGTGTAGAGGTGCTCGCCGACACGTTTCACCAGACGGGCCATCTCGTAGGCCACGAGGCCGATGTCGGCGGTCACGGCGGTCAGGACGGCGAGGCAGGAGCCGTCGCCGGCCGCGGCCACGAACAGGAAGCCGTCGTCCATCTCCACCATGGTCTGACGCACCCCGCCGGCCCCGAAGTGGCGGCCCGCACCCTTGGCCAGGCTGTGGAAGCCGGACGCGACCGCCGCGAGGTGTTCGGCGTCCTCACGGCTGAGATCGGTGGAAGCGCCCACGGCCAGCCCGTCGTTGGACAGCACCACGGCATGGCGCACCTCGCTCACGCGCAGCACCAGGTCGTCCAGCAGCCAGTCGAGTTCGCCGGACCGCTGGGCGGCCCTCATGCCTGGGTCCTGGATCATGCGGGGTCTCCTTCGCTGCTGTCGCTGCGCACTGCGGACTCCGGGGCGGTCGCGCGGCCGGGTTGCCGCCCGCCGCCGCGTACCCAGCCGGCGCGGTACGCCGCCATACGGTCCCGAACGAGCTCGGGGGTGCGTGGGTCGTCGCCCTCGGGGGCGGACGTCTGTGCCGGCTCCTCGGCGCGCCGCTCGCGCAGTTGGGGAGCGAGGCTCGCCTGCCGGACGCGGCGGGGGAGGTCGTCGGACCCGTCGGAGTCGTCCGGTGGGCGGTGCAGTCGCAAGGCGGTGACTCCGGGGGGTGGGGTTTCGGTCGTGGTCTTGGCGGCCGTGGGCGCGGAGGCCACCAGGGCGGGCCGGTCGGCCGGTGCCTCGACGGGCTCCTGGCGCGGGGCGGGCACGCGCGCGTGCTCGGGTCCGGGCGGCTCGGGGGTCTCGGCCGACCTGCGGGCTGAACGTTCCGCCGCGCCGCTGTGCAGCAGCGAGGTCGGCAGCAGAACGACCGCGGTGGTGCCGCCGTAGGGCGAGGTGCGCAGGTGCACCTTGATGCCGTGGCGTGCGGCGAGCCTGCTGACCACGAAGAGGCCGAGCCGGTCGCTGTCGAACAGATCGAGCGCCTCGGACTGCTCGATGCGGCGGTTGGCCTCGGCGAGGGTGTCCTTGCCCATGCCCAGTCCGCGGTCCTCGACCTCGACGGCGTAGCCGTTGCCCACGGGTTCGCCGGTGACGCGCACACGCGTGTGGGGCGGCGAGAACTGGGCGGCGTTCTCGACGATCTCTGCCAGCAGGTGAGTGAGGTCGGCGACGGCGGTGCCGACGACGGATGCCTCGGGTAGCTGGCGTACCTCCACGCGCGCGTAGTCCTCGACCTCGGAGACGGCCGCGCGGACCACGTTCGTCAGGGAGACCGGCATCCGCCAGGCACGGCCGGGTGCCGCGCCGGAGAGGATGATGAGGCTCTCCGCGTGGCGCCGCATGCGGGTGGTGAGGTGGTCGAGGCGGAAGAGGTCGCTCAGTTCGTTCGGGTCGTCGGAGCGGCGTTCCATGCTGTCGAGGAGGCTGAGCTGACGGTGGACCAGGACCTGGCTGCGGCGGGCGAGGTTCACGAAGACGCCGGAGATGCCGCTGGCTAGCTCGGCGCGTTCCACGGCGGCCCGCAGCGCGGCGCGATGGACGGTGCCCAGGGCCTCGGCGACCTGTCCGGTCTCGTCCTCCGCCGGCGGTCCGGGAGGGGCTTCCGCGCGGATGTCGATCTCCTCGCCCGCGCGCAGTTTCCGCATCGCCTCGGGGAGTTTGCGGCGGGCGATCTCCAGCGCGCTGTTGCGCAGGCTCACCAGCTCGACGACCAGGCCGCGGCCGATGCGCACGGAGATCACCAGCGAGGCCACGACGGCGGCGAGGCCGAGGAGGACCGCGGCGCCGGCCGGGGTGAGCAGGCCCCGGGTGAACGGGTCGGCCCGCTCCGCCACTCCGCGTCCGGCGTCGGCCTCGATCGTGCGCATCTCGTCCTGCACGCGCGTGTGTGCGCCGTCCCAGAGCGTCTGCGGGGCCGCGGTGACGGCGCGTGCGCCCGGTGCGGCGGTGAGGACCTTGTCCTCCGCAGTGCCCAGCGCGGCGTAGTCGGCGCCGGCGGCGAGTTCCTGCCAGGCGGTGCGTTCGGGGCCGCGCAGGTCGGCGACGGCGGACTCGGTGAGGGCGCGGCGCGTCTCCACGGCGCCGGTGAACAGCCGCAGCCGTTCGCCGTCGAGCCGTCCGGCGAGTCGGGCGCCGACCAGCACCGCGTCCTCCTGGGCCAGCGCCTCGGCCGCGCGGGAGAACTCAAGCAGCACGCGCGCGTCGGAGCCGAGTTCGGCGTCCTGGATCCCGGTGAGCGCGCCGCCCACGGAGAAGGCGGCCGCGATGGTCTTGGTGTACCGCTCGTACGTCTGGTCCCAGCCGGCCCGGTGATCGAGCACGGCGGAGCGCAGCGAGCCGAGTTTCTCGGCGCCGGTGACGAACTCCTCCAGCCGCTGGGCCACTCCGGCCGGCAGCTCCTCGCCGTCGGCCACGGTGTTGCGGTCGCCGAGCCGCAGGGCGGCCACGGCTCCGTCCGTGCGTGTGGCGAGCTTCTTGTACTCGCCGCTCTGCCCGGCGGCGGGGTCGGTGGCCAGGCGCACCGCGGCCGCGCGCTCGGCCTGCAGCGCGCTCACCGCGGCCGCGACGGGGGTGCGGATCTCGGCGTCCACCCGCTGGAGCTGGCGCAGCCGGGAGACGTCCTGCGCGGTGGTGACGGTGGCGTACGCCCACAGGGCCAGGAGGGAGACGACCGGCACCATCAGCAGGCAGACGATCTTGGCTCGGACGGTGGCCGGCCGTATGCGCCAACCACCCGCGCGCGTGGGTGTGCCCTCCGGCGCCGCACCCGTGGACTCGTCGGGGCTTTCGTCGGCCGGCGGTCCGGCGTGTGCGCGGCGGCCGCGCGCGTGCGGTGGGGACGGCGTCTCGACGCCGGGTGCGGTGGTCCTACGGGGTGTGCGCATGGCCTCCTCGCTCGGAAGTGGTTCGTCGGGGCGCCCGGGCCCGCGGCTAGTGGGCGGCGCTCTCGACCGGCCGCTGGGCGGAGGCGGATGCCTGCCGCTCCCCGGTCGTCGGCGACAGGGCGACGAAGGCCGAGGTCAGGAAGAGGTAGGACCCGAGGCCGACGGCGAGGGGGAAGATGAACTGCATCGCCGTGGCCCCGGGAAGGACCTCGCCCGAGGGCGTGACCTGGACGCTGACCGCGAACATTCCGGTGTAGTGCATGCTGCTCACCGCCGCGCCCATGATGAGCGAGGCGACGGTGACGGCGACCGGCGACTTGATGTTGAGCGCCGCCCACAGCGCCGCGGTCGCGGCGACCACGGCGATCAGCACGGAGAGCCCGACGAGCATCGGGTCGTAGTCCACGTCGCCGTGCAGGCGTACCGCCGCCATGCCCAGGTAGTGCATGCTCGCCACGCCGAGCCCGGTGGTGAGTCCGCCGAGGAACAGCGCGCGGGTGCGGTCACGGCTGTAGCCGACGGCGAAGACGCCGGCGCAGACGACGGTCATGGCGACGAGCAGGCTCGCGATGGTGAGCGGCACGTCGTAGCGGATGTCGGTGCCGCTCACGCTGAAGCCCAGCATGGCCACGAAGTGCATGGTCCAGATGCCGGTGCCGATGGCCGAGGCCGCGGTGAGCAGCCAGTTGCGGCGCGAGCGGCCGGTGGCGCCGAGCGCACGGACGGTGCAGCGCAGGCCGAGGGCGGCGCCTATGCAGGCCATCACGTACGACAGCGCGGGGGTAAGCCACCCGAGGGCGGCGTGGTCCAGGTGTCCCATGGCCACGGGACGCTAGTCGGGGCAGGGGCGCACAAAGGGGGCGCATTTCGAAAGGTGTTGGAATATGACGCAGAAACGTATCTGAACGATCGCCTCACGCTCGAACGTGTGCGCCGCTGAGTCGTCCTCCGCGGTGACAGCGTCATCCCTGCCGGTGAGGGATCATGCGGAACATGAGCGACGACCACACACACGTCCAGGAGTTCTTCACCGCCCGCGCCGCCGACTGGGACAGCAGGTTCCCCGACGACGGCCCCGCCTACGAGGCCGCGGTCGCCGACCTCGGGCTGCGCGCGGGCGGTCGGGTGCTCGACGCCGGGTGCGGCACCGGACGCGCCCTGCCGCCTCTGCGTGCGGCCGTGGGGCCCACGGGAGTGGTCATCGGGGCCGACCTCACCCCGGCCATGCTGGAGGCCGCTGTGCGGGCCGGGCGGGACCGCGACGGGCAGCTGCTGCTCGCCGACGTCGCCGCGCTGCCGTTGCGGTCCGAGTCGCTGGACGCCGTGTTCGGGGCGGGGCTCATCGCACACCTGCCCCATCCGGCCGAGAACCTGCGGGAGTTGGCGCGCGTGGTGCGCCCGGGAGGCACCCTGGCGCTGTTCCACCCGATCGGCAGGGCGGCGCTCGCGGCGCGCCAGGGGCGGCAGATCACCCCGGACGACCTGCGCGCCGAGCCCAACCTCCGTCCGCTGCTGGCCGGTTCCGGGTGGCGGATGACGGCGTACGTCGACGAGGACGCCCGGTTCCTGGCGCTTGCCGTACGGGACGCCTGAGCCCTCACCCGCGCCCGGCGACCACCGCCGCGAAGGCGTCGGGGTTGTCGAACATGACGTTGTGACCCGCGCCGGGCACCGTCACCACGCGCACCCCCGCCGCCTCCAGGGCCTGCCTGCCCGCGAGTTCACCGCTGAGTTCGCCCTGCAGGTACACCCGGTCGACCGGGACGGCTTCGAGGATGTCGCGCATGACGGGCTGCGATCCGCGGACGAGTCCGACTGCGGTGCGGTGCAGGGCGCGCGGGTCGGCCAGGCGCATGGTCGCCGCCCACAGCGGCCCGACCCGCTCCAGCACGCGCGCGTGGGCGCCGTCGACGAACTCCCCCTCCTCGTAGGACGCGATGCCGCTGCTCCCGGCCGTGGGCGGCGGGAAGGCGTCGAGATTGGCCTCCGTCAGGACCAGACGGGAGACGAGGCCGGGGCGCCGGTGGGCGAGCACGACGGCGACGGCGCCGCCCATGCTGTGGGCGATCAGTTCGGCGGCGGCCAGACCCGCCGCGTCCAGTGCCGCCGCGAGGGCGTCGGCGTGCTCCTCAAGGGTGTAGCCGAAGTGCCGCGGCCGGTCGCTGATGCCGTGCCCCGGGAGATCGACGAACAGGCTGCGCCGGCCCGCGAGTTCGGGCCGGGACGCGATGTGCGCGTGGTAGACGGACGACATCGACCCCAGTCCGTGCACATACACGCGCGCGGGTTCCTCGCCCGGCGTCTCCGTCCACCGGATGCAGCTTCCCTCACCGTCGAACTCGGCTTGCCTCATCGCGTCCTCCCCGTCCGTCGTCTCGCCCCAGGACTATACATCGGTTACGAGGTATAGAGCATTCGATGTATGCCATGGGTGATGTACAGCGCCGGTGCGCGAGAATGCGGTCATGCTGGAACTCGCCATCCTCGGATTCCTCTACGACACCCCCCTGCACGGCTACGAACTGCGCAAGCGGATCACCGCGCTCACCGGACACGTGCGGCCGATCGCGGAGAGCACCCTGTACCCCGCGATCAAGCGCCTGGAGAAGGCGGGCCTGCTGGAGCGCGCCACGGAACCCGGCGCCGTGGCGGCCCCACGGCACGTCCTGACCCTCACCGCGGAAGGCAGAGGGGAACTGCGCCGCCGGCTCGCCGAACCCGTGCAGCGCGACATCACCGACGAGAACCGCTGGTTCACGGTGCTGGCGTTCCTGCGGCACCTGGAGGACTCCTCCGCCCAGGCGGCCGTGCTGCGCCGCAGACTCGCGTTCCTGGAGGAGCCCGCGAGCTTCTTCTACGAGGGAGACCGGCCGCTGAGCGCCGAGGAGTTCGACGATCCCTTCCGGCGCGGCATCCTGACCATCGCGCGCGCCACCTCCCGGGCCGAACTCGCCTGGCTGCGGGAGACCCTCAACTCACTCGGCGGCTGACACGTCCATGTGCCGCACGGGGCAACCACGCACGCCGGACACCGGGTGCGTGCCCAGCTCGTCCAGGCGGTAGCCGTTCGGGTAGCCCTTGATCTCCCAGTTCTGACGTGCGTAGTGCGGGGCGTTGCGCGGCGGCATCAGGCGGACGACACGCCCGCGCATCCGCACCGCCCGGCGCACGAGCGCGCGCGTGGCGGGACCCGGGGGCGTGTAGCGGAAGGCCCGCAGGAGCGGGTCGTCGAGCAGGGCGAGCGTCGATGTGTGCAACAGGGGCGCGAGGGGGCGCGGGTACCAGGAGGCCATCAGGTCCAGCGTGGCGTCCGACACCCGGCGCGCGTCCTCGTCCCAGTCGAAGTGGGCGGCCTCGTAGGCATCCAGGCAGGCCTCGAACTCCTCGTAGGTCTCCGGGGCGTCCTTGATGCCCATGTGCCGGCCCAGGGTGCGGTAGTGGACGGCGGAGGCGACGGTCTCGTGGCGCGAGAGCCTGCGCCAGCCGTAGGCGTCGATCCACCGCTTGGGCATCACAACGAACGTGCACAGGACGTAGCGCATGTCGTCGTTGCTGATGTCGTAGCTGCGGTGCATCCGGTTGATGCGGCGGATCGCCGTGCGGCCCTGCTCGCTGTCGAAGCCGTGCTCGACGACGGCATCCAGAAGGAGTGACGTGTCGTCATAGCGCTTCTGTGTCCGGTCCGTCAGCTCCGCCGTCTCGGCGAGGAGCCGGCCGATGGCAGGCACGGCATAGGTGCGGTAGAGCGCCAGTTCCAGCGCGCGGGTGAAGTCCCAGGGGAACTCGTACGCGGACATGAGCCGGTAGATCTCCGAGGCGTCCTCGTACGGATCCATCCGCCGAATCTGCTCAAGCCGCTCGAAGCGCTTCACCGCGCCGTCCCCCTTCTGCCGCCGAAGCTCCAACTCTACGTTGAGTAGCAGGAGATGAACGATCAGCCATGGCAACCACGCAGGGGGAAGGTGGTCAGCATGTTCGACAGGTTCCGTGAGTCCTGGACCAGATTCTTGGGCGCCTCGCGCGCGGGGACGAGCTCCGACCAGGACAAGCGCACGCACAATCTGTTCGAAGCGGCCGCCGCGTACGTCTCGGCCTGCGCGGAGGACGACCAGGAGCGCATCGACGAGGCCGCGGGCTGGGTGTCGCCGGAGGCGCTGTCGTTCGGGGTGAACGAGCTCGCGTGCCGGGCCGTCATCGCGCTCGCGCGGGAGCGGGACGAGTCTCCGCGGGCGGTGGCCCGGGCGCTCCTCGGGCTTCCGGCGGCCTGACCGGCCCGCCGACCGACCGATTTCACCCCGTCCAGCCGGAAAACTGCAGCTCCGGGTGTGCTTGGGTGTCGTGACAAGCACCTTCCGGGCGCACTAGGGTGCGCGCCGTTGGACGAACGAATGGGGAGGCTGGGATGGCCGGGACGGACGAGGACGCCGTCGCCGCCGAGGACGACGCGCTCTATGTGCTCACGGCGGTGCTGCTGACGCCGGCGAAGTTCCCTAGCGTGCTTGGCGACGACTATCCGGAGGCCTGCACGGCGCTCGGCCTCGCGCCGCTCGCCGACGGCTATGGCCTGGTGCTCGGCCAGGACGGCGACGGTGCCCGCTGGACGGTCGTCATCGACGACGTCTCGCTGGTCGCGGTGGCCATCGCCTCCTGGGACTGCGGCATGGAGTACGACCTGTCGCCGGACGAGCGCACGGTCGTCGCCGCCCTGCCCGGCTGGCCCCTGGCAGTCGCGGTCGCCGCACCCAACGTGCCCGCGCCGCACGATCCCGGCCCCGACGTCGCCGACGGCCCCCCGCTGGCACCGCCGGACACCTCCGTCTGGGGCCCGGCCCAGCGGCGCCTGGGCGCCGACGAGATCGCGCTCCAGTGGGCACTGTGGCGCGAGCAGATCGACGACGCCGACTTCGCGAGCCCGGCAGGTCCCGCGGACGAGTCCGGGGCGGGCAGTGGGCAGGGGTCGGCATCGGGCGAGCCCGGAGCGGTCGATGGGCATGCGGCGCCCTCGGGCGAGTCCGGGGTGGCTGACGGTCAGGGGTCGGCAGCGGGCGGTTCCGGGACGGCTGACGGTCAGGGGTCGCCAGCGCACGGTTCCGGGACGGCTGACGGCCAGAGGGCGGCCACGGACGGTGCCGGCGCCGCTGACGGTACGAGGGCAGCCGCGGACCGTACCGGAGCAGCCCAGGAGGTGACCGCGGGCGGTTCCGGAGCAGTCCGGGACGCGACCGCGGACGGTTCCGGAGGAGCCCAGGACGCGACCGCCGACGGTTCCGTGGCACCCCAGCAGACGGCAGCGGACGGTTCCGGGGCGCCCAGCAGCCACAAGCCCGCGCCGGAGGCCCCGCAGGGCGCGTCGCGCCCGAAGGGGCACAGCGGGATCCGCCGCGTCCTCGCCGAGGCACGCGCGTACGTGGACACCCCGCCGCCGCTCGGGCGGGTCCGGTCGTCGTTCGCCTCGGGCGACGCACGGACCCTGCGTGCCGACGGGCCCGGTTGGTCCCTCGTGGCCAGGACCGACGACATTGCCTTCGTGCTGCTCGACGACGAGCCCGGCGAGGTGCTGCCGGTCGGCCGCGGGCCGGAGCTGCCGGGCCTGCTGGAGGCTCTCGACAAGATGGCCGTACGCCCGAGCTGAGGTCGCCCGCCGGCCGGTGAACCGACCAGATCCCAGAGCCTGGTGAGCCGTGCCTGCGCGTGAAGCGTGGCGTCACGCCGCCCGTGGACCGTACCGTCGGTTGGCCCGCGGGCGGCGATGTTGTCGACTCCTGTGCACTGCCGGAGGCCTCCTTGGCGCGTCAGCGCCTCAGCGGCCGAGCTCCTTGCGGGTCGCGCGGCGCAGCTTGCGCCGCTGTGAGGGGTCGAGCGCGAGGTAGGCGGCGGCCGGGACTCCCAGGACGATCAGGAGCGCTGCCCACCAGGGCAGCCAGATCAGCAAAATGATCCCGACCGCCACACCTCCTGCGGCGATCTTGGCGTTCTTCGACATGTGTGTCGCCTCCTCCGCGGCCACTGCCGCTCTCTGCTCTGAAAACGGGCCCGCGCTTCCCGCGGTTCCGAACCGCGACCCTGAGACGTCCCTGAGGTGTGCCCCCTACTGGTCCTACAACTACTGGTCCTGGATTCCTCTCGCCCCCGCCCGCCCCGGAGGGCCTCGCCGCCTCTGCGGGCGGCCCTCGTGCGGGGGCACACCCCACCCTCCCACGCAGTGACGCAGAACACAGCCCTGTCATGCCGGGCCGGCCACGACCATGCTGTACCCTCGGCGACTCCGACCGGTAGTCAAGTTTGAGGAATCCATCATCGCTGCACCGAGCACCCCTGCACCCCTCCCCTCCGAGATTTCCGAACTGGCCCACTGCAGCACCGTGTTCATGCCCGGCGATCCTGCCCGCACCGGCCGGGTCGCCTTCTGGCGCCCCGACGGCGAGGTGCCTCCCCAGATCGGCGCGGGCTCGGCCGAGAGCCTGGACGTCGTCCTGCCCGGCGGCCACGGCGTCGAGACGGCGAGCGTCCCTTGCGTCGTGCTGCCCGTGCGCTCGGCGCTGCCGGTCCTCACGCGCGCGCGTGCCGTCACGGACGCGCACCGGGGAGCGGTGTTCTGGGGCTCCGCGGCCGTGCTCGCCCTGCAACTCGTCGCGCGTGGGCTGCTGTTGCCCGGCCTCTCCCCCACCGACCACGACGCCTGGCGCGTCGGCCCGCTGGACGGCAAGGACATCGAACGCGTCCGCCGCCTGGCCGCGGCGATGCCGCCCGAGGCGCACGCGGTGCCGTTGGACACCTCCGGGGCTCTTCGGCTGCCCGACCCGGAACGGCTGCTGCGCGCCTTCCTGGACGCCGTCGCCGACGCGCTGCCCCGCTCCTCCGCCGCTCCCTTCGTGACCGGCGGACCCGCCTACGCGGCACCGGAACCGCGGCAGCTGCCCGGGCACCGCGCGTGGGCGTCCGACATCGCCGCGGGCCACGACGCCGGCGTACGCCTCTCCCTGCGCATCGAGGTCCCCGGTCTGGCCGACGCTGCGCACGACGACACGGCGCTGCCGTTCCGGGCGGTGCTCCAGGTGCACGGCGTGCACGATCCCGCGCTCGTCGCGGACGCCGCCCAGGTGTGGGCCGGGGCCGCCGCCTTCGGCCCGCGCGCGCCGCTGGACGCCCTGCTGGCGCTGCGCCGCGCGGCCCGGGCATGGCCACCGCTGGCTCCGCTGCTCTCGGCGGCCGTGCCGGACGCCGTGGAGTTGGCCGACGAGGAGGTCACCGACCTGTTGGTGGCGGGCGCCCGAGCCCTGGCCGGTGCAGGTGTCGATGTGCACTGGCCCAAGGGCCTGGCCCACAGACTGACCGCCCGCGCAGTCGTCGGCCCGGACGACGAGCCGGAGCCCGGGAAGGCGCTCTCGGACACGCCGTCGTTCCTCTCCGCCGATGCCCTGCTCGCCTTCAACTGGCGGTTCGCGCTGGGCGAGCAGCGTCTGACGCGCGAGGAGCTGGACCGCCTGGCCGAGGCCGGCCGGCCCCTGGTGCGGCTGCGCGACCAGTGGGTCCTGGTCGATCCCGAGGAGGTGCGCCGGGCCCGCGACCGGCAGGACCGGAAGGTGACGCCCGTCGACGCGCTGAGCGCCGCCCTGACAGGCTCGACGGAGGTCGACGGCCGCAGGGTCGAGGTGCAGCCCACGGGGTGGCTGGCGACGCTGCGGGAGCGGCTGGCGGACCCCGAGGGCCAGGAGCCGGTTCCGCAGCCCGAGGCGCTCGCGGCCACCCTGCGCGACTACCAGCGGCGCGGCCTGAGCTGGCTGGCCCGGATGACCTCCCTGGGGCTGGGCTGCTGTCTCGCCGACGACATGGGACTGGGCAAGACGATCACGCTGATCGCGCTGCATCTGCACCGGCAGACCGACGCCGCGTCCGCCGGTCCCACGCTCGTGGTGTGTCCGACGTCCCTGATGGGCAACTGGCAGCGCGAGATCGAGAAGTTCGCCCCGGGCACGCCCGTGCGCCGCTTCCACGGCTCCCGGCGCGGCCTGGACGCCCTGGCCGACGGGGAGTTCGTGCTCACCACGTACGGCACGATGCGCCTGGACGCGCGGCGGCTGGCCGACGTGCCGTGGGGCATGGTCGTGGCGGACGAGGCCCAGCATGTGAAGAACCCGTACTCGGCGACCGCGCGTGAACTGCGTTCCATCGGCGCACGCGCACGCGTGGCGCTCACCGGCACTCCGGTGGAGAACAACCTCTCGGAGCTGTGGGCGATCCTCGACTGGACCACACCCGGGCTGCTCGGCCGGCTCGGCACCTTCCGCAGCCGGTATGCGCAGGCCGTCGAGAGCGGCCGGGATCCGGCCGCCGCCGACCGACTCGCCCGGCTGGTACGCCCGTTCCTGCTGCGCCGCCACAAGTCGGATCCCGGGATCGCGCCGGAGCTGCCTCCGAAGACCGAGACCGACCGCGCGGTGTCGCTCACCAAGGAACAGGCGGGCCTGTACGAGGCCGTGGTGCGCGAGACGCTCACGGAGATCGCCGAGGCCGACAGCATGGCGCGCCGCGGACTGATCGTGAAGCTGCTGACGGGGCTGAAGCAGATCTGCAACCACCCGGCGCAGTACCTCAAGGAGGAGCGGCCGACGATCGCCGGACGCTCCGGGAAGCTGGAGCTCCTGGACGAGCTGCTGGACACCATCCTGTCCGAAGGGGCGGGCGTACTGGTGTTCACGCAGTACGTGCGCATGGGGCACCTCATCGAACAGCACCTGGCGGCCCGCGGCGTGGCCTCGCAGTTCCTGCACGGCGGGACCCCGATCGCCGAGCGCGAGCGGCTCGTGCACCGGTTCCAGAACGGTGAGGTCCCCGTCTTCCTGCTGTCGTTGAAGGCGGCGGGCACGGGCCTGAACCTCACCCGCGCCGAACATGTCGTGCACTACGACCGCTGGTGGAACCCCGCCGTGGAGGCCCAGGCCACCGACCGTGCCTACCGCATCGGTCAGACGCGGCCCGTGCAGGTGCACCGGCTGATCGCCGAGGGAACCGTCGAGGACCGCATCGCCGACATGCTGAGCCGCAAGAAGGAACTGGCCGACGCGGTGCTCGGCTCCGGGGAGGCGGCACTCACCGAGCTGACGGACGCGGAGCTGGCCGATCTGGTGGAGCTGCGAGGGGGCGCGCGATGAACCGATTCGACGCAAACGAGCAGTTGGAGCGCACCTTTGCCGCGCTGCCTCCCGCGCACGGGAGGGGCTTCGCGCAGACGTGGTGGGGCCAGGCGTGGCTGAAGGCGCTGGAGGACACGGCACTGGACTCGAAGCAGCTCAAGGCGGGGCGTCGACTCGCGCGCGCGGGAGGCGTGGGCGCGGTGTCGGTGCGCCCGGGGCGCATCACGGCTGTCGTACAGGACCACGACCGGACGGCGCACCGGGCCGACGTGCTGCTGGCGGAGCTGTCCGACGAGCAGTGGGACGGGTTCGCGGCCATGGCCGTGGAGCGGGCCGGCCACGTCGCGGCGCTGCTGGACCGGGAGATGCCGCCGCACCTGGTCGAGGACGCCGCGGCCACCGGCATCGACCTGCTGCCCGGCCTGGGCGACCTGGAGCCCGAGTGCGACTGCGACGCCTGGGACCACTGCGCGCACACGGCGGCCCTGTGCTACCAGATGGCGCGCCTGCTGGACCAGGATCCGTTCGTGCTGCTGCTGATGCGGGGACGCGGTGAACGAGCCCTGCTCGACGACCTCCAGGCCCGCAGCGCCGCGCCCGCCGAGGAGGTGGTCGAACCGGAGGGAGTGGACGCCGCGGAGGCGTACGCGGCCGGGGACATCCTGCCCTCGCTGCCGGCTCTTCCCGAGCTTCCCGAGGAGCCGGGTGTGCCGCCGTCCCTGGACACGGAGACGCCTGCTCCGGCCGGGACCGACCCCGCCGCCCTGGAGTTCCTCGCTGCCCGCACGGCGGCGGAGGCGCACCGGCTGCTGGCCGAGGCGCTGCTCGCTGGCGCGGAACACCGCGCCTTCGAAGCCGGGTTGGCGCCGGCCGAGGACGCGGTCCGGCTCGCCGCCGGCGGCCCCGTGCCGACGGTGGCCGAGCGACTCGCCGGGGGTTCGGGGCGCAGCCGGGAGCGGCTGGCCCTGGCCGTCCGGGCCTGGGAGGTCGGCGGAGCGGCCGCGCTGTCCGTGCTGGAGGAGGAGTGGCCCGTCGAGGGCGAGGCGGCTGCACGCGCGCGTGCGGCGCTGGAGTCGGCCTGGGACGAGGACGAACGTCCGGCGCTGCGCGCACAGGGCAATCGGTGGACGGTCGTCGGTGCGCCGAGCCAGGTGCGGTTGGGCCGGGACGGGCGCTGGTGGCCGTACCGCAAGGAGCGGGGTCGCTGGGTGCCCGCCGGCGGCCCGGCCCAGGACCCGGCCACGGCACTGGCCTCGGCGGAGCCCGAGCTCGCCCTGGAGTGACGGCACGCCGGTAAGTCCGGTTTCCGGACGGTCGTGGCAAGGTCGGACGACGGTGAGGTGTCCGGCTTCGCCACGGCCTGGACGACTCGGGCGCCGTTCCGCACCGACCGCGCCTCCGGCAAGGTGACGCGGTTCCTCGGCGCCGCCCGGGTTGAGGGGTTTCTGGTCGGCGCCCTTGAGGCGGACGAACTCTTCCTGTCCCCGCGGTGAGCCGACGGGACGTCGGCCCGACGAACCCGGGTGCCCGCAGCGCCTTGTCGGGCCCGAGGCGCGTCGGCCCGACGAGCGCCCGACGTCCCACGTTCACCCGGCCGTCGTACGGCGTTCCGCGCGGGGCCCAAATCTGGCCGCTGTCACCGAACTTGGTCCATCAGGAGGCCCGATGTCCCCGCACGCCACCGGCCGGCGCCGTGTCCACCGTTCCGTCGCAGCGGGCGTGCCCCTCGCCGTGATGGCCGTGCTGGCGGCGACCGGGCCCGCCGTGGGCACCCCGGCGGAGGACGCCCGCGTCATCGGCACCGCGACGCTGGGGGACATACCGCTCGCGGAGTTCAGCAACGCGCTGCTGCCCGGCAGCGTCGCCGACGACCGGGGCGTGGACCTCGGTGGCATCGGCAGTGACATCTACCCGGCGGGCCGCGAGGGCGAGTTCTGGACGGTCACCGACCGCGGGCCCAACGGCCAGATCAAGGTGGACGGCACCAAGCGTCGCACCTTCCCCGTGCCGGGCTTCGACCCGGCCATCGTGAAGATCCGCGTCTCCGGCGACTCCGTACAGGTCCTGGACGCGATCCCCCTGACCACGTCCTCCGGCAAGCCCGTCACCGGGCTGTCCAACCAGGAGGGGCGCGACGAGGCTCCGTACTCCTACGACGCGAGCACGCCGCTGTCGTACAACCCGAACGGACTGGACACCGAGGGCATCGTGCGGGCCAAGGACGGGAGTTTCTGGCTCGTCGACGAGTACGGCCCTTCCCTCGTCCATGTCTCCGCGCGCGGGAAGGTGCTCACGCGTTACGTGCCCGAGGGGCTGCATCTGACCGGCGCCGACTACCCGGTGGTGGAGGCGCTGCCCTCCGTGCTGCTGCACCGCAAGACCAACCGCGGCTTCGAAGGGCTCGCCCAACTGCCATGCGGGGACCTGGTGATGGCCGTGCAGAGCCCGCTGTCCCTTCCGGACGCCGATGCCGGGGAGGCGTCGCGGACCACGCGGCTGCTGCGCTTCTCGCCGAAGAAGAAGGCGGTCACCGCCGAGTACGCGTACCGCTTCGACCCGGTCGACGTGGTGGACCCGGGCGAGGACGACACCTCCGAGCTGAAGATCTCCTCCGTGGTCGCCGTCGGCGGCGACAGGCTGCTGGTCGAGGAGCGCACCGACAAGGCCGCCCGGCTGCACCTCGTACGGCTGGACCGGGAAGCGGACATCCTCGGGGGCGCGTGGGACGACGACACCACGTCGCCGTCGCTGGAGCAGCTCGACGACCCGGCGGCCGCGGGCGTTCCTGTCCTCGCCAAGAGGCTGGTCGTCGACCTGGGGACGGTCGCCGGGGTGCCCGGCAAGATCGAGGGCGTCGCGCGCGTGGACCGCACTACGCTCGTCCTGATCAACGACAACGACTTCGGGATGTCCGACGGGGCGGGCGCGTTCGACGCGCAGGGCCGTCTGGTCGACAGCGGGATCGAGACGAAGGTGATCTACGTCCGACTGCCGCGCGGCGTCTGACGGCACGCGCGCGTGGCCCGTCCGCACCCCGGGTCACGGCAGGTCGACGTTCCCGAGGTCCGGCAGCAGGGACTCGATCTCGCTGGGCAGTTCGCTGGGGAACTCCGACGGCAAGGACGACGGCAGGGACGAGGGCAGCTCGCTCGGCAGTCTGCTGGGCAGCTCGGTCGGGATGCTGAACGACGGCTTGGCCGAGCTGCTCTCCGCGGAGGGCTTCTGGTCGGGCTCGTCGTCGCTGCCCGAGGCCATCAGCACCACGAGGGCGACGGCCCCGACCGCCACGATCACGGCGAGCAGGATGATCAGCGGGTTCCGGCGCCGTCCCGGTCCCCCACCGGGTCCGCCGGGTGGCGGCCCGTCGTACGAGGGCGGTCCGAAACCGTCGGTGGGCGGTCCGAAACCGCCCCCGGCAGGCGGCGTGTTGCCCGGCGGCCCGGGCGGCTGAGGCGGTACGGGCGGGGTGGCCATACCGTCCAGAGTCACCTCGTACCGGGCACGAGGCGAGGCCTTCGGGGAACTTGATACCGCCCCAGGCCATGGACCGTACGATTCCGCGGCATTGCGCCCCGGGGTGCGCCGGAGCGCCCCGCCCGGCACGCCCCCGTGGGGGAGCGCGTCGCGCGGGGCGCTCCGTTGCGGTCAGCGTGCGCCGAGGAGGTGGTCCATGGCGAGCTGGTCGAGCCGCTCGAAGGCCATCCCGCGCGCGGCGGCTGCCTCGACGTCGAAGTCCTCGAAGGCCGTCCGGTCGGCGAGCAGTGCCTTCAGGCCGTCCGCCGCGGTCGGCTGCGCCAGCTGGTCCAGCCGCGCGGCACGCAGGGCCTCCTGCACCTCGGGGTCGGCACGGAAGGCGGTCGCGCGCTCCTTGAGGATCAGGTAGTTGCGCATGCAGCCGGCCGCGGAGGCCCACACGCCGTCCAGGTCCTCGGTGCGCGGCGGCTTGAAGTCGAAGTGCTTCGAGCCCGCGTACCCGGCCGACTCCAGCAGATCGACCAGCCAGAACGCGGAGCGCAGGTCACCGGCGCCGAAGCGCAGGTCCTGGTCGTACTTGATGCCGGACTGGCCGTTGAGGTCGATGTGGAAGAGCTTGCCCGCCCACAGCGCCTGCGCGATGCCGTGCGGGAAGTTCAGGCCCGCCATCTGCTCGTGGCCGACCTCCGGGTTGACGCCGTACAGCTCGGGGCGCTCCAGGCGCTCGATGAACGCCAGCGCGTGGCCCACGGTGGGCAGCAGGATGTCGCCGCGCGGCTCGTTGGGCTTGGGCTCGATGGCGAAGCGCAGGTCGTAGCCCTGCTCGGTGACGTACTCGCCGAGCAGGTCGAAGGCCTCCTTCATGCGGTCCAGGGCGACGCGTACGTCCTTGGCGGCGCCGGACTCCGCGCCTTCCCGGCCGCCCCAGGCGACGTAGGTCTGCGCGCCGAGTTCGACGGCCAGGTCGATGTTGCGGATGGTCTTGCGCAGCGCGTATCGGCGCACGTCGCGGTCGTTGGCGGTGAACGCGCCGTCCTTGAAGACGGGGTGGGCGAAGAGGTTGGTGGTGGCCATCGGGACCTTCATGCCGGTCGCGTCGAGGGCCTCCCGGAAGCGCTTGATGTGCGCCTCGCGCTCGGTGTCCGTGGACCCGAAGGGGATCAGGTCGTCGTCGTGGAACGTGACCCCGTGCGCGCCCAGCTCGGCCAGGCGCTGCACCGTCTCGACGGGGTCGAGGGCGCGGCGCGTGGCGTCGCCGAAGGGGTCCCGTCCCTGCCAGCCGACGGTCCACAGGCCGAAGGTGAACCTGTCCTCGGGGGTGGGCTGGTAGCTCATTCCGCGGCTCCTTGCTCGCTGACGACTGCTCGCTACGACTATTTCGTCATGGCGGTTTACAAATTAGTATGCCCACACGTCTCAGGGAAGAGACAAGGTGTCTCCGGATGGAGACACGCGCCGCAACAGGACACGAGCCGCACACAAGGGAGAGCCCGATGTCAGCAGCCGAGGGACCGCTCGTCGTTGGCGTGGACACATCCACGCAGTCCACGAAGGCGCTGGTCGTCGACGCGGCCACCGGGCACGTCGTCGCGAGCGGCCAGGCCCCGCACTCCGTGTCCACCGGGGCCGGCCGCGAGAGCGACCCGCGTCAGTGGTGGGAGGCGCTGTGCGAGGCGCTGCGCCAGTGCGGCGATGCGGCCCACGAGGCTGCCGCGGTGTCATTCGGCGGACAGCAGCACGGCCTCGTCACGCTGGACGAGCGGGGCGAGCCGGTGCGCCCGGCGCTGTTGTGGAACGACGTGCGCTCGGCGCCGCAGGCCCAGCGGCTGACCGAGGAGCTGGGCGGCGCGAAGTTCTGGGCCGAACGGACCGGCAGCGTCCCCGCCGCCTCCTTCACCGTCACGAAGTGGGCGTGGCTGGCGGAGCACGAGCCGGAGGCCGTTCGCGCCACGAAGGCCGTACGCCTCCCCCACGACTACCTCACCGAGCGCCTGACCGGTCAGGGCACCACCGACCGCGGCGACGCCTCCGGCACCGGCTGGTGGGCGTCGGGGACGGAGTCGTACGACACCGAGATCCTCGGCCATGTGGGGCTCGACCCCACGCTGCTGCCCCGGGTGGTGCGGCCCGGCGAGGTGGCCGGCACCGTGCGCGAACACCATGACCTGCCGTTCTCCAAGGGCACCCTGGTCGCCCCCGGCACCGGCGACAACGCCGCCGCCGCGCTCGGGCTCGGCCTGCGCCCCGGCACCCCGGTCCTCAGCCTCGGTACCTCGGGCACGGTCTACGCCGTGTCGAAGCGGCGCCCCGCCGACCCGACCGGCACGGTGGCGGGCTTCGCCGACGCGCACGGCGACTGGCTGCCCCTGGCCTGCACCCTGAATTGCACGCTCGCCGTCGACCGCGTCGCGGCCCTGCTGAACCTGGACCGCGAGGCCGTGGAGCCCTCCACCGGCGTCACGCTCCTGCCCTTCCTGGACGGCGAGCGCACGCCGAACCTGCCGAACGCCTCCGGCCTGCTGCACGGCCTGCGCCACGACACCACCGCAGGACAGCTCCTGCAGGCCGCCTACGACGGCGCCGTCCACTCCCTGCTCGGCGCGCTCGACCTGGTCCTCGACGAGGACGCGGACCGCTCGACCCCGCTGTTGCTGATCGGCGGCGGCGCACGCGGCACGGCCTGGCAGCAGACCGTACGCCGGCTGTCGGGACGCCCGGTCCAGGTCCCCGAGGCCAAGGAGCTGGTGGCGCTCGGCGCCGCCGCGCAGGCCGCGGGCCTGCTGACCGGCGAGGACCCCGCCGCGGTCGCCCGGCGCTGGAACACGGCCGCCGGGCCGGTGCTCGACGCCGTGGAACGCGACGAGGCGACGCTGGCCCGGATCACCGGGGTACTCTCCGACGCGGCCCCGCTGCTGGAGCGGGGAACCCGGTGACGGCCACCGTCGACCGCCCGACACCGACCGAGGACTGACGGAGGCATGACCGCACCGCTGAACGAAGCCCACCCGGCCGGCCCCGGGCGCGCGCTGCCCGACACCCAGCAGGGCATGCGCCGCCGCAACCTGGCCCGGGTGATGCACACCGTCAGCGCGCAGGGGCCGCTCTCGCGTGCCGCGGTGGCCTCGCGAATCGGTCTGACCCGGGCGGCGGTGTCGACCCTCGTCGACGAGTTGATCCGTTCGGGGCTGATCGAGGAACTGGGTCCGGAACGGCCCGGCAGGGTGGGCCGGCCCGGCTCGGCGCTCGCCGTCAGCGGGCACGGCCCGGCCGGGATCGGCGCGGAGATCGGCGTCGACCACCTCGCTGTCTGCGCCGTCGATCTGCGCGGAGCGGTCCGCGCCCGGGCCGTGCGGTACGGCGCGAACCGCGGGCGCGCCGCCGGTCCGGTGCTCCAGGAACTCACCGAGTTGGTGCACCGCGTCGCCGCCGAGGCACACCAGGAGGGGCTGTGGCCGGCGGGCCTCGCGGTGGCCGTGCCCGGTCTGGTCGCACGCGACGGCCGTACGGTCGTCCGCGCCCCGAACCTCGACTGGCACGAGGCCGATCTCGGAGCCCTGCTGCCCACCGAGTTCCCGCTGACCGTGGGCAACGAGGCCAACTTCGGCGCCCTCGCCGAACTCTGGCTCGGCGAAGACACCCCGCACGACTTCCTGCACGTGTCGGCGGAGATCGGCATCGGTGCCGCCGTCGTCGTGGACGGCCATCTGCTGCGCGGAACGCGCGGTTTCGCGGGCGAGTTGGGACATGTGCCGGTCCGCCCCGAGGGACCGCCGTGTCCCTGCGGCGGGCGCGGATGCCTGGAGCAGTACGCCGGCGAGGAAGCCGTGCTGCGGGCCGCCGGCCTGGAACCGGGCGAGGACCGCGTCGGCCTCCTCGCCCGGCGGGCCGCCGAGGGCGACAAGGACGTACGGCGGGCGCTGCAGGAGGCGGGCACCGCGCTCGGCATCGCGCTGACCGGGGCGGTCAACCTGCTGGATCCCGAGAGCGTGGTGCTGGGCGGTGCGCTGGCCGCGCTCGCGCCCTGGCTGCTGCCCTCGCTGGAGGACGAACTGGACCGGCGCACCGCGGGTCCGGCCTGCCCCGTGGCCGTGTCCCGACTGGGCTCCGAGGGCCCGCTGCTGGGCGCCGCGCACTCGGTGGTGCGGGCGGTGCTGGACGATCCCGCGGCGGTGTCCGGAGCGCGAGGCGCCTGAGCCGACCGCCGGGCGTCGAACTCTGCTGATTTCAGGCTGACTTCACCCTTCCGGGTGATCGAGTTGTCCACAGGCGCGCGGCCGTCCACGGAAACACGGCGTTCGCTTCTGCCCAACTCGTGGGCGCCGTACCGTGATCCACGCAAGGCGCAGCCATCCGGTCGTGACCAGGGACGGCGTGCCGAGCGTCCAGCCGTGCCCGCCCCTGTCCCTGCCCTCGCGGACCTCGCCCGGACCGACCGTCCGAGAACGGAGCTGTGCAGCGATGAGCGACCCCAGGATCCTGACCGTGCGCCCCGAACCCGGCGAGTACGCCTGGACGTTCGGCGGAGCGCCACCGGTGGCGCGCATCGCGCCGGGCACCGTCCTTGACCTGTACACGGAGGACTGCTTCACCGGACGGGTGCGCTCGGAGAAGGACCTGGTGTCCGAGGTGTGCGAGTTCCCCTTCCTCAACCCGCAGACGGGCCCGTTCCACATCGAGGACGCGGAGCCCGGGGACACCGTCGCCGTGCACTTCGTCTCGATCGAACCGGCACGCGACTGGGGAGCGTCCACCACGGTCCCGCTGTTCGGCGCCCTCACCTCGACCCACACCACGGCCACCCTGCAGCCTCCGCTGCCGGAGACGGTCTGGATCTGGCAGCTCGACCGGACCCGGCGCACGGCACTGTTCCGGGCGCACGACAGCGACTTCGAGGCCGAACTGCCGCTCGATCCGATGCACGGCACCGTGGGTGTGGCCCCTGCCAATTTGGAGGTCCGCTCGGCGCTGGTGCCGGACGCGCACGGCGGAAACATGGACACGCCCGAGATGCGGGCGGGCGTCACCTGCTATCTCGGAGTCAATGTCGAGGGAGCACTGCTCAGCCTCGGCGACGGGCACGCCCGGCAGGGCGAGGGCGAGACCTGCGGGGTCGCCGTCGAGTGCGCGATGAACACCGTGGTGATCGTCGAGTTGCTCAAGGGGCTCGCCACACCGTGGCCGCGGCTGGAGTCGGACACCCACATCATCTCGACCGGGTCGGCACGCCCGTTGGAGGACGCGTTCCGAATATCCCAGCTCGACCTGGTGCAGTGGCTGGTGCGCGACTACGGGTTCAGTGAGCTGGACGCGTACCAGTTCGCAACCCAGGCCGTCGAGTCGCCGTTGGCCAACGTGTGCGACACCAACTACACGTGCGTGGCCAAGCTCCGCAAGCAGTGGCTGCCCGAGCGCGCGACGTACCGCGCAGTGCACGCGCGTCTGCGGGAGACCGCCGCGGCACTGTTCGGCTGAGCACGCCGGCCGCCCCTCGTCGAAAGGCACCACCCATGGAACAGGCACGACCGGCCACCAGCAGGCGACGGCTCCTCAAGGGCGCCGCCCTCGCCGCCGTCCCCTACGCACTGCTCCCCGACCCGCGCGCCAATGCGCAGGTCCAGGCCCCCGACCATCCGACGGCCGAGTGGCAGCAGGCGAACACCGCCAACTACACCGCGTCGAACCGGCCCACGGCGTATCCCGTCGACCTCGTGATCATCCATGTCACGCAGACGACCTTCACCACGGCCCTCGACATCTTCCGGAACCCGAAGAAGAGGGTGTCCGCCCACTACGTCGTCCGGTCGGCCGACGGGCACGTCGCGCAGTGCGTGCGGGAGGCGGACGTCGCCTGGCACGCGGGGAACTGGGACTACAACACCCGCAGCGTCGGCATCGAACACGAGGGCTGGGTGGACCGGCCCGCCCATTTCACCGACGCCCTGTACAAGCGGTCGGCCGCGCTCACCGCGGCGATCTGCACCAGACACGGCATCCCCAGGGACCGCACGCACATCATCGGCCACCACGAAGTACCCGGCACCGACCACACCGACCCCGGGCCGCACTGGGACTGGGCACGGTACCTCAGACTCGTCCGTCTCGCCTGATGGCCGGAGCACGCCCTTCAATCGGGTGACCGCGGTCGAAAAGGTTGTCCGCGCGCGTACCCGGAGTGACGATGTCCCCAGCCGCATCGCCGTCGGGGAGGCAAAGTTGACCGATCCGTGGGTGGCCCTGGAGCCGGGGGCCGACCCTGCCGAGCACGCCCGCATGCTGCGTCGCGCTCATGAGACGTTCACCGAGGCGGGCACCGTGCCCAAGCCGGTGCGGGCCGTGGTGGCCGACTCGTGGCGGCGTTCCGCGCGCGCGGGGGTCGGGCCCGACGGCACGGCGAGCGTGGAACTCGTGGACGGCGATCTCGGCGCCTACCGTGCGGAGCATCCGCTGGCGCGGGTGATGCCGCTGGTCCGTGAGCTGATGGGCACGTTCGCGGCCGACGGCGAGCACCTCCTCGCGGTGTGCGACGAGCACGGCCGGCTGCTGTGGGTCGAGGGGCATGCCACGACCCGGCGGCGGGCGGGGCGGATGAACTTCGTGCCGGGGGCCAGGTGGTCGGAGGCCGCGATGGGCACGAACGCTCCGGGCACCGCAGTCGCCGTGGGACGGCCGGTGCAGGTCTTCGCCGCCGAGCACTTCATACGGCAGGTGCAGCCGTGGACCTGTGCGGCGGCGCCGGTGCACGATCCGCGCACCGGGCGAGTGCTGGGGGCCGTGGACATCACCGGCGGCAACGGGCTGGCTCATCCGCACAGCCTGGGTTTCGTCCAGGCCGTGGCCCGGGCGGCCGAGTCGCAGCTGGCCCTGCTCACCCCGGAGCGGCCGGCCGTCGACACGCCCGAGCTGACCGCGCTGGGCCGGGACGAGGCCCACCTGCTCACCGGCGGCCACAGCCTCCGGCTCAGCCGCCGGCACAGCGAGATCCTCGTCCTGCTGGCCCGCCACCCGGAGGGTCTGACCGGCGACGAGCTGCTGTGCGCACTGTACGAGGACGAGTCGGTGACACCGGTGACGTTGCGCGCCGAGCTCGCCCGGCTGCGCCGGATCCTCGGACCCGCGCTGCTGGCCTCGCGGCCCTACCGGCTCACCGTTCCGGTCGAGTCCGACGTCGCCGTCGTGGAGCGACGCCTGGAGACCGGCGCGGTCACGGCGGCGGCGACGGCGTACACCGGCCCGCTGCTGCCGACCTCCCAGGCACCGGCGGTGGTGCGGCTGAGGCGGCGGCTGGCGGACGGGCTCCGTACGGCGTTGATCGCCCGGCGCGATCCCGACCTGCTGGCGGACTGGGCGCACGCCCCGTGGGGCGAGGACGACCTCGACGTATGGAGGGCGCTCGCGGCGGTCCGGCCGACGTCGGCGGTGCGGTCCCGGCTGGCCGCGCTGGAGTCGGAACTGGCGCTGCCCGCCGGGTGGCAGCGGTAACGCTCCCGCACTGTGGCGCCGGTCGCGCAGCTCCCCCGCCCGAGCCCGCCCGCCCACACCACCCCACCCGGCGACCGCAACGTAGCTGCAACCTCCCGCTCCCTAGCCTCGCGCCGAGAGCTGCCCAACGGCGGGCAGCGCTTCTGCAGGGAGGCAGAGCAGCATGACCCGATACGCGGCGCCCGGCACCGAGGGCGCGATCGTCTCCTACCAGGCGCGCTACGACCACTTCATCGGCGGGGAATACGTGCCGCCGATCCGGGGGCAGTACTTCGAGAACCCCTCGCCCGTGAACGGGCAGCCGTTCACCGAGATCGCGCGCGGGACGGCGGAGGACGTGGAGCGGGCGCTAGACGCGGCGCACGCGGCCGCGCCGGCCTGGGGCCGTACGTCGGTGACCGAGCGCTCCGACGTCCTGCTGAAGATCGCCGACCGTATGGAGGCGAACCTGGAGAAGCTGGCGGTCGCCGAGAGCTGGGAGAACGGCAAGCCGGTGCGTGAGACGCTGGCGGCCGACATCCCGCTGGCCATCGACCACTTCCGCTACTTCGCGGGCGCGATCCGCGCGCAGGAGGGTTCGCTCGGCGAGGTCGACGACGACACGGTCGCCTACCACTTCCACGAGCCGCTCGGGGTCGTCGCGCAGATCATCCCGTGGAACTTCCCGATCCTGATGGCGACTTGGAAGCTGGCCCCGGCGTTGGCGGCGGGCAACGCGGTCGTCCTCAAGCCGGCCGAGCAGACCCCGGCGTCCATCCACTACTGGATGAGCCTGGTCGCCGACCTGCTGCCGCCCGGCGTCGTGAACATCGTCAACGGCTTCGGCGTGGAGGCGGGCAAGCCGCTGGCGTCCAGCCCGCGGGTGGCGAAAGTGGCGTTCACCGGTGAGACCACGACCGGCCGGCTGATCATGCAGTACGCCTCGGAGAACATCACCCCGGTCACCCTCGAACTCGGCGGCAAGTCGCCGAACATCTTCTTCGCGGACGTGTGGGGGGCGGACGACGACTTCCGCGACAAGGCGCTCGAAGGCTTCACCATGTTCGCGCTCAACCAGGGCGAGGTGTGCACCTGTCCGTCGCGGGCGCTGGTCCAGCGGGGCCACTACGCGGAGTTCATGGAGGCGGCCGTAGCCCGCACCGAGCAGATCAAGACGGGCCACCCGCTCGACACGGACACGATGATCGGCGCGCAGGCCTCCAACGACCAGCTGGAGAAGATCCTCTCCTACCTGGACATCGGCCGGCAGGAGGGCGCCAAGGTCCTGACCGGCGGTGAACGCATCGAACACGACGGCGAGTTGAAGGGCGGCTACTACGTCCAGCCGACCATCTTCGAGGGCGACAACCGTATGCGGATCTTCCAGGAGGAGATCTTCGGGCCGGTGGTGTCGGTGACGTCGTTCGACGACTTCGACGACGCCATCAAGATCGCCAATGACACGCTGTACGGCCTCGGGGCCGGCGTGTGGACGCGCGACATCAACACCGCGTACCGCGCGGGTCGCGCGATCCAGGCGGGCCGGGTGTGGACGAACTGCTACCACGCCTACCCGGCGCACGCGGCGTTCGGCGGCTACAAGGGCTCGGGCATCGGGCGCGAGACGCACAAAATGATGCTGGAGCACTACCAGCAGACGAAGAATCTGCTGGTCAGCTACTCCCCGAAGAAGCTCGGATTCTTCTGAGTCGACCGGGCCTGCGGTTCTCCCATCGTGTCTCGGCCGCGGCCGTCCCGCTCCGCATCCCCCGCCGGAGCCGGGGCGGCCGCGCTTCCTGTACTTCCCGTTGCCGTTCCTGTCCGCGACGGGCATCCGTCACTCGACGGCCCGCTCACCCTTCGGAGACCGGCGCAAGGAGGCGTCGCGCGTGGCGGTCGCAGTAGGCGCGCAGGCCCTCGACGAGGTCGTGGATGGCGGAGCGGGCGTAGTGGGCGGGGTCCCATCCCGCGTACAGGGGGACGGTCAGCAGGCCGTCGGGGGTGCGCACGGTCAGTTCGGTGAGGTCGAATCGGGTTGCGTCGGAGACCAGGCAGACGCCCCGGCCGGCGGCGGCGAGCGCCTGGGCGAAGGCCGACGAGCCGGTCTCCGTCACGGCCGTGAGCGAGAGGCCCGCACGGACGACCGCCTCGTCGACGACGAGCCGGGTCATGTTGGTGCGGGTCATCAGGATCAGCGGTTCGGTGACCAGCTCGGCGAGGGTGATCTCGGTGCGCCCGCTCCAGGGGTGGCCGCCCGGCACCTGGGCGAGGACCGGCGAGCGCCCGAGGAACGCCGACTCCAGCGGGGCAGGGGCGGGGATGGTGGAGATACCGAGGTCGGCGTCGCTGCGCAGCAAGGTGTCGAAGACCTTGCTGGGCTCCTCCTGGAGGGCGTCACGGAGCGCGGGACCCTCGGGACCGGCGGCGGCCATGAAGGGTGCGAGGAGGTGCGCGACCGTGGTGGGAGACGCGACCGCCGTCAGGGCCACGGGCTCGTCGCGGCCGACGGCGGCCATCGTCTCGGCGGCCTGCTCGGCGCGGCGCACCAGGTCCTGGGCGATGGGGCGGAAACGGCGGCCGGCGGCGTTCAGGGTCAGTGATCCCGGGCGGCGGGTGAAGAGCGAGACTCCCAAGTCCTTTTCCAGGGCGCTCAGTTGGCGGGAGAGGGAGGGCTGGGCGACATGCACCTGCCGGGCGGCGGCGGTGACCGAATCCGCCTCGGCGACGGCGAGGAAATAGCGCAGCACCCGTAGTTCCATGACGTCCTCCTGGCGGCTCGATCGGACCGTCCCATGCCTCGCAGGCATGGAATCGCGATCCATCAAGTATTAGACGGCATGAGTGGCCGAATTCAGACTGTGGCTGTCCCTGATTCACCGTCTGGCTCACAGTCTGCCGGAGGCTCCATGAACGTCATCCACCCCGCCGCCCCGGGTGGAACCCGTGCTTCGCACCAGGCCCGGCGCGCCGGTCTCGCCTCGTTCGTCGGCACGGCCATCGAGTGGTACGACTTCTTCATCTACGGCACGGCCTCCGCGCTGGTCTTCGGAAAGCTGTTCTTCCCCGAGGTGTCGCCGGCGGCAGGCGTGCTGGCCTCCTTCGCGACCTTCTGGGTCGGGTTCCTGGCCCGGCCGCTCGGCGGCGTCATCTTCGGCCACTTCGGTGACCGGATGGGGCGCAAGGGCACGCTGGTCACCACCCTGGTGCTGATGGGCGGGGCCACCTTCCTGGTCGGTGTGCTGCCGACCTACGCGCAGATCGGGGTCGCCGCCCCGCTGCTCCTGGCGCTGCTGCGCGCCGTCCAGGGCATCGCCGTCGGCGGCGAGTGGGGCGGCGCCGTCCTCATGGCCTCGGAGAGCGCGCCGAAGGGCCGCGGCTCCTTCTACGCCATGATGGTGCAGCAGGGCTCCCCGGCGGGAGCGATCCTGTCGACGCTGGTCTTCCTCGCCGTGACCACCCTCGACGATGCCGCCTTCCTGTCCTGGGGCTGGCGCCTGCCGTTCCTGCTGTCGGGTCTGCTCGTCGTGGTCGGCCTCGTGATCCGCCTGAAGGTCGAGGAGTCGAACGACTTCGAGCGGGTCAAGGACAACGGCGAGGTGGTGAAGCTGCCGGTCGCCGAGGTGCTGCGCACCAACTGGCGGACCGTGCTGCTGGGCATCGGCGCCTCGGTCATGGGCATCTCCGCCGCGTACTTCACCAACACGTTCGTGCTGGCCTGGACCACCAACGAGCTCCACATGGACCGGCAGACGATGCTGTACGTCCTGCTCGCCTGCGCCGTCGTGCAGTTTCTCTGGCAGCCGTGCGGCGCGCTGATCGCCGAGCGGGTCGGCGAGACCCGTTTCATGGTCGTCTCGCTGCTCGCCAACATCGTCGTCACGATCCCGATGTTCCTGCTGATCGGCAGCGCGCAGCCGGTGCTCGTGTTCTGCGGGATCGCGCTCGCCGTCGTCTGCGGCGCCGGGTACTACGCCGTCCTCGCCGGCTTCCTCGCCCGCGCCTTCCCCTCCAAGGTCCGCTACACCGGCATCTCGCTCTCGTACCAGCTGTGCTCGACCCTCATCGGCGGTACGACCCCGCTGATCGCCCAGTCCGTACTGACCTCCGGCGGCGGCTCGATCTGGCCCGTGGCCGGGTTCTACACGGTCCTGCTGCTGGTCACCACCGTGTGCGTCGCGGCGCTGGGCCGGGCCGGCGACCGGCGCGAGGCCACGGCGCCGCGCGTCCCCGCGGCGGTCTGATCCCCGCCGCACTCCGACCCCGGCGGCCGCCGCTTCCCTCATCCTCACCGTGGGCGGCGGCCGCCGGTTCCACTCATTTCGAAGGAGTTGCCGCGTGCGCCTCGACGCCGTGTTCCGCAACGGACGATTCACCACCCTCGACCCGGACCGCCCAACGGCCCGCGCCCTGGGCGTTCTCGGCGGCCGGATCGTCGCCCTCGACGAGGACTTGGATGGCTGCACCGCCGACACGGTCGTCGACCTCGGCGGCGCGCACGCCGTCCCGGGCTTCAACGACGCGCACCACCACCTCAGCATGGTCGGCGAGCGACGACGCCAACTGGACGTCTCCGCCGACGCGGCGCCCGACCTCGACGCGCTGTACCGGGCCGTCGCCGAGCGGGCCGCGGCGCTGCCCGCCGACGCCTGGGTGGTGGGCTCCGGTTACGACCAGAACAAGATCGGCGCCCATCCGACGGCCGAGGCGCTGGACCGCGCCGCCCAGGGTCGTCCGGTCTGGCTGGTGCACACCTCGGGCCACATGGCCGTGGCCGGCACGAAGGCGTTCGCCCGGGCCGGATTCCCCGATCTCGCCGCCGTCCCCGACGTGCCCGGCGGCGAAGTCGTACGCGATGCGGACGGGCGCGCGGCGGGCCTGCTGAAGGAGGCCGCGATGCGGCCGGTGGAGCGGGTGCTGCGTCCGTTGCCCGCCGAGGAGTGGATCGCCAACATCGCGGAAGGGTCGCGGGCCGCCCTCGCCGTCGGCCTGACCAGCGTGACCGAGCCCGGCATCGGCGTCGTGGGCCTCATCGGCAACGGGCCCGCCGACCTGGACGCCTTCATGCGGGCGCGGGAGCGGGCGCTGCTCGGCGTACGGATGACGCTCATGCCGTACATCACCGCGCTGCACGACTGCGGCGTCTGCGAGCCCGGCGCCTCCTGGTACGGGCTCGACCTGGGGTTGCGGACGGGCTTCGGCGACGAGTGGCTGCGCATCGGGCCGACGAAGATCCTCTCCGACGGCTCGCTGATCGGCCGCTCGGCCGCGATGTGCTGCGACTACCACGACTCCCCCGGCAACAGCGGCCTGCTCGCCTTCGAGCGCGAGCAGCTGCGCCGGTACATCGTGGAAGCGCACCGCTGCGGCTGGCAGGTCGCCACGCACGCGATCGGCGACGCGGCCCTGGACGTCGTACTTGACGCGTACGAGGAGGCGGGACGGGCACACCCGCGCAGGGACGTTCGCCACCGGATCGAGCACGCGGGCGTGGCGAGCGACGCGCAGGTCGCCCGGATCGCGGAGCTCGGCCTGATCCCGGTGCCTCAGGGCCGGTTCCTGTCGGAGACCGGTGACGGGCTGCTGGCGGCGCTCGGTCCCGAGCGGGGCCGGCTCGCCTACCGCATGCGGTCGTTCCTGGACGCCGGCGTGGTACTGCCCGGCTCCTCGGACGCGCCCGTGGTCGCCTCCGACCCGCTCCTGAGCATCCACGACATGGTGAACCGGCGTACGGCGTCGGGCGCGCCGATCGGTCCGGACGAGGCGGTGACGGCCCGCGATGCCCTGTACGCGTACACCGTCGGTTCGGCGTACGCGGTGCACGAGGAGCGGGTCAAGGGGACCCTCGCCCGCGGCATGCTCGCCGACTTCACCGTTCTGAGCGACGACCTGCTGGGCGTGGCCGCCGAACGCATCGCGGAGCTGACGGTCGGGGCGACTGTCGTCGGCGGTCGTGTCGCCCACGACGCCGGGGCCCTGAAGGTCTCCTGAGCGGCCCGCCTCCCGCTGCGGAGGCCTGACACGCGGACTTTCATCAAACTGGGGCGTGCCGGACCGGCGTTGCTCTCCTGAAGAGGCCTCTCCGTCCTTCGATCCGGGACGGACGTCGACGGAGTGGAGCCAGGATCGTCCTGGCTCCACTCCTTGGTGCGGGGGTGTCACTGGAACTGTGCGAAGAACCTCCAGATCTCTGTCTTGGTCCAGGTGGTGACGCCGCTTTCGCCGGTGGAGCCGTCGACCGGACCGGGTATGTGGCCTCCGTCGAACGCGGCCCACTGGACCGGGTATCCGGCGCGGCAGCCCGAGTAGGTGGTGGTGATGTGCGTTCGGCTGCCCGGCGCGGGCTCGCGCGGGCTCTGGGGCGTGCAGCCGTTGTTGCCGACGAACTTGTCGCGCAGGGACCGTCCTTGCGAGATGTTGAGGACGGAGTCGCTGATGCCGTGGATTCCGAAGTAGGCGATGGGCTGGGTGCCACCGCTGCACCCGCTGATCTGAGCGCCGGA
Source organism: Streptomyces sp. NPDC079141 (assembly GCF_040686775.1). Taxonomy (NCBI): domain Bacteria; kingdom Bacillati; phylum Actinomycetota; class Actinomycetes; order Kitasatosporales; family Streptomycetaceae; genus Streptomyces; species Streptomyces sp. NPDC079141. The sequence goes on along the minus strand of NZ_JBFBLP010000003.1, from coordinate 221,977 downwards.
CATGACCGCGACGGCCCGGAAGACGTTCGCCCGGCTGCAGGCGAGTGCGTAGCTCATGCCGCCGCCCCAGCTGAATCCCGTGGCGAAACGCTGCGCCGGGTTGACGCAGAGGCCGCTCTCGATGCGCCGGATCATGTCGTCGACGAAGGTGACGTCCTCACCGCCCGAGTTGGCCCAGCCGTTGCCGAGGCCCTGGGGGGCGACAAGGATTGCGCTGTTGTTCGACTGTTCCTGTTGGCCGTAGTAGGACCAGGCGCTCCCACTCGTGCCGCCCGAGGCGACGTCGCCGGCGGTTCCGCCCCGCCAGTGGAACGCGAAGATCAGCCGGTAGGGGTGGTTGTTGTCGTAGTTGGCGGGAACCCTGAGGATGAAGCTGCGGCTCTTGCCGCCGCTCTGAATCGTGTGTGTACCGCTCGCCAGCGTCGGGGCGCTGCCGCATCCGCCGCCGCCACCGGACGACAGCTTGATCATCTGCCATTGCTGGTTGGCGCCGCCCCAGTCGGTGTACTGGACGACGTTGGCGCCGTCGGCGGTGGAGGCGCCCTGCACCTCCACCGCCTTGCTGCTGCGGTTGATCAGCCGGACGTGGCCCGCGTCGGAGTCGGCCAGGCGGAACTGCTGGTTGGCCCCGTTGTGGTCGGCCCACTGCTGGATCGCGGCACCGTCTGCGGTCGAGGCGCCGGCCACGTCCAGCACCTTGTCCGAATGCCGGGCCTTGAGGCGGTAGAAGCCGTCGCCGGAGGCCACGAACTGCCACTGCTGGTTGGCTCCGTCGTGGCGCGTCCACTGGCTGACCCGCGCGCCGTCGGCGGTGGACGCGCCGGAGACGTCCAGCGCCTTGCCGCTGTTGCGATTGACCAGGACGTACCAGGCGTTGGTGTCCACCGTCGCCGCCGCGGCGGGCGTCGGATTCACCACGACGAGCATGCCGATCGCGAGGGTCGCCGCCACCAGGGCGGCAATCCGGGACCACCAGCGATGTCGTCGAGGAGGGGCGGGGGAAGCCGCACCGTAGGTCTTCATCGGCTCACCTTTCGCTCGTGACAGGTCCCATCAGGTGCGGGTCCAGCGCTGGTTGCTGCCGCCCGAGCAGGAGTAGAGCTGGATCAGGGTGCCGTTGGCGGTGCCGGCCGCGGCGGCGTCGAGGCAGAGGCCGGACTGGACGCCGACGATGGATCCGTCGGAGTTGAGGCGCCACTTCTGGTTGTCGCCGCCCCAGCAGCTGTAGATCTGGACCTTGGTGCCGTTGCCTGTGCCGGCGGCGTCCAGGCACTTGTTGCCGTAGACCCTCAGCTCACCGGCGGCGGTGGACGTCCACTGCTGGTTGGTGCCGCTGTGGCAGTCCCACAGCTGGACCTGGGTGCCGTCGGTCGTACTGGCGCTGGGCACGTCCAGGCAGCGGCCCGAACCGACGCCCTTGATCTGCCCGGAACCCGAAGGGGGCGTGGTGGAGCCGCCGTTGAGTGCGTTGAGGACGGCGGTGTAGGCGGGCTTCTTGCTGCCGTCGCCGTTGAACAGCAGCGGCGTCTGCTCCGCTCGCCAGGAGTCGGTGTCGCGCACACCCCAGACGGTGATGCCGAGACAGCGGGGGACGGCCAGGCAGTCGTTGGTCACGTTGGCGTAGGTCGTGGGCGAGGCGCCCTGGATGTCGAGTTCGGTGATGGCCACGTCGACGCCGAGGGCGGCGAAGTTCTGCAGGGTGGTGCGGAAGTTGCTGTTGTAGGGGCTGTCGCTGTTGAAGTGCGACTGGAAGCCGACGCAGTCGATCGGCACGCCGCGCTGCTTGAAGTCGCGGACCATGTTGTACATGGCCTGGGTCTTGGCCCAGGTCCAGTTCTCGACGTTGTAGTCGTTGTAGCAGAGCTTGGCGGCCGGGTCGGCGGCGCGCGCGGTGCGGAAGGCGACCTCGATCCAGTCGTTGCCGGTGCGCTGCAGGTTGGAGTCGCGCCGTGCTCCCGAACTGCCGTCGGCGAAGGCCTCGTTCACGACGTCCCACTGGGCGATCTTGCCCTTGTAGTGGCCCATCACGCCGTTGATGTGGTTGATCATCGCCTGGCGCAGGTCGCTGCCGCTGAGGCTCTGCATCCAGCCGGGCTGCTGGGAGTGCCAGGCCAGGGTGTGGCCGCGCACCTGCTTGCCGTTCTGCACCGCCCAGTTGTAGACGCGGTCACCGGCGGTGAAGTTGAACTGGCCCCGCTGCGGCTCGGTGGCGTCGATCTTCATCTCGTTCTCGGCTGTCACCGAGTTGAACTCACGGCTCGCGATCGTCGTGTACGTCGAGTCGCCCAGCCTGCCCGAGGCGATGGCGGTGCCGAAGTAGCGGCCGCTCTGCGCCGCCGCGGCGCCGAGCGTGCTCTCGGCGGCGTGTGCGCTCGGCGGCGCGACCAGCGCGGCGACCGTACCCAGCACGCCGGCGACCAGCACCAACAGCAGGCCGCGGATCTTCCGGCGAACGTCGAATCTGGGAAGGGCATACGAGCCCATGACTGTGCCTCCAAGGTAGAAATCACGGAAGGACTGAAACGCAGGGGAATGCGTCGCCCGCTCCCACGCGGCAGCACCCGGTCGGGCGTCGGGTGACGTACGGCGGGCTGCGGTGTTTCGACACAGGCATGTTCGACACAGGCATGGGGGTACTCCATCGCGGCTCAGCCGGGGGACCGCCAGGCGGCGTCGTGTACCTCTCCAACTGCACGAAGAGCCAGGATGCGCTGGCGCGAACCTCACCGGAACGAAACGGGGTGGCGCGGGTGCTCTGGTGCGCGGATCTGTCGAGCAGCTGTGCGTGAATCTGCCGTGCGGCACAGATTGCTCAGAGCCAACGCGGTTCGATACCTCGAACCAGGGCCGGTTTCCCAGACACGGATGATTGAGGTGTTGACGGTGGATCGTCAATACTCCTCACAGAAGAAGTTTCGGTTTGTCGCCCGAAACTTTCTGCACGGCGGCTAGCCGGAAGCTGATCCCCCGGCGACGTGACAGCCCGTCAAGCCCAAGAAGGAGGCGCTGTTTACGGACAGATCGGCAACAGGCCTTGACCAGAAGGCCTCACATTCCTAGCTTGTGGCGTCGAAGCATCCGGGAATTCTTCGAAACATTCGAGATTGCTGTCCCCCGGACGTCCGCTCCACGGTTCATCGGAGTCACCTCATCCCCACCCGCAAAGGAGGCCCTCTGATGTGGTTTCGCCACCGGTCCCCGGTCCGTCTGAGACGCTTACTCGCCGTTCTTGCGCCCTTCCTGCTCGTGGCCACCTTCCTCGGCGCCCAGCCCGCCGGCGCGGCGACCATAGATCCCAACGCCTCGTATGTGCTGGTCAACCGCAACAGCGGCAAGGCCCTGGACGTCTACAACCTGGCGACAAACGACGGCGCCCGCATCACCCAGTGGACCAGGAACGATCAGGCCCAGCAGCAGTGGCAGTTCGTCGATTCCGGGGACGGCTACTACCGCATCAAGTCCCGGCACTCGGGCAAGGTGCTGGATGTCCACAACTGGTCCACCGCGAACGGCGGTTCGATCGTCCAGTGGTCCGACCTGAACGGCACCAACCAGCAGTGGCGGCTGGCCGATAGCTCGGACGGCTACGTGAGGCTCATCTCTCGCCACAGCAACAAGGCCCTTGAAGTACAGGGCGCCTCCACCGCCGACAACGCGAACATCGTCCAGTACGACGACTGGGGCGGCGCCAACCAGCAGTGGCAGCTCGTCCAGGTCGGCGGCAGCAACCCCGGCCCGTGCGATCTTCCGTCGACATACCGCTGGACATCAACGGGCGCACTGGCACAGCCCAAGCCCGGGTGGGTCTCGCTCAAGGACTTCACCGTCGCCCCCTACAACGGCAAGCAACTCGTCTACGCGACGACGCACGACGCAGGGACGAGTTGGGGTTCGATGAACTTCGGCCTGTTCACCAATTGGTCGGAGATGGCCTCGGCCAGCCAGAACACGATGTCGTCCTCCACCGTCGCGCCCACGCTCTTCTACTTCGCGCCGAAGAACATCTGGGTGCTCGCCTACCAGTGGGGCGGGACCGCCTTCTCCTACCGGACGTCGAGCGACCCCACCAACCCGAATGGCTGGTCAGCACCGAAGGAGCTCTTCTCCGGAAGCATCTCCGGCTCCGGAACAGGACCCATCGACCAGACGCTCATCGCCGACGGGTCGAACATGTACCTGTTCTTCGCCGGTGACAACGGCAAGATCTACCGGGCCAGTATGCCGATCGGGAACTTCCCGAGCAGTTTCGGCTCCTCGTACACGACGATCATGAGCGATACGACGAACAACCTGTTCGAGGCCCCGCAGGTCTACAAGCTCCAGGGCCAGAACCGCTACCTCATGATCGTCGAGGCGATCGGCTCGCAGGGCCGCTACTTCCGCTCGTTCACGGCCACCAGTCTGAACGGCACTTGGACGCCCCAGGCCGCGACCGAGAGCAATCCCTTCGCAGGCAAGGCCAACAGTGGCGCCACGTGGACCAACGACATCAGCCATGGCGAACTGATCCGCACCAGCGCCGATCAGACCATGACCGTCGATCCCTGCAATCTGCAGTTGCTCTACCAGGGTCGCAGCCCCAACTCCGGCGGCGACTACGGCCTCCTGCCCTACCGTCCGGGTCTGCTGACACTGCAGCCCTGACGGTGTGACAAGAGTCCGGCCCCGATATGGAGCCGGCGCGGCGGGCTCGGCGGAAGGCCGAGCCCGCCCCGGTCGTGCGAGGGCGCGGCTCTCAGCACCGAGGAGTCCCGGTGAGGAGCAAAGCCGGTGGGTCCAACCGGCGTCTACCCCCGGCGCGGCATCTGGGGCGACTTCGCGGCCTCGGCCTCCGCCTTGGCGTCGTTGACCGCGGCGGCGGCCTGCTTTCCTGCCTCGTCGGCGGCCGTGGCGGCGTCGAGCGAGACCATCGAGCCCGCTTCGAGCTCCGGGCTCCGGCCTTCGTCCGACGTGTCGATGGCGGCCGCCTGCTCAGGTTGCGCAGGCTGGGCAGGACCCGCCGTCGACTGGTCACCGAACGCGCTGGTGACCGTCCGGATTGCCTCGGTCAGCTCGCCGGGGATCACCCAGAACGTGTTGTTGTCGCTGCTCGCCAAGTGCGGGAGCGTCTCAAGGTACTTGTAGGCCAGGACCTTCGCGTCGGCGTTGTTGCGATGGACCGCCTGGAAGACGAGCTCCACCGCCTTTGCCTCGCCGTCCGCCCGTAGGATCATGGCTTGTTGGGCGCCCTGTGCCTCCAGGATGTCCTTCTGCTTCGTGCCTTCCGCGGTGAGGATCTTGGCTTGCCGCTCTCCCTCGGCGTGCAGGATGGCCGCGCGCTTGTCGCGTTCGGCCCGCATCTGCTTCTCCATCGCCTCCTTGATGGTGTGCGGCGGGTCGATGGCCTTGATCTCGACGCGGTTGACCCGGATGCCCCACTTGCCGGTGGCGTCGTCGAGGACGGCGCGGAGCCGGGAGTTGATCTCCTCGCGCGAGGTGAGCGTCTCCTCCAGGTCCATGCTGCCGATGACGTTGCGCAGCGTGGTCACGGTGAGCTGATCGATGGCCTGCAGGTAGTCGGCGACCTCGTAGGCCGCCGCCCGTGGGTCCGTGATCTGGTAGTAGAGCACAGTGTCGATGTTCACCACGAGGTTGTCCTCGGTGATCACCGGTCTGGGGTCGGACGAATAGACCTGCTCGCGCACGTCGAGTTTGGTGTTGATCCGGTCCGCCACCGGCAGGACCAGGTTCAGCCCGGGTTGCAGCGTGCGGCGATAGCGGCCGAACCGCTCCACGTTGTAGCGGCGCGCCTGCGGAACGATCCGCACCGAGGAGGCGACGAGGAAGACGACGAAAATGGCCACCACAAGGATGGGGATGACAACTGGATCCACGGTGCCTCCGTCGGTAGGCGTTCAGCCGTTCATGGAAGGAGTTCGCGGGGGTAGACGATGGCCGTGGCGCCCTGGATCTCCATGACCTCCACCAGTGCTCCCACCGGGATGACCTGGCTCTCGTCGAGGGCCCGGGCGGACCACTCCTCGCCGGAGAGTTTGATCAGGCCGCGCGTCGCGGTGACCTCCTGGAGGACCTCGGCCCGCTTGCCGATCAGCGCGTCGCTGCCGTCGCGGGTCAGGGGCTGGTCCGCCATGTAGCGCAGTGCGATGGGGCGGGCGATGACGAGACCCGCTGCCGCTGTCACTCCGACCGCCACGAGCTGGCCGAGCAGGCCGACGCCCACGCCGGCGACCACGGCGGCGACCAGCGCTGCGCCCGCGAACAGGCCGAAGACCAGTGTCAGGGTGAAGAACTCTGCGACGCCAAGCCCCGCGGCGGCGAGCAGCCATACGAACCACGGCATTCGATCGCCCTCCCTCAGGGCCTTCTCCACCAAGCTACCTCTCGGGAACGCCGGGCAGGACAGGCACGACAGCCGTAGTTCCCCCGCACAGCCATCCTGACGTGCTCTTGACGCTCGACGCATTGCCGGGGACCGGCAATCTTCGTGGGTGCTGGGCTGCCGGTCGGGCGACATCAGCAGGTGCAAGTACGCGCCTGACCTGGGCCTTCGCCCATCAGACGCTGCCCGCTCGGCTCACCGGCGCAGAACCTGGGCGGCGCCGCCCAGGCGGATCACCGGGCCCGTGGGGCCTTGCCTCGCGGTGGCGGTGATGGTGGCCGGACTGCCCAGGGAGTCACCCATGTCGACGGTGAGGTCGGTGATGCCGCGGTCGGCCAGGTGAGCGGCGAGGCAGGCGGTGCTGTTGGCGTTGGCGATGTCTTCCGGGACGCCGATCGACGGGGCGAACATACGGGCCGTGACGCGGCCCCGGGCGGTCGGCTCGGAGTAGGCATAGCAGCCCAGGAGGCCGAGGCGGTCGCATGCGGCGCGCAGTCGGTCGAAGTCCGGGGCGAGCGCGGTGACGGCGGCCGGGGACGCCAGGGGGAGCAGCAGCCGGGGCCGACCCACGGAGGCGATACGGGCGCCCGGGGCCAGGGTGCGCGCGGTGATACCGAGGGCGGGCAGGACGAGGTCGTACTCCATCCCGGTGGGGTCGCGCAGGTCGACGGGCCCTGGATCGAACGCGGCACGCAGGCCCGTGGTGTCCCGAGCGGCCCACCCCGTGAAGGTGCGGTTCGCCGTGCGCAGGGTGGTGCGGTACGTGTCGGCGCCGGAGCGTTCGGCGAGGTGGGCCAGTGCGGCGACGGTTCCGTGGCCGCAGGCGGGCAGCTCGCCCTCGGCGGTGAAGAAGCGCAGCAAGGCGGTGGCGGCCCCGTCGCCCCCGGGCGTGGAGACGAAGACGGCGTGCGACGTGCCCGCCAGGACCGGGACGCGCCGGCGTTCGCTGTCGCTGAGCGGCCCGTCGTCCAGTACGGCCGTGGGGCTGCCGCCCGTGCCGTCGCGCAGACAGGCGCGGACGATCGTCACGGGCGGGAGGTGCGCATCGGCTGTCACATGCGGCACCGTACCGACCGGTGCCGTCGCGTGTCCTGGCTAGGGAGCACCTGGCGTGACCTCGCGCAGGGCGGCCAGCAGCTGGCGCACGGCCGGGCTCGGCGGCCCCGGGGGCAGGGCCAGTGACGTGGTGACGGCCGGGCCGGTGAGCGGGCGCAGGGCGATCCGGGGGAACGTCGGCAGGCCGCGCACCTCGTAGAAGACCGTCCATGAGGGCGTGCGGTCGCTGCCGATCGCGGTGAGCGTGGCCCGTAGGTCGCTGAACGGCGGTCCCAGGGCCGGTTCGTGGCCCTCGGCCCGGAGCGCGCCGGTGACGAGGTCGTGGAAGGGCGGGTTGGTCTCGCGGGGTGCGAGCCGCAGCGGCAGGTGGGCCGCCTGTTCAAGGCGGAGCGCCGGTTCGGCCGCGAGCGGATGGTCCTCGGGCAGGGCCGCGTACAGCGGGTCGCTCCACAGCGGCAGCAGTTCGAGACCGGGCGCGGCCGACGCGGCCCGCACCAGTGCCGCGTCCAGTTCCCCGGCGCGTACCGCGGCCAGCCGCTCGGTGACGGGCAGCCGGTGCAGCCGTACCCGCAACCGGGGTGCGCCGACGGCGAGTTCGGACAGGACGCGGTCGATCCGGTCGCCGGGTCCGTGGATGCCGCCGAGCCGCAGGATCCCGTCGTCGCCGGCCGCGATGTCGGCGGCCACGCGCGCCGTGCGGTCGGCCGCCGCGAGCACGGCACGCGCCTCGGGGAGCAGTCGCTCGCCGGCCGCGGAGAGCCGGACCCGTCGGGTGGTGCGTTCGAAGAGCACCAGGCCCAACTCCCGTTCGAGCCGCGCGATCTGCTGGCTGACCGCCGACGGGACGATGGTCAGTCGCGCGGCCGCCCTGCCGAACCCGCCCTCCTCCACCACGGTCACGAAGTACCGCAACTGGCGCAGCTCCATGCCGTCGCCCACCCCTTGCCATTCGTCACGAACGCTGATCACTGTCTTCGCCAACTGCCTGTGGTACGCCGCTTCTTCCCGGGATCGAATGACTGCGTCGACACTCCGACCGGAAGGACCGGGCACGATGACCGAGACGCAGAGGGCGCTGATCGTGCACGCCGAGGAGGCCGAGCGGGTACCGCTCCCCCACGGTGGCGCGTTCCACCTGCTGGCCGACGGCAGCGACACCGGCGGAGCGCTGGGCGCCAACCGCCTCACCCTCGGCCCGGGCGCGGCCGGCGCCCGGACCCACTACCACGCACTGTCGACGGAGCTGTTCCTCGTGCTCGACGGGGTCATGCGGTTCACGCTGGACGGCACCACGACGACCGTCACCGCCGGCGGCCTCGTCGCGGTCCCGCCCGGCCTGCCGCACTCCTTCGGCGCCGCCCCGGGGTCCACCGCCGACCTCCTCGCGGTCCTGACCCCGGGCATCGACCGCTTCGGCTACTTCCGCGCGCTGGGCCGCATCCAGCACGGCCTGGAGCCGTTCGAGGCCCTGCTGCCCGAACAGGACCGCTACGACGTCCACTTCGTGTGAACGAAACGGTCGTCGCCCCGGACGAAGACCTGGGGTCACCGCCCCGTCGTCGGCAGCCACACCCGCATCGTCGACGGCCCGCGGTTGGCCCAGGAGTGGTACGGGACCAGGGTGATCCCCGTGCCGTGCGTAGCCGCCCAGCAGCGAGACGCCGAGGGTCAGGGCGACGGTGAGGGCCGAGACGAGGGTGCTGTTGAGCAGGTAGCGCCACAGGCCGGCGTCGTAGTCCAGCAGGGTGCGGTAGTTGCCGAGGCCGTGGCCGGACTCCTGCGCGGTGCCGGGCTGGGCGCTGACCGAGGCCCAGGCGTTCCACAGCAGCGGGAAGAGGAAGATGACGGCGAGTCCTCCGGCGAGGACGTAGTACGGCGTGCGGCCGAGGGCGCGGGTGAGCACGGCGGGGTCTCCCCTCATGACTCGTCGGCGCGGCGCAGGCCGCGGAACTGGGCGACGTTGAGCAGGAGCAGCGCGGCCAGGACGAGGATCGACAGGGCCGCCGCGGTGCCGAGGTTCAGCCGCTGGAAGGCCTCCCGGTAGATCAACTGCACGACGGTGACGGTGCTGTTGTCCGGGCCGCCCTTGGTGAGGACGAAGAACTGGTCGAAGGCGAGCAGCGATCCGGTCACGCACAGCAGCAGGGACAGGGCGAGGGACGGCTTCAGCAGCGGCAGGGTGATACGGCGGAAGATCTGGCCGCGGCTCGCGCCGTCCATCCGGGCCGCCTAGAAGTTCACCTGCAACGCCGACGGCACCCCGAACTTCGGCACACCGGTGCCCCTGGGCGTTCCGCTGGCGTCGCCGTCGGGCGAGTGAGACGCCGGGGCCGGTTCACCCGATCGGCCCGCCACTGATGGCGCCCCGGCCTTGGTGACGGTGCCCTGGGCACCAGGGCACCGGATCGGCGAGGAGGCACGGGTGGCAGAGGTCGATGCGGTCGCCGCCCGGCGCATGGCCGACACCCTGTTCATCGAGCGGGAGCTGCGCAGCCCGAGCTCGACCCGGTTCTGGGGGCTCCTGGTGCTCGCCGCCGTCATCGCGAGCGCCGGTGTGGTCGGCGACTCCACGGCGACGGTCATCGGCGCGATGATCGTCGCCCCGCTGATGACGCCGATCCTGGGCAGCGCCCTCGCCCTGGTCCTGGCCGACCGCCATCAGGTGCTCCGCTGTGTGCTGCTGGTGCTCGGCGGCGCGCTGGCGGTGGTGGCGATCGGCATGCTGCTCGGCTGGATCGTCTCCCCGCCCGACGCGTTCGCCTCCAACAGCCAGGTGTCCTCACGGATCAGTCCCCGGCTGATCGACCTGCTCGCCGCGCTGGCCACCGGCACGGTCGGCGCCTTCGCGCTGGTGCGCTCCGACATCTCCGACACCCTGCCCGGGGTCGCGATCGCCATCTCCCTGGTGCCGCCGCTGGCGGTCACCGGGCTGTTGATCACCGTGCGCCGCTATCACGACGCCGGCGAGTCGGCGCTGCTGTTCGCCACGAATGTGGCCGCGATCGTGGCCACGGGGACCGTGGTGTTCCTGTGCTACGGGGTCAGGGCGGGGGCCGAGCGCGCGGGGCTGCGGGTCGGGCGGTTCCGCGGCAGAGCGCTGGCCGCCGTGGTGAGTGTGGTGGTGCTCGTCGCCGTCCCCCTCACCGCCGGTACCGTCTCCGTCGCCCGGGACCGCGCGCTCGCCGCGGACGCCCGCCCGGTCGCCGAGCGCTGGGCCGAGGGCCGGAAGTGGCAGATCGCCTCGGTCGAGGCCCGCAACGGCATCGTCGTCATCGGTGTGCTCGGCCTGCCCCCGCAGCCCGCGCCGGCCGCCCTGCGCAGCGCGCTCGACGCCGACGGCATGCGCGACGCCGACCTCGAACTGCACCTGGTCGGCGGGCGCACCCACTGGTGTCCCGCCGAGTCGGACAGCTGCACGGTGCGCGAGAGCGGACTCAGCTGAGCAGAGCAGCCCCGCGAGGAGGCCGTCGGTCAGTCCTCCAGGGCGTCCATCACGTCGCCGAGGTCGACGAACTTGAAGCCGGTGGCTTCGCGGTCCTCGCCCTGCGGGGTCTCGTCGCCGTCCTGGACGACGAGGAGACCGTCGGGGTAGCGGCTGCCGAGCGGGGCGTTGAGGGCCGCGGCCCCGTCGCACTCCTCGGAGCCGTCGAGGGTGTCGGAGGCGGCCGTGACTCGGAAGCCGCCCTCGTACTCGTTGTCGTCGCCGAGCTCGCGGTCGTACGCGGCGAAGGTGTTGTCGCCCTGGCTGGAGGCGAGGAGGTAGCCGTCGCCGTCGGCCTCGGGGATCAGGGTCAGGCCCTCGACGTCCGCGGAGATACGGGTTCCGCCGTAGCCGGGGTCGGCGCCGGGGGTGCACTCCTCGGTGGCCTCGTCGTAGGTGCCGGGTACGCCGTACTCGCGGACCTTGTCGATGAGTTGGGGCGTGCCGGTGAGGTCGGCACGCATCCGCCAGATGCCGATGTCCTCCTGGCCGGCGTAGAGGGTGCCGTTGGCCGGGTCGACCACCATGCCCTCCACCTGGGGCAGTTCGCCGGGCTCCAGGCACGGGGTCCACGAGCTGCCGTCGGGCAGGCGGAAGGCCGACGGCAGGTCGATGGTGCGGATCTTGCGGTAGGTGACCTTGCCGGAGCCGCTCGGGAGGAGTTCCAGGAGCGCGACGCTGGTCGTCTCGCGGCGGCTGACCAGCGCGTAGGAGCGGCCCGTGGCGCGGTCGGTCCAGGTGGCCAGGCCGTACGCGGTGCGCTGCTCGTTGATCTCCTCCTGGTCGGCGGAGAACACGGGCGGTGCGGACGGGTCGGTGACGTCGGTGAGCGGGCCGCCCGCGCGATCGCGGTCGATGCGGTAGAAGCGGAGCCGGTCGTTGCCGCGGTCGCTGGTCACGGCGAGGTCGGCGCGGCCGGTGGACAGCTTCAGGCCGTGCACCAGGTCGACGTTGTTGAAGCGGCCGGGGGCGTCCTCGGAGGTCGGGCCGGCCGGGGCGGCGATCGACTGGATCTCGCGCGCGGCGAGGTCGTAGACGCGCAGGCCGCCCTCCTTGGCGGTCGCGACGACCAGGCTGCGGCCCGGGTCGGCCGCGTTGCGCCAGATCGCCGGGTCGTCCGCGTCGGAGTTGCCGCCCGCCTCGTCGTCGTACAGCGCCGCCGTCTCGGAGCGGGGCGTGATCGCGGGCAGCTCGTCCGAGGCCTGGGCCTGTGCGGGCAGCGTCACGGCGAGGGCCACCATCGTGGCCGTCATCAGCAGGACGTGCGATCGGCGGATACGGGACTGGGGCACGCGGAACGCTCCTTCGGCTCATGATCGGATGCGTTCGCAGCCTGGCGAGGCTGTGTGAAGACTCGGCGTCGGCTGCCTGCCCACGGATGACCGTGGCATGAACACTACATAACAGAAGGGGCCGGCGGGGACCAGCGGCGCGTGCGCGGCACGGCCTGATCGACGCCGAACTCCTTCTTCAACTGCTCCGGGATCGCGTAGTGCATGACGCGTCCGCGGGTGAGCGAGGACAGTTCGAGCACGGTGGTGAGGTGGCCGAGACGGTCCAGGGCCCAGGCGCCGAGCGGGGAGCGGTCCTCGACACTCTCCAGGGCGCCGAGCAGGTGGGGGACTGCCTTGACCACGGTGTCCCAGCCGGTGCGCGGCACCTGAAGCCAGTCGGCGCAGGTGTCGCCGACCAGGTGACGGATCAGGGCGGAGACGATCGGGTCGAAGAAGGTGCCGGGCACGACCTCCTCGTACAGGTCGATCAGCTGGCGGGTGAGATGCGCGCCCTCCTCGGACGGGCCCATGTGCCGCAGCATGTACAAGTCGAGGAAGCGGCGGGCCTGTTCGAGATCCCTGGGCACCGCCTCCTGGTCGACGCCGAGCATCGCGCCGACGACCCGCCAGGCGTAGTAGTACGCCTCCGCGCCCTCGGTGCTCATATGGATGTTCAGCCGGTGCAGGGAGTCCAGGACGAGCATGGAAAAGAACATCTGCCCGCCGATCATGTCCTCCTGACAGATCGGCAGGCCCAACTCATCGGTGTTCCAGCGGTTTTCGCGCTTGAGATGATGACGGATGGAGGCGTGCAGCAACCGGACCTTCTGCGCGGCGGGGATGAAGCGACTGCCGGCCTCGAACGCGTCGGGCTGCATCAGGTAGACCGTGAACTGACCCGTCTCGGCCATCCGTTTGGAGGGGTACGACAGTCCGTGCGTCGCGGACAGCAGTTGCGCCACGTGCGGGACGACATAGCAGGCGGGCATCGCGGCGAAGGACAGCGCGGTGGAGATGTGGACGTTGTTGTCGATGAAGAACAGCCGGGCCTTCTCCATCTCCGCCCAGTCCACCCAGGACGGCGGCGCGCCGGTCGCCTCCAGGTAGTCGCGGGCGACGTCCGGCAGTCCGTCGGGCAGCGGGGCTCCAGCGGTGGAGACGTACCGCATCAGCGTGTTGAACGTGCCGACCTCGCCACGCTCGAACAGCGCGGCCACCGTGGCATCGGCGAGTTCGTCGCCGACCAGCCGCAGGGCGTCCATCGACTCCTCGGTGTACGTCATCACAGGGCTCCTTCGTCTACGGCGAGGCGTCCGGGTCAGTACTGGCGCGCGGTGGCGGAGTGGGCCAGGTCGGCCAGGGCGTGGGCCGCGGGGGCGGGCAGGGCGAGGTCGTCAAGGGCGCCGACGGCCTCCTCGACGCGTTCGGTGATCATCCGCTCGATCCGGTCGGGGGCCTTGAGTCTGCGCATCACCGCGCGGACCTCTTCCAGGTCGGGCCGGTCCAACAGCGCCCGCAGGCGGTCCCGTTCGGCCTCGTCGGCCACCCGCCAGGTCTCCGCGAGGAGGGCGGTGGGGCGGCGGGCGCGCAGGTCGTCGAGGTTGGCCTTGCCGGTGCGGGCCGGGTCCCCGAACAGGCCGAGCAGGTCGTCGCGGAGCTGGAAGGCCTCGCCGAGGGGCAGACCGTACGCCGAGTAGCCCGCGCGCAGCCGCTCGCCGGCGCCGGCCAGGGCGCCGCCGATCAACAGGGGCTGTTCGACGGTGTACTTGGCGGTCTTGTACCGGATCACCTTCAGCGAGGTCGCGGTGTCCGGGGCCGCACCGGTGCGCAGGATCTCCAGGCACTCCCCCGCAATCAGCTCCCTGGCCAGGGCCGCCCACAGGGGGCGGGCCCGGGCCAGGTAGGCGGCGGGCAGACCGCTGGTCGCGAACAACTGCCCGGCGAGGGCCATGAGCAGGTCGCCCACGAGCATCGCCAGGGAGCGGGCCGCGCCCGCGCCGCGTACGGCTTCCTGGAGGGCGATGTGGGCGGTGGGGCGGCCGTGGCGCAGGGGGCTGTCGTCGACGAGGTCGTCGTGGACGACGGCGGCGGCGTGGACCAGCTCCATGGAGGCGGCGGCGCGGACGAGGGCCTCGCTGTCCGGCTGGCCGGCCGCGCGCCAGCCCCAGTAGCAGAACGCCGCGCGCAGCCGCTTGCCGTCGGCGACGGCGATCTCCAACTGCTCGGCCACCGGCCCCAGTTCGGCGTCGATCGCGACCAGCTGGTCGGCCTCCTGGGCCACGAACCGGCCGAGCACCTCGTCGACCCGCGCCTTGAACGCGGCAACCCGGTGGGGCTCAGGCATCGGCGGCGGCCCGACGGGCCAGCGCGTGCCGGGCGAGCACCTCCAGGTGGGCCGGTGGCGCGGCATATCGGTCCAGTACGAGCCGTCCGCGCGCCCGGAGTTCGTCCTCCGTGTCCGCCGCGAGTTCCGCGGCGTCGGAGCGGCGCAGCAGCCCGCGCAGGCCCCCGACGACCGATCCCAGGCTGCTGACCGCCAGATCGGCGAGCCCCGCCGCCAGCAGTAACGCGCGCTCGTCCGTGCCCTTCATATGCTCTCCCCCCATGCGACAGGGGGCGGCGCCGGTCTTGCGCCGCCCCCTGTTTTCAGCTTCCCCGTGCGTCCGCCGGGAGGGAACAAAAATTCACGAACGAGGGATCACTCCGCACACCCGTACGACACGCGGTCAGTTCGCGACTGCCCCGGAGACCTCTTCGGTCACTCCGTTGAGGGGCGAGGCGGGATCGGAGCCGTAGGGGCGGGTGAGGACCTCCAGACCGTGTCCGGCCGGATCCTTGAAGTACACGCCCCGACCGCCGTCGTTGCGGTTGATCCGGCCCGGGAACCGGGCGTGCGGGTCGGCCTGGATGGGCACGCGGCCCGTGACCAGCCGCGCAAGGACCTGGTCGAACTCCTCCTCGGAGACGAGGAACGCGTAGTGCTGCACGGGAATGTCGGTGTCGACGGCCGCGAAGTCCAGCGTGACGCCGTTCGCGGTGACGACGGGCAGGAACGGTCCGGCGGGCTCGCCGACCTCAAGCCCCAGGAGCTCGGCGAGGAAACGGGCGGACTTCTCCCGGTCGTGGGAGAGGACGATGGTGTGATTGAGCTCGACTGACAAGGTGAATGCCTCCGTGGGCATCTCCGCGGAACCTCCATGCCTCACCCGGACGGTGACCGACACGCGATGCCGCGCCGGTGATCCTAGGCACCCCGTCGTCCGCGCGTCGAACGATTTTGCGTCACGTGCTGAAGTCCCGCTTCGAGGTCGTCCAGTGCGCTGCGCGCGGCGGCGATACGCGCCCTCAGCTCGCGCCCGTGATCGCACCCGTCGGCCACCGCGAGCGGTTCGGGCGGGCGCCGCTCGTCGGCCCGCTCCCGTTCCAGCTCCCGGGCCTCCTCCAGGGAG
Organism: Streptomyces sp. NPDC079141; assembly: GCF_040686775.1. Classification (NCBI taxonomy): domain Bacteria; kingdom Bacillati; phylum Actinomycetota; class Actinomycetes; order Kitasatosporales; family Streptomycetaceae; genus Streptomyces; species Streptomyces sp. NPDC079141. The sequence continues at coordinate 206,338 of NZ_JBFBLP010000003.1, read as the reverse complement.
CTGATGACGACGCCGATGAGGACGTTCACCAGCACGAAGGAGGCGATCAGCACATAGGAGACGTAGTAGAGCAGGCTCCAGCGCGATATCTCCAGTCCGGCGTGGACCGCCTCGCCGAGCCCGTCCAGGGTCATCAGCAGGAAGAGGGTGAGCACCGCGCGGCCGATCGAACCGTACTGCTCGGGATCGTGGCCGCCGAAGAAGAGCCAGCCCACCATGGCGTACACGTACAACAGCAGGGCACCGACGAGCAGAAAGCTGACGGTGCCCGGCAGGCTGCGGGCCACCGCGACCATGACGATGCGCAGTTGGGGCAGGAAGCGCGCGGTGCGCAGGACGCGGGCCAGCCGCAGCAGCCGCAGGACGGTCGTGTTCTCCCGCACCAGCGGCAGGAACGCGCAGACCACGACGGCCAGATCGAACAGGTTCCACGGATCGCGGAAGAACTCCCGCGGCCGGTCCGCATGAGCACACACCCGCACCACGATCTCGACCGTGAAGGCCACCAGACAGACCTGCTCGGCAACGCGCAACCCCTGCCGCCACTCCTCCGCCAGCCCCTGGTACGTCTCCGCCCCGAGCAGAGCGGCGTTGCCAAGAATCAGCACCAGAACGGCGACGGCGAACCAGCGGGCCTCAGCAACGCCCCGGGCCCACTCCGCCAACACTCGGCGAGCGGGCCCCGGCACGGATTCCGTGAAGGTCATCCTGCTGTATCTGCTCCGGCGGACGGGGGGATATTCCCGGCCACCGGAGCCGTGGGATGGGAGCAGGTGTGCGAGGTCAGCGCACGGCACCCTCCCCTACCTCGGACCGTGCAACCCTCTCGCAACCTCCCCCGTGCTGCCGTGGACCCATGTATGAGGAGATCCCGCGCGTCGAACTCACCCCCGCCGCCGCTGATCTGGTCCGGCAGCTGTACGCGGCGCACGGTCCGCTGATGTTCCACCAGTCCGGCGGCTGCTGCGACGGCAGCGCGCCGATGTGCTACCCGGAGGGCGAGTTCCGCACCGGCGGCTCGGACGTGCTGCTCGCGGAGCTGTATGTCGCCGGGGTGGCGGAGCCGGTGACGTTCTGGATGGCCCGCAGCCAGTACGAGGCGTGGAGCCACACCCGGCTGATCGTGGACGTCGTCGAGGGCCGGGGCAGCGGCTTCTCGCTGGAGGCACCCGAGGGGGTGCGTTTTCTCACCCGTTCTCGCGTCGTCGGCGCATAGCCATCCCGCGGTCCCCCTCCGTCTGGTGCACTTCCCCTGAGTCCTGGGACAGTTGACGAGACCTCAGGGGGAACTGTGACGCATCGTCAAAGACGGTTCGGCAGAACGGTACTGACGTTTCTCACGGCACTCGGAGCGCTGGCCGGTGCGGCCCTGGTGGGGGCGGCACCGGCCGGCGCCGTCCCGAGCGGCACGCAGTTGGCGCCGGGTGTGGTGTACGAACAGTTCGACATCCCGGCCGCGGCCGGACTCGCCCACGGCCATGTGCTGCGCGTCGACCTCAACGATCCGCGCGTCACCCTGAATCTGCTGTACCCGGGGGCGGTGGCCGCGCGGGCGACCGTCTCCGGTCTTGCCGACGCCCAGGGCGCCGTGGCGGGTGTCAACGGCGACTTCTTCAACATCACCGAGACCCAGCACCCGGGCGTCGAGGCCACCGGCGCGAGCGTCGGACCGGCGATCGCGGCCGGCCGGACGCTCAAGGCGGCGGTGCCCGACGGCCAGCGCTTCGGCCCCGCCCTGCCGCCCGGCACCGACACTGAGGACGTCATCGGCCTGGGCTTCGACCGCCGGGCCCGGCTGGACGGTCTGGCGCTGGACGGCTCGATCCGTACCGCCGACGGCTTCCTCGAACTCGGCGGGCTCAACCAGTACGCGCTGCCGGTGGGCTCCATCGGGGCGTTCACCTCCGCGTGGGGCGCGGCCTCCCGGGTGCGCGCCACCTGCGGCACCGACACCGACCGGGCCGCCCCGTGCAGCACCGACACCCACGAGGTGACGATCCGCGACGGCCGTGTGGTGGCGTCGGCCGACACCCCGGGCGGCGGCGCCGTCGCGCCGGGCACGACCGTGCTGGTGGGCCGCGAGGCGGGCGCGCAGGAGCTGCGGAAGTTCAGCCTGGGGCAGCGGGTGGCGGTACGGCACCGGCTGGTGGCCGAGGCCTCCCGGGTGCCCTACCGGTTCGCGGTCGGCGGATACCCGGTGCTGACCGGCGGAGAGCCGCTGGCCGGCCTGGACGACAGGACGTCGGCCGTGCGCACCGCCGTGGGCATCGCGGACGGCGGGCGGCAGGTGCTGCTGTTCACGCTGGACGGCGCCCCCGAGTACCGCCGTGGCCTGACAATCGCCGAAGTGGCAAGGACCATGCGGTCGTTGGGCGCGGTCGACGCGTTCAGCCTGGACGGCGGCGGCTCCTCCACGCTGGTGGCCCGCGAGCCGGGCGGCTCCGCCGTCACGGTGCGCAACCACCCGTCGGGCGGCGCCGAACGCCCGGTCCCGAACGGCATCGGGGTCTTCACCATCCCGTGAGGCCCGTCGCGCCTCACGGTCTCAGGCCGCTGACGATGTCCGCCGTCGCCGTGAGGCCGCTGTGGATGGTGGGCGCGATGCTCGTGCTGGCCAGATAGAAGCCGAGCAACGCGCACACCAGGGCGTGGGAGACCTTCAGCCCGCCGTTGCGCAGGAAGATCACCGCCAGGATCAGGAGCAGCATCACCACAGAGATGGAAATGGCCATCGTCAATCTCCTCCGCCACGCCGTCACGTCCGGTTCACGGCGTTCGGCCGCAAGTGTGGCGTAGCGGAGGGTTCGTCCGTGCGGCTGACCTGTCCGCCGAACGTGTGGTGTCTACGCCGACCGGTGGGCGTCCAGGAATGCTTCGAGTCCGGCGAGGTCGTCGGTGTTGAGGTGGTCCACGTCGGCGGCGATCAGCTCGGTCCACAAGGCGTCCCGCTCCGGGCCCGGCAGGTCCGGGGTGGCCCAGAACCGCACCCGCTGCCCGCGCGTGTGCGCCGCGTGGACGATGGCGTGCAGCTTCTGCCGCTCGGCGTCGGGGAAGGCGCCCGCCCCCAGCCAGGTGAAGTTCCGGGTCCAGTTGTCGCTGATCAACGGGATGAAGGAGGCGGGGGCCGCGCTGCCGAGGTCGGCGAGCCGGCCGTCGTAGAAGGCCCGGCGCACGGTCTGCGCCTCCATCGGGACGCGGGCGGCGCGGTCGCCGGAGATGACGGCGGTGACGGGGCCGGGGAAGACGCGTCCGTGGGCGTAGGTCGTGAACAGGTGCTTGTAGCGCTTCAGATGCCGGTCGAGTTCGAGGTAGGTCGAGGAGCCCTCGGTCTTGATGTCGATGAGGAGCTGGAGGGGCTTGCGGTAACCGCGGTACACGGAGCCGTGGTTGGCCCTGACACGCGCGGCGAGCGGGTCGAGGTAGAGGGACTCCAGGGTGCGGGAGGGGTCGAGGTCCTCCGGGTCGTGGGCGACGAGGAGTTGGTCGCCGACGAGGAAGATGTCGGACTCGACGCTGCCGAAGCGGTGGTCGAGGGCGTCGAGGAGGGGGCGCGGGTGCTCGTAGTCGTTGTGGGCGTGGGCGCGCCACAACGGGCGCGGGCGGGGCTTGTGTTCACCGGCCACCGCCTGCGTGGCGGGCAGCGCGACGGCGCCCGCGAGCGCGGCGCCGACCGTGGTGAGGGCTCTGCGACGAGTGATGAGGGCCATGTCCTGCCTCCCTGTGGGTCCGGTCCGAACCACAGGGAGTATGCGGCCGTCGGGGCCTCAAGGAACCTGTACATGCCAGGAGTTGGCCGGACTGCCTCCGCTTGTTCACTCCTTCCGTCGGGGCGCACGAAAAAGCCCGCCCCAGGTGGGGCGGGCTTTGCCGGGTGAACGTCAGGGGGCCTGGAGGTCGACCAGTTCGGCCAACGCCGCCCGGTGGCCGCCGGCCGTTCCGTAGACGATGGCGTCGGCCTTGGCCCGCTTCAGATACAGATGGACCGGGTGCTCCCAGGTCATACCGATACCGCCGTGCAGTTGCAGCGCCTCCTCGGCGGCGTGGACGGCGACGGGCGCCGCGTAGGCCTGGGCGACGGCGACCGCCACATCGGCGTCCTCGCCGGTGGCCAGGGCGTCGGCCGCGTTGCGCGCGGCGGCGCGCAGGCTGACCACCTCCAGCCACAGCTGGGCGAGCCGATGCTTGAGCGCCTGGAAGCCGCCGACGGGCCGGTTGAACTGCTTGCGCTCCTTCAGGTAGCGCACGGTTTCCGTCAACGTCCAGTCCGCGAGCCCGAGTTGCTCGGAAGCGAGCAGCCCGGCCCCGGCCCGCAGGGCTCGTCGTACGGCGGGTTCGGCGTCGCCGGTGCGACGCGCGGGCGCCCCGTCCAGGGTGACGGTCGCGAGCGGCCGGGTCAGGTCGAGGGACACCTGCGGGGTGACGGTGACGGCGTCCGCCTCGACGGCGTACAGCCCTCCGTCGTCCGCGGGCACCAGCAGCACGTCGGCGACGGCGGCGTCCGCGATGCCGGTCAACTCCCCGTGCAGGGCACCGTTTTCCACGCGTACGGCCTTGTAGGCGCCGCCCGGAGCGACGTTCAGGGCGACCGCGAGGACGCCGATGCGCCGACCGGAGGCCAGCTCGGCGAGGAGGTCGTCGGCGTCCCCGGCGAGCAGTACCTCGGTGGCGACCACGGCGCTGGTCAGGTACGGCACGGGTGCGACGGCGCGCCCCAACTCCTCAAGGACCACGGCGGCTTCGCGGTGGGTGGCGCCCTGGCCACCCCGGTCCTCGGGCACCAGCAGGCCCGCGAGCCCCATGCCGTCGGCGAGCGCCTTCCACAGGGCGAGGTCGTGCGGCTGGCCGGACTCGGTGCGTGCGATCACGCCGGGCGCGTCGCAGTGGTCGCCGAGCAGGTCGCGGACGGCCGCGCGGAGGGCCTCTTCCTCCTCCGAGTAGAGAAGATCGGTCATCGGGCCAGGTCCTTCCAGGCGACGTCCTTGTCGGTGCGCGGTTCGGTGGGCAGACCGAGGACGCGCTCGGCGACGATGTTCAGCAGGACCTCGCTGGTCCCGCCCTCGATGCTGTTGCCCTTGGAGCGCAGATAGCGGTAGCCGGCGTCGCGGCCGGTGAAGTCGACCAGCTCGGGGCGGCGCATGGTCCAGTCCTCGTACAACAGGCCTTCCTCACCGAGGAGTTCGACCTCAAGGCCGCTGATCTCCTGGTTGAGGCGGGCGAAGCCGAGCTTCATGCCGGCGCCCTCGGGGCCGGGCTGTCCGGCGACGAGCTGCTGGCGCAGGCGTTCGCCGGTGAGCCGGGCGACCTCGGCGTCGACCCACAGCTTGAGCAGCCGCTGGTGCAGGTCGTGCGTGCGCAGTTCCGGGCGCTCGCGCCAGGTCTTGGAGACCGGGCCGATCATGCCGCCCTCGCGGGGGATGCGCATGCCGCCGATGGCGACGCGTTCGTTGTTCAGCGTGGTCTGCGCGACCCGCCAGCCGTCGCCGACCTCGCCGAGGCGGCGGGCGTCGGGGATACGGACGTCGGTGAGGAACACCTCGTTGAACTCGGCCTCGCCGGTGATCTGGCGCAGCGGCCGCACCTCGACGCCGGGGTCGGTCATGTCGCAGACGAAGTACGTGATGCCCGCGTGCTTGGGCACGTCCGGGTCGGTGCGGGCGATGAGGATGGCCCAGCGGGCGAGATGGGCGCTGGAGGTCCACACCTTCTGCCCGTTGACCACCCAGTCGTCGCCCTCCCGGACGGCACGGGTGCCGAGCGCGGCGAGGTCGGACCCGGCGCCGGGCTCGCTGAACAGCTGGCACCACACCTCCTCGCCGGTCCACAGGGGCCTGAGGAAGCTCTGCTTCTGTTCCTCGGTGCCGTATTGGAGGAGGGTCGGCGCGGCCATGCCGAGGCCGATGCCGATGCGGCGCGGGTCGTTGTCGGGGGCGCCCGCGGCCTCCAACTCGGCGTCGACGACGGCCTGGAGGGTGCGCGGGGCGCCAAGGCCGCCCAGGCCTTCGGGGTAGTGGACCCAGGCCAGGCCCGCGTCGAAGCGGGCCCGCAGGAAGTCCAGCCGGTCGGTCGTGGCCGGCGGGTGCGCGGCCAGGAACTCCTGGGTGAGGCGGCGCAGTTCGGCGGCGTCGGTCATGCTGCTCCCTCCGTCATGACGGCGATCCGGCCGGTCGACAGACCGTCGGCCACCTTCTGCACGGCGGCCGCGGCCCCGCCCAGCGGAACGCGCTCGCTGACCAGCGGCTTGATCGCGCCTCGGGCGGCCAGCTCGGTGAGCCGCTCGTGGCAGTGCTGGACCAGCTTGGGGTTCTTGGTGTTGTACAGGCCCCAGTGCAGACCGAGGATCGAGTAGTTCTTCACCAGGGCGTGGTTGAGCCCCGGGCTGGGGATCGTGCCGCTGGCGAAGCCGACGACGACGATCCGGCCCTCGAAGGCGACTACCTTGGTGGACTGGGTGTAGGCCTCGCCGCCCACGGGGTCGTAGATCACGTCGGCGCCCCGGCCGCCGGTGGCCTCCTTCACCGCGGCGACGACGTCCTCGGTGCGCCGGTCGACGACCACGTCGCAGCCCAGTTCGCGGGCGACGGCCGCCTTCTCGGCGCCGCCGACGACCCCGATGACGGTGGCCCCGGCGGCCTTGCCGAGCTGCACGGCCGCGCTGCCGACCCCGCCGGCGGCGGCGTGCACGAGCAGCGTCTCGCCGGCCTCCAGGCGGGCCCGCCGGTGCAGTCCGAACCAGCCCGTCTGGTAGCCGATGTGCAGGGCGGCGGCCTCGGCGTCGTCCAGCGCCTCGGGGGCGGGCAGGAGAGCGGCGGCGTCCGCGATGGCGTACTCGGCGAAACCGCCGTACGGCAGCGCGGGGTTGGCGATGACGCGGCGGCCGTCCTCGGTCTCGCCGCAGATCTCCACGCCCGGGGTGAACGGCAGCGGCGGGCGCACCTGGTAGTGGCCCCGGCACATCAGCACGTCCGGGAAGTTGATGTTGGCGGCACGCACCTTCAGCAGGACCTGGCCGTCACCGGGCGTGGGCCGCTCGACGTCCCCGAGCCGCATCACCTCGCCCGGCTCGCCGTTCTCGTGCACTTGCCATGCCTGCATAACGGGCCTCCACGCGACTGCTCTGTCCGACCGGGGTCGATCCGCATACTAAGCGGTCGCTTGCCGATCAGGGAACAGTCGCGTGAGTCACGCCTGCCGAGGCTTCGCCCGTACGTGCATCCGCTCCCCCTGCGGCCCGAACAGGCTGAGGAACTCCACCGGCCCCTCCCCCGTCGACCCGAACCAGTGCGGCACCCGGGTGTCGAACTCGGCGGCCTCCCCGGCCGTGAGCACCACGTCGTGCTCGCCGAGCACCATCCGCAGCTTCCCGGAGAGCACATACAGCCACTCATAGCCCTCGTGCGTACGCGGATCGGGCTCCAGCCTGCGCTGCGGTTCGAGCACCTTGAACGCCTGAAGACCCCCGGGCTGACGGGTCAGCGGCCAGTGCGTACGGCCGTAGCGCACGATCGGCTTGCCGGCCCGCACCCGCGGATCACCGACCGCCGGGGCGCCGACCAGCTCGTCCAGCGGCACCTGATGGGCCTGCGCGATGGGCAGCAGCAGCTCCAGGCTGGGCTTGCGCAGCCCGGACTCCAGCCGGGAGAGCGTGCTCACCGAGATGCCGGTCGCCTCGGACAGCGTGGCGAGCGTCACCTCCCGCTCCTTGCGCATCTGCCGCAGCCTCGGACCGACACCTGCCAGAACCTCTTCGGTACTCATCCCCGTATTGCAGATTCGGCAAAGTTGTTTGTCAATCCCGCACCTGCGGAGCGACCGTGGCGACATGACCGAGACATACGAAGTGATCGTGATCGGCGGCGGCGCCGCGGGCCTGTCCGCGGCCCTCGTCCTGGGCCGCGCCCGGCGCAGCACACTGGTCGTCGACGGCGGCGAGCCGCGCAACGCACCCTCCGCCCACATGCAGGGCTACCTGTCCCGGGACGGCATGTCACCGGCCGAGTTCCTGGCGATCGGGCGCGAGGAGATCGCCCGGTACGGCGTCGAGCTGGTCCGGGACCGGGCGGTGGACGTGACGGAGGGCTTCGAGGTGACCCTCGCGAGCGGGCGGACCGTACGGGCCCGCCGCCTGGTGATCGCCACCGGCCTGAAGGACGAGCTGCCGCCGGTGCCCGGCGTCGCCGAGCGCTTCGGCCGGGACGTGCTGCACTGCCCGTACTGCCACGGCTGGGAGGTGCGCGACCAGGCCTTCGGGGTGCTCGCGACGAGCCCGATGAGCGTGCATCAGGCGCTGATGGTCTCCCAGTGGTCCAAGGACGTGACCCTCTTCCTGCACGAGGTCGACGACAGCCAGCTGTCCGACGACGATCTGCGCAGGCTGGCGGCGGCCGGGGTGAAGGTCGTCCCCGGCACGGTTGCCGCCCTGGTCACCGAGGACGACCGGCTCACCGGTGTGCGGCTCGCCGACGGCACCACGCACGACCGCCAGGTCCTGTTCGTCGCGCCCCGCGCCGTCCCGCAGACCGGCCTGCTCGAACAACTGGGCGCCGAGCTCAACGAGACCCCGTTCGGCGCCTACCCCGTCGTCGACGCGACGGGCCTGACGAGCGTGCCCGGCGTGTGGGCGGTCGGCAACGCGATGGGCTTCGCCGAGCAGGTCGTGAACGCGGCCGCCGGCGGCTACCGGGCCGGCGCCACGATCAACGGCGAGCTGCTGATGACGGACCTGGACGCGGCCGTGCGGGTGTAGACCGACCGCCCCGGGTGCACCATGGGCTGCATGCTGCTGGACCGGCTGGCCCGTGTGTCCCAGGAGGTCGCCGCTACCTCGGCCCGGTCCCGGAAGGTCGCCCTGCTGGCGGAGCTGTTCCGGGACGCCGAGGCCGCGGACGTGCCGATCGTCATCCCCTATCTGGCGGGACGGCTGCCGCAGGGCAGGCTCGGCATCGGCTGGAAGGTGCTGAGCCGCCCGGTGGCCCCGGCCGCCGAACCGACACTGACCGTGGCCGCGGTGGACGCCCGCTTCAGCGAGCTGGGCACGGTCTCGGGCGCCGGATCGCAGGCCGAACGCGCCAGGCTGGTCGGGGAGTTGATGGGCGCGGCCACCGCGGACGAGCAGCGGTTCCTGTTCGGGCTGATCACCGGCGAGGTCCGGCAGGGCGCCCTGGACGCGGTCGCCGTGGAGGGGCTGGCGCAGGCCGTCGAGGCACCCGCGGCGGACGTACGGCGGGCGGTGATGCTCGCCGGTTCGCTCCGGACGGTGGCCGAGGCCCTGCTCTCCGACGGCCCCGCCGCCCTGGACCGCTTCCGGCTCACCGTCGGCCGCCCGGTCCTGCCGATGCTGGCGCACAGCGCCTCCGCGGTGGCCGAGGCGGTCGACAAGCTCGGCGCCTGCGCGGTCGAGGAGAAGCTGGACGGCATCCGCGTCCAGCTCCACCGGGACGGCGACACGGTACGGCTCTACACCCGCACCCTCGACGACATCACCGACCGCCTGCCCGAACTCGCCTCCGCCGCCCTGGAGTTGAGCGGCGAGCGGTTCATCCTGGACGGCGAGGTCATCGCCTTCGACGAGGCCGGACGCCCCCGCTCCTTCCAGGAGATCGCCGGGCGCGTCGGCTCGCGCGTGGACGTGGCGACGGCCGCGCGGGCGGTCCCCGTCTCCCCCGTCTTCTTCGACGCGCTGTCCGTGGACGACCGCGATCTGCTCGACCTGCCGTTCGTCGAGCGGCACGCGGAGCTGGCCCGGCTCGTGCCGGAGCCGATGCGGGTCCGGCGCACCCTCGTGGCCGGCCCCGAGGACCTCCAGCAGGCGGAGGACTTCCTCGCCGAGACGCTGAAACGCGGCCACGAGGGCGTGGTCGTGAAGGCCCTGGACGCCGCCTACAGCGCGGGCCGGCGCGGCGCGTCCTGGCTCAAGGTCAAGCCCGTCCACACCCTCGACCTGGTCGTCCTCGCCGCCGAATGGGGTCACGGCCGCCGCACCGGCAAGCTCTCCAACCTGCACCTCGGCGCCCGCACCGCCGACGGCTCCTTCGCCATGCTCGGCAAGACCTTCAAGGGCATGACCGACACCCTCCTGACCTGGCAGACCGAACGCCTCCAGGAGCTGGCCGTCGACACCGACGGCCACGTCGTGACCGTACGCCCCGAACTCGTCGTCGAGATCGCCTACGACGGCCTCCAGCGCTCCACCCGCTACCCGGCCGGGGTCACCCTGCGCTTCGCCCGCGTGGTCCGCTACCGCGAGGACAAGCGGGCCGAGGACGCGGACACGGTGGAGACACTGCTCGCGGCCCATCCCGAGGTGACACCGTGAAGTACAGCGCGGGCCTGCTGCTGTTCCGCCGCACGGACGACGGCGTTCGGGTGCTGCTCGGCCACATGGGCGGACCGTTCTTCGCCCGGCGCGACGCGGGGGCGTGGACCGTGCCGAAGGGCGAGTACGAACCGGAGACCGAGTCGGCGTGGGACGCGGCCCGGCGCGAGTTCCGGGAGGAACTCGGACTGCCGCCGCCGGACGGCGAGGCCGTCCCCCTCGGCGAGGTCCGCCAGTCCGGCGGCAAGCTCGTCACCGTGTGGGCGATCGAGGCCGACCTCGACCCGGCATCCGTCACCCCCGGCACCTTCACCATGGAGTGGCCGCCGAGGTCGGGGCTGACCGAGACGTTCCCCGAACTGGACCGGGTGGCCTGGTTCGCCCCGGCCCGGGCCCGCGAGGTGATCGTCAAGGCGCAGAGCGCGTTTCTCGACCGGCTGGCGGAGCACCCGGGGTGATGCGAAGGTCGAGACAGAGTTAGCTCTCTGGGAGGTCACTCATGCCCATCGCGACGGTGAACCCGGCGACCGGCGAGACGCTCAAGACGTACGAGGCCATGGGCGCCGAGGAGATCGAGCGCCGCCTCCAGCTCGCCGAGGCCACGTTCCGCACGTACCGCACCACGACGTTCGCCGAGCGCGCCCGCCTGCTGAACCGGGCCGCCGACCTCCTGGAGGAGGACCAGCGGGACATCGCGCGCGTGCTGACCACCGAGATGGGCAAACCCATCCAGCAGGCCCGCGCCGAGGCCGCCAAGTGCGCCAAGGCGATGCGCTGGTACGCCGGGCACGCCGAGGAGCTGCTCGCCGACGAGGAGCCCGCCGACGCGGACGTGAAGGACTCCGGCGCCTCCCGCGTCCGGGTGCGCTACCGCCCGCTCGGCCCGGTGCTCGCGGTGATGCCGTGGAACTTCCCGCTGTGGCAGGTCGTGCGCTTCGCCGCGCCCGCGCTGATGGCGGGCAACGTCGGCCTGCTCAAGCACGCCTCCAACGTGCCGCAGACCGCGCTGTACCTGGAGGACCTCTTCCACCGGGCGGGCTTCGCCGAGGGCACCTTCCAGACGCTGCTGATCGGCTCCGGCGCGGTGGAGGAGATCCTGCGCGACGAGCGGGTGAAGGCCGCCACCCTCACCGGCAGCGAGCCCGCGGGCCGCGCGGTCGCCTCGGTCTGCGGGGACATGGTGAAGAAGACGGTGCTGGAACTGGGCGGCAGCGACCCCTACGTCGTCATGCCGTCCGCCGACCTCGACCGGGCCGCGCAGATCGCGGTCACCGCACGGGTGCAGAACAACGGGCAGTCGTGCATCGCCGCCAAGCGGTTCATCGTGCACACGGACGTCTACGAGGCCTTCGCCGAGCGGTTCGTCGCGGGCATGAAGGCGCTGAAGGTCGGCGACCCGATGGACGAGGAGACCGACGTCGGGCCGCTCTCCAGCGAACAGGGACGGGCGGACCTGGAGGAGCTGGTCGACGACGCCACGCGCAGCGGCGCGACCGTGCTGTGCGGCGGTCACCGGCTGCGGCGGCCGGAGCTGCCCGGCTGGTACTACCCGCCGACCGTCCTGGCCGACATCACCCGCCGGATGCGCATCCACCGCGAGGAGGCCTTCGGCCCGGTCGCCACGCTGTACCGCGTGGGCGATCTGGACGAGGCGGTGCTCCTCGCCAACGACACCCCGTTCGGACTGAGTTCGAACGTCTGGACCCGGGACGAGGCCGAGGTCGACCGGTTCACCCGCGACCTGGAGGCGGGCAGCGTGTACGTCAACGGGATGACCGCCTCCCATCCGGCGTTCCCCTTCGGCGGGGTCAAGCGCTCCGGGTTCGGGCGTGAGCTGTCCGGGCACGGAATCCGCGAGTTCTGCAACATCACGACCGTTTGGCAAGGTGCGTGACGCCGCCGCGGCTACGATCCCGTTTTGTGAACCGCGAAGTGACTCTGCCTCTGATCGTCGATGACCGCGGGACCTTGCAGGTGGCCGCGGCCGATGTGAGCAAGTTGTTGCGCACGGTGGGCGGCCGTTGGCTGCATCTGGTGGAGGCCGGGGAGGACGGCCTCGACGAGGACACGGTGGCCGCGCTGACGATCGAACTGGCAAAGCTCGCCGACCGGATCGACGTGGCGTGCATCGCGCACAGCAGCGGAGGGACGGGGGTCTAGGCGAACTCCAGCAACGTCCGCCAGAACATGCCCTCGTACTCCCGCAGCAAGCGGCTGTAACGCCGCGCGAGCGCGTCGTCCGGCCGTCCCGCCCGCGCCGCAGCGCCCGCTGCCCGGTCCAGTTCCGGTGACGGCTCGGCGAAGAAGTCGAAGAACGCGCAGGCCTCGTCCGTGAAGCCGTAGTGGTCCCGCAGGGCCCGGGCGACGGTCGCGCAGTAGCCGCCCCACTCGGCGAAGTTGGCGGTCAGCGCCACCAGCACGTCGCCGGGCGCGCCGTTCAGCGCCAGCCAGGCCACGTACGCGGGGTAGGCCTGGCAGCCCGCGAGGGGCTCGCCGGCTCCGTCGCCGCAGGCCTCGGCGAACGCCTCCAGGTGCCCGGCTGCCAGGGTCTCGCCCTCCGCCAGCAGGGCGAAGAACGCGGCCGTCTCCGGTTGGTCCGCCGCGCGTTGCGCCAGATGCAGGAACGAGCGCCGGTCCGCGGCGATGACCCAGCGCTGCTGCCGGGCCAGTGCGCCGAGTACGGCCCGGTCCGCCTTCCCCTGGGCGATCAGCGGCACAAGTGGGTTGGTCATCGCGGCGTCCTCCGTCGGTCCGGGTGCACGGATGCTCCTACGACCCTGGCACGGGTCCCCGATACGGAGTAGTCCGGCGCGAGATCGGCGCCCCCGCGGGTGATCGTGGACTGGACCACCCTCTGAGGCGAAAGCAGGCACGGTTCATGGCGACTTTGTGCAGACCCTCGGTGTCCGTTCCGGAGCATGTGATCACGATGGAGGAGACGCTGGAGCTGGCGGCCTCCCGCCACGCCGACCACCCCCAACTGCCGCTGGCGCTCCGGCTGATCGAGAACACGGGCGTACGCACCCGGCACATCGTGCAGCCCATCGAGGAGACCCTGAAGCACCCCGGCTTCGAGGACCGCAACAAGATCTACGCGGCCGAGGCCAAGGCCCGGGTCCCGTCCGTCGTCCAGCGCGCGCTCGACGACGCGGAGCTGCTCACCAGCGACATCGACGTGATCATCTACGTGTCGTGCACGGGCTTCATGATGCCCTCGCTGACGGCGTGGCTGATCAACGAGATGGACTTCGACGCCACCACCCGCCAGATACCCATAGCCCAGCTGGGCTGTGCGGCCGGCGGCGCGGCGATCAACCGGGCGCACGACTTCTGCACGGCCTACCCGGAGGCCAACGCGCTCATCGTGGCCTGCGAGTTCTGCTCGCTGTGCTACCAGCCCACCGACCTGGGCATCGGCTCGCTGCTCTCCAACGGCCTGTTCGGCGACGGCATCGCGGCCGCCGTGGTGCGCGGCCGCGGCGGCGAGGGCATCGCCCTGGAGCGCAACGGCTCGTACCTGATCCCCAAGACCGAAGAGTGGATCATGTACGACGTCCGGGCCACCGGCTTCCACTTCCTGCTGGACAAGCGGGTGCCGGCCACCATGGAGCCGCTCGCCCCGGCGCTCCAGGACCTCGCGTGCCTGCACGGCTGGGACGCGGCCGACCTGGACTTCTACATCGTCCACGCCGGAGGTCCCCGCATACTCGACGACCTCAGCAAGTTCCTCCAGGTCGACCCGCACGCCTTCCGGTTCAGCCGGGCCACGCTCACCGAGTACGGCAACATCGCCAGCGCCGTCGTCCTGGACGCGCTGCGCCGGCTGTTCGACGAGGGTGGCGCCCGGCACCGGGCGCGCGGGCTGCTCGCCGGGTTCGGGCCCGGCATCACCGCCGAGATGAGTCTCGGTCGCTGGCACCGCATGGACGAAGAGGCGGCATGACCGAAGAGACCCTCACCGAGATCCTCCCCCCGATCCGCTCCTGGCCCGCGCTCGATCTGAACGGCGTGGACTTCGATCCCGTCCTCACCGAGCTGATGCGCGAGGGCCCGATCACCCGCATCCAGCTGCCCAACGGCGAGGGCTGGGCGTGGCTGGTCACCCGCTACGACGATGTGCGCATGGTGACCAACGACCCCCGATTCAGCCGCGAGGCGGTCATGGACCGGCCGGTCACCCGGCTCGCCCCGCACTTCATCCCGGCCCGGGGCGCGGTCGGCTTCCTCGACCCGCCCGACCACACCCGGCTGCGCCGCTCGGTGGCCGCCGCGTTCACGGCCAAGGGCGTGGAGCGCATCCGGGAGAAGTCCCGCCGCATGCTCGACGAGCTGGTCGAAGAACTCCTCCAGGACGGCCCGCCCGCCGACCTCACCGCGACGGTCCTCACCCCCTTCCCCATCGCGGTGATCTGCGAGCTGATGGGCGTACCGGCCGCCGACCACCACGTCATGCACGCCTGGACCCAGCTGATCCTGTCCTCCGCGCACGGCGCCGACGTCAGCGAGAAGGCCAAGAACGAGATGGGCGCCTACTTCGCCGATCTCATCGGCCTGCGGGAGGGCGCCTCCGGCGAGGACGTCACCTCCCTGCTCGGCGCCGCCGTGGGCCGGGGCGAGGTCACGCTGGAGGAGGCCGTGGGTCTCGCGGTGCTCCTGCAGATCGGCGGCGAGGCGGTCACCAACAACAGCGGGCAGCTGTTCTACCTCCTGCTGACCCGCCCGGACCTGGCCGAACGTCTGCGCGCCGAGCCGGAGATCCGCCCCCAGGCCATCGACGAACTGCTGCGCTACATCCCGCACCGCAACGCGGTGGGCCTGTCCAGGATCGCGACGGAGGACGTGGGAATCAGAGGCGTGCGCATCCGCGAGGGAGACGCGATCTACGTCTCCTACCTGGCCGCCAATCGCGACCCGGACGTCTTCCCGTACCCGGAGACGATCGACTTCTCGCGCAGCCCGAACCCGCATGTGTCCTTCGGCTTCGGACCGCACTACTGTCCCGGCGGCATGCTGGCGCGTCTGGAGTCGCAGCTCCTGGTCGACGCGCTGCTGGACCGGATCCCGGGGCTGAGGCTGGCCGTGCCGCCGGAGAAGGTGCCGTTCAAGAAGGGCGCGCTGATCCGCGGGCCCGAGGCCCTGCCGGTGACGTGGTGAGCGGACGGTGACGGCGTCCGAAGGGCTGCTGGTGCCACCGGGTCAGGGCCGGGTCGTCCAGACCCCGGCCCAGCATGTGACCTTCAAGGTCACCGGCTCGCACTCCCGCATGGCGTCCACCTTCGAGGTGATCGTGCCGCCCGGCTTCGACGTGGGCGCCCATGTGCACACCCGCAGCGAGGAGCTGTTCTACGTGCTCGAAGGCGAGCTGGACGTGCTCGCCTTCGAGCCGAGGGTGCGGACCCCCGACAACTGGCAGCGCTGGGAGTCGAGTTCGGGCAACCGGGTGGTACGCGCGACACCGGGCACGGTGATCGTCGTACCGCCCGGCTGCCCGCACGCGTTCGCGAACCCGACGGGCGAACCGGCGAAGATGTTCTTCCAGGCGAGCCCGCCGCCGGATCACGAGCGCTACTTCGACGAGCTGCTGGAGATCCTGGGCAGCGGGGGCCCACCGGACCACGCGGCGATCGAGGAGCTGCGACGCCGGTACGACATCGAGCAGTTGACGCCGCTGAGGCATCGCTAGCGGATCGGCATCCCCGAGAGGGTACGGGCGATCACCAGCCGCTGGATCTCGCTGGTGCCTTCGAAGATGGTGTAGATCGCGGCGTCCCGGTGCATCCGCTCCACCGGGTACTCCCGCGTGTATCCGTTGCCGCCCAGGATCTGGATCGCCTGGGCGGTGACCTTCTTGGCCGTCTCACTGGCGAACAGCTTGGACATCGAGCCCTCGGCCGCGGTGAACGGCTTGCCGCTGATCGCCATCCAGGACGCCCGCCACACCAGCAGCCGCGCCGCGTCGATCGACGTCCGCATGTCGGCGAGCTGGAAGGCGACACCCTGGTTGTCGATGATCGGTCGGCCGAACTGCTCACGCGTCGTGGCGTAGTCGAGGGCGACCTCGTACGCGGCCCGGGCCGTACCGACGGCCATGGCGCCCACGGCCGGCCGCGAGGCCTCGAACGTGGCCATCGCCGCGTTCTTCACCCGCTCACCGGCGGAGGCCTTCGCCCGCTCACGGGCCCGGGCCAGACGCTCGTCCAGCTTCTCCTTGCCGCCGAGCAGGCAGGAGCCGGGGACGCGGACGTTCTCCAGGACGACCTCGGCGGTGTGCGAGGCGCGGATGCCGTGCTTCTTGAACTTCTGCCCCTGGGACAGCCCCGGCGTGTTCGGCGGGACGATGAAGGACGCGTGGCCCTTGGAGCCGAGCTCGGGGTCGACGACCGCGACGACGACATGGACGTTGGCGATGCCGCCGTTGGTCGCCCAGGTCTTCGTCCCGTTGAGGACCCACTCGTCCTTGGCCTCGTCGTACACGGCACGCGTGCGCATGGAGGCCACGTCGGAACCCGCGTCGGGCTCGGAGGAGCAGAACGCGGCGACCTTGACGTCGTTCGCGTCGCCGTACATCTGGGGGATCCAGGTGCCGATCTGCTCCTCGGTGCCGTTGGCGAGGACGCCGACGGCGGCGAGGCCGGTGCCGACGATGGACAGGGCGATGCCCGCGTCGCCCCAGAACAGCTCCTCCATGGCCATCGGAATGCCGAGGCCCGTCGGGTCGAAGTACTGCTGGGCGTAGAAGTCCAGGGAGTAGATGCCGACCTTGGCGGCCTCCTGGATGACCGGCCAGGGAGTCTCCTCACGCTCGTCCCATTCGGCGGCCGCGGGGCGGATGACATCGGCGGCGAAGCCGTGCAGCCAGTCCCGCACCTCCTTCTGTTCGTCGTTGAGCTCCATGGTGAACTCGGCCATGTCCCCTCCAGCGGCGGCGCACGTGCGTGTTACTTGCGGTAACCGCAGTCTGTTACCGGTGGGTAGGAAAAGTCAACTCCCGATGACGGCTCGGCAGCCCGTTCGATACGGGGACGCTGTTGAGTGTTAGTTTGCGCAGGCGTCACCGAAACAGCACGGGTGGGGAGAGCACATGGACACCACACAGCGGACCGAGCAGCAACGGTCCGCGGATCGCCGTCGGCGCGAGCTGCTGGAAGCCGCCGACAGGGTGGTGCTGCGCGACGGCCCGCAGGCCTCGATGAACGCCATCGCGGCGGAGGCCGGCATCACCAAGCCGATCCTCTACCGGCACTTCGGCGACAAGGGCGGGCTTTACGCGGCCTTGGCCAAGCGGCACACGGACGCCCTGTTGGACTCACTCCGGGCCGCGCTGGACGCTCCCGCGGAGAGACGCGAGCGGGTGGAGTCCACCCTGGACACCTACCTCGCCGCCATCGAGGCACGGCCTCAGGTCTACCGCTTCCTGATGCATCCGGCGGAGGGTACGCAGACGGGGGACCACGGCTTCGACGTCGGCAAGCACAGCGCGCCGCTGCTCCGCAGGATGGGCGAGGAGTTGGCCCAGGTCATCGAGGAGCGGCTGGACCTCGGGCCCGGGAGCCAGCAGCTGGCTCGGGTGTGGGGGCATGGGATCGTCGGGATGATGCATGCGGCCGGGGACTGGTGGCTCGGTGAACGCCCGTGCTCCCGCGCAGAGTTGGTCCGCAGCCTGGCCGACCTGCTGTGGGGCCGCCTGGCGGCAGCGGGCGACAAGATCGGTGGCCCCGGGTTCTGAAACCCGCCTGGGGAACGGCGCGACCAACCCCCCACTCACCCGCAGCCGCTCATCGCCCCCACGGCGCCCGCGCGGCCTGCCGCAGAACCCTTCGCTTTCGCCACCCCGTGAGGTGATCGACGTACACCCGGCCCTCAAGGTGGTCGCACTCGTGCTGCAGGCACCGCGCGAAGAACCCCGTCCCGTGCACCGTCACCGGCTCCCCCGTCATCGTGAACCCCTCGACCACGGCATGGTCGTACCGTTCCGTTCCCGCCTCCAGGCCCGGCAGGGACAGACAGCCCTCCGGACCGCGGATGACCACCCCGTCGGCCTCCACCAGCCGCGGGTTCACCACATGCCCGACATGCCGGAGGTCCTCGTCGTCGGGACAGTCGTAGACGAACACCCGCAGCGGCTCGCCGACTTGATTCGCCGCCAGGCCCACGCCCTGCGCCGCGTACATCGTCGCGAACAGATCCTCGACGAGCGTGACGAGTTCGGGGCCGAAGTCGCTGACGTTCTTGCAGGGTGCATGCAGGAGCGGGTCACCGAGCAGGGTGAGGGGCCGGACACGCCCGTGGGCGCCCGGAATGGAGCCGTGTCGCATGGCGGCAAGGTTACGGCCGATTCGGGAGTGCGAATGGATCTCGATAGGCTGACCACCTACCACGTTGCCGTCAGGCAGAGGCGCGGCGCGTACGCAAGGAGGATCGAGGACTGATGGCAGGCAACTCGGACCCGCTCACGCCGCGGGCCAAGATCGCCGTGACCGCGGGCAAGGCGGTCGCGGCGGCATCGCGCGCAGCGGGGCGCGGCAGCGGTTCGGTGATCGGCGGCCGGGTGGCGCTCAAGCTCGACCCCGACCTTCTCGCCCGGCTCGCCCAGAACCTGGACGTCGTCCTGGTGTCGGCCACCAACGGCAAGACCACGACCACCCGGCTGATCGCGGAGGCGCTGCGGGCCGCGGGCCCGGTCGTGTCGAACGCGCTCGGCGCCAACATGCCGGCCGGCATCACCTCCGCCCTTGCGGGCGGTTCCGAGGCCCGCTACGGCGTCATCGAGGTCGACGAGAAGTACCTCGCCGGGGTCGCCCGGGACACCGATCCCAAGTGCATCGCGCTGCTGAACCTCTCCCGCGACCAGCTGGACCGCGCGGCCGAGACCCGCATGCTCGCGGAGAACTGGCGCGAGGGACTCGCCGGGTCCAAGGCCGTGGTCGTCGCCAACGCCGACGACCCGCTGGTCGTGTGGGCCGCCTCGTCCTCCCCCAATGTGATCTGGGTCGCCGCCGGGCAGATGTGGAAGGACGACGCCTGGTCCTGCCCGTCCTGCGGCGGTGTGATGCAGCGTCCGGGCGACGACTGGTTCTGCGGCGAGTGCGGCTTCCGCCGGCCCACCCCGAGCTGGGCGCTCTCCGGCGACCACGTTCTCGACCCGCACGGCTCCGCCTGGCCCATCCACCTCCAGCTGCCGGGACGCGCCAACAAGGCCAACGCCGCCTCCTCGGCCGCCGTGGCCGCCGTGTTCGGGGTGCCGCCGCAGGTCGCCCTGGAGCGCATGTACCAGGTGCAGGCCGTCGCCGGCCGCTACGACGTCGTCCAGTTCCAGGGCCGCGACCTCCGGCTGCTGCTCGCGAAGAACCCGGCGGGCTGGCTCGAAACGTTCAGCCTGATCGATCCGCCGCCCACCCCGGTGATCCTCTCGGTGAACGCGCGCGGCGCCGACGGCACCGACACCTCCTGGCTGTGGGACGTCGACTACACGCGTCTGACCGGCCACCCGATCTGCGTCATCGGCGACCGGAAGCTGGACCTCGCGGTGCGTCTGGAGGTCGCGAACCAGCAGTTCCAGGTCTGCGAGAACCTCGACCAGGCGGTGCAGCTGTGCCCGCCCGGCCGGATCGAGGTCATCGCCAACTACACCGCCTTCCAGGACCTGCGCCGCCGCGTCGGCAACTGACACCTCAGAGGACTTTCGTGAGCGACAACCAACTGCGGGTCGTCTGGATCTACCCGGACCTGCTCAGCACATACGGCGACCAGGGCAACGTGCTCGTCGTGGAGCGCCGGGCGCGGCAGCGCGGCCTGGACGTGGCCCGGCTCGACGTACGCAGCGACCAGCCGATCCCCACCTCCGGGGACATCTATCTGATCGGCGGCGGCGAGGACCGCCCGCAGCGGCTCGCGGCCGAGCGGCTGCGCCGGGACGGCGGTCTGGAGCGGGCCGTCGGCAACGGCGCGATCGTCTTCTCGGTGTGCGCCGGCTACCAGATCCTCGGCCACGAGTTCATCAACGACCTCGGCCAGCGCGAGCCCGGCCTCGGGCTGCTGGACGTGGTCTCGGTGCGCGGCGAGGGCGAGCGGTGCGTCGGTGACGTGCTCGGCGACATCGACCCGCGGCTCGGGCTGCCCCCGCTGACCGGCTTCGAGAACCACCAGGGCGTCACCCACCTCGGCCCCACCGCCCGCCCGCTCGCCCAGGTCCGCCTCGGCAACGGCAACGGCACCGGCGACGGCACCGAGGGCGCGTACAACGACACGGTCTTCGGCACCTACATGCACGGACCCGTGCTCGCCCGGAACCCGCTGATCGCCGACCTGCTGCTGAAGCTGGCGCTAGACGTGAACGCGCTGCCGCCGACCGACGACCGCTGGTACGAGGCGCTGCGCAACGAGCGCATCTCGGCCGCCGAGCAGCCTGCGTAACGCGCCTTCCAGGGGTTCTGAAGCCGCCTTCCAGCGCGTCCTGCCACCCTGCCCTCCGGGCCCGCCTGACGGGGTGTCCGCTCACATGTGCGGGCACGTCCAGCAGGCGGACGCCCGGTACGGTGCCACCCCCTCACGCCGGTAGGGTGGCCGGGATCAGTCCGGACAACGTGGTCCGGTCCCCGGCCCACGTTGAGAAGGTATTTCGGGCTATGCGCATTGGTGTCCTCACGTCCGGCGGCGACTGCCCCGGCCTGAACGCCGTCATCCGGTCCGTCGTGCACCGTGCCGTCGTCGACCACGGCGACGAGGTCATCGGTTTCCGGGACGGCTGGAAGGGCCTCCTGGAGTGCGACTACCTCAAGCTCGACCTGGACGCGGTGGGCGGCATCCTCGCCCGCGGCGGCACCATCCTCGGCTCCTCCCGGGTCCAGCCCTCGCATCTGCGGGACGGCGTGGAGCGGGCCAAGGGCCATGTAGCCGAGCTCGGCCTCGACGCGATCATCCCGATCGGCGGCGAGGGCACGCTGAAGGCGGCCCGGCTGATGTCGGACGCCGGCCTGCCCGTGGTGGGCGTGCCGAAGACCATCGACAACGACATCGCGGTCACCGACGTCACGTTCGGCTTCGACACGGCCGTCGGTGTCGCCACCGAGGCGCTCGACCGCCTCAAGACCACCGCCGAGTCCCACCAGCGCGTGCTGGTCGTGGAGGTCATGGGCCGCCACACCGGCTGGATCGCGCTGCACTCCGGCATGGCGGCCGGCGCGCACGCCATCGTCGTACCGGAGCGGCCCTTCGACATCGAGGAGTTGGCCGCGCGCGTGGGCGCGCGGTTCGACCAGGGCAAGCGGTTCGCGATCGTCGTCGCGGCGGAGGGCGCCAAGCCGAAGGCCGGGTCCATGGCGTTCGACGAGGGCGGCAAGGACATCTACGGGCACGAGCGCTTCGCCGGGATCGCGCGCCAGCTGTCGATCGAGCTGGAGGAGCGGCTGGGGAAGGAAGCCCGGCCGGTGATCCTCGGGCATGTGCAGCGCGGCGGTACGCCCACCGCGTACGACCGGGTGCTCGCCACGCGGTTCGGATGGCATGCGGTGGAGGCCGTGCACCGCGGGGAGTTCGGGCACATGACCGCGCTGCGGGGGACGGACATCGTGATGGTGCCGCTCGCGGAGGCCGTCGAGACGCTGAAGACGGTGCCGGCGGAGCGGTACGAGGAAGCCGAGTGCGTCCTGTAGACCACTTCGTACAGAACTGAAGTGACTGCCCCCGGCCGCAGCTGCGGCCGGGGGCAGTTCTAGTCTGTGTGCGGACAGACTTGCACAACCCCCATGAAACAGGAGCCGGCGGAATGGATCACAGCGGGCACGGTATGACCATGGATCTGCCGCCCTTCACGTTGGGGCGGGGGCTTCAGTGGTCGCCGGACCCGTTCTTCCTCGTCGCCTGTGTGCTGGGGATCGCCCTGTATGCGTGGGGGGTCGTGCGGCTGCGGAGGCGCGGGGACGCCTGGTCCGCCGGGCGGACGGTCGCGTTCGTCGTCGGTGTGCTGACCATCGCACTGGTGATGTGCACCCAGCTCAACGACTACGGCATGGTCATGTTCAGCGTGCACATGGTGCAGCACATGGTGATCAGCATGCTGTCGCCCATCCTGATCCTGATGGGCGCCCCGATCACCCTGGCGCTGCGCGCGCTGCCCGTCGCCGGCCGGGGCCGCAAGGGGCCGCGCGAACTGCTGCTCATGTTGCTGCACAGCCACTACATGCGGATCATCACGCACCCCGTGTTCACGATCCCGCTGTTCATCGCGAGCCTGTACGCGCTGTACTTCACCCCGCTCTTCGACTTCCTGATGGGCTCCAGGACGGGGCACACCGCGATGATGGTGCACTTCCTCGCCGTCGGCGTGGTGTTCTTCTGGCCGATCATGGGCGTGGACCCGGGGCCGCACCGGCCGGGCTATCTGATGCGGATGCTGGAGCTGTTCGCGGGCATGCCGTTCCACGCGTTCTTCGGTATCGCGTTGATGATGGCCTCGGCGCCGATGGTGGAGACGTACAAGAACCCGCCCGCCTCGCTCGGCATCGACGCGCTGTCCGACCAGAACGCCGCCGGCGGTATCGCGTGGGCGTTCAGCGAGATCCCCTCCGTGCTGGTGCTGATCGCACTGCTGTTCCAGTGGTACGGCTCGGAGCAGCGGCAGGCCAAGCGCAAGGACCGGGCCGCCGACCGGGACGGGGACAAGGAACTTGAGGCGTACAACGCCTATTTGGCCTCACTGAACGCACGAGGAAACTGAACGACCCTGAACGGCTTTTCCGTTCGGTAGCCTGAAACGCGTCGGGGGAACCGCCGGGGGGAGCGGTGATGACACTTCGCGCGTTGATGCACAGGATCGCCGTTCTGGCGGTTTTCGTTCTGGTGTTGAGCGGCTGCGACAGAGAACACCTGCTCGTGGTGAAGGCGGTCGCCGTCGGGGTGCCCGCTCTCGCACCTTTCTTCGACGAGAACAGCGGGCTGGGCAAGGACGCCACCGTCCGGTCGCAGCCCGTCCAGGGCGGTCTCCAGCAGGGCGACACGCCCGGCCTGTACGGGGGCAGCAAGCAGCCGACCATCTGTGACGTCCCGAGACTCGAACAGTTCCTCACCGATCCCGGGAACCACAAAAAGGCCCGGGCATGGGCCGAGGCACTGAACATCGGCACCGCCGAGATACCGGAATATCTCGATCGGCTCACACCGGTTCTGCTGCGTCACGACACCCTCGTCAAGAATCACGACTACAAGAAGGAAAAGGCCGTCCCGTACCACTCCTTGCTCCAGGCGGGAATCGCGATTCTCGTCGATGAGCAAGGACTTCCGGCGGTGAAGTGCTCGTGCGGAAATCCGCTGCGGCCGTTCGAAGGCGACACGAGCCGGATTTCCGTCGAGTTCGAGAACGGGAACGAGAAATGGAAGGGATACGAGCGCGCCTCCGTCGTGGCGGTGCGGCCCGCGCCGCGGAAACTGGAGCGGCTCGCCCTCGTCGACGTCCAGGAGCCCTCGCGGGGCATCAACCGGCCCGTCGGCACCACCGGTGAGAACGACTCCGTCTTCAACACCCGCAAGCTGCGCCCCGTGCCCGACCTCGCGGGGACGACGTTCGGGCAGGCGAGCCGGCAGCTGGCAGACGCGGGCCTGGCGGCCGGCTACGCCGGGAAGGGCCTGCCGCCCGACGACGCCCGGGTCACGGCGTCCGATCCACCGGCGGGGGCGAAGCTGGCGTTCGGGGAGTACGTGACGCTGAGCGTGGCCGAGACCTCCTCGGGCGGGGCGGGCGACTCCACTCCCCCGACGCCGGGACCGGCGTCCTCGAAGCCGCCGTCGTCCGCACCACCCTCGTCCGCGCCTCCCTCCTCGTCGGGGTCCACGAGCGAAGCGCCGCCGTCCTCGAAGCCTCCGCCCTCCTCGCCCCCGCCGCCGTCGTCCGAGCCGCCCCCGTCCAGCAGGGAACCCGCGACCAGCTCGCCGCCGCCGTCGACCAGTGCGCCGCCGGAGACCACGAGCACGCCCCCGGAGACCACCAGCGCACCGGCTTCCACCAGCGCACCGGCTTCCACGAGCGCCCCCGCCTCCACCAGCGCACCGGCCTCCACCAGCGCACCGCCGCCCGAGACCACCGCCCCCGCAAGCGCCGAGCCCAGCACCTCGGCTGCGGTTCAGCGGCACGCTTAGCGAGAACCCGGGAGTCACCGGATGCCCTCAGGATCATCGACGTCGGGAGTGGGCCGGGTCATCGCCGGCCGCTATCTGCTGCTGCACCGGCTCGGCAGCGGCGGCATGGGCCATGTGTGGCTCGCCCACGACCAGAGACTCGCCTGCGAGGTCGCGCTCAAGGAGATCGTGTTCCGGGACCCCGCCGAGGCCGGGCACGAGCGTGAGGCCCGGGTCGCCCGCGCCCGCGCCGAGGCCCGCCACGCGGCCGGTCTGCGCAGCCATCCGCACGTGGTGACCGTGCACGACGTGCTGGAGCACGAGGGGCTGCCGTGGATCGTGATGGAGTACGTGGCGGGCGCCGTCGACCTGCGGGACCTGGTCGCGCAGCGCGGCCCGCTGGCACCCGCGGAGTGCGCCCGCGTCGGGCTCGCCGTGCTCGACGCACTGACCGCCGGGCACGACCGGGGCGTCCTGCACCGGGATGTGAAACCGGCGAACATCCTGCTCGCGCCGGACCGCACAGGAGCGCCGTACGGCCGGGTGCTGCTCACCGACTACGGCATCTCCGTGCAGCCCGACACCGGGGAGACGCGGTACACGCTGGCGTCCGGGCTGGTGGGGACGGCCGGGTATCTGGCGCCGGAGCGGGCCACGGGCGGGGCGCCGACCCCGGCGTCGGACCTGTTCTCGCTGGGCTGCACGCTCTATTTCGGCGTCGAGGGCCACGGGCCGTTCGAGCGCGAGTCACCGCTCGCGGAGCTCACCGCGGTGGTGGCGGAGGAGCCGCGGCCCGCGGTGCGCGCCGGTGCGCTGGGGCCCGTACTGGCGGCGCTGCTGGCGAAGGATCCGGCGCGGCGGCCGGCGGCGGCCCAGGCGGAGGGGGCGCTGTCGCGGATCGTCGTGCCGCACGCGGGCACGTACTCGCGGACGCAGACCGATCTCGGGTCCCAGCCGCAGTGGGCGGCGCCGGTCCCTGCCCCGCCCCCACCCGCGCCGCAGGGCTTCGGGCCGCCGGGCGACAGACGGCGTCCCCGCCGCCGGATCCTGCACTCCGTGCTGGCCGGTCTGCTCGGGCTGGCGCTGTCCGCTGGCGGCGTCTGGTACGCCATGGCCGACCGGTCCGAGGGCGGGAGCGGGCCGCCGTACGGGAAGGGCGTCGGGCTCGGCCGGGCGCTGAAGGACGGGGACTGCGTGCTGGCCGACTGGCCGGGCGCGGCCCGCTTCCAGGGCACGCCGCGGCTGACGGTGGATCCGGGTTGCGGAAAGGCGCCCGACGGGCAGGTCATGGCGTTCGTCCCGGCCGCGTCCGCGGACCGGGCGCGGGCCGAGGGGGCCGCACGGTGCGAGGAGCGGACGCAGGAGCTGCGCGGGAAGCTCGCGGACGTCCGCAGCTTCGCCGTCCTGCCGACCGAGGCGGGCTTCGGGGCGGCCGGGCGGCGCGTGGCCTGTCTGGTCCTGGGCGCGCACGGGCCGGTCTACGGGCCGCTCGGCAGGCACCGCGAGCCGGGCGCGGCCTTCGCGGACACGGCGACCATGCAGCGCCGGGACTGTCTGGACGTACGGTCGAACCGGGACGCCCGTCTTGTGCCCTGCGCGGGCCCGCACGACGAGCAGGTGCTCGGATTCACCCGACTGGGCGAGGACGTCACGCTCGCCGAGGCCCGCACCGAGTCGGACACGGCCTGCGCCCGTAAGGTGCCGCCGCGCGACTACGGCTTCGACCCGTCGGTCTACACGGCCGGCTCCTGGACGAGCGGTGGGCCCTGGAAGTCGGGCACACATTTTGTCGTGTGCACCGTCCGGAAGCAGAACGGGGGCACCATGGAGGGGGACGAACCATGAGGAGGGTGTTGCGATGCCCGGTTCTACGGACGGTTCTACGCGGACGATGGGGGTGCTCACCGTCGGCGGACTCGTCGTGGTGACGGCCTACACGGTGGCGCTCGGCAGCAACGGCTGGCTGTGGTTCGGCTGGGTCGTGCTCGGGCTGATCACCCTCGGCATGGTGGTCACACGCAGTACGTGACCTTCATGCGCCGGTCAGCCGGCCCGCCGAGTGCACCCCCGGCTGGTACTTGGGCAGCCGGGCGGTGACCTTCATCCCCGCTCCGACGGCGGTCTCGATGACGAGGCCGTAGTCGTCTCCGTAGACCTGACGGAGCCGGTCGTCGACATTGGACAGTCCGATGCCGCCGGACGGGCTTACCTCGCCGGCCAGGATGCGGCGCAGTACGGCGGGGTCCATTCCGGCGCCGTCGTCCTCGATGACCACGAGGGCCTCGGCGCCGGCGTCCTGTGCGGTGATGCTGATGCGGCACTTGTCGCTCCTGCCCTCCAGGCCGTGCTTGACGGCGTTCTCCACGAGCGGCTGGAGGCAGAGGAAGGGCAGGGCGACGGGGAGCACCTCCGGGGCGATCTGGAGGGTGACGGAGAGGCGGTCGCCGAAGCGTGCCCGTACGAGCGCCAAGTAGTGGTCGATGGCGTGGAGTTCGTCGGCCAGGGTGGTGAAATCGCCGTGCCGGCGGAACGAGTAGCGGGTGAAGTCGGCGAACTCCAGGAGCAGTTCGCGGGCGCGCTCGGGGTCGGTGCGCACGAACGAGGCGATCACCGCGAGCGAGTTGAAGATGAAGTGCGGGGAGATCTGGGCGCGCAGGGCCTTGATCTCGGCCTCGATGAGACGGGTGCGGGACTGGTCGAGGTCGGCGAGCTCCAGCTGGACGCTCACCCAGCGGGCGACCTCTCCGGCTGCGCGGACGAGGACGGCCGACTCGCGGGGCGCGCAGGCGACGAGCGCGCCGTGGACGCGGTCGTCGACGGTGAGCGGGGCGACGACCGCCCAGCGCACCGGGCAGTCGGGGGTCTCGCAGGTCAGCGGGAAGGCCTCGCCGCGGCCGGACTCCAGCGGCCCGGCGAGCCGTTCCATGATCTCGGCGCGGTGGTGGCCGCCGACGCCGTCCCAGGCCAGGACGTCCTTCTGATCGGTCAGGCACAGCGCGTCGGTGCCGAGCAGGGAGCGCAGCCTGCGCGCCGACTTACGGGCGGTCTCCTCGGTCAGCCCGGCCCGCAGCGGGGGTGCGGCCAGGGAGGCGGTGTGCAGGGTCTCGAAGGTGGCGTGCTCGACGGGCGTGCCGAGGCCGCCCTGGCTCTCGGGCCGCGCGGTGCGCCGCCCGAGCCAGAAGCCGGCGGCCAGCAGCGGCAGGATCGCCACGCACAGTCCGGCGATGAATCCGCTCATGCGGGGCGCTCCGCTGAAAGTGCCGTCACAGGTCGTCGGCCGACCGCGGCGCCGTTGTGGCCGGTCGCGCCCACGCGGCGGAGCCGCACATGACACAGCCCCGCGCCCCTTCGGGGCACTGCTGAACCACTCATGCCTTCACCTCCGCCAGTTCCTCCGGCAGGTGGAACCGTGCCAGGATCGCCGCCGTCCCGGCCGGGACCCTGCCCGGCGTCGCCAGCGACACGAGAATCATGGTGAAG
The DNA here is from genome assembly GCF_040686775.1 of Streptomyces sp. NPDC079141. Lineage (NCBI taxonomy): Bacteria > Bacillati > Actinomycetota > Actinomycetes > Kitasatosporales > Streptomycetaceae > Streptomyces > Streptomyces sp. NPDC079141. The sequence continues at coordinate 178,437 of NZ_JBFBLP010000003.1, read as the reverse complement.
AAGCCCAGCGGCACCGACCAGAGGGCGGGCCAGGCGAGCAGGGCGTGCAGGGCGCCGGTGCCGGGGAAGCCGGACATCGTCGCGGCGACGGCGAGCAGTGCGGAGCCGCCGCCCACCAGCATCCCGGCGGCCGCTCCCGGCGGGGTGAGCCTCCGCCACCAGATGCCGAGCACGAGGAGCGGGCAGAAGGAGGAGGCGGAGACGGCGAACGCGAGGCCCACCGCGTCGGCGACCGGCAACCCGCCGACCAGGGCACTCGCCGCGAGCGGCACCGCCATCGCGAGGACCGTGCCGAGTCTGAAGTGCCGTACCCCGCGCGAGGGGAGCACGTCCTGGGTGAGCACGCCGGCGACGGCCATGGTCAGGCCGGAGGCGGTGGACAGGAACGCCGCGAAGGCGCCGCCGGCGACCAGCGCGCCGAGCAGGTCGCCGCCCAGGCCGCCGATCATGCGCTCGGGCAGCAGCAGGACGGCGGCGTCCGCGTTGCCGGTGAGGGTGAGTTCGGGGGCGTACAGGCGGCCGAGGGCGCCGTAGACGGGGGGCAGCAGGTAGAAGGCGCCGATCAGGCCGAGGACGGCGACGGTGGTGCGGCGGGCGGCGACGCCGTGCGGGCTGGTGTAGAAGCGCACGACGACGTGCGGCAGGCCCATGGTGCCGAGGAAGGTGGCGAGGATCAGTCCGTACGTGGCGTACAGCGGGCGTTCGCCGCGGGTCTCGGCCTGGGACGGGGACAGACCGGTGTCGCCGCCCCGCTCGGCCTCGGGGACGGCGGTGCCCTCGGCGAAGGTCAGCCGGGTGCCGGCCTCGATCCGGTGGGTGCCGGCGGGGAGTTCAAGCTTGTCGTCGTCGTGGGCGCGGCCGTCGACGGTGCCGCTGACGGTGACGGCCAGGGGGCGCTCCAGGCGCAGGTCGATGCGGTCGTCGACGCGGACGGCGCGCTGTTCGCGGAAGGCGGCCGGTTCGTCGAAGGCGTGGTCGGGGGCGCCGTCCTGCTGCCAGGCGAGGGCCAGGAAGAGGACGGGGACCAGCAGGGCGGTGAGCTTGAGCCAGTACTGGAAGGCCTGGACGAAGGTGATGCTGCGCATGCCGCCCGCGGCGACGATGGCGACCACCACAACCGCGACGATGACCCCGCCGAGCCAGTCGGGCGCCCCGGTGAGCACCGTCAACGTCAGTCCGGCGCCCTGGAGTTGGGGCAGCAGATAGAGCCAGCCGACGCCGACGACGAACGCCCCGGCCAGGCGCCGCACGGCCGGGGAGGCGAGGCGGGCCTCGGCGAAGTCGGGGAGCGTGTAGGCGCCGGAGCGACGCAGCGGGGCGGCGACGAAGAGCAGCAGGACCAGATAGCCGGCCGTGTAGCCGACCGGGTACCAGAGCATGTCGGGGCCCTGGACCAGGACGAGTCCGGCGATGCCGAGGAAGGAGGCGGCGGAGAGGTACTCGCCGCTGATGGCGGCCGCGTTGAGGCGGGGGCCGACGGTGCGGGAGGCGACGTAGAAGTCGGAGGTGGTGCGGGAGATGCGCAGGCCGAAGGCGCCGACGAGGACGGTCGCGGCGACGACCAGGGCGACGGCGGGGACGGCGAAGTTCTCGTTCACGGTCGGTCAGCGTTCCTGGTCCTGGTCCTCGACGAGGCGGACGAAGTCGCGCTCGTTGCGTTCGGCGCGCCGCACGTACCAGCCGGCGAGCAGCACGAGCGGGACGTAGAGGCAGAAGCCGAGGATCGCCCATTCGAAGCGGGCGGCGTCCGGGATGGCCGCGAACAGCACCGGCAGCGGCAGGACGAGGAGGCCGAGGACGGCGACCACGGCGAGGGCGGCGCGCAGTTGGGAGCGCATCAGGGAACGGACGTAGGTGTGGCCGAGGGTGGTCTGTTCGTCGATCTCGGTGCGCGGCCGGTAGTAGCCGGAGGTGCGGCGGGTGCGGCGGGGCGGGCCGGTGACGACGACGCGGCGTTCGACGGGGTCCTGGCTGGGCACGGTCAGGGCCTCCTCATCAGCAGGTCGCGCAGCTCGCGCGCGTGACGGCGGCTGACCTGGAGCTCCTCGTCGCCGACCAGGACGCTGACCGTGCCCGCGTCCAGGCGCAGTTCGCCGATGTGCCGCAGGGCGACGAGGTGGCGGCGGTGGATGCGGACGAAGCCGCGGGCGCGCCAGCGCTCCTCCAGGGTGGACAGCGGGATGCGTACGAGGTGGCTGCCCTTGTCGGTGTGCAGGCGGGCGTAGTCGCCCTGGGCCTCGACGTGGGTGATGTCGTCGACGGGGACGAAGCGGGTCACGCCGCCGAGCTCGACGGGTATCTGGTCGGGGTCGGGCTCGTGCACGGGTATGCGCGGGCCGGTGTCGATGAGCTCGGCGGCCCGGCGGACGGCCTCGGCGAGGCGTTCCTTGCGGACGGGCTTGAGCACGTAGTCGACGGCCTTGAGGTCGAAGGCCTGGACGGCGAAGTCCTCGTGGGCGGTGACGAACACGACCAGCGGCGGCTTGGCGAACCCGCTCAGCAGCCGGGCGAGGTCGAGGCCGTCGAGCCCGGGCATGTTGATGTCGAGGAAGACGACGTCGATCGCCTCCGGCCCGGCGGGCCCCGACTCCAGCGCGCGGTTGATGCGGCGCAGCGCCTCGGTCGCGTCGCCGGCGCCCTCCGCGCTGCCGATGCGGGGGTCGGCGTTCAGGAGGTAGAGCAACTCCTCCAGCGAGGGGCGTTCGTCGTCGACAGCCAGGGCGCGCAGCATGAACGTGGAGTGTAGGAGCAATTCGTACGCCTGGACATGTGCCGAGGTGCGGACGTTTCCGCTGGGTAGGGTGCCGCCATGAACAGCAGGCCCACGCCGTTCGACGAACTCGACCGGAAGATCATCACCGCCCTGATGGCGAACGCCAGGACCAGTTTCGCCGAGATCGGCACGGACGTCGGACTGTCTTCCACGGCCGTGAAGCGGCGGGTGGACCGGCTGCGGGAGGCCGGGGTGATCACCGGGTTCACGGCCACGGTGCGGCCGTCGGCGCTGGGCTGGCGCACCGAGGCGTACGTCGAGGTGTACTGCGAGGGCGCGGCCCCGCCGCGGCGGCTGGCGGAGGTGGTGCGCAACCATCCGGAGATCGCGGCGGCGATGACCGTGACCGGGGGCGCGGACGCGCTGCTTCATGTGCGGGCGCGGGATGTGGAGCACTTCGAGGAGGTCCTGGAGCGGATCCGCGCGGAGCCGTTCATCCGGAAGACGATCAGCGTGATGGTGCTGTCCCACCTCCTCCCGGAAAGCCCGGAAGCGGGCGCGAGCCATGCCGCGCCCGACGACGCAGCAGACCTGCGCTGATCCACTCGACAACGCAGCATTCCTGCGCGAACACGCAGCTCTTGTTTCTTGTCGCGCGTGGGCGTCAGTTCCTACCGTGGTGTCAACCCCGTTGACACCGCAGGAAGCGGAGGAACCCCTCTGTGCCCGACAACCGTGTGCCGCGCCGGCGGCGCTATCTCGTCTGCGAACCCAGACATTTCGCCGTGCAGTACGCGATCAATCCCTGGATGCATCCCGACGTCCGGGTGGACGTCGATCTGGCCCAGGAGCAGTGGCAGGCGCTGATCCGCACCTACCGCTCCCACGGCCACGCGATCGAGGCCGTGGAGCCGGTCCCCGGCCTCCCGGACATGGTCTTCGCCGCGAACTCGGCGGTCGTCGTGGACGGCCGCGTCTTCGGCTCGCTCTTCCACGCGCCCGAGCGCCGCCCCGAGTCCAGTCACTACGACACCTGGTTCAAGCAGGCGGGCTACGACGTCCACCGGCCCGAGTCGGTCTGCGAGGGCGAGGGCGATCTCGTCTGGACGGGCCGGTACGTGCTGGCCGGCACCGGGTTCCGGACGACCCGGGAGGCGCACCGCGAGGTGCAGGAGTTCTTCGGCCACCCGGTGATCAGCCTGACGCTGGTGGACCCGCACTTCTACCACCTGGACACCGCGCTGTTCGTCCTGGACGACGACAACATCGTGTACTTCCCGGAGGCGTTCTCGCCCGGGAGCCGCGAGGTGCTCGCGCGGCTGTACCCCGACGCGGTGCTCGCGACCCGCGAGGACGCGATGGCGTTCGGGCTGAACTCCGTCTCCGACGGGCGTCACGTCTTCATCGCGCCGCAGGCCGAGACGCTCGCCGCGCGCCTCGACGACCACGGCTACGTCCCTGTCCCCGTCGACCTCTCCGAGCTCCACAAGGCCGGCGGCGGCATCAAGTGCTGCACCCAGGAGATCCGCTGATGACCGCACCCGCGCACGCCCGTTCCTCCGCCGATCTGATCCGCGCGGAGGAGCCCGTCCTCGCGCACAACTACCACCCCCTGCCCGTCGTCGTCGCCCGCGCCGAGGGCACCTGGGTGGAGGACGTGGAGGGCCGCCGCTACCTCGACATGCTGGCCGGCTACTCCGCCCTCAACTTCGGCCACCGCCACCCGGCCCTGATCGAGGCGGCCCACCGTCAGCTCGACCGCCTCACGCTCACCTCGCGTGCCTTCCACAACGACAGGCTCGCCGAGTTCGCCGAGCGGCTCGCGGAGCTGACCGGCCTGGACATGGTGCTGCCGATGAACACGGGCGCCGAGGCGGTCGAGAGCGGCATCAAGGTGGCCCGCAAGTGGGCGTACGACGTGAAGGGCGTCCCGGCCGACCGGGCGACGATCGTGGTCGCCGCGGAGAACTTCCACGGCCGGACGACCACGATCGTGTCCTTCTCCACGGACGAGACCGCCCGCGCCGGCTTCGGCCCGTTCACGCCCGGCTTCCGGATCGTGCCGTACAACGACCTGGCGGCGCTGGAGGAGGCGGTCGACGAGACCACGGCCGCGGTGCTGCTGGAGCCCATCCAGGGCGAGGCGGGCGTGATCATCCCGGACGAGGGCTACCTGGCCGGCGTACGCGAGCTCACCCGCCGCAAGGGCTGTCTGTTCATCGCCGACGAGATCCAGTCGGGCCTCGGACGCACCGGCCGCACCCTCGCCGTGGAGCACGAGGGCGTCGTCCCGGACGTGCTGCTGCTGGGCAAGGCGCTGGGCGGCGGCATCGTGCCGGTCTCCGCGGTGGTCGCCCGACGGGACGTGCTGGGCGTGCTGCGGCCCGGCGAGCACGGCTCGACCTTCGGCGGCAACCCGCTCGCAGCCGCGGTCGGCACCGCCGTGGTCGAGCTGCTGGAGTCGGGCGAGTTCCAGCAGCGCGCGGCCGACCTGGGCGGCGTCCTGCGGGACGGCCTGGCGGAGCTGGTCGGCAAGGGCGTCGTCGGCTTCCGCGCGCGCGGCCTGTGGGCAGGCGTCGACATCGACCCGGCCATCGGCACCGGCCGCGAGGTCAGCAGCCGCCTGATGCACGAGGGAATCCTGGTCAAGGACACCCACGGCTCCACAATCCGCCTGGCCCCGCCCCTGACAATCACCGGCGAGGAACTGCACTCGGCCCTCGCCACGCTGGAGAAGGTGCTGACACAGGGGGCGTGACCGGGCCAGAGGCCGGGAGCCCCGCTCGGCTCTCCGTGCGCCGGAGAAGCTCCTGGCGCACGGGGCCGCCCGAGCCACCGGGCGGGAGGCCCGCCCGGTCCTCCGTGCGCCGAAGAAGTTCCCGGCACACGGGGCTGCCCGGACCACGAACCGGCAACCCCGCCCGGTCCCCCCGGACACGGGAGCAGCTCCCGACGCACGGGCCTGATGCGCCACAGGTCGCCAACCCCGCCCGGCCCTCCGAACACGGGAGAAGTCCCCGACGCACGGGCCCGACCACGCCACAGGCCGACAACCCCGCCCGATCCCTGGACACACGACAAGCTCCCGACGCACGGGCCCGACGCACCACAGGCCGCCAACCCCGCCTGACCGAGCCACGAGCCGGCACCCCACCCGTCCACCGGCCGCCGGAGAGGCCCCCCGCCCCACAGCCCCGACCGAGGCCGAACCCCCGTGAGGGTGAACACTGGGGTCAGAGGTGGTAGACCACTCTCAGCGACAGAGAGGTCAGCCGTGGCCGCACATGAGGAGCGGGGTGTTGGCCGGCATCGGTTCGACGTGGCCGATGCCGCGCCCGTGCTGCTCGATGCCCGGGGCGTGGTGACCGGCTGGACCAGTGGGGCGCAGCGGCTGCTGGCGTACGCGGCCGCCGATGTGGTGGGCACGCCGGTGGCCGGGCTGCTGTCCGGGCAGGACGCGGCGCGTCTGCCCGAGCTGGCGGATCGCTGTCGCCGGGACGGCGGCTGGTCGGGGCTGCTCACCGCGCGCGCCAGGGACGGCCGGGCGGTCAGGGTGATGGTGCGGATCGTCGCGGCGCCGGAGCCGGGCGGCAGGGCGCGCTGGCTGGCACTGCTCTCGGAGATGGCCGAGGCGCCTGGCTGGGACATGAGCCGCGCGGTGCTGGAGCAGATGGTCTCCCGTTCGCCCGTCGGCATAGCGATCGTGGACGCCGACCTGCGGTTCGTGTGGTCGAACGCGGCGCTGGCGCAGTTCGGCGGCGGACCCGCGCACGAACGGCTGGGGCGCCGGCTCGCCGACATCCAGCCGGGTCTGGACGCCGCGGCCGTGGAGACGCAGATGCGGCGCGTGCTGGAGACCGGCGTTCCGGTGGTCGGCTACGAGCACGTGGGCCACGTCCGCTCGGCGCCGCACCGCGAGACGGCGCACATGATGTCGTTCACCCGCCTCGACGACGACCGGGGCCATCCGATGGGCGTGTACTACACGGTCGTCGACATCACCGAGCGGCACCGCACCCGGCAGCGCCTCGATCTGCTGGACCGGGCCGGCCGGCACATCGGCCGGACGCTGGACGTCGTGCAGACCGCCCAGGAACTGGCCGACGCGGCCGTACCGGAGTTCGCGGACTTCGTCGCCGTGGACCTGCTGGAGTCGGTGCTGCACGGCGGTGAGCCCGTGCCGGGACCGCTGAGCGACACCGACGCGGTACGGCTGCGGCGGGCCGGCCACCAGTCGGTGGAGACGGGTGTCCCGGAGGCCGTGGTCGGCGTCGGCCAGGGCGCCACGTACCTGGCCGGGTCGCCGCCCATCCGCGCTCTGACCACGGGCCGGTCCTGGCACGAGGCGCGGCTCGACCCGCTCGCCCGGACCTGGGCGACGGACGCCCCCGGCGGCCGGCAGGCCACCTTCCTGGAGCTGGGGCTGCACAGCGTGATGATCGTGCCGGTCCGCGCGCGGGGCGTCACCCTGGGCGTCACGGCCTTCTTCCGGCGGCGCCGCCAGGAGTCCTTCGACGAGGACGACCTGCGGCTGGCCGAGGACCTGGTGTCCCGGGCGGCCGTCTGCATGGACAACGCCCGGCGCTACACCCGCGAGCGCGAGGCCGCCCTGGTGCTCCAGCGCAGCCTGCTCCCCCACCGGCTGCCCGAGCAGGACGCGGTGGAGGTCGCCGCCTGCTACCGGCCCGCCGACGAGCTGACCGGCATCGGCGGCGACTGGTACGACGTGGTGCCGCTGTCCGGGGCCCGCGTCGCCCTGGTGGTGGGCGAGGTGCCCGGTCACGGCATCGGCGCCGCCGCGGCCATGGGCCGGCTGCGCACCGCCGTACGGACGCTGGCGGCGCTGGACCTGCCGCCCGAGGAGGTGCTCGCGCATCTCGACGACCTGGTGGCGCGGTCGGCGCGGGACGAGGGCGTCGCGCCGGACGCCGAGGGCGTCGACCGTACGCAGTCGGTGGGCTCGGGGTGTGTGTACGTGGTGTACGACCCGGTCGACGGCCGGTGCACCATGGCCGCCGCGGGTCATCCCACGCCCTCCGTCGTCCTGCCCGACGGCGCCGTCACCTTCGTCGACGTGCCGCAGGGACCGCCGCTCGGCGTGGGCGGCCCGCCGTTCGAGTCGGTCGAGGTGATGCTGGCGGAGGGCAGCACCCTGGCCCTGCACACGGACGGCCTGCTGGCCCGCGACGGCGACCACTGGGCCGTGGACGCGGGCCGGGACCGGCTGAAGCCGGCCCTGGAGCGCTCCCCCACTCTCGAACAGCCTCGCGCGGGGGGACCCCCGTCGGACTCGCTGACGCTGCGCTGCCGGGCGGTGGTGGACGCACTGGTCCCGGACCGGCCGCACGACGACGTCGCGCTGCTGATGGCCCGCACCCGGCTCCTCGGCGCCGAACGGGTGGCGGTCTGGGAGCTGCCGAACGACCCCGCCGTGGTGTCCGACGCCCGCAAGGAGGCCGCCCGCCGGCTGACCGAGTGGGGTCTTGAGCACCTGACCTTCGCCACCGAGCTGGTCGTCAGTGAGCTGGTCACCAACGCCATCCGGTACGCCACCGGCCCCATCCGGCTCCGGCTGATCCGGGAACGCACCCTGTTCTGCGAGGTCTTCGACGGCGGCGCCACCGCACCCCATCTGCGCCATCCCCGCACCACGGACGAGGGCGGACGCGGGCTGCTGCTGGTCTCCCAGCTCACCCAGCGGTGGGGCACCCGCTTCACCCCCGAAGGGAAGATCATCTGGGCTGAGCAGTCGCTCGCCGATCCGGACTGACACCCGATCCCGGCACATATGCCGCACACCGTGCCAAACTGGTGGGGTTCCGGTGGTGAGGCGGAAGCCATGAGCGATACGGCGATCGACTACGCGGCGGTCTTCCGGGCCCTGCCCGGCATGGTGGCGCTGCTGACGCCCGAATTCGTCTTCGCGGACGTCAATGAGGAATTCCTCCAGCAGGCCGGGCGGGGCCGTCAGGACCTCCTCGGCCACTATCTGTTCGACGTCTTCCCCGACAACCCGAGCGACCCCGCCGCCACCGGCATGCGCAACCTCGCGGCCTCGCTGCGGCGCGTGGTGGCCACCGGCGAGCGCGACGCCATGGCCCTCCAGCGCTACGACGTGGAGTCGGCCGAGCGGCCCGGGCAGTGGGAGGAACGCTACTGGAGCCCGGTCAACGCCCCGGTGCTCGGCCCGAACGGCAAGGTCGTGCTGCTGGTGCACCGGGTCGAGGAGGTCACCGAGCTGATCCGGGCCCGCGGCGGCCGGAGCGGCAGCCGCGCCCGGGTGCTGGAGGCCGAGCTGTACACGCGCGCCCGTGAGCTCCAGGAGCTCAACGACCGGCTGCGCCATGCGCACGCCCGCGAACGTGAGGTGGCCCTCGCCCTCCAGGAGGCGATGCTGCCCGCCTCCCGCCAGGTGGGACGCCACGGGGCCGCGGTGCGCTACCGGCCCGCGGTCGGCTCGCTGAACGTGTGCGGCGACTGGTACGACGTGGTCGACCTGGTCGGCGGCAACCGCATCGGGGTCTCCGTGGGCGACGTGGTCGGACACGGCCTTGAGGCGGCCGGCGTCATGGGCCAGCTGCGCAGCGCGCTCACCGCCACCTCGCGCGTCGCCGACGGGCCCGCCCAGGCGCTCGACGTCCTCGGCCGGTACGCGCATGTGGTGGACGGTGCGGAATCGGCCACCGCGGTCACCACGTTCGTCGACTTCGACCGCCACTGCATCACCTACAGCAGCGCCGGCCACCTGCCCCCCGCACTGCTCCACCCCGACGGCCGCGTGGAGTTCCTCGACCGCGCCACCGACCCCCCGCTCGACGCCCGCCCCGACCCGGTCCCCCGACCGCAGGCGGAGGCGGAGTTCACCGCCGGCGCCACCCTCGTGCTGTACACCGACGGGCTGGTGGAGCGCAGAGGGGAGGACATCTACGCCGGCCTGGACCGGCTCGCCGACTCCCTCGTCAGCCACTGCCGCGACGAACCGGACGCGCTCGCGGACGCGGTCCTGCTCGAACTGCTGCCGCCGGGCGGCGCCACCGACGACACCGCGCTGGTGGTCGTACGGCTGTGAGTCTCCTGTCAAGAACGTCGTCCACGTCAGTCGCGGCTGACCCGGTTCCGGGCACCTGCCCGTGCGCCTACACTGACAGACCCCACAACACGCCGGTTGACCTGCCCCAACAAGGCAGTTGAGCCGTTCCGCCGGAGTAGAGGAGCGACCTCTTGTTCTACTACCTGCTCAAGTACGTGTTGTTGGGCCCTCTGTTGAGACTTGTCTTCCGGCCCCGAATAGAGGGCCTCGAACACGTGCCGCCGACCGGCGCCGCGATCGTCGCCGGGAACCATCTGTCCTTCTCGGACCACTTCCTGATGCCCGCCATCATCAAACGGCGCATCACCTTCCTCGCGAAGGCCGAGTACTTCACCGGCCCCGGCCTCAAGGGGCGGCTCACCGCGTTCTTCTTCCGCAGCGCCGGGCAGATCCCGGTCGACCGCTCCGGCAAGGAGGCAGGACAGGCCGCGATCCGCGAAGGACTCGGGGTGCTGCGCAAGAACGAACTGCTCGGCATCTATCCCGAGGGCACCCGCTCGCACGACGGCCGGCTGTACAAGGGCAAGGTCGGGGTCGCGGTGATGGCGCTCAAGGCGCAGGTGCCGGTGATCCCGTGCGCGATGATCGGCACCTTCGAGGCCCAGCCGCCGGGCAAGGTCATCCCCAACATCCGCCCCGTGGGCATCCGTTTCGGCGCGCCCCTCGACTTCTCCCGCTATGCCGGCATGGAGAACGAGAAGGCGATCCTGCGCGCGGTCACCGACGAGATCATGTACGCGATCCTGTCGCTGTCCGAGCAGGAGTACGTCGACCAGTACGCGGCCGTCGCCAAGGCCGAGCAGGCCGCGGCGGGCGAGCAGAGGGAACGCAGGTTCCCGAAGATGCCGCTCGGCTGAGCACTGCACGAAGGGGGCGACCGATGTCCTCGGTCGCCCCCTTGCTCCTGCTACTGCCCCTACGGCTTCGGCGTGGCGTGCGGTGTGCAGGTCACGTCGGTGGCGTCCAGGGAGCCGGTGAGCAGGTAGGCGTCCACCCGCTCGTTGATGCACGGGTTGACCAGGCCGGTCACACCGTGGGAGCCCGCGTCCTTCTCGGTGATCAGGCGGGAGCCCTTGAAGCGCTGGTGCAGTTCGACGGCGCCCCCGTACGGGGTGGCCGCGTCACGCTCGGCCTGCACGATCAGCACCGGCGGCAGTCCCTTGCCGGTCCGCACGTCCACCGGGGTCTGCTGCTTGGCCGGCCAGGTCGCGCAGGGCAGGTTCAGCCAGGCGTTGGCCCAGGTGAGGAACGGGTAGTCCTGGTGCAGCCGGGAGTTGTCGCGGTCCCAGCGCTGCCAGCTGGTGGGCCACTTGGCGTCGGTGCACTCCACGGCCGTGTAGACGGCGTTGCCGTTCTCGGAGGCGGCGTTGCCCGCGGTGTCGGTCGGGTCCGGGGCGGCCGCGTCGATGACGGCCTGGACGTCACCGGCGGCGTACTTGCTGAGCACGGTGGCGGCCGGCACCCACGCGGAGTCGTAGTACGGGGCGCTCTGGAAGAAGCCGATCAGCTCGGCCGGGCCGACGACCCCGCCCAGGGGGGCCTTCTTCGCGGCGGCACGCAGGTCGAGCCAGACCGCCTGGACCTCGGCGCGGGTGTCACCCAGGTGGAACGTGGCGTCGTTCGCGGCCACCCAGTCCTGCCAGTCCTCCCAGCGCATCTCGAAGGCGACGTCCTGGTCGAGGTTGGCCTGGTACCAGATCTTCTCCCGGGACGGGTTGACCACGCTGTCGACGATCATCCGGCGCACATGCCCCGGGAACAGCGTGCCGTAGACGGCGCCGAGGTAGGTGCCGTAGGAGACGCCGAGGAAGTTGAGCTTCCGCTCGCCGAGCGCGGCGCGGATGACGTCGAGGTCGCGCGCGGTGTTCGGCGTGGTCATGTACGGCAGCATCTCGCCGCTGCGCTCGGCGCAGCCCTCGGCGTACTCGCGGGCGAGCTTGCGCTGGGCCAGCTTGTCGGCCTCGGAGTCGGGCACCGGGTCCATCTTGGGCGCCTTGACGAACTCCTGCGGGTCGATGCAGGAGATGGGCGCGGACTTGCCGACGCCGCGCGGGTCGAAGCCCACGAAGTCGTACGCCTTGGCCGCCTTCGCCCAGACCGGGTTCTTGGTGGTCACCCGGCGCGGGAAGCGCAGGCCGGAGCCGCCCGGACCGCCCGGGTTGTAGACCAGCGCGCCCTGCCGCTCGTCCGCGGTGCCGGTGTTGCCGATGCGGTCCACGGCGAGCTTGATCTGCTTGCCGTTCGGCTTCGCGTAGTCGAGCGGCACGGTCACCCAGCCGCACTGGATGGGCTTCTCCAGCCCCCACTCGGCGGGGCAGTCCTGCCAGTCGACCCCGGCCTTCGCGGCCCGCGCCGCGGCAACGGCGGCCCCCCGCGCCTCACGGTCCTGACCGTGCCGGTCCTCCGCACTCGCCGTGGGCGCCGCGACCGCGCCGGCTATCAGCGCGGCGGTGACGAACACCCCGGCCGAACCGAGCGCCGCCACCCGCCCCTTACGTCTCGAATCCCTCAACTGAGGCCTCCCCCTGCATCGTTGTCATGAGCAGAGGGATCCTCCCGACTGTGCGGGTGCCGTGAACAGATGCGGGAGGGGTTCTTTGCCAATCCGATAAACGGATCGATACGTTCGCTTGGCGGGATGGGTGGGGGGAGTGCCTGCGGGCGGGGGGCGAGTGTGGGCAGTGGGCGGCCGCGACAGGGCAGCGCGTCCCGGTGACACGGAGGCCACCAGGGGGCGGGCGGAGGTTATCCGAGCGAAGCGAGTGCCTCGTCCGGTAGGTGGCGTAGCACCAGGGCGGCGGGGCCGGGCAGGGGGACGAGGGTGGCGAACTCCGGGCGGGCGACGGCGAGTTAGCAGACGGCACGGTGTCCGGCGAGGCCGGCGGGGGCGTCCCAGCCGCCGGGGGCGCCGGGCCGCAGGGCCACCGCGTGAAGGCCAGGGGACGAGCTCCAGCCGCTCGGCCGAAGCGGGCGGAGGCTATCCGAGCGAAGCGAGTGCCTCGTCCAGTAGGTGGCGTAGCACCAGGGCGTTCGGGGCCACGGCCGTTACCAGGGCGGCGGGGCCGGGCAGGGGGACGAGGGTGGCGTGCTCCGTGAGGACGCGGGCCGGCACCGGGTGGGTGGCGAACTCCGGGCGGGCGATGACGAGTTGGCCGACGGCCCGGTGTCCGGCGAGGCCGGCGGGGCCGTCCCAGCCGCCGGGGGCGCCGGGGCCGCAGGCCAGCTCCTGGTCGAGGACGGGCCGTCCGGCGATCCGCAGCGTCAGCCGGCTGGTGAGCCGTCCGGGTTGTTCGCCGGCGCGGCCGAGCACCTGCTCCTCGCGCAGCACGAGCCGGGCCGTCGCGCCGAGGTCGACGCGTGTCGTGACGTACAGATCGCTGCCCTGCGCGGAGATCAACTGCTCGGGGAGCCAGTGCAGTTCGCCCCCGTCCGCCACGTCGAGCCGCACGTCGTAGTGGGCCTCGCCCTTGGCCTGCCCCGGCAGCGCGATGGTCGCGGCGGCCGATCCGACGCGCAGCCTGGCCCCCTCGGCCACGTCGGCCTCCACCGCGAAGCGGTCACCACCGAGCGGCCCGCTCATCGCGCCGACGAGCATGACCCGCGCCTCGGCGCCGCTGCCCCGCGTGCGCCGCAGCGCCAGCGGCCCGTCGCCCTCCAGCACCGGAAGGGACGTACCGCCCCGGCCGTCGGCGCGCGCGCCGATTCGCGCGGTGGCGGCGACCCCGGTCGCGATCACGCCGACCACGCGGCGAGCTGCGCGCGCACCCAGTCGGCGACGTCCCCGACCCCGTCCTCGGTCCGCAACGACTGGAAGACGACCGGGAGTTCGGCGCGCTGCGCCTTGGCGTCGGCCGCCATCCGGCCGAGGTCGGAGCCGACGTAGGGAGCGAGGTCGGTCTTGTTGACCACGAGCAGGTCGGCGGTGGTGACACCGGGACCGCCCTTGCGCGGGATGTCGTCCCCGCCCGCGACGTCGATCACGAAGATCTGCGCGTCCACGAGCCCCTTGGAGAAGGTCGCGGTGAGGTTGTCCCCGCCGGACTCCACCAGGATCAGATCCAGCGGCCCGACCTCGTCCTCCAGGTCCTCCACCGCTTCGAGGTTGGCGGAGATGTCGTCCCGGATCGCGGTGTGCGGACAGGCTCCCGTCTCCACGGCGGTGATCCGCTCGGGCGGCAGCACGGCCTCGCGCAGCAGGAACTCGGCGTCCTCGCGCGTGTAGATGTCGTTGGTGACGACGGCGAGCGACAGCTCGTCGCGCAGCGCCCGGCACAGCGCCGCCACGGTGGCGGTCTTCCCGGACCCGACGGGCCCCCCGAGCCCGATCCGCAGGGCCCGGCGGGCCCCGTCGGGACGGTGGGCATCGGCGCTGACGGCGGCGGGACCGTCGTGGGAGTGGTCGAGGTGCATGACTACGGCTCCTATGTCAGGCGGGGGCTGCAATATCCAGCCCGTCCGGCGTTTGAGGACGAGGCCGTTCAGGCCGAAGCGGGGGTCTGGGGGCGGCAGCCCCCAGGGTCGGGAACGGGAAGGGGCGGCGGGGGCGAAGAACTCACGAAGCGAACAGCCGCACAGGCCACGCGGCATGCACCTCCGCCGAGATCTCCAGCAATGGAGCAGACGCAGCGGGCAGAGCACCGACCCCGTCGTCGGCAACCCTCCGCGCCGCCTCCACCGCGGCGTCCGCGACAAGGTCCACCTCCGGCGCCAACCGAGCCAGCACCGCCGTGGCGTCGAACGGATCGAGACTCAGCAACCGCACGGTCGCCGACGCGGGCCCGCTCACACTCTCGTACGCCGCGCAGTACGCCGCGTCCAGAGCTCCCAGCCCCGCGGCCCGAGCCGCAAGCCCCAACACCACGGGCTGATGGGCCCCCTTGGGGAACTCCCGCATCAGCGCGTCGAGTTCCGCCGACGGCCACGTCGCCCGCGCGGCCCGCATCAACTGCCGCCCCAGCTTCCGCGCGGCGACCCGCAGGGCCGGCGACGGCGTCCGCGCGTCCGCCGCCGCGTCCAACTCCACGGGATCCGCCCCGAGTACGGCCGCCGCGGCCAGCGCGGCAGCGACCCGCCCCGCCGTGTGCAGCCGCCCCCGGCAGAACTCCTCCAGGCTCGCGGCCCCGGTGATCCGCCCGGCCTTGACGGCCGCCTCCGCCCCGCCGGAGTGCGCATGCCCTCCGGCGGGAAAGCGGCCGTCGGCCAGGACGAGTAGCGCTGCCCTGGACATCAGAAGAGGAAGTACCGCTGGGCCATGGGCAGTTCGGCGGCCGGGGTGGCCTCCACCAGCTCCCCGTCGATGTGCACGGCGAAGCTGTCGGGATCGACCCGCACCTCCGGACGGGCGTCGTTCTCCCGCATGTCGGCCTTGGTGACACCGCGCGTGGACTCGATGGCGACGAACTTCTTCCTGAGCCCGAGCCGCTCCGGCAGCCCGTCCTCGATGGCGAGGGGTGCCACGAAGTTCACGGAGTTCGAGCCCGGCGCCCGCCCGATCGCGCCGAACATCGGCCGCGGCAGGATCGGCTGCGGGGTGGGAATGGAGGCGTTGGCGTCGCCCATCTGCGCGTACGCGATCTGCCCGCCCTTGACGACGAGGTGCGGCTTGACGCCGAAGAACGCCGGCTCCCACAGCACCAGGTCGGCGAGCTTGCCGGTCTCCACGGAGCCGATCTCGCCCGCGAGTCCCTGCGCGAGCGCGGGGTTGATCGTGTACTTGGCGACATACCGCCGTACCCGCAGGTTGTCCGCGCGCCCGTCCCCCGGCAGTGCCCCCCGGCGCCGCTTCATCACATGGGCGGTCTGCCAGGTCCGCATGATGACCTCGCCGACCCGTCCCATCGCCTGCGCGTCGGAGGAGATGATCGAGATGGCGCCGAGGTCGTGCAGTATGTCCTCGGCCCCGATGGTGGAGGGCCGGATCCGGGACTCGGCGAAGGCGAGGTCCTCGGGGACCGCGGGGTTGAGGTGGTGGCACACCATCAGCATGTCGAGGTGTTCCTCGGCGGTGTTGACGGTGAACGGCCGCGTCGGGTTGGTGGAACTCGGCAGCACATGCGGCTCGGAGACCACGGTCATGATGTCCGGCGCGTGTCCGCCGCCCGCGCCCTCGGTGTGGTAGGCGTGGATGCCGCGTCCGGCGATCGCGGCGAGCGTGTCACCGACGAACCCGGCCTCGTTCAACGTGTCCGTGTGGATGGCGATCTGAATGCCCGTCCGGTCCGCCACGGTCAGCGAGGCGTCGATGACGGCCGGCGTCGACCCCCAGTCCTCGTGCAACTTCAGCCCCAGCGCACCGCCGCGGATCTGGGAGAGCATCGCCTCGTGCGAGACGGTGTTGCCCTTGCCCAACAGGCCGAAGTTGACGGGGTGTTCCTCCATCGCCTCCAGCATCCGGGCCAGGTGCCAGGGGCCGGGCGTGACGGTGGTGGCCTTGGAGCCCTCGGCCGGTCCGGTGCCGCCGCCGATGATCGTGGTGACGCCCGCGGCGAGCGCCTCGTCGGCGATCTGCGGGCAGATGAAGTGGACGTGGGCGTCGACGGCGCCGGCGGTCAGGATGCGCCCGTTGCCGGCGATGACCTCGGTCTCCGGTCCGATGACCAGGTCGGGGTGCACCCCGTCCATCGTGTCGGGGTTGCCGGCCTTGCCTATGCCGGTGATCCGGCCGTCGCGGATGCCGACGTCGGCCTTGACGATGCCCCAGTGGTCGATGATCACGGCGCCCGTGATGACCGTGTCGGGGGTGCCGTCTGCGCGCGTAGCACGCGACTGGCCCATGGACTCGCGGATGACCTTGCCACCGCCGAACACGGCCTCGTCACCGGCGAGTCCGGGGCCGCCGGAGCGGTCCTCCTCGATCTCCACAAGCAGGTCGGTGTCGGCGAGCCGGATGCGGTCACCGGTGGTCGGGCCGAACAGGTCGGCGTAGGCGGCACGCGATATCTCAGGCATCGAGGGCACCTCCGGTCTCCCCGCGCAGACCGGGCACGACACGGGCGCCGGCGAGCGGGACGAGTTCGACGTCGACGGGGATCCCGGGCTCGAAGCGCACGGCGGTGCCGGCGGCGACGTTCAGCCGCTTGCCGCGGGCGGCGGCGCGGTCGAAGTCCAGGCCGGGGTTGGCCTCGGCGAAGTGGTAGTGGGAGCCGACCTGGACGGGCCGGTCGGCGGCGTTGAGGACGGTCAGCCGGGTGACCTCACGGCCCTCGTTGAAGGCGACGGGGCCGTCGGCGAACAGGATCTCTCCGGGAATCATCGCGGCCCCTCAGACGATCGGGTCGTGGACGGTGACGAGCTTGGTGCCGTCCGGGAAGGTCGCCTCGACCTGGACGTCGTGGATCATCTCGGGGATGCCTTCCATGACGTCGTCACGGGTGAGCAGCTTGCGTCCGGAGGACATCAGCTCGGCGACGGTGCGGCCGTCCCGGGCGCCTTCGAGGATGTGCGACGTGATGAGGGCGACCGCTTCGGGGTGGTTGAGCTTCAGTCCGCGGGCCCGGCGCTTCTCGGCCACGTCGGCCGCCACGTGGATCAGCAGCCTCTCTTGCTCGTGCGGGGTCAGTTGCACGTCCCACCTCACAGTCCTCGCTCCGGACCGTGCGGGGTCCGGTTGCCTCAGCCACGGGCAAAGTCCCTGGTGGCGTGGAGGGAGGCTAGTTGGACCGAGTTTCAAGCAAGTTAACCGAGCTGTGATCCGGTCAGGCGCCGGGCCGCGGCTCCCCCATGCTCATCAACGCGCGCAGACCGTCCTGGAGAGCCTCGACGGGGGCCGGCCCGAACAGGGACTGCTGGGCGATGAACCCCTGCACGACGGCGATCACGGTCCGGGCGACATGGTCGGCGGGGACGTCCGACCGCATCATCCCGGCCTCCTGGTAGGCCTCCACGACCGCCACCCAGGCCTGGCGGACCACGGCGTATCCCTCCTGCAGGACGGCCGCCAGTTCGCGGTTGCGTACGGTCTCCGCCCAGACCTGCATGATCAACTGTGGGAAGACGGGCTCGCCGTCGACGGACAGCGTCGCCCAGATGCCGAGGGTGCGGCCGAGCACCTTGCCGACGAGCAGGTCCGGGGGCGGCGGCGGGCTGTGCCGGGTGACCTCCTCGAAGGCGTCGCGGACCTCGCTCAGCACTTCGTTGGCGATCGCGGCGATCAGTTCGTCCTTGCTGCTGAAGTAGCGGTAGACCGCTCCGGCGGAGAGGTCGACCTCCTTCAGCACGTCCTGCATGGAGGTGGCATGGAAGCCGTTGCGGGCGAAACAGCGGGCGGCGCCGTCGAGGATCTGCCGGCGGCGGGCGTCGAGGTGCTCCTGGGATACGCGGGCCATGCCTTCAAAAGTAAAACGAACGTTCCTTCTTGACAAGAGGCACTGATCGCAGGACGGTGGTGGCTCAACAAAAACGAATGATCCTTCTCTTTAACGCCTCAGCGCCCGAGGCCATGAACCACGCAAGGGGAACGTCATGTCCACCGCCTCCGCAGCAGCTGCCCGAGGCCCGGCCGCACGCCCGACCACCACCCCGCGTCACCTGATCGCGGTCATCGTCGTCGTCCCGATCATCGCCGCCCTGGCCCTGTGGGCCTTCGCCTGGCCCGCCGCCCGCACCGCACCCCGTGACCTGCCGCTCGGCGTGGCAGGCCCGGCCACCGCCACGGCCCAGCTGGAGCAGCGGCTGGACCGGCACGAGGGGGCGTTCGAACTCCACCACTACGCCGACGAGGCCGCCGCCCGGGACGCCGTCGAGGACCGGACCGTATACGGCGCGGTCGTCGTCACCCCCGAGGGCACGCGGCTGCTGACCGCGACGGCGGCGAGCCCGCTCGTCGCCCAGCTGCTCCAGCAGCAGGTGGCCGGCCAGGCCGCGGCCGAGGGCACCCCGGTCACGACCGTCGACGTCGTGGCCGCACCCGCGAACGACCCGCGCGGCGCGGCCCTCAGCGCGAGCGTGCTGCCGCTCGCCCTGGCCGGCATCGCCGCCGGCGCGGTGGTGACGCTGCTCGGACTGCGCGGCACCCGGGCAGTGGTCGCGCTGCTGGGTTCCGCCGCGCTGGTCGGCCTCGCGGCGACCGCGGTCGCGCACAGCTGGCTTGAGGTCATCGCGGGCAACTGGTGGGCGGAGGCCGGGGTGTTCGCGCTGGCGACGCTCGCGGTCGGCGCGGCGGTCGCCGGTCTGGCCGCCCTCGTCGGGACCGCCGGCGTGGGGATCACGGCAGGCATCGTGATGCTGTTCGGCAACCCGTTCTCCGGCGCGGCCTCGGCGCCGGAGATGCTGCCCGAGCCGGTCGGCGCCCTCGGCCAGTGGCTGCCGCCGGGCGCGGGCGCGAGCCTGCTGCGTTCGACGGCCTTCTTCGACGGCGCCGCGGCGACCGGCCCCGCCCTGACGCTGGCTTGGTGGGCGGCGCTCGGCCTGGGAGCCGTCGTGCTGGGCGCCCTGCTGAAGCAGCGTGCGCAGAGCGAGCCGGCGCCGGAGAGGGAACTGACCCCGGTCGGCTGACCGGCACCACGACTCGAAGGACCGTGCGCCGACGGCGGCGCACGGTCCTTCGTCATGCAACTGCGGGCTGCGGGCCTAAGAAGCGCCCGGCCCCCGATGCTCCGCCGCAATCCCGAAGCGCTGCTGCTCGCGGGGCGCGGCGGCGACTTCGCGGACGGTGGACACCGCGCTGATCACCTGCTCGTCCGCGGGATCCGGGAGCTGTTCGAGCCGTTCGAGGTCGGCTGCGGAGACAAGGGCGACGAGGGGCTTGCCGTGCCGCGTCACGACGACGCGCTCACCGCCGTACACCACCCGGTTGATCAGGTCGGCGAGCTCAGCCCTGGCTTGCGTCACCGGAATCTCGTAGGCCATACCCCCATCATAACGTCATGTACGTCCTGTACATTTTTTACAGAGACAGCTCTGTCAGCTCTGTCGCGAGGAGGGGGTTCCCCATGACCCGACCGTCCGCACCGTCCGCACCGTCCGCCCGCTACGTCCTGCCCGAGTTCACGGAACGCACCAGCTACGGGAGCCGGACGATGGATCCGTACTCGAAGCTGCTGGAGGAGCGGATCGTCTTCCTCGGGACGCAGGTCGACGACGCCTCGGCGAACGACGTGATGGCGCAGTTCATGTATCTGGAGCACAAGGACCCGGACCGGGAGATCTCCCTGTACGTCAACTCTCCCGGCGGCTCGTTCAGCGCCATGTCCGCGATCTACGACACCATGCAGTACGTCGCCTGCGACGTGGAGACGATCCTGCTGGGGCAGGCCGGGCCGACCGCCGCGGTGCTGCTGGCCGCGGGCACTCCGGGCAAGCGGTACGCGCTGCCCGACGCGCGCGTGGTGATCAGCCAGCCCGCGCTGCCGGAGCCGGTGCAGGGTCAGGCGAGCGACCTGGCCATCCAGGCGGACGAACTGACGCGCATCCGGACCCGCCTGGAGGAGATGCTCGTACGCCACACCGGGCGCAGCCCGGAGCAGGTGAGCGCGGACATCGAGCGGGACAAGGTGCTGAACGCGCAAGAGGCGCTGGAGTACGGGCTCGTGGACGGCATCATCCCCAGCCGCAAGGCCTCCCGCCCCGCCCCCGGCGCGAGGTGAGCCGCGGATGCTGCCACCGGAGCTGCCGCCCCTGCCCGCACTCACGCGCGCGGAGGGCGAGTTGATCGACCGTTACCTCGATGTGGTCGACCTGCTCGGCAGGATCAACCCCGCGCACCACGGGGACACCTACCGCGGACTGCGCGCCGCCCAGGCCCTGGTGAGCAGGGCGGCCGAGCTGCGGGACGCGCTGACGCTGATGCACCAGCGCGGCGAGACCGAGCTGCACGCCCCCACGCTGGCGCGTGCGCTGCGGGTGCTGGACGGCGAGCGCCGCACCGCTCGCGTCACCGTGCCCCCACGCCCCGACAGTTGACGGGGCGCGACTCCGGTCCGGAGCGTCCGGCGAGCTGACGAGACGTCCGGACCGGAGTCGAAACGGACCAAAAGAGGTACCCCCTTTCGGCGTAGTCGCCCGTCCTCTTGCAGGCCCGTCAAGGTTGCGCAACGCGCGTAGCCCCGCGGCGGAATTGGTCGTTCCGGTGCTGGTCCGGGCATCCCCAGCACCCTCGACAGTCATTCGAACAGCCCAGTGTCCACCCGAACGGGTGAGTGGTGACTAACACCACAAATCCTCGGTTCTGTTGGGCTTTTCGGACATCCGTGAGTCAAGATCCCTGTCTGACGACAAGCCCCCGCCGCAGCGGCGGGGCGGTCCGGGCGGACGCCGAGTCCTGCCGCCGCCCGGATGACCGAGTCGACAGGAGTGGATCGGCAGGAGTGGAGGACCCAAGCATGACGGGTCGCCGGCACGGACGACTGTCCGGACCGAGCAGCCCTTGGGGTGAAGCCGCGGCAACGCGGCCGGGCCACTTCGCCAGCCCGAATCCGACAGGTCATCCTTCACAGGCGGCTGACGAAGGGTTGCGCATGACTGCGCTCAATCGTGTCCCGTCGCTGATGGCCCGGGCCGGTACGGCCTCGGCACTGACCATCGCCGCCGTGGGCGGCTCGATCGTGGCCCCCGGCTTCGCCGCCGAAGCAGAGGCGGCCACACCGGCGACGAAGGCACTCCAGGTCGCGGAGTCCAAGAAGGGCTCCCCCTACAAGTACGGCGCCACCGGTCCACGCCGCTTCGACTGCTCCGGGCTCACGCTGTACTCGTACAAGAAGGCGGGCAAGAGCCTGCCGCGCACAGCGGCCCAGCAGTACAACAAGACCCGCCACATCACCGCCAAGAACCGCAAGGCCGGCGACCTGGTGTTCTTCCACTCGGGATCGAACGTCTACCACGTCGGTATCTACGCCGGGAAGGGGAAGATCTGGCACGCCCCCAAGACCGGGGATGTGGTGCGTCTGCAGAAGATCTGGACCAGCAGCGTCTGGTACGGCCGGGTGAGCTGACCGGCGCCCGAGGGACGGCGGCGACCTGACCCGCCGCCGTCCCGACGGGCCCTCATACCACCGTCTCCAGGAGCAGCGCCGCCCCCAGAGCCGTCAGCGCGGTGCCCGTGACGGCCTCGACGACCCGGGCGGCACGCGGCCGGCGCAGCCACCGGCCCAGCCGGTCCACCAGCAGGGCCACCGCCGGGAACCACAGCAGGGCGAACACCACCACGATCAGTGCCAGCAGCAGCGTCCGGGGCAGCGCGGGAGCGCCCGCGGGCACGAACTGCGGCAGCAGGCTCAGGAAGGTGATCGGCGCCTTGGGGTTCAGGGCGTTGGTGACGAACCCCTGCCGCAACGGACGCGCGGCCGGCGGCGCCTCGTCGGGTGCGATGGTCCGCGGCCGGCGCAGATCCAGCAGGGTCCGGGCGCCCAGGTACAACACATAGGCGCCGCCGAGCAGTTGGAGCGTCCGGAACAGCGCGGGCACGGCGGTCAGCACGGCGGCGACCCCGGCCACCGCCAGTGCCGTGTGCAGCAGCAGCCCGCCCGCGATGCCGAGCGCGCAGGCGATGCCGGCCCGGCGTGAGACCAGGGCGTTGCGTACGACGACGGTGAAGTCGGCGCCGGGCATGGCGACCATGCCGGCCGCGACCCCGGTGAAGGCGATGAGCTGTCCGTCCATGACGCCAGCCTGCCGCGCCGGAGCCTTCAGCAGGTATTACGAGTATTCTGGGTCTTCCTTAAGCAATGCTTTAGGCAGGACGCCATGTACGACCCCACACGGCTCGCCGCGCTGGTCGCCGTCGCGGAGGCCGGCTCCATCACCCGGGCCGCGGAACGCCTCGGCTACACCCCGCCCGCGCTCTCCCAGCAACTGGCCAAGCTGGAGCGGGAGGCGGGCACCACCCTGCTGGTCCGCCACCACCGCGGCACGCGGCTGACCGGGGCGGGCGAGCTGCTGGTGGCCCGGGCCCGCCGGGTGCTGGACGAGCTGGAGCAGGCGCGGCACGAACTGGCCCGGCTGACCGGGCTGTCCGGCGGCACGCTCCGGCTCGGCACCTTCCAGACCGCGGGCGTGCATCTGCTGCCGCCGGTGCTGAGCGCGTTCCGCCGGGCCCATCCGGACGTGGAACTGACCGTCGCCAACCATGAACCGCCGGCCGGGGTCGCCGCGGTGGCCGCCGGTGAGATCGATCTGGCGCTGACCCACACCTATGAGCCGGCCGAGCCGGTGCCGCTGCCGGCCTCCGTCACTCTGGAGCCGCTGCTGGTGGAGGAGTTGGTCCTGGTGACCGCCCCCGGCCATGTCCTCGCCTCGGGCGGCGCACGGCTCCCGCTGGCCGAGCTCGCCGGGCAGCCCCTGATCAGCATGGCGCCGGACCATCCGGCCCGGCAGGGCGTGGAGGCGGTGCTGGCGCGGGCCGGGGCGACGCCGTCGGTGCTGGTCGCGACGCCCGTGTACGCGCTGGTGTGCGCGCTGGTCAGCGCCGGCCTCGGGGTCGGGGTGGTACCGGAGATGGTGGCGCGGACCGCGGCCACGCCGGTGGGGGTGCGGCCGCTGGAAGGGGGCGGGTTGCGTCGTACGATCTCTCTCGCCCGTCGGACCGACACGACGTCACCGGCCGTGGACGCGTTCCGGGCGCTGCTGCGGGGGGCCTTCGGCCGGGCGCATTAGACCTTCACGGCTCCTGCTGTCCCGCCGCTGTCACCGGCTGCGCCGGTACCGTCCACGGCAGTTCGATGGAGACCGTCTTGCCGCCCTCGCGGGTGGGCCGGACTCTGAGTCTGCCGCCGCACTCGGCGGTCAGCCAGCGGATGATGACCAGGCCGCGGCCGTTGTCCTGCTGGACGGCGGCGGGCAGGCGCTTGGGGAAGCGCGGGTGGCTGTCGGTGACGCCGATGCGCAGCTGTTCGTCACGGTGCAGCTCGATGTCCACCGTGAAGGTGGGTGACTGGCCGAAGGTGTGCTGTACGGCGTTCGTGGCGAGTTCGGAGACGATCAGCCGGATGGTGTCGACGACTTCGGTGTCCCCCGCCAGGCCCCACTCCGCGAGGGTGCCGACGACATAGCCGCGGGCCGCGGAGACCGAGGCGGGATCGCTCGGCAGAGTGACGGATGCTTCCAGATGGTCTGCCATGGCGACGTCGTCCCTTTCCCACGGGACCGGAGTCCGACACGGAGCGGATGGTTCGAGTACGGTCCCGGACTGGTGCTTCTTCGCCAGACTGCCATTACCCCGCCGGTCACGGTGGCGATCCACCAAGATATGCATATATCTGTCGCTCGAAGCGGTGAACTCTGCTACGCGAGACCGTATTTGGGCGGCCCGGTTGGAGTAAGGAGTAGCGCATGCAGCACGGTCCCGCGGTGCGCCGCCGCAAGTTGGGCGCAGAACTGCGCGCGTTGCGCACCGGTGCGGGGCTCACCAGTGGCGAGGCGGCGCGGCTGGTGGGCTGGCACCAGTCGAAGGTGAGCCGGATCGAGACCGGCGCCAGCGGCGTGAAATCGGCCGATGTGCGGTTACTGCTGGACGCCTACGGCGTCGGCGACTCCCAACTGCGCGAGCTGCTTCTGGTGTTGGCGGGCGACGACGCGGGCGGCGGCCGGCACCACTGGTGGCATGCGTACCGCGGGGTGCTGCCGCCGACGTACCGGGACTTCATCAGCCTGGAGTCCCAGGCCAGCGCGATGCGCACCTTGGAGACCTCGGTGGTGCCGGGGCTGTTGCAGACTCCCGAGTACGCACGTGCCGTGACCAGGGCCGCGGTGGGCGGACTTGAGGACGCGGACGAGC
This sequence comes from Streptomyces sp. NPDC079141, assembly GCF_040686775.1. Classification (NCBI taxonomy): domain Bacteria; kingdom Bacillati; phylum Actinomycetota; class Actinomycetes; order Kitasatosporales; family Streptomycetaceae; genus Streptomyces; species Streptomyces sp. NPDC079141. The sequence continues at coordinate 153,927 of NZ_JBFBLP010000003.1, read as the reverse complement.
GTCTGGACGCCCTGGTCGAGGTGCGGCTGGCCCGGCAGACGGTGCTGCGGGGCGCGCCGCCGCTGGAGCTGAGCGCGGTGCTGGACGAGGCGGTGCTGCACCGGGAGATCGGCGGTCCGGACGTCATGGCGCGACAGCTGGGACGGCTGGTGGAGGCGGGGCGGTTGCCGCAAGTGCGCCTGCAGGTCCTGCCGTTTGCGGCCGGTGCGCACGTCGGCATCACCGGGCCTTTCGTTATCTTCTCATTTTCGCGCACTTCTGATCTGGACGTGGTTGTTCTCGACCATTTGACGAGTAGCCTCTACCTCGAACGGAAAGAAGACCTCCGGGCCTATACGGAGGCGTTCAACACCCTTCAGATCCACGCCCTTTCGCCCGAGGACTCGTTGGATTACATCGCCGGGATAGCTGACGGCGCGTAAGGAGGCACCATGTCTGCACTGCCTCGGAACGTACCTTCCAGTACCGATCTGCACGGCGTGCGGTGGCTGCGCAGCAGCTACAGCACGGGAGCGAACAACTGCGTCGAGACCGCTCGGCCCCTGACCGGCCCGTGGGCCGGACTGCTCGCCGTACGCGACTCCAAGGACCAGGCCGGACCCGCGCTGCTCTTCTCCCCCGAGAGCTGGGCGGAGTTCACGGCCGCGGCCCACCAGGTCTGATCAGTCCCGCAGCCCGCGAGCCACGGCCGTGTCACGCCGACTCATGGTCGTGTTTCGCCGATCACCCGTACAGCGCGTTCGATCTGCCCCTCGGAGAGGTCCGCGCGGGCGGTCAGCCGCAGCCGGGAAATGCCGTCGGGAACGGAAGGAGGACGGAAGCAGCCCACGGCAAGACCCGCGCCCCGGCAGTCCGCCGCCCACCGCACGGCGCTCTCCGGGGACGGCGCGCGCACCGAGACCACCGCGGCGTCCGGCCGCACCGCCTGATGGCCCGCGGCCGTCAGCCGGGCGTGCAGTTCGCCCGCCACCGCGCGCGCCCGCGCCGCCCGCTCCGGCTCGCGGCGCAGCAGCCGCAGTGCCGCCAGGGCCGCCCCCGCAGCCGCGGGGGCGAGTCCGGTGTCGAAGATGAACGTCCGGGCCGCGTTGACCAGGTGCTCGATCACCCGGGCCGGGCCGAGCACGGCTCCGCCCTGGCTGCCCAGCGACTTGGACAGGGTGACCGTGACGACCACGTCCTCGGCGCCCGCGAGACCCGCCGCGTGCGGGGCGCCGCGTCCGCCGTCGCCGAGCACGCCCAGGCCGTGCGCGTCGTCGACGACCAGTCCCGCGCCGTGCTCCCGGCACGCCGCGGCGAGCGCGGCCAGCGGGGCGGCGTCGCCGTCGACCGAGAAGACCGTGTCGGAGACCGCGACGGCCGGCCCGTCGTGCGTCTGGAGGGCCTTACGCACGGCGTCCGGTTCGGCGTGCGCCACCACCTGCGTGGTGCCGCGCGCCAGTCGGCAGCCGTCGATCAGCGAGGCGTGGTTGCCCGCGTCGGAGACGATCAGTGACCCGTGCGGTCCGAGCGCGGTGACCGCGGCGAGGTTGGCCGCGTAACCGGAGGAGAAGACCAGGGCCGCCTCGAACCCGCAGAAGTCCGCCAGCTCGCGTTCGAGCTCGGTGTGCAGCTCGATCGTGCCGGTGACGAGCCGGGAGCCGGTCGCGCCGCCGCCCCAGGTCCGCGCGGCGCGGGCCGCCGCCTCGGTGACCTCCCGGTGGTGGGCCAGGCCCAGGTAGTCGTTGCTCGCGAGGTCCAGCAGCGGCGAGTCGGCGGGGCGGGGGCGCAGGGTCCGTACGAGTCCGGCGCTGCGGCGCAGCTCCGCCTCCTCGTCGATCCAGCCGAACGCCATGGGTCCTCCGGGGATTTTGTAGGCAGTGGACAGACACTAGCGGGACGACCAGCCGCCCAGGGTGTGGCAATACCCACACCTCAAAGCGCCGGTGTTGTGCGAACTCTCCTTGGCCAGGGACCCCTCCGTAGGACAGGATCAGCTCTCATGGACCTGCTGAACACGCTGGTGGACAAGGGGCTGCGGCGCGAGCTGCCGACCCGCGAGGAAGCCCTGGCCGTCCTCGCCACTTCCGACGACGACCTGCTCGATGTGGTGGCCGCGGCCGGCAAGGTGCGCCGGCAGTGGTTCGGCCGCCGGGTGAAACTGAACTACCTCGTCAACCTCAAGTCGGGCTTGTGCCCGGAGGACTGCTCCTACTGCTCCCAGCGGCTCGGCTCCACGGCCGGGATCCTGAAGTACACCTGGCTCAAGCCGGACGAGGCCTCCCAGGCCGCCGCGGCCGGCCTCGCGGGCGGCGCCAAGCGCGTCTGCCTGGTGGCGAGCGGGCGCGGTCCGACCGACCGGGACGTGGACCGGGTGTCGGACACCATCAAGGCGATCAAGGAGCAGAACGAGGAGGTCGAGGTCTGCGCCTGCCTCGGTCTGCTCTCCGACGGCCAGGCCGAGCGACTGCGCGAGGCGGGCGCGGACGCCTACAACCACAACCTGAACACCTCCGAGTCCACCTACGGCGAGATCACCACCACCCACACCTACGCCGACCGGGTGGACACGGTGCAGAAGGCGCACGCGGCCGGTCTGTCCGCCTGCTCCGGGCTGATCGCGGGCATGGGCGAGAGCGACGAGGACCTGGTCGACGTCGTCTTCTCACTGCGTGAGCTGGACCCGGACTCGGTGCCGGTCAACTTCCTGATCCCGTTCGAGGGCACCCCGCTGGCCAAGGAGTGGAACCTCACCCCGCAGCGCTGTCTGCGGATCCTGGCGATGGTGCGGTTCGTCTGCCCGGACGTCGAGGTCCGCATCGCCGGCGGCCGCGAGGTCCATCTGCGCACCATGCAGCCCCTCGCCCTGCACCTGGCCAACTCGATCTTCCTCGGCGACTACCTCACCAGTGAGGGCCAGGCCGGCAAGGCCGACCTGGAGATGATCGCGGACGCGGGCTTCGAGGTGGAGGGCGCCGACCAGGTGACCCTGCCGGAGCACCGGGTCGCGGGCGGCGGATGCGGTTCCCACGAGAGCGCCTGCGGCTCGGGCGAGGGCGGCGGCGTCTGCGGTTCCGCACCGGCCGCGCAGACGGAGCCCGGCGAGGTCCGCAGCGACCTGGTCGCCGTACGCCGTCGAGGCGCCGGAACGGATCTCGCGCCCAATGCCTGACCTGGGCGTGCCCGAGCTGCTGGAGCTCGACCGCAGGCATGTGTGGCATCCCTACGGGCCCATGCCGGGCCGGCAGGAGCCGCTGGTCGTGGAGTCGGCGAGCGGGGTGCGGCTCAGCCTGGCCGACGGCTCGGGCGAGCTGGTGGACGGGATGTCGTCCTGGTGGTCGGCCATCCACGGCTACAACCACCCGGTACTCAACGAGGCCGCCCGCGACCAGCTCGGCCGGATGAGCCATGTGATGTTCGGCGGGCTCACCCACGAGCCCGCCGTACGCCTCGCGAAGCTCCTTGTCGACATGTCGCCCGAAGGTCTGGAGCATGTCTTCCTGGCCGACTCGGGGTCGGTGTCCGTCGAGGTCGCCGTCAAGATGTGCCTGCAGTACTGGCGCTCGCTCGGCCGTCCCGGCAAACAGCGGCTGCTGACCTGGCGCGGCGGCTACCACGGCGACACCTGGCAGCCGATGTCGGTGTGCGACCCCGAGGGCGGGATGCACGAGCTGTGGGCCGGCGCGCTCCAGCGCCAGGTGTTCGCCGACCCGCCGCCCGCGGAGTACGAGGAGTCCTACGCCGACCATCTGCGGTCGATGATCGAGCGGCACGCGGACGAACTGGCGGCGGTGATCGTCGAGCCGGTGGTGCAGGGCGCGGGCGGGATGCGGTTCCACTCCCCCGCGTATCTGCGGGTGCTGCGCGAGGCGTGCGACGCGCACGACGTGCTGCTGGTGTTCGACGAGATCGCGACCGGGTTCGGGCGGACGGGCGCGCTGTTCGCGGCGGACCACGCGGCGGTGACGCCGGACGTGATGTGCGTGGGCAAGGCGCTGACCGGCGGCTATCTGACGATGGCCGCCACGCTGTGCACGGCACGGGTGGCGGAGGGGATCTCGCGGGGCGAGGTGCCGGTACTCGCGCACGGGCCGACGTTCATGGGCAATCCGCTGGCGGCCTCGGTGGCCTGCGCCTCGATCGAGCTGCTGCTGGGCCAGGACTGGCTCGCGCAGGTCAAGCGGATCGAGACGGGGCTTCGAGAGGGTCTGGCGCCCGCCCTTGAGCTGCCGGGCGTGCGGGACGTACGCGTCCTGGGCGCCATCGGGGTGGTCCAGCTGGACCACCCGGTGGACATGGCCGCGGCGACGGCGGCGGCCGTGCGCGAAGGCGTGTGGCTGCGGCCGTTCCGGGACCTGGTGTACACGATGCCGCCGTACGTCACGCAGGACGCGGACGTGGCGCGGATCGCGCGTGCGGTGTGCGCGGCGGCGCGGGAGGGTTGAGATGACGGTTCTGGTGATCACGGGCACCGGCACGGAGATCGGCAAGACGGTCACGACCGCCGCCGTCGCCGCCACGGCGCTCGCCTCCGGCCGCACGGTGGCCGTACTGAAGGCCGCCCAGACGGGGCTACGGCCGCAGGAGCGCGGGGACGCCGAGGAGTGCGCGCGGCTCGCGGGCGCCGTGACCACCGCCGAACTCGCCCGCTACCCCGACCCGTTGGCGCCGGCCACGGCGGCCCGCCGGGCAGGCCGTGCGCCGGTGCGGCCGCACGAGATCGCCGAGGCCGCCGCCAAGCTCGCCACCGAGCACGACCTGGTCCTGGTGGAGGGGGCGGGCGGCCTGCTCGTCCGCTTCGACGCGCAGGGCGGCACACTCGCGGACGCGGCCGAACTCCTGGGGGCACCGGTCGTGGTGGTGGCCCCGGCGGGTCTTGGCACGCTGAACTCCACGGAGCTGACGGCCCGTGAACTCCGCTCCCGTGGCCTGACCTTGGCGGGCGTGGTGATCGGCAGCTGGCCCGACTCGCCCGATCTGGCGTCGCGTTGCAATCTGGCGGACCTGCCGGAGGTGGCCGACGCGCCGCTCCTGGGCGCGCTGCCGGCCGGGGCGGGGTCACTGTCACCGGCCGACTTCCGTGCGGCGGCGCCGGGTTGGCTGGGGCCGCGGCTGGGCGGGACGTGGGACGCCGAGGAGTTCCGGGGCCGGGAAGCGGCCTGAGCCGCTACTCCTCCATACGGTCGGCGTCGGCCGGGACCCAGGGGAAGGGCACGTCCGGCCGGCGGGCGGCGGCCCAGGCGTCGACGTCCACGGCCATGACGGCGTCGACGAAGACCTGGGGCGGCCGGTAGCCGTGCGCTCCGACGTAGTGGCCGATCAGCGCCGGGGCGGCATAGGCGGTCCCCGGCTCGCCCGGGATGCGGATCTCGCCGTTGCCCTCGGGGGCCTCGCCCTCGGGGCACAGGTCGCAAGGGTGCACCCCCAGGCAGACGTTCATCCACTGGGCCGCCCGGACAGCTTTCAGTTTCTCGACGAACGCCGTGGGGGCCGGGCCGGTCGGATACGGCCGACCCGCCTCCAGCCGGCCGACGGCCAGCCGGGCGTACACAGGTCGGTAGCTGAGGCCGTGGAGGCCCGACTCCCGGTCGATGAACGACTCCTCGTCCAGGTAGTCGTACGCGGCGAGATCCTCGTAGAACACCCGCGCATCTTCCCTCACACCGGGTCCCGTTCGGCGAGCAGGCGTACCAGTTCGATCCGGGAGCGGATGCCCAGGCGGTTGAAGACGCCACGCAGGTGGTGGTCGATCGTGCGGGGGCTGAGGGCGAGGCGGGCGGCGATCTCGCGGTTGGTGGCGCCGTCGGCCGCCATGCGGGCCACCAGGAGCTGCTGGGCGGTGAGGCGTGCCGTGGGGTCGTCGGGGCCGGACGGTGCGGGGGCGGCCGGGGCTCCGAGGGCCCGGAGTTCGGCGCGGGCCTGCGCCGCGCCGTGCGGGGAGCCGAAGCACTCGAAGGACTCCAGGGCGCTGTGCAGCCGGTCGCGGGCCTCCGTACGCCGTCGCAGCCTGCGCAGCGCACTGCCGAACAGCAGCTCGGTGCGGGCGCGTTCGAAGTCGCGGGTGCCGCGTCCGTGCAGGTCGAGGGCTGTGCGGTAGTGCTCCACGGCGTCGGCGCCGGACGCGAACAGGGCGCGGCAGCGGGCGCTGAGGGCCAGGTCGTCCGGGCTGCCCACGGTGCTCGCCCAGCGGTGGTAGTCGGCGTGGGCGACCCGGGCGATCCGGGTGTCACCGGTGCGGACGGCGGCCTCGACGTAGTGCGGGGTGGCCAGATGGCGGATGGCCCGGTGGCCGTGGCCCGGACCGAATCCGGCCAGCGCGCGCAGCCGGGCCGCGGCGGCGGCGAACCGGCCACTGCCGAGGTCGAGCACCGCGAGCGCCCACTGCGCGAGCGCGGCGGGCAGGCCCAGGCCGCGGGCGAGGGCGTACGACCGTGCCGTCGTGGCGCGTTCGCGGCAGACGTCCGCGTCACCGGTGAGCGCAGCGAACATGGCGAGGGCGGCCTGGAGATGACACGCCCCGTTGTCCTGTCCGGTGGCGTGGGCCTGCCACAGCGCGTCGATCGCGGCGGCCTCGCCGGCCCGGGGACGGCCGGTCCAGAAGTCCGCGTAGGCTCGGAACTCCATCGCCTGCGCGATCACGGCCGTAGTACCCCGGGCCCGGGCGGAGGCGGCCGCGCGGAGCGTGGCGGTGGTGGCCCGGGAGTGATCGCCGAGCAGGAGGGCGGCGATGCCCGCGTGCACGAGAAGGGTGGGGTCTCCCCCGGGTCCGCAGCCTCCGGCCGCCGCCTCCAGCAGGTCCCGGGCCTCCCCGTACCGCCCCTCGAAGGCCGCCGCCAGCCCGCCGAGCGTGCCCGGCACTCCGGCCCCCATCCGCCCGGCAACCCGTGCCGCCTCCCGGAAATGCCGCAGGTCACCGGTGTAGATGGCGGCTTCGGTGGCGCGGGCGAGGAGGTGGGTGGCGGGGTCGGGGGCGGCCACCACCGCAGGCGCCGTCGGCGTGGAGCGCGCCGCCGCCCGCCCGGTCCCCTGCGCCGCTGTCAGCAGCGGGTCGAACGCCTCCGTCGCATTCCCGGTGCGCAGGGCGAGGAGGTGGGTGGCGGGGACGGCAGCCACCGCCGTCGGCGTGGCGCGTGCCGCCCGCCCGGTCTCCTGCGCCGCCGTCAGCAGGGCGTCGAACGCCTCCGTCGCGTTCCCGGTGCGCAGGGCGAGGATGCCGGTCAGGGTGTTGTCGGTGGTTGTGCCGGCCAGGTGGCGGGCGTGGTCGCCGTCGCCGGAGTGCCAGGCGTAGGTGGCGGCTTCGGTGCGCAGGCGGGTCTGCTCGGGCGGGTCGGGGCTGAGTGCGGCGGCGCGTTCGGCGAGGGCGCGGGCGAGGCCGAGCAGCCCGGCCTCGCCGACGATCCGTGCGGCGTCGCCCAGTTCCGCCGCGAGCCGCCCGCTCGGGCCGAGCGCGCCCGCACCCCGGTGCCAGGACCGCCGTGGCGTCTCCCCCTCGCCGCGCAGCACGCGCGCGAGCAGCCGGTGGACGTCGCGCCGGTCCGCGGGGCTTCCGGTCTCGTACGCGGCGATCCTGGTCCACGCGTCGCGGAAGACGACCCCGCCCGCCCCGGCATGCGCGACGCCCGCCGCTTCGGCGGCGTCCATCGGCCGAGTGTCGAGGCGGGCGGCCGTGACGGCGCGCAGGAAGGCATGGGTGGCGACCGGGTACTGGTCGGCCGCCGCCAGCAGCAACAGCAGGCGTGTGTCGTCCGGCAGGGCGTGGATCTCCGCGCGGTGCGCGCGCAGCAACGCGGGTGCGAGGGCGGCGGGTTCGGCCGGGAGCGGGTCGAGGCCGGACGCCTGACGTGCGGTCAGCCGCGGTACGAGTTCGGCGGCGGCGCGCTGATTCCCGTACACGGCGCGCAGCACCCGCACCCGGACGCCCTCGGGGAGTTCGGAGAGCGTGCGCTGCGGTGGCGAAGTGCGTTCGAGGGGCGGGGGGTTCACCGGAGTCACCACGCCAACGACGTTACTGGCGAGTTAATTGAACCGTAAAGACCGGCGATTTCGCCGATGCGGCGCGCGTAGACCCCGGTTGACACTCCTGGCGACCCCACATGCTTCAGGAGGCACCATGCAGCGCCACAAGCGTCGTATCGCGACGGCCGTCTCGGCCGTTGCCGCATCGCTCCTTCTGTCCCTCTCCTTCGCCCCCACACCCGCCCACGCGGCGACCCACAACCCCGTGGTCTTCGTACACGGTCTGAGCAGTTCGGCCAGTAGCTGGGACGACTGGATCGCCGACTTCAAGGCCGACGGGTACACGTCCTCGGAGCTGTACGCGATCTCCTACGACTGGTCCCAGTCGAACGTCACCACCGCGCGTCAGCTGGCCACGTACATCAACACCGTGCGCACCCAGACCGGCGCCGAGAAGGTCGACGTGGTCGTGCACTCGATGGGCGCGCTCAGCTCCCGCTACTACCTGAAGAACCTCGGCGGGACGGCGTACGTGGACGACTTCGTCTCGACGGCCGGCACGAACCACGGGACGAGCACCGCGTCCTGGTGCGCCTGGCTGTACACCTCGTGCGCCGAGATGAACACCGGCAGCTCCTTCCTCACCTCGCTGAACTCCGGCGACGAGACACCGGGCAGCGTCGCGTACGCCAGCTACTGGTCGAACTGCGACGACGCGCTCACCCCGGACACCACCGCGATCCTGAGCGGGGCGACGAACGTCGAGGTCGGCTGCATCTCGCACACCGACATGAACAACGACTACGGCGTGTACCAGCAGGTACGGGACTTCATCGCCTGATCCGCCCCCGATCCGCCCTCGATCCGAGCCCGATCGGGGGCGGACAGCGGGGGTGCGCGGGGCGCGTTCGGGGGACAATCGGGGTACGGCCCGTCCTGCCCCGGAGGTCCCCATGCCGCTTCGGTCCGCCGGCACCCGCGCGGTGCCGCGGGATGCCGTGCACCACCCGCTGTTCGCCCGCTGCTACGCCCGTGTGAGCGTGAACGCCGAGACCCGTCTGGGCATGGGTGCCGTGCGCGAACGGCTGCTGACCGGTCTGTCCGGGCGCGTGATCGAGATCGGCGCGGGCAACGGACTGAACTTCGCGCACTACCCGCGCGCCGTCTCGGAGGTCGTGGCGATCGAACCGGAGCGCCTGCTGCGGCAGTTGGCCGTGGACGCGGCCCTGCACGCCGAGGTGCCCGTCGATGTCGTGCCGGGCGCGGCGGAGGCCCTGCCCGTCAAGAGCGAGGCGTTCGACGCGGTGGTGCTCTCCCTGGTGCTGTGCAGCGTCCGTGACGTGCCGCGCGCCCTGTCGGAGGTACGGCGGGTGCTGCGGCCCGGCGGTGTCGTGCGGTTCTTCGAGCACGGGCGGGGCGGCGGGCGCGCGATGACCCTCACCCAGCAGGCCCTGGACCGCACGGTGTGGCCGCTGCTGAGCGGCGGCTGCCACACGGCCCGGGAGCCGGTCGCGTCCCTCAGGGACGCCGGGTTCGAACTCGGCCCCTACCGGCGGGTGTTCATGCCGGAGCACGGGCCGAAGCTGCCCACCTCCTACTGCGTGCTCGGCACCGCGTGGCGGCCGGCGGCGGAGGAGTGATCACAGGCTCCACTGCCGCAGTTCCTGCGCGATGTCCTGCACCGAGGCCTCGCCGCTCTTGACGAGCCGGGCCAGTTCGCGGACCTGTTCGGGCGAGGTGACGACCTTCAGGCCGCTGGCGACGAGGTAGGCGTAGGCGACGGCGGAGGCGAACAGGGCGTTGGAGCGCTCCAACGCCGGGACGTGGATGAGGAGTTGCAGCAGCGCGGCGGCGCGGGCGTGCGGGCTGTCGTAGACGGGGACGTCGAATATCTCGGCCTCGTGGCGTGCGACGGCGGCGACCAGGGCGCCCCAGTCGGTGACCTGCGGGTCACCCGGGGTGTGCTGTTCGGCGAGCATCAGCAGCCAGGCGAGGTCGATCCTGAGGTTGCTCAACGGATCAACGACGACCTTCGCGCGTGCGCTCCGACGGAACACCGTCGGCGCCGAACTCCTCGGCGAAGACGGCCTCGTACTGCTTCATGAAGTCGGCGGCGGCCTCCACGAAGGTGTGGCCGACCTCGCCGGTGTCCTGTCTGACCAGTTCCTCGATGTAGCGGTTGACGCTCATGCCGCGGGCCAGGGCGCGTTCGCGGGCCGCGCGGGCGGTGCCTTCGTCGACGCGGACGTTCAGCTGGGTCTTCGCCATATGTCGAAGCTAGCGCCGAGGCGCTAGCAGGAGCAAGGGGGCTTTCGGCACGACGGAACGTGCCCCTTACACCGGTATCAGGGGCACACCCTGGGGTGGAGGTCGCCTCGACCCCAGGGGGGATACAGGTGTGCGCCGCGTCACATTAGGCTCGGCCCTGACAAGGAAGTCGCGATGTCAACGATCGAGGAGGCAGCCTTGTCCACTCCTGCTGCGGAGCACGCCTCGGCCGACGGGATCGCGGCCCGCGCCCGCGGTCTGACCAAGGCCTACGGCTCCGGCGAGACGACCGTGCTCGCCCTGGACTCCGTCGACGTCGACATCGCGCGCGGACGCTTCACCGCCGTCATGGGGCCTTCGGGCTCGGGCAAGTCCACCCTGATGCACTGCCTGGCGGGGCTCGACAACGTCTCGGCCGGACAGGTGTGGCTCGGCGACACCGAGATCACGGGGCTCAAGGACCGCGAGCTGACCCGCCTGCGCCGGGACCGGATCGGGTTCATGTTCCAGTCGTTCAACCTGATCCCGACCCTGAACGCCGCCGAGAACATCACCCTGCCGATGGACATCGCGGGCAAGAAGCCCGACGAGAAGTGGCTGGACCAGGTCATCGACACGCTAGGCCTGCGCGACCGGCTGAGGCACCGGCCCGCGCAGCTCTCCGGCGGCCAGCAGCAGCGCGTGGCCTGCGCCCGCGCCCTCGCCTCCCGCCCCGAGCTGATCTTCGCGGACGAGCCCACCGGCAACCTGGACTCACGGGCCGGTCTTGAGGTGCTCGGCTTCCTGCGCGACGCGGTGGACGAACTGGGCCAGACCGTCGTCATGGTCACCCACGACCCGGGCGCCGCCGCCCACTCCGACCTGGTGCTCTTCCTCGGCGACGGCCGGATCGTGGACGCCATGGAGCGGCCCACGGCGGAGGCGGTGCTGGAGCGGATGAAGCGGTTCGACGTGATCCGCAGCCAGGCGGACGGTGCCGTCGACACCGCCAAGGAGGACTGACCCGGTGCTCAAGGCGACCCTGCGCAGTTTCCTCGCCCACAAGGGGCGGCTGCTGCTCTCCGCTCTCGCCGTGATCCTTTCCGTGGCGTTCGTCGCGGGCAGCCTGATCTTCTCGGACACCGTCAGCCGCACCTTCGACCGGCTGTTCGCCTCTACCGCCGCCGATGTCACGGTCAGCCCGCGGGAGAACCTCGACGAGGCCGTGCCCTCCGGCTTCACCCCCACCCTGCCGGCCTCCCTCGCGGAGCGCGTGGCCCAGGTGGACGGGGTCGCGGCCGCCCGCGCGGACGTCGACGTGGACACCATCACCGTCGCCGACGAGGACAACGAACCCGTGGGCCCGACCACCGGCGCCCCCACGATCGGCGTGAACTGGAACCCCACCGAGCGCAGCCCGGTCGAGCTGACCTCCGGTCACGCTCCCGAGGGTGCGGGACAGGTGCTGATCGACTCCGAGACGGCCGACCGCAAGGACGTGGCGATCGGGGACACGCTCAACGTCATCGCCCGGCCGGGCTCGTTCAAGGTCGAGGTCGTCGGCATCGTCACCTTCACCACCACCAACCCCGGTGCCGCGCTGGTCTTCTTCGACACCCCGACCGCACAGGCCCGGCTGCTGGGCGATCCGCAGGGCGCGACCAGCATCTCCGTGGACGCCGAGGACGGGGTCAGCGACCCGGAGCTCAAGCGGCGCGTGACCGCCGCGCTCGGCTCGGGCACCTACGACTTCCGCACCGCCGACGAGCAGGCCGAGTCGGACGTCGAGGAGCTGGGCGGATTCCTCGACGTCATCAAGTACGTCATGCTCGGCTTCGCCGGGATCGCCACGCTCGTCGGTGTGTTCCTGATCGTCAACACGTTCTCGATGCTGATCGCCCAGCGCACCCGGGAGCTGGGCCTGCTGCGCGCCCTGGGCGCCGACCGGCGGCAGGTCCGCCGCTCGGTGCTCACCGAGGCCCTGCTGCTCGGCCTGGTGGGCTCCACGCTGGGTCTGGCCACGGGCGTCGGGCTGGCCGTCGGGCTCATCGAGCTGCTGGGCCTGCTCGGCATGAACATCAGGTCCGCCGACATGGTGATCGGCTGGGCCACCCCCGTCTCGGCCTACGTCGTCGGCGTCGGCGTCACCTTCGTGGCCGCGTATCTGCCGGCGCGGCGCGCGGCCGGCGTCTCGCCGATGGCGGCGCTCGCGGACGCCGAGATCGCCGGGATCGGCCGGCCGCTGCGCACGCGCGCGGTGGTGGGCTCGATCGTCGGCGCGGCGGGTGCGGCGGCCCTGGTGGGGTGCGTCGCCTCGGCCGACACCTCGACGTCCGCCTCCCTGCTGGGCCTCGGCGTGGTCCTGACGCTCATCGCGACCGTGATCGCCGGTCCGCTCCTCGTGCGGCCCGTGATCCGGGTCCTGGGGGCGGCCTTCCCCGCGCTGTTCGGCTCGATCGGCCGGATGAGCCAGCGCAACGCGCTGCGCAACCCGCGGCGGACCGGGGCCACCGCGGCCGCCCTGATGGTCGGGCTCGCGCTGGTCGGCGGGATGTCGGTGGCGAGCGCCTCGATGACGAAATCGTTCGACGAGCAGATCGACAAAACCCTCGGCGCCGACTTCGTCGTCCAGAACACCAACTTCCTGGCCTTCCCGCAGGAGGTCACCGACAAGGTGCGCGACACCGAGGGCGTGGGGCTGGTCGTGCGCTCGCGGTTCACGCCGATCGCCGCCACCCTCCCGGACGGCGACCGCGTGGAGACGACCGCCGCGGCCTACGACCCGCAGCTCGACGACGTCGCCACCATCACCTACGCGCAGGGCGGCAGCGCTGACGCCCTCGCCGACGGGCGGATGGCGATGGACCGCGACTTCGCCCGTGACCACGGCGTCCGCGTCGGCTCCACGGTCGGTGTCGAGTTCCAGGGCGGAGGCAGGACCGAACTCACCGTCGGCGCGCTGACCGACCAGGAGGGGGCCGAGGGGTTCGGCACCCAGGGAGGCATGTTCTTCGGCCTGGCCACGCTCGACAAGTACGCGCCGGGCGGTCAGGAGTCCGCGCTGTACGTCAACGCGGACTCGGGCACCGGCGCCGACGAACTGCGCGCGAACCTGGAGCAGACGCTCGACCCGTACCCCCAGGTGCAGGTCCGGGACCTGGCCGACTACAAGGAGCTGGTGCGCGACCAGATCGCCGTCCTGCTGTACCTGGTGTACGCGCTGCTCGGCCTCGCGATCGTCATCGCGGTGCTCGGTGTGGTCAACACCCTCGCCCTGTCGGTGGTGGAGCGGACCCGGGAGATCGGGCTGCTGCGGGCCATCGGCCTCTCGCGGGTCCAGCTGCGCCGCATGATCCGGCTGGAGTCGGTGGTGATCGCGGTGTTCGGCGCGGTGCTGGGGCTCGGTCTCGGCCTGGTGTGGGGGGTGTGCACCCAGCAGGTCCTGGCCCTCCAGGGCATGACGGCCCTGGCGATCCCGTGGGGCACGATCGTCGCGGTAGTGGTGGGCTCGGCGGTGGTGGGCATCGTGGCGGCCCTGCTGCCGGCGCTGCGCGCCTCCCGGATGAACGTGCTGGCGGCCATCGCGCACGAGTGAGGGCGCCTCGGTCCGCATACCGGAATTCCGGGTGCCCGGCGCTGCGCGCGTGGTGGGATCGCCGCATGACTGATCTGCGGATACGAGCCGCCGGGCCCGAGGACCTCGACACCGTGCTGGCCTTCTGGAAGACGGCCGCCGAGGGGACGAGCATCAGCGACGACCGGGCCGGGGTGGAGCGGCTGGTCGCCCGCGACCCCGAGGCGCTCGTCCTGGCCGAGCGCAATGGCGAGCTGGTCGGCACGGTGATCGCCGGTTTCGACGGCTGGCGCTGCCATCTGTACCGGCTCGCGGTCCACCCCGACCGGCGCCGCCAGGGCATCGGCTCGGCCCTGCTCACCGCGGCCGAGGAACGCTTCGTGGCGCTCGGCGGGCGGCGCGGCGACGCGATGGTGCTCCAGCGCAACGAGCTGGCGCACCACGCGTGGCATGCGGCCGGCTACGCGCCTCAGGAGGAGTGGCGGCGCTGGGTCAAGCCGCTCACCGACTGACACCTTTTGCCCGTCCTTTACCCTTGGGGGACCACTCGGTCCTCCAATGAAAGGTGTGTGAGCGTCCGCCCATGGGCGAGCCTCCCAGTACGCGACATCGCGCGCTCCTTGCCACCCTGTCCGACCATGGGACGGAGGTGACCCGATGACCGAAGTGCTCCTGCTGCTGGTGGCGATCCTGCTCTCGGTGGCCTGCGGCGCCTTCGTCGCCGCGGAGTTCTCGCTGACCACGGTCGAGCGCGGCGACCTCGAACAGGCCGTGGAACGCGGCGAGCGGGGTGCCGCCGGCGCCCTGAAGGCCGTACGGAACCTGACCTTCCAGCTTTCCGGGGCGCAGCTCGGCATCACCGTCACCAACCTGGTGGTCGGCATGCTCGCCGAGCCGTCGATCGCGCGGCTGCTCGCGGGCCCCCTGGAGTCGCTCGGCGCCTCGCCCTCCACGGCGAGCTCGATCGCCCTGGTGATCGGTACTGCCCTGTCCACCGTGGTCCTGATGGTCGTCGGCGAGCTGGTGCCGAAGAACTGGGCGATCTCCTCGCCGCTGGCTGTGGCCAAGAGCGTGGGCAACGCGCAGCGCTGGTTCAGCGCCGCCTTCCGCCCCTTCATCACGCACCTGAACAACTCGGCCAACCGCATAGTGCGCCGTCTGGGCGTGGAGCCCGCCGAGGAACTGGCCTCCGCGCGCGGACCGCAGGAGCTGGCGGCGCTCGCCCGGCACTCGGCGAAGCAGGGCGCCCTGGAGGCGGACACCGCCGAGCTGTTCGTCCGGACCCTGAACCTCGCGGACCTCACCGCGGAGAACGTGATGACACCGCGCGTGCAGGTCATCGCCCTGGACGCGCAGGCCACCTGCGAGGACGTGGCGAACGCGACGCGCGCGACCGGACTGTCCCGGTTCCCGGTCTACCGCGGCAACCTCGACTCGGTCGTGGGCACCGCCCACATCAAGGACATCCTGGCCGTCCCCGCCGAGCGCCGGACCCGGGTCCCCGTCTCCGAGCTGATGCGCGAGCCGCTGCTGGTCCCGGAGACCCTCACGGTCGACCGGCTGCTGGACCGGCTCTCCGGCAAGCGCACGATGGCCGTCGTGATCGACGAGTACGGCGGCACGGCGGGCGTGGCCACGCTGGAGGACATCGTCGAGGAGGTCGTCGGCGAGGTGCGGGACGAGCACGACCCGCACGAGACACCGGACCTGGCCTCCGCGGGCAGCGACGACAGCGGCCGGGCCCTGTACTCGGCCGACGGCTCGGCCCGTATCGACCAGCTCGCGCGCGTGGGGCTCAGGGCGCCGGACGGGCCCTACGAGACGCTGGCCGGGCTGGTCGCGGCCGAGCTCGGCCGGATTCCCGAGGTGGGTGACACCGTGCGGGTCGCCGGGTGGCAGCTGGACGTCACCGACGCCTCGGGCCGCCGTGCCGCGCGCGTGCTGCTGCACGAGCCCCTCGCCGATGACCCCGACACCGCCCACGACGACAAGGAGGAGAAGCTGTGACCGTGATCCAGTTGCTGATCGGTCTGGCGACCCTCGTCGTCAACGCCTTCTTCGTGGGCGCCGAGTTCGCGCTGATCTCGGTGCGCCGCAGCCAGATCGAGCCCTACGCCGAGCAGGGCGACCGGCGCGCGAAGAGCGTGCTGTGGGGCCTGGAGCACGTGTCCGCGCTGATGGCCGCGGCCCAGCTCGGCATCACGCTGTGCACGCTGATCCTGGGCATCGTCGCCGAACCGGCGATCGAGCATCTGCTGGAGCCGGTGTTCCACGCCATCGGCGTGCCGGAGGGTGCGGGACACGCGGTGTCCT
Source organism: Streptomyces sp. NPDC079141 (assembly GCF_040686775.1). Classification (NCBI taxonomy): domain Bacteria; kingdom Bacillati; phylum Actinomycetota; class Actinomycetes; order Kitasatosporales; family Streptomycetaceae; genus Streptomyces; species Streptomyces sp. NPDC079141. The sequence continues at coordinate 137,861 of NZ_JBFBLP010000003.1, read as the reverse complement.
TCGTGATCGCGCTGACCCTGGCGACGTATCTGCACATGCTCCTCGGCGAGATGGTGCCGAAGAACGTCGCGCTCGCGGAACCGGTGCGCAGCGCGCTGCTGCTCGGCCCGCCGCTGGTGACCCTCTCCCGGGCGCTGCGTCCGGTGATCTTCACCATCAACGCCTTCGCGAACGCCCTGCTGAAGCTGCTGCGCGTGGAGACCAAGGACGAGGTCACCGCGACCTTCTCGGACGCCGAGCTGGCACGGCTCGTACGGGACTCCGGAGAGGCGGGACTGATCGACGAGCGGGCCCGCGAGCGCCTGCACGACGCGCTGGAGCTGGGCCGCAGGCCCGTGCGCGACGTGGTGCTCCCGCTGGAACGCGTCGTCTACGCGCGCGTGGGCGTCACTCCGGAGGAGCTGGAGGGCCTGTCGGCCGAGTCCGGCTTCTCCCGCTTCCCGGTGGTGGACGAGGGGCGCCGCATCGTCGGCTATCTCCATGTGAAGGACGCCCTGGACGCCTCCCCGAAGGACCTGCCGTTCCGGGTGCCGGACATACGCCCCATCGCGCAGGTACGGGAGAGCACCCCGCAGGACGACGTGCTCACCGCGATGCGGGGCAGCCGTACCCACCTGGCGGCCGTGCTCGGGGACGACGGGCGGCTGTCGGGGCTGGTGACGATGGAGGACGTGCTGCGGGAGCTGTTCGGCCGCCGGGTGTGACGGGTGTCGTGTGGCGGATCGGTGGATCCCGGGGTGACCGACCAATGGGTATGCGCCTCGGGATACCATTTGCCCCGCCATGCAGACGAACCCCGCACACACCAGCCTTGTCGCCGTCGGCGACTCCTTCACCGAAGGCATGTCGGACCTGCTCCCGGACGGTTCCTACCGGGGCTGGGCCGATGTCCTCGCCGGACGGATGGCCGCCCGGTCGCCCGGTTTCCGGTACGCCAACCTCGCGGTGCGGGGGAAGCTGATCAGCCAGATCGTCGAGGAGCAGGTCGGGGTGGCGGCGGCCATGGAGGCCGACGTGGTGACCCTGGTCGGCGGCCTGAACGACACCCTGCGGCCCAAGTGCGACATGGGACGGGTGACCGGGCTGCTGGAGGAGGCCGTGGAACGGCTGGCCCCCTCGTGCAAGCAGCTCGTGCTCATGCGCAGCCCGGGCCGCCAGGGCCCCGTGCTGGAGCGGTTCCGGCCGCGCATGGAGGAGCTGTTCACCTGCGTCGAGGAGCTGGCCCAACGGCACGGCGCACTGGTCGTCGACCTGTACGGCGCCGCCTCGCTCAGCGATCCGCGGCTGTGGGACGTGGACCGGCTGCACCTGACCGCCGAGGGCCACCGCCGGGTCGCGGAAGGGGTGTGGCAGACGCTCGGCTACGAGCCCGAGGACCCCGAGTGGCGCACCCCGCTGCCGGCCGCACTGCCGCCGGGCTGGGTCACCCGGCGGGTCGCGGACGCGCGGTTCGCCCGGCAGCACCTGCTGCCGTGGATCGGCCGCCGCCTCACCGGCCGCTCCTCGGGCGACGGCCTGCCGGCGAAGCGGCCCGAGCTCCTGCCGTACGAGGGTCAGTGACCCGCGTCTCGTAGGTTCCGCCGAACGGGCCCGTGGCATTGGCCTGCACAAACCGCCAGTAGAATCTGGACACGTGACTTCAGCGCCCGCCAAGCCCCGCATCCCGAACGTCCTCGCCGGACGCTACGCCTCCACCGAGCTCGCCACGCTCTGGTCGCCCGAGCAGAAGGTGAAGCTGGAGCGTCAGCTCTGGCTCGCCGTGCTGCGGGCCCAGAAGGACCTCGGGATCGAGGTGCCGGACGAGGCGCTCGCCGACTACGAGCGTGTCCTCGACACCGTCGACCTGGCCTCCATCGCCGAGCGCGAGAAGGTCACCCGGCACGACGTGAAGGCGCGGATCGAGGAGTTCAACGACCTCGCCGGGCACGAGCACGTGCACAAGGGCATGACCTCCCGTGACCTGACCGAGAACGTCGAGCAGCTCCAGATCCGGCTCTCCCTTGAGCTGATGCGCGACCGCACGGTGGCCGTGCTGGCGCGCCTGGGCAAGCTGGCCGGCGAGTACGGCGAGCTGGTCATGGCCGGCCGCTCCCACAACGTCGCCGCGCAGGCCACCACCCTGGGCAAGCGCTTCGCGACCGCCACCGACGAGCTGCTCGTCGCCTACGGCCGGGTCGAGGAGCTGCTGGGCCGCTACCCGCTGCGCGGCATCAAGGGCCCGGTCGGCACCGCCCAGGACATGCTGGACCTGCTCGGCGGGGACGCCTCGAAGCTGGCGGACCTGGAGCACCGGATCGCCGCGCACCTCGGCTTCTCGCAGGCCTTCACCTCGGTCGGCCAGGTCTACCCGCGCTCGCTGGACTACGAGGTCGTCACCGCGCTGGTGCAGCTGGCGGCGGCGCCGTCCTCGCTGGCGAAGACGATCCGGCTGATGGCCGGGCACGAGCTGGTGACCGAGGGCTTCAAGCCGGGCCAGGTCGGCTCCTCCGCGATGCCGCACAAGATGAACACCCGCTCCTGCGAGCGCGTCAACGGCCTGATGGTCATCCTGCGCGGCTACGCCTCGATGACCGGCGAGCTGGCCGGCGACCAGTGGAACGAGGGCGACGTGTCCTGCTCGGTGGTGCGCCGGGTCGCGCTGCCGGACGCGTTCTTCGCGCTGGACGGCCTGCTGGAGACGTTCCTGACGGTGCTCGACGAGTTCGGTGCCTTCCCGGCGGTCGTGGCCCGGGAGCTGGACCGCTACCTGCCGTTCCTGGCCACCACCAAGGTGCTGATGGGCGCGGTGCGCGCGGGCGTGGGCCGTGAGGTCGCGCACGAGGCGATCAAGGAGAACGCCGTCGCCTCCGCCCTCGCGATGCGTGAGCAGGGTGCCGAGCGCAACGAGCTGCTCGACAAGCTGGCCGCCGACGAGCGCATCCCGCTCGACCGTGCCCAGCTGGACGCGCTGATGGCCGACAAGCTGTCCTTCACGGGCGCCGCGGCCGACCAGGTGGCCGCCGTCGTCGCTCGTGTCGAGGAGATCGTCAAGCAGCACCCGGCGGCCGCGGGCTACACGCCCGGGGCGATCCTCTGACGCACCCCACCGCATGGCGCGCTTGACTCCCGAGGAGTTGGAGGCCGCCCGCGACCGTCTGGTACCGGACGTGGTCGCGGACGGCCTCCGCGTGCTGTTCTGCGGTATCAACCCCGGTCTGATGACCGCAGCCACGGGCCACCACTTCGCCCGTCCCGGCAACCGCTTCTGGCCGGTGCTGCATCTGTCCGGGTTCACACCGAGGCTCATGAAGCCGTCGGAGCAGCAGGAGTTGCTGTCGTACGGGCTCGGGATCACGAACGTCGTGGCGCGGGCGAGCGCCCGGGCCGACGAGCTGAGCGCCGAGGAGTACCGCGAGGGCGGGCGGCTGCTGGCCGCGAAGGTGGCGCGGCTGCGGCCGCGCTGGCTGGCCGTGGTCGGGGTGACCGCGTACCGGGCGGCCTTCGACGACAAGAAGGCCCAGGTGGGTCCGCAGGAGCGGCTGATCGGGGACACGCGCGTGTGGGTGCTGCCGAATCCGAGCGGGCTGAACGCGCACTGGACGGCGGCGACGATGGCGCAGGAGTACGGGCGACTGCGGGTGGCGGCGGAGCAGCCGGTCACCGGGGTGTAGCCGGTCACGGCGGAGTGGCCGGTTACGGCGGAGTGGCCTGTCACGGCGGGTCCAGGTCGGTGACGCCGACGACCAGTTGTGCCTGTTCGTCGGCGTCGCGGTCGGCGACCGCCAGGGTGACCGTGCGGCCGGTTTCGCCCGCCTGCCAGACGCGCAGTTCGTACGCCAGGGCGCTCAGCATGGCCCAGGGCTCGGGTATCTCCTCGCCGCGCGCGATGCGCTCCGCCCAGGTGACGGTCCCCCGACGTGCCGCCTCCCCCCAGCGGGCGGTCAGCCGGTCGGCGACGGCCAGCTCGTAGGCGTAGCAGTCGTCCGGGTCCTCCCACTCGACGGGCCCTAACCGGACCAGGAAGTGGCGCTGCGCCTCGGAGAAGTCCCGGGCGCACAGCCTGTCGATCAGGGCCAGGTCACTCGCGATGTCCATGTGATCCAGTAAACCGGCCGCCACTGACAATTGGCGGGGCGTCAGGCGTCCCGGCGTCGTACGCGCCACGCCCCGGCGAGGAGCGCGGCCGCCGTCCACAGTGCCGTCACCCCCAGCCCCGACCATGCGCCCAGGGTTCCCTCGGGCGTCTCGTGCAGGATGCTCTGTCCGGCCCGGTCGGGCAGGAAGTCGGCGGCGGTGCCCGCCGCGTCACCGATCACGAACGACACCACGAGGATGAACGGGATCAGCACGGACAGCGCGCCGACTCCGCTGCGCAGCAGGGCGGCCAGGCCGGCCGCGAACAGGGCCATCAGCATCAGGTAGATCCCGCAGCCCAGGACACCGCGCGTCTGCTCGGCCGCGCTGAGCCCGTTCGCCGCGTCGCCGAGCCCCGCCCGCGCCGCGAGCAGGGCGGCGAAGGCGGTGAACACCCCCACGGCCAGGGCCGGTACGCCGATCGCGGTCATCTTGGCCGCGAACCACCGTCCGCGCCGCGGAACCGCCGCGAGCGACAGCCGGAGCGCACCCCCGTGGTACTCCGAGGACACGGCCATGGCGCCGAAGGAGATCGCGGCGATCTGGCCCGGCAGAACCCCGGACAGGGCCGTGAACAGGGCGTCGAAGTCCGGCTCGGAGGGCTCGGAGGCGCCGGCCACCGCGGAGAACAGCGTGGACACGGCGAACAGGGCCAGCAGCGCGCCCGGGAGGGAGCGCAGCGTGCGGATCTTGAGCCACTCGGCGCGGAGCACGGGTGCGAAGGTTGTCATGGTCAGGCCTCCAGCGGCTGTGCGGCGAACTCGGCCTCGGTGGCCGTCAGATCGAGGTATGCCTGCTCCAACGTGCCCTCCTCGGCTGCGAGTTCGAGGATGGGCACCCCCGCCTGCGAGGTGAGGCGGCCGATGTCGTGCACGTGCGCGTGGTGCACGGTCCAGTGCCCGTCCTCGTGCGGGACGGCGTCGTGGCCGTGCGGCGCGAGGGCGGCGACGAGTGCGGTGGCGTCAGTGGTGCGGATCCGGACACGGGGCTGCACACGCGCGTGGATGAACTCCCGCATCGGGGTGTCGGCCAGCAGACGTCCCCGGCCGAGGACCACGAGGTGGTCGGCGAAGGAGGCGGTCTCGTTCATCAGGTGGCTGGAGACGAGGACCGTGCGCCCCTCCCCCGCGAGCCGGCGCAGCAACTCGCGGATCCAGATGATGCCTTCGGGGTCGAGGCCGTTGGAGGGCTCGTCGAGGACTACGACCTCGGGGTCGCCGAGGAGCGCGGCGGCGATGCCCAGGCGCTGGCGCATGCCCAGGGAGTACGTCTTCACCCGGCGGCGCGCCACCGACGCGAGACCCGTCTCCTGCAGCACCTCGTCCACGCGGCGGTCCGGGATGCGGTTGCTCGCTGCCAGGACGCGCAGATGGTCGCGGCCGGTGCGGGATCCGTGGGCGGCCTGCGGGTCGAGCAACGCGCCCACGTGGCGCAGGGGTTCGGGGAGCGTCGCGTAGGCGCGGCCGCCGATCGTGGCGGTTCCGGAGGTCGGCCGGTCGAGGCCGAGCACGAGTCGCATGGTGGTCGACTTCCCGGCGCCGTTGGGGCCGAGGAAGCCCGTGACGCGGCCGGGCACGACCTGGAACGTGAGCTGGTCCACGGCCCGGCGGGTGCCGTACTCCTTGGTGAGGTTCTGGACGTCGATGCTGGTCATGGCAGTAGCGTCGCGTCCGGCCAGGGGGCGGGGCCTCCCCCGCCGGGGGAGATCGTCTCCCCCGTGCGAGGGAGGGCCGTTGTCAGTGGTGGCTGGCACGATGACGGAATGGTCCGCTTGCTGCGCCCGTTCGGCCGGGCGGTGACGTACACACGACTGCTGCATCTGTTCATCGCCGTCGTGTGGCCGTCCATGTTGCTGTTCGTCAAGGAGTCGTGGTGGACCTGGGTGGTGGCGGCCGCGGTGCTCGCCCCGGCCGGACTGGTGCCCGCGATGCGTACCGTGGAGGGCCTGCAGGCCAGGCTGCTGCTGACCGGTCACCGGCACGACAGCGAGAGCGCCGGCATCGTCGTCGCGCCGTCCGCGTCCTGGGGCGACCGGGGTCGGCTCGTGGTGTGGCTGGAGGCGCGGCTGCTGCTCGGCTGCGCGACCTCGATGCTCACCGTCCAACTGCTCCTGGCTACGGTGGACCTGGTGTCGGCGGCGTTCGGTCAGGACACCGAAGCGGGTCTGGTTCCGCTCGACGGCCATCAGTGGTGGCACGCCCTGCTCGCACCACTGCCGCTGGTCGCCATGGCGGTGACCGTCGTGTCCTCGGGCCGGCTCATCACCGCACTCGCCCTCCGGCTGCTCGGCCCGTCCCCCGCCGAGCGCCTCGCCGCCCTGGAGGAGCGCACCGAGCAGCTGCTTGAGCGCACCCGCATCGCCCGGGAGCTGCACGACTCGATCGGCCACGCGCTGACCGTCGCCGTGGTGCAGGCGGGCGCCGCGCGGGCGGCCGGGGATCCGGCGTTCACGGACCGGGCCCTGGCCGCCATCGAGGACACCGGCCGGGCGGCGCTGGAGGACCTGGAACGGGTGCTGGGCATCCTGCGGGAGTCGGACCGGCCGGTGAGCAGCCGGCCCACGCTCGCCGACGCCGACCGGCTGCTGGACTCCGCCCGCGCCTCCGGGGCGAAACTCGACGCCGAAGTGACAGGCGCCGTGGACACCGTTCCCGGGCCCGTCTCGCGCGAGGGCTACCGCATCCTCCAGGAGTCGCTGACCAACGTGCTGCGGCACGCCGGGGCCGTGCCCGTCCAGGTGCGCATCGATGTCACGGACGGCCGCCTCGCCCTGGAGGTGCGCAATCCACTGACGGCGGCGATATCAGGCCCGGGCTCGGGCAGCGGGCTGCGCGGCATTCGCGAGCGCGCGGCCCTGCTCGGCGGGCGGGCGCTGACCGGCCCCGACGAGGGCGACTGGCAGGTACATGTGGAGCTGCCGCTGAGTTGATCTACGCTGGCCGGATGCCGGTCACCGTTCTCCTCGTCGACGACGAGCCCCTCGTCCGCGCGGGCCTGCGGGCCGTGCTGGAGGCCCAGCCCGACATCGAGGTCGTCGGGGAGGCCGCCGACGGGGCCGCGGTGATCCCGCTGGTGCGGCAGCTGCGGCCGGACGTGGTCGCCATGGACGTACGGATGCCGCTGCTGGACGGGATCGAGGCCACGCGCGCGGTGCTGCGGACGGTCGACGCGCCGCCGAAGATCCTCGTGGTGACGACGTTCGAGAACGACGAGTACGTGTACGAGGCGCTGCGGGCCGGTGCCGACGGGTTCCTGCTCAAGCGGGCCCGGCCCGCCGAGATCGTGCACGCGGTCCGGCTGGTCGCCGAGGGCGAGTCGCTGCTGTTCCCAGCTTCGGTACGACAGCTGGCTGCCCAGTACGGCGACGACGGCGGGAACCGTTCGGCCCGTGCCGCGATGGAGCGGGCCCAGCTGACCGAGCGGGAGGCCGAGGTGCTGCGCCTGATGGCGCGCGGGCTGTCCAACGCGGAGATCGCCGCCCGGCTGGTCGTCGGGACGGAGACGGTGAAGTCGCATGTCAGCGCCGTGCTGGCGAAGCTGGGGGCGCGGGACCGTACGCAGGCCGTGATCGCGGCCTACGAGTCGGGGTTCGTGTCCCCGGGCTGAGCCGGGGGCGGGAGGGGCCCGGACGGACCGGTCGGTAGGCCGGTGGCGGCCCGGCACTCGCCGGGGTCCGCCGGGCCGAGTACGATCCGCCCAACACGCGCACGAGCTGGGAGGACGGACGGTGGGTCGGCTGACCGGCGGGGATCCCTCGCTGCTGCGAAGGATCAATTCCGCTGTGGTGCTGCACGCACTGCGTGCCACGGACTGCGCGACGCTCACCGAGATCACCCGGGTGACCGGCCTGTCCCGGCCGACCGTCGAGGGCGTCGTCGAGGGGCTCATCGAGGCGGGCTACGTCGTCGAGAAGGCCGCCGACGAGAGCGGCGTGCGGCGCCAGGGGCGGCCCGCGCGGCGGTTCCGGTTCCGGGCCGAGGCCGGACATCTGCTGGGCCTGGAGATCGGGCCGCACCGCGTCGCCGCGCTCCTGGCCGACCTGGACGGCCGGGTGCTCGGCGCCATCGCCAAGGACGTCGAGGAGACGGCCACGGCCGACGAGCGCCTGGAGCGGCTGCGCACGGCGGTCGCCGAGCTGCTGCGCCGGGCCGGTGTCTCCCGCGGCTCCCTGCGGGCCGTGGGCGCCGCCACGCCCGGCATCGTGGAGGCGGACGGAACGGTGCGGCTGAGCACGGCGCTGCCGGAATGGACAGGGCTCAGGCTGGGCGAGCGGCTGAGCCGTTCCTTCAAGTGCCCCGTGCTGATCGAGAACGACGCCAACGCCGCCGCCGTCGCCGAGCACTGGAAGGGCGCCGCCACCGAGTCCGACGACATCGTGTTCGTCCTGGCCGGGCTGAGCCCGGGCGCCGGCTCGCTCATCGGCGGGCGGCTGCACCGCGGGTACGGCGGGGCGGCCGGGGAGATCGGCGCGCTGCATCTGCTGGGCCGCGAGGTGACGCCGGAGACCCTGCTGTCCACCACGGACGAGCCGTTGCACCCCCTCGACGAGCAGGCGGTCGCCAAGGTGTTCGCCAAGGCCCGCGAGGGCGACCAGCGGGCCCTCGCGGCCGTCGAGCGGTTCATCCAGCGCCTCGTCCACGACGTGGCTGCGCTGGTGCTCGCCCTCGACCCCGAACTCGTCGTCGTCGGCGGCTGGGCGGCCGGCCTGGACGGCGTACTGGAGCCCCTGCGGCGGGAGTTGGCCCGCTACTGCCTCCGGCCGCCGAAGGTCACCCTGTCACTCCTCGGCGAGGCAGCCGTCGCAACGGGGGCGCTGCGGCTGGCACTGGACCATGTGGAGGAGCAACTGTTCGCGGTGGAGGGCACGGTGACGGCCCGCCGCTGAAGCGGCGCGCGCCCCGGAGGGAATCCGGGGCGCACATACAGGTCCAGGTGCGGGCTCAGGACGCCTGGCGTTCGGGGCTTTCGTGGATCTCCACGCCGCCGGAGTCGCCGAAGGTGAGGCGGCAGGTGTCGGCGCGGTAGGTGGCGACGGAGAGCGCCGAGGTGCGGCCCTCGGCGAAGAAGCGTGTGGTGACGACGAGGACGGGCGCGCCCGGGAGGCGGTCCAGCTGCTTGGCGTCGTCCGCGCGGGCCGAGCCGAGCTCGACCGCGCTCTCCTGGCTCTCCAGCTGAAGCCGGTGCAGCTCGCGCAGCACCGCACGCGCGCGTGCCGCGCCGGACGGCGCGTCGATGGCGGACAGGTCGGGCACCGAGGATCCCGGGACGTAGAGCAGCTCGGCGGCGACGGGCTGGCCGTGCGTCGTACGGAAGCGGCGGACCACGTGCACCGGCTCGTCGTGGGCGGTTTCCAGGGCCGCGGCGACGGACGCGGGCGGGACCTCCAGCGTGCTGTCGGCCGGCTGCCAGGTGTCGCCGGCCGAGCCCGGCCAGACGTGCTGTTCGGCGCCGACCGCGACCCCCACGCGCGGCGGCGCCACCGTCGTACCCACGCCCCGGCGGCGCTGGAGGCGGCCTTCCAGTTCGAGCTGTTCCAGGGCCTGGCGGAGCGTGGCGCGGGCCACGCCGAAGCGGGCGGCCAGATCACGTTCGTTGGGCAGGATCTCGCCCACCGAGAACTCGGAGTCCAGCGCCTCGCTGAGCACGGTCTTGAGATGCCAGTACTTCGGTTCCGGTACCGGTTCCAGTTGCGTGGTCCCCACCCTGTCCTCCGCAATCGCCGTGTTCCGGCGGCGTTTTAGCGCCCTTGTTTATTAAAGGTTGTTGCACTTCTCTGCGACCATAGGGCGGCCCCCACCCTTGGTCAAGACCAATCCTCGATCCACCACGCGCCCTGTGTGCACGGTGCAGCAGAGCGTTCATGGGGCGTTCGCACAGGGGGATCTTCGTGACATCACGGCAAAGCCCCCGCCGCAAGGACGGGGGCCTGCCGGGGCGCAACCGGTGTCAGCCGGCCAAGGAGCGCAGCTTGTCGGGGTTGCGGATGACGTAGATGGACTGAACGCGCCCGTCCAGGACGTCCAACTGGAAGACGCTGTCGAGCTTGTCGCCCGCCATGACCAGCAGCGCGGGGCCGCCGTTGAGCTCCCGGAAGCGGAAGGACACGTCCGGCACATCGCCCTTGGCCGCGGCGCCGACCATGAAGCGGCCCACCTTGTCGGCGGTCTCCACCACCCGCAGGGGCGCCCTGGCCTTGCCGCCGCTGTCGCCGACGAGCCGCACGTCCGGGGCGAGCAGCGACATCAGCCCCTCCAGGTCGCCGCCCGCGGCGGCGGCGAGGAACCGCTCGGTCAGGTCGCGCCGCTCGACGGGATCGACGTCGTAGCGGGGCCGCCGTTCATCTACGTGTCGGCGGGCCCGTCCGGCCAGTTGGCGGACCGCGGCCTCACCACGGTCGAGCATCGCGGCGATGTCGGCGTACGGGTAGCCGAAGGCCTCCCGGAGCACGAACACCGCCCGCTCCAGCGGCGACAGCGATTCGAGCACGACGAGGACGGCCAGGGAGACGGAGTCGGCCAGCACGGCCCGCTCGGCGGTGTCCGGCACGGTGTCGCCGAAGTCGGTGGCGTACGGCTCGGGCAGCCAAGGGCCGACGTACGCCTCGTTGCGCGCCTTGACCTGGCGCAGCCGGTCGATGGCCAGCCGCGTGGTGATGCGCACGAGATAGCCGCGCGGTTCGCGCACCTCGCTGCGGTCGGCGCCCGTCCAGCGCAGCCAGGCCTCCTGGACCACGTCCTCCGCGTCGGCCACCCGGCCCAGCATGCGGTAGGCGACGCCCAGCAGGACGGGCCGGTGCTCTTCGAAGACATCGGTCACGGTGTCGGTGGTCACGAGTCCATCCCAGCCGAAGCGTCCGGATGTGTCCAGCCGAAGGTCTACCCGCCAGTAGCAATTGCTGACAAGCTGTCTACGGCGTACGCCGACGAGCCCCAGCCGACAAGCCCCTGACGAGGAGCACCCCTTGTCCGACACCGTCTCCTTCGAGGTCCCCTCGCCCCGGGGCCCCCAGTCCGTGACCCTCTCCTACGCGCGCGTGGGCGTCGGCGAACCGCTGCTCCTGCTGCACGGCATCGGCCACCACCGGCAGGCCTGGGACCCGGTGGTGGACATCCTCGCCACCGAACGCGACGTGATCGCCGTGGACCTGCCCGGCTTCGGAGCCTCCCCCTCCCTGCCCGACGCGCTCCCGCACGACCTGCCCACGATGACCGCCGCGCTCGGCGCCCTGTGCGAGGCGCTGGACCTGGACCGGCCGCACGTCGCCGGCAACTCCCTGGGCGGTCTGCTCGCCCTGGAGCTGGGCCGCGACAAGCTCGTACGCTCCGTCACCGCCCTGTCCCCCGCCGGATTCTGGACCCAGGCCGAACGCCGCTACGCCTTCGGTGTCCTGCTGGCGATGCGGCGGATAGCGCGCGGAATGCCCCTGCCGCTGGTCGAGCGGCTGTCCCGTACGGCGGCCGGCCGCACGGCCCTGACGAGCACCATCTACGCCCGGCCGGGCCGCCGTTCACCCGAGGCCGTGGTCGCCGAGACGCTCGCCCTGGCGAACGCCACGGGCTTCACCGAAACCCTCCGGGCCGGCAGCGCCGTCCGGTTCACCGACGACATCTCCGGCCTCCCGGTCACCGTCGCCTGGGGCAGCAAGGACCGGCTGCTGGTGCGCCGCCAGGGGGTCCGCGCCAAGCAGATCATCCCCCGCGCGCGTCTGGTGCGTCTGCCCGGCTGCGGTCACGTCCCGATGAACGACGACCCCGCGCTGGTCGCGCGCGTCCTGCTCGACGGCAGCCGCTGACCGGCGCCGCACCGCGGTCAACGCGCCCGACCCCAGGGCGACTCCGGCGCCGACCAGGGCACTGCCCGCGGCCTGCGCGGCACCGTAGGAGCCCGTTCCGACGAGCGGCGCGGTACAGGCGGCGGCGACGGGGATGAGGCCGGAGAACAGCGTGGCGCGCTCCGCGCCGATCCGCTGCATGCCGATGTACCAGCACACGAAGCCGATCACGGTGACGATCACGGCCTGCCACAGCAGCGCCGCCGCCTCCGTGCCGTCCGGGCGCCGCAGCCACCCGCTGCCGTCCGCGAGCAGTCCGGCCGCCGCGGACTCGACGGCGGCGATGCCGCACACCGTGGCGGACAGCAGACGCGGCCCCAGGGGGCGCAGCACGGGTACGGCCAGGACGGCGAACCCGACCTCGCCCGCCAGCGCGCACACCGAGAACGCGATGCCCGCGCCGTCCGTACGCCCCCACCCCTGGACCGTGAAGGCGCCGACGGCCACCAGCGACGCCCCGTACAGGACGACCCGTTGGGGCCGACGGCCCTCCAGGAGCGGCACCAGGACGGCCACGACCACGGGCGCACAGCCCACGAAGACACCCGGCACGGCCGGCTCCGCGGTGCGTTCCGCGGCAATGACGGCCAGGTTGAAGCCGACCATGCCGACGGCGGCGAGCAGGGCGAGGCGGACCCACTGACGGGCCGTGAGCGCCTTCAGACGGGCCGTCGCGCCCCGGCCCGCCAGGGGCACGAGCAGCAGACAGGCCAGGCCGTAGCGCAGGAACTGGCCGCCCGCGTACGGGTAGGCGCCGAGGACGCTGTTGGCGGTGAAGGACCCTCCGACGAGGACGCAGGCGAGCGCGGCGAGCAGGGCTCCGCGCGTGGTGGTGGCGTTCATGGGTGCGACGCTAGGAAGCACGGCGGCCCGGTTTAAGGTCCATTCTCATGACGGCATCGGAGACCAATCGGAACGGGAGCCCCGGACCCCGCGGAGGTTCGCCCGCATGGGAGGTGCTGCTGCCGGCCGCCGCGGCACCGGCACGCACGCGTGGCCGCTCGCTGCAGACGGCACTGCGTGAGGCGGTGCGCTCGGGGCGGCTCGCTCCCGGCACCCGGCTGCCGTCCAGCCGCGACCTCGCCGCCGACCTGGGCGTGTCACGCGGGCTGATCACCGAGGCGTACGAGCAGCTCACCGCGGAGGGCTATCTGCGCAGCGGCCGGGGCGCGGGCACCTGGGTGGGCGGCGCCGTACGCGCGGCCGACACACACGCGCGTGACCTTGCGCCGCGCTCCCCGGGCACGCGGGCCGACTTCGTGCCCGGCACCCCTGACCTGTCGCTGTTCCCGCGCGCCGCCTGGGCCGCGGCACAGCGCGGAGTCCTGGCGGAACTGCCGCACCAGGACCTCGGGTATCCCGATCCGCGCGGGCTGCCCCAGCTCCGCACGGCCCTGGCCGAGCTCCTGGCCCGCCGCCGGGGTGTGGTCGCCGACCCCGAGCGGCTCGTGGTCGTCTCCGGGGTGGCCCAGGCGACGACGCTGCTCGGCTTCGTGCTGCACGCGCGCGGGTTGCGCACCGTCGGCGTCGAGGACCCCGGAAGCCCGCAGCACGACGCCCTCTACGCCGCCGCCGGCGTCACCACCGTGCCCCTGCCCCTGGACGAGGAGGGGCTCGCCGTCGACCCGCTGCGGGCCTCGGGCGTACGGGCGGTCGTGACGACGCCCACGCACCAGTACCCGAGCGGCATCGCCTACTCCGCGCGGCGCCGCGCCGAACTCCTCGACTGGGCCCGGTCGGTGGACGGCTTCGTCCTGGAGGACGACTACGACGGAGACTTCCGCTACGACCGCGCCCCCGTGGGCGCGCTCCAGGGCCTCGACCCGGAGCGCGTGGCCTACACCGGCTCGGTCAGCAAGTCGCTTGCCCCCGGGCTGCGCCTGGGCTGGCTGCTCGTCCCGGAGTCGCTGGCCCACGACGTCGTCGAGCGCAAACGAACGATGGATCTCGGCCACCCCACACTGGACCAGGCCCTGTTCGCCCGATTCGTCGAGCGCGGCGACTACGACCGCCAGCTCCGCCGCTGCCAGCGCGCATACCGAGAGCGGCGCGACGCCCTGGTCGCCGCGCTGGCAGAGCACTTCCCCGGTTCCCGGGTGTCGGGCATCGCCGCCGGTCTCCACGTCATCGCCGTACTGCCCGAGCGGTTCGGGCCCGAGGATCACTTCCTCGCGCGCGTGACCGCAGCTGGGGTGGCGGTACGCCCACTCGCGGACTGCACACACGCGCGTACCGAGCACGCTGACGTACGGCTGGTACTGGGATACGCGCATTTGACGCCGACACGGATCCGGGAGGGGGTGCGGATCATGGCGGAGGCGGTCGCGATGTGACGTGCGCGGCGGCGCATGGCGGGGGCGGTCGCAGTGCGACCTGCGTAGCGGAGCCCGGCGGAGGCCGTCCGCGGCATGACCTGCACAGCAGAGCATGGCGGAGGTGGGCCGCGGTACGACCTGGCAGCGAATGCTGACGGAGGCGAGTCGCAGCGCGACCTGCGCGGAGCATCATCGCGGAGGCAGTGTCCGCATGTGCGCCGCGCGCCCAACCACCCCGGAGTCGAGCCACCATCCAACCCGCGCGCCAAACCACCCGGAGTCGAGCCGCCACCTGACCCGCACCCCAAACCATCCAGAGACAGGCCGCCATCCAACCCCCGCGCCCGTTCCCTTGCTCCGGCGGTCAGTTGTTCACTTGTGGTTTCCGTGTGCGCTGCGGCGCACCAGTAGTTGTGGCACTGCACACTGGCCGGATCCCGTCCTGGAGGCGCATCCATGTCACACCGCCCGTTCCCCGGACGCCGCAGCGTTCTGCGCGGCTCGCTCGCCGCGTCGGCGGCCCTGACTCTGCCCACCGCGCTCGGCGCGGCCCCCGCGTTCGCCCTGTCGGGGCGGCCCAAGGCGGAGTGGGGCGTGCAGACGGGAGACGTGACGACCGACTCCGGCCTGGTGTGGGTGCGTTCCGACCGCCCGGCCCGGATGGTCGTCGAGACGTCCGCCACCGAGTCGTTCCGCAACCCGCGCAGATGGGACGGACCGCTCCTCGACTCCGGCACCGACTTCACGGGCACGACCCGGCTGCGCGGGCTGCCGCCGGGCGAGCAGATCCACTACCGCGTCCTGCTCGCCGACCCCGACGACCCGCGCCGCACGGGCGAGCCCGTCACGGGCACCTTCCGCACGGCGTCCGTGAAGCGGCGCGACGGCGTGCGCTTCGTCTGGTCCGGCGACCTCGCCGGTCAGGGCTGGGGCATCAACCCCGACCTCGGCGGCTTCCGGATCTACGACACCATGGCCGCCCTCGACCCGGACTTCTTCCTCTGCAGCGGCGACAACATCTACGCCGACGGCCCCATCGCCTCGACCGTCACCCTGCCCGACGGCCGGACCTGGCGGAACGTCACCACCGAGGAGAAGGCCAAGGTCGCCGAGACGCTGGCGGAGTTCCGCGGCAACTTCCGCTACAACCTGCTGGACGAGAACCTGCGCGCCTTCAACGCCCAGGTCCCCTCGATCATCCAGTGGGACGACCACGAGGTCACCAACAACTGGTACCCGGGCGAGATCCTCGGCGACGCCCGGTACACCGAGAAGAACGTCGACGTGCTCGCCGCCCGGGCCCGCCAGGCATTCTCGGAGTACTTCCCGATCTCGACCCTGCGCCGGCCCGACGGCCGGGTGCACCGGGTGCAGCGCTACGGTCCGCTGCTGGACGTCTTCGTCCTGGACATGCGCACCTACCGCAACGCCAACTCGCCGGACACCCAGACCATCGACGAACAGGGCATCCTCGGCCGCGAGCAGCTGGAGTGGCTCAAGCGGGAGCTGTCCCGCTCCCGCGCCGTGTGGAAGGTGATCGCCGCCGACATGCCGATCGGGCTCGTCGTGCCGGACACCGGGGACGGCAAGCCCCACATCGAGGCGGTCGCGCAGGGCGACCCGGGCGCTCCTCTCGGCCGTGAGCTCCAGATCGCCGAACTGCTGCGGTACATCAAGCACCGGCGGATCACCGGCACGGTGTGGCTGACCGCCGACGTGCACTACACCTCGGCCCAGCACTACCAGCCCTCGCGGGCCGCGTTCACCGACTTCGAGCCGTTCTGGGAGTTCGTCTCCGGTCCGCTGAACGCCGGTGCGTTCCCGGCCAACACGCTCGATGGCACCTTCGGCCCGGAGCGGGTGTTCCTCAAGGCGCCGACCCGCGCCAACGTCTCCCCCGCGGAGGGCTACCAGTTCTTCGGCGAGGTGGACATCAACGGCGACAGCGGGGAGCTGACGGTGCGGCTGCGCGAGCAGGACGGCACCGTGCTGTTCACGCAGGTGTTGCAGCCGGGTCTGGTCGGCCAGTAGGTCCCGTAGCCTGGAGGCGTGTCGCGCACCGGCGTCATCCCCCGGCGCGCGGCACGCTCAACTCACCCCGCCTCAGACCTTTTTCGCAGGTCAGAGCGATTGTCAGTGGTCGCCTCTACGGTTTTTCCATGACGCGATCTCTACAGGCCGTGGCCTATCGCCGACCTTCCGCGCTGAAGTCCTCAGCGGACGGAGGGCGCCTGGGGCTGGAGACTTCACGGGGTGCGACTCCCTCGGGGAGCGTGGACCACCCGCGCTTCTTCGCGGGCTTCCTGACGGCCCCTCAGGCGGCCTCCGCCGGGCTGCTGGCGGTGGCCGACGTGGCGGCCGCCCGCTATTTCCGACGGCAGCTGACCGCCTCCCTCGACCCGGTCGTGACGGGCAACGGCGACCGACTGCGCTTCGAGTCGTTCTCCGGCTGCGGCGGGGTGTACGCACGGCTGGACGTGCTGACCCCGGGCCTCGACGGCAGCGACGTCGGGCACGGTACGACGAACGTCGACGTCAACAACCCCCTGCGCGAGGCCCTGTCGAGGATCGGCACGGACGATCCGCTCCACATGCGGGTCGGCCCCGAGGAGCTGGCCGTGACCACGCTCGACGGTCCCGTGGTGGAGAAGAAGGTGCCCCTGCCCGACCGGTGGCTGCGCGGGTTCGCCGAGTCCCAGGTGATCACGGCGGGCTTCGACCTGCGCGCCGACCTGCCCGCCGCCGAGGCGGTGCGGTTCCTGCGCGGCCTGCCGCGCGCCGGGGTGCGCGGAGCCGCGGGAGGACCGCGCTGGCTGGTGCCCGCGGGCGGCGGACTGCGTCCCGCCTTCCGGGCGCAGCCCGGGGCGGTGTGCCTGCCCGGCCCGGAGCGGCTGGTCGCGCTCCAGCGGGCGCTGCGGCACGCCACGGCCCTGCGGGTGTACGGGCCGGCGGTCACCGTGGGTACGGCGGCGACGGCCAGTGCCTGGGAGCTGGTCCTGCCGGGCATGCGGCTCACCCTGACGCTGTCGCCCGACGCCTCCCGGGGCTTCTCCGGCGAGGGTGGTGTCCTCGACGCGCTCGCCACCGAGGAGGCCGCCGAGGACGCGGAGCTGATCTCGGTGCTCCTCGCGTGGGAGCCCCGCATCGACATCACCGACCTGGCCGCCGCCTCGGGCCTGACGGCCGACCGGATCCGTGCCGCCCTGGTCCGCCTGGGCACCTCGGGCCGGGTCGGCTACGACACGGCGGAGTCGGCCTACTTCCACCGGGAGCTGCCCTACGACGCCACGCGCGTGGAGCGGCACAACCCCAGGCTGCGGTCCGCCCGGGCGCTGGTGGAAGCGGGCGCGGTCGTACTGGAGGGCACGCTCGGGACCGTGACGGCCGGGGACGGCCATGTGCACCGGGTGCGGGACGACTCGGGGGTGCTCAGCTGCACCTGTGAGTGGTGGGCGAAGTACCGGGGCGGGCGCGGGCCGTGCAAGCACGCGCTGGCGGTCCGGATGGTGCGGCGGGGCGCCGCTGTGGGGCAGGGGACGGCGAAGGTCGACGGGGGTGTGCGATGAATGCGCTGATGGACGCGGTACGGGCAGGGCGTGCGGCCGAGGTGGCGGGGCTGCTGGACGGGATGACGGACGCCGAGCGGCGGATCCACTTCCCCGAACTCAAAGCGCTGCGCGCGGAGTTGCGGCCGGAGCGGTGGGACGCGCAGGCGCGCCGGGCCCTGCCCGCCCTGCACATGGCCGGTGCCGCCTGCCAGACCGGCGCGGCGGCCGTGGCCAACTGGCTGGCCGCCGCCGACTTCCGCTGGTCGCAGGCATCGCCGACGCTGCTGATCGACATCCTCGCCGACCGTGACCTGGCCTGGCTCGCCGATGTGACGCACCGGCTGGCACAGCGTCCGGTCAGCGCGCGCGTGCCCTTCGCGTTGATGGCCGGCCTGGTGCGGCTGTCCGCGTGCGCGGCGCCCACGACGGAGGCGTATGTGCAGGGATGGCTGATGCACATCGGCAGCGCCTGGACTCGCTCGGACAGCATCGTGGACCGGCTCCGCCAGGAGCCGCATCTGACGGAGCTCGTGGCCGCGCTCTTCGAGATCGACGACATCGGCTCGGTGCTCGGGTGGGTGGCCGACGACGGGCCGAACACGTGGACCGGATCCCTGGCCCGCCTCACCGAGGAAGGTGTCCTGGAGCGGAAGTCGATGGTGGACGGGTGCGTGGCCCGCCTGCTGCGAGGCGGCCGGCCTGCCGATCACCGGGTGTTCCTGCGGCTGTTGAAAGCTCTGGCCCTCACCCGTGACGAGGAGCGGGAGCGGATGGCCGACTGGACGGCCCTCGCCTCGGACGCCGCCTCACCGGTGGCCACGCACGCCCAGTCGGTGCTCGCCGGGCTGGCCCTGGACGGCGAACTACCCCCGCGCCGACTGGCCGAGATGTCGGATGGGGTGCTGTTCCGCCCCGAGAAGAAGCTGGTACGGGCCCAGCTCGTGCTGCTGGGCAAGGTCCTCGCGCGGGACGCTTCCGCGGCCGACGTCCTGCTGCCCGCCGCGGCACAGGGCCTCGGGCACGCGGACTCCGAAGTGCAGGAGCGCGCGGTCAAGCTGGTGGAGCGGCACGCGGTGAAGATCGGCGACCCGGGGGTGCGCGAGGAACTCGCCGCTGCCGCCGGGCAGTTGACTCCCGTCCTGCGCGGCCGGGTCGCCGGGGCGCTGGGCGTGGAACCGGTGACGGCGCAGCCGGGGGCGTACGAGGAGCTGCTGCCGCCGGTGCCCGTGCCGACGCGGTTGGCGCCCGCGCCGGAGTCGGCCGGCGAACTGGCCGAAGAGGTGGGGGCGTTGCTGGCATCCGGCGACGAGGTGGCGGAATTCGAGCGTGCGCTCGACGGGCTCGTGCGCCACGGGTACCGCAACCGGGACGAGCTGCTGGAGGCCCTGGAGCCCGTCGTCGCGCGCCGCTGGTGGGGTGGCCGGGATCCCCAGCACGTCTTTCACGCCGACGACCCCTTCAGCGGGTACCGACGCGACGTACTCGGCGGACCGGACGGCCTCGACCTGCTCCTTGCGACGCTGCGGGGAAACGTACTGACCGCCACACTCCACGCGGCGGTCCAGACGACGCCCCAGGAGCAGGGCTGCATCCACAGCCCGCTCTTCCGGGCCTTCACTGCCCGCCTGTGGGAGGCAGCGTTCCGGATACGCACGGAGCCGGTTCCCTTCCTCCTCTCCACCCCCACCTGGACCACAGGCCTCCTCGACCCGGACGAGCTGGTGAACCGTCTCGACACCTACCGGGAGCTGGGCGCCCGGGTGGGACCGGCCGACTTCGCCACGGCACTGCTCCGCGTCGGCCGTGACGACCGCGCCGCGGCCGGGGCCGCCGCGGGGCGGGCGGCATCGCTCGGCACCCCGGAGGGAACGCAGCTGGCCCGGTGGCTCACCGCCGACGGCCCCGCCCTGCCGCCCGTGCGGCGGCGCACCGCGGGTCCTCGTGTCCTGCTGGAGTGCGGCGAACTCGACGAGTTGCAGCGGGACCTCCCCGCCGGCTTCCACCCGCTGGGCAGGCCGGTGACCGTCTACAGCGAACGTTGGCGCTGCTACCACTGGGACGCCGACCTGCGCCCGCACTGGCTGGCCCTGCTGCCCGAGCGGCGCGAGCTGGTGGCGGTCAGGCTGCTGCGGGACCTGTCCGCGACCGCCGTGGACGGCGCCCGCGGGACCGCGGCGATCCTGCCCCGGCTCGCCGAGTCGGGCGGTCAGGCGGGCGAGGCCGTGCACCTGTCCGTGGCGTACGCCCTGGGCGCACGGCATCCGGAGGACCGGCTCGCCGCGGTGGAGGCGCTGCTGGTGCTGGCGGCGCGCGGACAGCTCGACGCGGCCCGGCTGGGGGCAGACCTCGGGGAGCTGGTGCAGCGCGGGGCGGTGAAGCCGGCGCGGCTCGCCGAGTCGGTGCGGACGGCGGCGGCCACGGGGGCGAACGCGACGATCTGGGGGATGCTCCGGCACACGCTGCCCGCCCTGCTCGGCGGTCTGTCCGGTGACCGTTCGGCCAAGCCGGCGCCCGGGCTCGCCGATCTGCTGGCGGTGGCGGCGGAGTGCGCCGAGCGGTCCGAGGCACGCGGGCAGGTGCCGTACCTGGCGCAGACCGCGGAGCGGGGCGGCTCCTCCCGGCTGGTGTCCGAGGCCCGCCGGCTGCGCACGGCGCTGGGCGAGGAGGTGGCCGCATGACGTAGTCGCGTACGTCGGTTGCGGTCGACGGATCGCGGGTGCAGGGGGTCTGACCAGGCGTGTGACGCGACTGTCGGTCGCGTGCAATACAACCGTAAAAAGAACCACAAAACGCGCAGAAGCGATCTTTACCGCCCGGTCACAAAGCGTTCGTGATCACGCAACACCGTTCCTTCACAGTGACTGCATGAGTCGAGACATGTCTGATGTGACGCGTGCGAAGCACGGCCGTCCCGTCCACCACTGGCGGCGGGACGTCATCGAACTCGCCGCGCTCTTCACGGCGGTCGCGGTGGCGGACGCCGTGGCCAACCTGGTCGGGCACGGCCCCGACGGACCGGCCCTGCTGCTGGTGTCGGCGGTCGTCCTCGTCGCCACGGCGGGGTTCCACACATGGTGGGCACGCCGCCACGGTCACGCACCGCCGACGGACGATACCGGTGCCCGGCCGCCCGCAGCGGGGCGGCAGGCCGGGCCGTCGGACAACCCGTCGCAGGCGTCCGGAGCCGGTACCGCGGCCCGGGAGAGCGTGCTGTGGCGGATGCGGACGACCGTGAAGGACGAACCGGGCTCGCTGGCCGCGCTGTGCACGGTGCTGGCCGACCGGCGGGTGGACATCCTCAGCCTGCAGACGCATCCACTGGCCGAGGGCACGGTGGACGAGTTCCTGCTGCGCGCCCCGGGCGACCTCGCGGTGTCCGAGATCACCGCGGCCGTCTCCCGGGCCGGGGGCGCGGGCACGTGGATCGAGCGCGCCGACGCCCATGACCTGGTGGACGCACCGACCCGGGTGCTCGGCCTCGCTACCCGCACCGCCCTGGACGCGGCGGAACTGCCGCTGGCGCTGCGGCAGTTGCTGGGCCGGTGCACGATCCGCCAGCTGCCCGCGACGCCCATCGGCGGCGGCCGGGGTCCGGACGGAGTTCCCGTGGAAGGCGTTCTGGAGGACACCGTGATGCGCCTGCGGGCGCCCGAAGGCGGAGTGATCACCGTCGAGCGGCCGTATCTGCCGTTCACCCCGACGGAGTTCGCCCGGGCGCGGGCGCTGGTGGAGCTGGACGCGCGGCTCGGCCCCCGTGTGCCGCGCAGCCAGGACGTGCTCACGCTGCCGGAGGGCAGCGACATCACCGTGCGCCGGGCCGACACCGGCGACGTCGAGGCCGCGAAGGCGATGCACGAACGGTGCTCGGCGCGGACGCTGGGGCTGCGGTACCACGGGCCGGTGGGTGACGCCGACCGCTACCTGAACCACCTCCTCAGCCCCCGGTTCGGCCGGACGCTCGCCGTCCAGACGGCGTCGGGACGCATCGTCGGCCTCGGTCACCTGCTGTGGGACGGCGACGAGACGGAGGTCGCACTGCTCGTCGAGGACGCCTGGCAGCGGCGTGGCATCGGCGGCGAACTCCTTTCCCGGCTGGTGGCGATGGCCGGTGAGGCCGGCTGCGAGAGCGTGTACGCGGTGACGCAGGCGTCCAACACCGGCATGGTCGCCGCGATGCGTGGCCTGGGGCTCCCCCTCGACTATCAGATCGAGGAGGGGACCCTGGTCATCACCGCACGGATCGCTCCGCGGGTCGCGCCGGAAGGTGCGGTGGGAGTTCGCCGCGGGACCCAAGCGCCGTAGAAGCTAGACGCGGCCGGCCACTGCGGGTTCGTTGTGGCCGGCCGCGCGGTTCTCCGCGCCCCGGCCCAACGCCCCGTCCAGATCCGCCCACAGGTCCTCCACGTCCTCCAGCCCCACCGACATCCGCAGCAGCCGATCGCTCACCCCGGCCCCCCTCCGGTCGTCCGCGTCCACGATGCGGTGGCTGATGGAGGCCGGGTGCTGGATGAGGGTGTCGACGCTGCCGAGGCTGACCGCCGGGGTGATCAGGCGGACGGCGGCGATGACCTCGTGCGGGTCGCCGTGGACCTCGAAGGCGATCATCCCGCCGCCGATGCGCGGATAGTGGACGCGGGCCACGCGCGGGTCGGCGGCGAGGCGGCGGGCGAGTTCGGCGGCGTTCGCGGAGGCGGCCCGGACCCGCACCGGCAGCGTGGAGAGGCCGCGCAGCAGCAGGTAGCCGGCCAGCGGGTGCAGGACCCCGCCCGTGGCGAAGCGGATCTGACGCAGTTGCCCGGCCAGCTCCTCGTCGCAGGCCACCACGCCCGCCATCACGTCCCCGTGCCCGCCGAGGTACTTGGTGGCGCTGTGCAGCACCAGCCGCGCCCCCTGCTCCGCCGGACGCTGGAGCACAGGAGTGGCGAAGGTGTTGTCCGCGAGCAGCGGCACGGAGCCGCAGGCGTGGGCGACCGCACGCAGATCGACCTCGGCGAGCGTGGGGTTGGCCGGCGACTCGACTATCACCAGACCGGTGTCGGGCCGCAGTGCGTCCGTGATGCCGGCCGGGTCGGTCCAGGTCACCTCCGAGCCGAGCAGACCGGCGGTCAGGAGGTGGTCGCTGCACCCGTACAGGGGCCGTACGGCGACGACATGGCGCAGGCCCGCCGCCGCCCGTACCAGCAGGACGGCGCTGAGCGCGGCCATACCGCTGGCGAACGCCACCGCCGACTCGGTGCCCTCCAGCCGGGCGAGGGCGGTCTCGAAGCGGGCGACGGTCGGGTTGCCGAGGCGCCCGTAGACGGGCGGGCCGTCCGGTTCGGCGCCGGTCGCGGCGAACGCGTCGATACGGGCGGCCTCGCCGCGGCTGTCGTAGGAGGGGTAGGTCGTGGACAGGTCGATCGGCACGGCGTGCAGCCCCTGACCGGCGAGGTCGTCGCGGCCGGCGTGCACAGCTTCGGTGGCCAGTGCTCTGGCTCCTCCAGGCGTCTCCATGGGCGGAACAGTGAACGCCGACCGGGTCACAGTAATCGAACACCGTGCTACGTTCGGCCAGTGGCCGAATCTGTCGTACTGGATCCGGTGGATCTTCATCTGTTGCGGCTGTTGCAGAACGACGCCCGGACGACGTACCGGGATCTCGCGGCGCAGGTGGGGGTGGCACCGTCGACCTGCCTGGACCGGGTGACCCGGCTGCGGCGGGCCGGGGTGATTCTCGGCCATCAGCTGCGGCTGGACCCGGCGAAGCTCGGGCGTGGGCTTGAGGCGCTGCTGTCCGTGCAGGTCAGGCCGCATCGGCGGGAGCTGGTGGGGCCGTTCGTCGAGCGGATCCGGGCGCTGCCGGAGTCGCGGACCGTCTTCCATCTCACCGGCCCGGACGACTATCTGGTGCATGTCGCGGTCGCGGACATGGCCGATCTTCAGCGGCTGGTTCTGGACGAGTTCACCGCGCACCGGGAAGTGGCGCGCGTCGAGACCCGGCTGATCTTCCAGCAGTGGGATTGCGGGCCCCTGCTGCCTCCTACGCCCTCGGCTCAATCCGGGTGACGCGGCGGCCACGTCGTACCAGGATGGTCCGCATGTCGCAGACCAACAACCCGCTGCCCCGCGAGGTTGCCGACACCTACGTCGACGACCTCATCGCCCTCGACCCGATCATCGGCACCTATCTCGGCGTGAAGGAGAGTTCGAGCAAGCTGCCCGATACCTCGCCCGCGGGCCGGGAGGCGCTCGCGGAACTGGCCCGGACGACGCTGGCGCGGCTCGACGAGGCCGAGCGCCTGCCGGGGGCGGACAGTGACATCGAGCGCCGGTGCGCACGGCTGCTGCGCGAACGGCTGACCGCCGAACTCGCCGTGCTGGAGGCCGACGAGGGCCTGCGCTCGGTCGGCAACCTGCACACCATTGCCCACCAGGTGCGTGAGATCTTCACCGTCACCCCGGCCGACTCCGAGGAGGACTGGGCGGCAATCGCCGAGCGGCTGCGCGCGGTGCCGACCGCGCTGGCCGGCTACCGCGAGTCCCTCGCGCTCGGCCTGGAGCGCAAGCTGTACGCGGGCCCGCGCCCGACCGCGACCTTCCTGGAGCAGCTCACCGAGTGGTCCGACACGGGCGAGGGCCGGGGCTGGTTCGAGGACTTCGCCGCCGCCGGACCCGAGGCGCTGCGCACCGAGCTGGACAAGGCCGCCCGTGAGGCGACCGCGGCCGTGGTGGAGCTGCGGGACTGGATGCGCGACGTGTACGCGCCGGCGGTCGAGGGCGCCCCGAACACGGTCGGCCGGGAGCGCTACGCCCGCTGGTCGCGCTACTTCAACGGTACGGATCTCGATCTGGACGAGGCCTACGCGTACGGCTGGTCCGAGTTCCACCGCCTCCTCGGCGAGATGAAGCAGGAGGCGGAGAAGATCCTGCCCGGCGCGGAGACGCCGTGGGTGGCGCTCGCGCACCTCGACGAGCACGGCCGGCACATCGAGGGCGTCGACGAGGTCCGCGAGTGGCTGCAGGGCGTAATGGACCGGGCGATCGAGGCGCTCGACGGCACGCACTTCGAACTCGCCGAGCGGGTACGGAAGGTGGAGTCGTGCATCGCCCCGCCGGGCGGCGCCGCGGCCCCGTACTACACGGCCCCGACCGAGGACTTCTCCCGTCCGGGCCGCACCTGGCTGCCCACCATGGGGCTGACCCGCTTCCCGGTCTACGACCTGGTCTCCACCTGGTACCACGAGGGCGTGCCGGGCCATCACCTCCAGCTCGCGCAGTGGGCGCACGTGGCGGAGAACCTCTCCCGCTACCAGGCCACCGTCGGTCATGTCAGCGCCAACTGCGAGGGCTGGGCGCTGTACGCGGAGCGGCTGATGGACGAGCTCGGCTTCCTCGCCGACGCGGAGGAGCGGCTCGGCTATCTCGACGCGCAGATGATGCGGGCCGCCCGGGTCATCGTCGACATCGGCATGCACCTGGAGCTGGAGATCCCGGCGGACTCCCCGTTCCACCCGGGCGAGCGCTGGACGCCGGAGCTGGCCGAGGAGTTCTTCGGGGCGCACAGCAGCCGCCCGGCGGAGTTCGTGGAGAGCGAGCTGACGCGCTATCTGACGATCCCGGGCCAGGCGATCGGCTACAAGCTGGGCGAGCGCGCCTGGCTGCTGGGCCGGGAGAAGGCGCGCGAGCGGCACGGCGACGCCTTCGACCTCAAGGCCTGGCACATGGCCGCCCTCTCCCAGGGCTCCCTGGGCCTGGACGACCTGGTGGACGAGCTGTCCGTGCTGTGATCAGCACGGGAAGCCTGTGATCAGCTCCGACAGGATGTGATCAACGCCGGAAGCCGCCCTCGGAGTTGATGACCTCCCCGGTGATCCAGCCCGCCTCGTCCGTCGCCAGCCAGGCGATCAGGCGGGCCGGGTCGTCGGGCATGCCCCACCGGCCGGCGGGGAACATCGAGGCCACGGCGTCGTAGGCCTCGCCGGTCAGGTAATCCGTGTCCACGGGGCCGGGGTTGACGGTGTTCACGGTGATCGCCCGCTCGGCGAGCGTCGTCGCCAGGGAGCGGGTGATCGAGGCGAGGGCGCCCTTCTGGAGGGCGTAGGCGAGCTCGCCGGGCATGCCGCCGCCGAGGTCCTGGCCGGACGTCATCATGACGACGCGTCCGCCGCGGGGCCGGTGCGGCAGCCGGGCGAAGGCCTGGATCAGCAGCAGTACCGAGCGGGTGTCGACCGTCCAGTGCGCGTCGAGCATCGCGGCGTCGATCTCGTCGAGGGTGCCGTCGCAGCCGCTGAGGGCGTGGTTGGCGATCAGGATGTCGAGCCGTCCGCCGAGCGCCTCCGTCGCCGCGGCGATCAACTCGGCGGGCGCCGCGGGGACGGAGAGGTCCCCGGGTCCGGCGACGACACGGGCGTCGGGATCGCCGAGTGCGGCGCGTACGGAGGCGGCGACGTCCTCGGTCCGGTCGGCGCCCCAGGGCATGGCGGCGTCATGCGGCACGTGATGGTGCAGATACACGCTCGCCCCGTAGGCGGCGAGCCGCCGGGCCACGGCGTGTCCGATGCCGCCGCGTCTGCTGGCGCCGGTGACGAGGGCGGTGCGGCCGCGCATGGGCAGCGGGTCGCGGCGCAGCTCTTCGGGGGCGGGGTGCGGAAGTCGGGGCATGCCGATCATCTTCGGCGGGGTGCGCGTGGGGCGCACGCGATTATCGCCGCCGTATCAGCCGGTCGACCGCCGGAGTTGGACCAGTCCCAGCCAGGTCTCCGGGCCGGGCCGGACGTGGGCCGCGCGCACCGCGTACCGGCCCGGCTCCAGGGTCACCCGCAGATGGTCGGTGCGTTCCGTCTCGGTGCCCGGCCAGGCGGAGTCGAAGAGGAGGACGGGGCCGCGTACGGTCCAGTGCACCTCGTCCGCCCAGTCCGCCGCGGCCAGCGCCGCCGGAACGCTCGCCAGCAACGCCGCCTCGGAGTCGGCGGCGCACCACCGCACGAAGGTGCCGTGATCGGGCAGATAGGCGGTGGAGGCGGGCTCGTCGCCGAGGACCAGGGCGGTCGAGTCCCCGACCGGGAGCAGGCCCACGTGTCCGTCGACCTCGCAGGCCCGGTCGTAGTCGGAGGCGGTCTCGTCGCCGTCGGCGCCCGCCCAGAACGGCAGCACCGTCTCCGGTACCGCTATGAGGGGCCCGCCGCCCGATTCCACCCATCGCACCGCGCGCCTGAATCGCACCATGGCGCAGAACCTACACGCACAGGCGGCACACAAATTCGCTGTACCGCTCACCTTCTCGTGCGCCACCCTCGGCTCTCATGACCACCCGAACGCTCTTCCTCTCCCCGCGCATCACCGCCACCGGGCACGCCCTGGCGGACGCGGCACGGCGGCGCGGCCTGCATGTCGAGACGCTGCACGACTGGCGCGTGCCCGAGTCCCGGCGCGGCCGCGCCGGAGCCTCGCTGTACGCGGGGCCGCTGTTCGCGGACGCCGTCGCAGGGGATCTGGGCCTCGGGCTGCTGGAGGCGCCGCAGGACTGGCTGGCGCGCCTTCCGTACGAACTCACCGGCAGACAGGTGGAGTTCACCACACTGGCCGCGGCCCGGCGGCTGCGGCGCCCGGCGTTCGTGAAGCCGCCGAACGACAAGAGCTTCCCGGCCCGTGTGTATCCGGACGGCAGCCGGCTGCCGGGTCCGGACGCGGTCGACGACGACACTGCCGTGCTGGTGAGCGACATCGTGACGTTCGCCGTGGAGTACCGGCTGTTCCTCCTCGACGGCGAGGTCCGCACCGGCAGCCGGTACGCCACCGGCGGCGACCTCGACGTGGCGCCGCTGGACCGGGACCCGCGCCGCGCCGAGGTGCTGGGCTTCGCCGCCCGGCTGGCCGGCACGGGCCTGCCGGG
This sequence comes from Streptomyces sp. NPDC079141, assembly GCF_040686775.1. NCBI lineage: Bacteria > Bacillati > Actinomycetota > Actinomycetes > Kitasatosporales > Streptomycetaceae > Streptomyces > Streptomyces sp. NPDC079141. The sequence goes on along the minus strand of NZ_JBFBLP010000003.1, from coordinate 110,183 downwards.
TGCGGTCGTGGCGGACGTCGGCCTGCTCGCCGGGCCCGACTCCGGCTGGGCGGTCGTCGAGGCCAACGCGGCCTGGGCAAGCGGCCATTACGCCTGCGACCCCGAAGCCGCGCTGGATGTGGTGCTGCACGCGGCGCGCCCGGCCTCGGAGTTCACGGCGGCGGAGCGGCGATTCCTGCGCCCGGTGCCGGCCGTGGTGCGGGACTAGCGCGTCAGCAACCGCAGTCCTCGGCGTCCACCGGCGCGGTCAGCGGGTCCGGCTCGCGCCGGGTGCGCCCCTCCCACGTCTCGAACTCGAAGCCCTCACGCGCCCAGTACTCGAAGCCGCCGAGCATCTCCTTGACCTGGTAGCCCAGTTCGGCCAGGGCGAGCGCAGCACGGGTGGCGCCGTTGCACCCGGGGCCCCAGCAGTACGTCACGACGGGCACGGACCTGTCGAGAAGCTGCTCGGCCTGCTCGGGAATGAGCGCGGTGGGCAGGTGGATCGCGCCGGGGATGTGCCCCTGGTCCCAGGACGCGGTGGAGCGGGAGTCCACGACGACGAAGCCGGGGTCGCCATCGGCCCCAAGCGCGGCGGCGACGTCGGACACGTCGGCGTGGAAGACGAGGCTCGCGCGGAAGTAGGCGGCCGCCGCGGCCGGGTCCGCCGGGGCCACACGCAGGACGGGGTTGACGGTGGTGGCGGTGCTGCTCATGTTCTGGCCCTTCTGTGGTGGCTCCTTCTGGCCAGAAATCTACGCCGTGAAGATCAACTACCTGAAGGGGCGATCCCCGGCCCTGCCCTTGATCGGCCGGGGATTCCCCTGCTATCTCTCCTCCATGACCACGTTTTCCCCGGACGCCACCGACTGGCGCATCCTTGAGGTTCTCCAGCGCGAGGGCCGCGCCAGTTTCGCCGAGCTCGCACGGGCCGTGTCGATGTCCGCGAGCGCGGTCACCGAGCGGGTGCGCCGGCTGGAGGAGGCGGGCGTCATCCAGGGGTACGCCGCCGTCGTGGACCCCGAGCGGCTGGGGCTGCCGATCCTGGCGTTCGTGCGGCTGCGCTACCCGAACGGCAACTACAAGCCCTTCCACGACCTGGTCGCCGTGACGCCGCAGATCCTGGAGGCGCACCACGTCACGGGCGACGACTGCTTCGTCATCAAGGTCGCCGCCCGCTCGATGAGCCACCTCGAAGAGGTGGCCGGCAAGATCGGCGCACTCGGCGCGGTCACCACCAGCGTCGTCTACTCCTCCCCGCTGCCCCGGCGCGCCCTCGGTCAGTGACCCCGCTGCCGCAGCGTCGACCCCGATCTGCCCTTCACGACCTCCAACTGGGCGTGAATGCGCCGCCGCAGGTCGGCGACGTGGCTGACGATGCCGACGCTGCGGTCGCGTTCGCGCAGGGAGTCGAGCACGTCGAGGACCTCGTCGAGGGTCTGGTCGTCGAGGCTGCCGAAGCCCTCGTCGATGAAGAGGGTGTCGAGGCGGACCCCGCCCGCCTCGTCCGTGACGACGTCGGCGAGGCCGAGGGCCAGCGCCAGTGAGGCGAAGAAGGTCTCGCCGCCCGACAGCGTGGCCGTGTCCCGCTCACGTCCGGTCCAGGCGTCGACGACATGCAGCCCGAGGCCGCTGCGCCCGCGGCCCGAACGGTCGTCGGAGTGGACGAGCGTGTAGCGGCCGGACGACATGCGCTGCAGCCGTACGGTCGCGGCGGCGGCGACCTGTTCCAGGCGGGCGGCGAGGACGTAGGCCTCCAGGCGCATCTTGCGTTCGTTGTCGGCCGAGGTCCCCGCGGCGAGGGCGGCCATGCGGGCCACGCGGTCGTACTCGGCGCGCAGCGGGGCCAGCCGCGTCAGGCCGGCGGCCGAGCGGGCGGAGAGCCGGTCGAGTTCGGTGCAGCGGCGGGCGGCGGCGTCGCGCGCGGAGGCGGCCTCGCGCAGCCGCCGGCCGGCGGCCGAGGCGGCCTCCTCCGCGGCGGCCAGGTCGGCGGGCGGCTGCTGGGCGGCGGCCGCTGTGTCGGCCTCGGCGAGGACGGCACGTACGGCGGCCTCCTCGGACTGCCAGGCGTCCAGGCGCCGTTGGAGATCGCGGTGGGCGGCGTCGTCGAGCAGGGCGGCGGCCGCGGCCTGCGGGGTGTCGAAGCCCGCGCGGAACGCGGCGTCCGCCAGCCGAGCGTCGGCGTCCTTGAGCCGCTCGGCGCTGTCCTCGGCGGCGCGGGCGGTGTCGGCCGCGTCGGTGAGCAGGGCGACCTGCCGCTCCAGCTGGGCGGCGCGTGCGGCCACGCTGTCGAGGGCGCCGCGGGCCTGCGTCAACTCCTCTTCCAGGGTGGCCTTTTCACGGTCCAGCCGGTCCCGGTGGCCGACGCGGGCGGCGGCTCTGACCTCCGCCTGCTGCCGCGCGGCGGCGCGCCGCTCGTGTTCCTGTTCGGCGCGGCGCAGCTCCTCGTGCGCGGGGTGCAGCCCGGAGGCGTCCCGGCGGGCCTCGGCGAAGCGCCGCTCCAACTCCTCGGCCTCGTCGGCGAGTCGGCCGGTCGGGGTGTCGCCCGCCTCGGCGGTGGCGGCGGCCAGCGCCTCACGGACGACGCCGAGTTGCCGCTCCTGCTGGGCCTGGTGTTCCTCGGCCGCCTGGTAGGCGGCGAGGGCCTGTTCCTCGGCCTCGCGGTCGACGTGCCCGGCGTCCTTGCGGGCGGGCGCGGGGTGTTCGGTGGCGCCGCAGACCGCGCAGGGCTCGCCGTCCGACAACTCGGCGGCGAGCTCGGCGGCGATGCCGTTGAGCCGCCGCTCCTTGACCTCCAGCCAGTGCGCCTTGGCCGTCAACGTCTCTTCCTGCGCGCGGCGGGCCCGTTCGGCGGCGGTGTCCGTGTCACCGGCGAGCTGGTCACGCATCCGGGCGGCCCGCAGCCGCTTCTGCGCGGGCTCCCGCTGTACGGCGAGCTGTTCGGCGCGGGCCGCGGCCTCCTGGGCGGTGTCGATCCGGCCCTGCACCCCCGCGCGGGTCGCCTCCCAGCCGGCGAGCCAGGCCTCCGCCTCCGTCAGGACGTCCTCGTCGGCGCGCTCCTGACGGTCCAGGTCGGCGCGCTCCACTACGAGTTCGGCCAGCCGCTGCTCGGCACGCCGGGCCGACTCCAGGCCGCCCAGCTCCTCGGCGGCCCGGCGTGCGGCGGCGGCCAGCCCGGCCGCACCGGCGTCGGCGAAGGTGTCCGGCAGCAGGGCACGCGCGCGTGCCTGGGCGGCGGCCGCCCTGCGGTGCTCGGCGTCGACGGCGTCCCGCAGCTCCAGGGCGGGCGCCACCGCCTCCGCCTTGCGGGCCCGCTCCATGCGCGCCTGCGCCTGGTGGTACCCGTCGGCCCGCTCCTGGAGCAGCGCCGCCCGCTCACGCGCCTCGGCGAACCGCCGCTGCAACCGGGCCCTCTCGCGTACGTCGCCCAGCGCGCGGTCGGCGGCGGCCTGCCCGGACTCGGCCGCGGCGAGCCGGCAGTGGGCGACGGTGAGCTGTTCGCGGGCGGTGCTGCGGGCGACGGCCGCGGCACTCAGGACGGCCTCGGCGAGACCCGGTTCGCCCGGTGTCAGCTCGGGCAGCTCCATGGCGTCGCCCGCCGCCTGCTGCATGCGGTGGGCGTCGGCCAGCAGTGCGGCGTCGCCGTCGCGGACCTGGGCCTCGGCCGTGCGCCGGCGTTCGGCGAGGCGCTTCTCCACCTCGGCGAAGCGGTGGGTGTCGAAGAGGCGGCCCAGCAAGCGGCCCCGGGCCTCGGCGTCGGCACGCAGGAAGCGCGCGAAGTCGCCCTGGGGCAGCAGCACGACCTGGCAGAACTGCTCGCGGCTCATGCCGAGCAGCTGGGTGATCTCCTCGCCGATCTCCTGATGGGAGCGGCTGAGGTCCTTCCAGTCGCCGGTGACCGCGTCGTGCTCGCGCAGCCAGCTCTGGGCCTTGTCCAGGGTGGTGCCGGAGCCGCGCTTCTTGGGGCGCTCCCAGGGCGGCTGCCGGGTGATCTCCAACCGGCGTCCCGCGACGGTCAGTTCGAGGGTCACGGAGGTCCGCGTGCCCGCCGCCGCGTGGTCGCTGCGCAGGGTCAGGCCCTGGCCGCTCTGCCGGGCGCCTGGCACCGAGCCGTACAGGGCGTAGCACACGGCGTCCAGGACGGAGGTCTTTCCGGCTCCGGTCGGTCCGTGCAGCAGGAACAGCCCGGCCGTCGACAGGTCGTCGAAGTCGACGCTCTGGGCGCCGCCGAAGGGGCCGAAGGCCGTGAGGTCGAGGCGGTGCAGTCTCACCGGGCCACCTCCTTCACGACCGCGTCCGCGCGGACCGCGTCGAAGGCGTCGCGGAGCACGCCCTGCTCGTCCTCGTCCGGTCCCGCGCCGCGCACATGGGCGACGAAGTCCTCGGCGATCTGCTGGTCGCTGCGCCCCGCAAGCCGCCTGGCGTACGACACGTCCGGGTCGTCCGGAGCCCGTTCGGGGTCGAAGGCAAGGCTCAGGGCGTGCGGGAAACGCTCGGTGAGCCGGGCCATCGGGTCGGCCGGCCGGACCGGGTCGGTCAGGGTCGCCTCGACCCAGTCCTCCTCGTGCCGGGCGAGCCCGGGATCGGCGAGCAGCTCCTCCAGCGGCCCCCGGATGCGGGCCAGCGCGCGCGGAACGGGGCAGTCGATCCGCTCGGCGGTGACGGCACCGGCGGCGTCCAGGTCGACCAGCCACATGCTCTTGCGGTGGTCGGCCTCCGAGAAGGAGTAGGCCAGCGGGGAGCCGGAGTAGCGCACACGCCCGGTGATGGTCTGGCAGCCGTGCAGATGCCCGAGGGCGACGTAGTCGACGCCGTCGAAGACCCCGGCGGGCACGGCGGCCACCCCGCCGACGGTGATGTCCCGTTCGCTGTCGCTGGCCTCGCCGCCGGTGACGAAGGCATGCGCCAGGACGACGGAACGGGTGCCGGGCGGGCGGCCGGCCAGGTCGGCGCGGACCCGGTCCATGGCGGCGGCGAGCACCGTCTCGTGTCCGGGCCTGTCCACGCCGAACTCGTCCTTCACCAGGGCCGGTTCGAGATACGGCAGCCCGTAGAAGGCGACCTCCCCGAAGTCGTCCGCCAGCACCACGGGGGTGCCGCAGGCCGACGGCTCGGTCCGCAGATGGATGCCCGCGCGGTCGATCAGTCCGGCGCCGACCCCGAGGCGGCGGGCGGAGTCGTGGTTCCCGGAGATCATCACCGTGGGCACGCCGAGGTCGGCGAGGCGGTGCAGGGCGTCGTCGAACAGCTCGACCGCGGCGAGCGGCGGCACCGCCCGGTCGTACACGTCTCCCGACACGACCACCGCGTCCACCTCGCGCTCGCGCGCGGTCGTGACGAGGTGGCCGATGAACTCGGCCTGGGCACCGAGCATGTTCACGCGGTGGAACGCCCGGCCCAGATGCCAGTCGGAAGTGTGCAGCAGCCTCATGATCCCCGAAGACTAACGGCCGGGTCTGACATCACGGGCGGTTACTCCCGTATCGGCCCGTTCATGCCCCCATCACGGCCCGCCCGTTATGCCTGTTTCACCCGGTTCGTCACGCGTCGCCGTACGCCTCCCCGCCCAGTTCGAACCCGGCCGTGCCGGCGGTGGCGTCGGCCAGCCAGGCGCGGAAGGCGTCCACGTCGGCGTCCGGCAGGCCGATCTCGATGGTGACGGCCTCGGCGTAGGACACGTTCCGCACCTCGCGTCCGGTGGCGCGCAGATCGTTCTGGACCTTGCCGGCCCGCTGGTGGTCGACGGTCACCGTGGCCAGCCGGAAGCGGCGGCGGGTGATCGTGCCCAGGGTGTCCAGGGCCTCGCCGACGGAGCCGCCGTAGGCCCTGATGAGGCCGCCCGCGCCGAGCTTGACGCCGCCGTAGTAGCGGGTGACGACGGCGACGACGTACCGCATCTCGCGGCGCAGCAGCATCTGGAGCATGGGGACGCCGGCCGTGCCGCCCGGTTCGCCGTCGTCGCCGGCTTTCTGGATCGCGGCGTCGGCGCCGATGACGTAGGCGTAGCAGTTGTGCGTGGCGTCGGCGTGCTCCTTGCGGATGCCGGCGATGAAGTCCTGGGCCTCCTGTTCGGTGGCCGCCGGGGCGAGGGCGCACAGGAAGCGGGAGCGGTTGACCTCGGTCTCGTGCACGCCCGCGTGGGCCACTGTGCGGTACTCGTCCTGCATCGGGCCAGCCTATGCCGTCCCGGCCGGGGCCTGTCCGGCGGATCGGGCCGCGCGGAGTCGGCGCGCCCGTCGGACAGGCCCCGCCTAGTGCTTGCCGCCCCGGGGCACGAGGAACGACGTCAGCAGTGCGCTGCCGGGGGCCAGGGCGCTCCAGGCGGTGCCGCGCCAGGCCAGTACGGCGATCGCCGAGGTGGGGAACTTCACCCGCAGCCGGTCCAGTGTGTCCTCCATGCCGTCCCCGGCCAGCTCGACCACCAGGTCCTCCAGGCCGGGGTTGTGCCCGATCAGCAGCAGCGTCTCGACCTCGGGCGGCGTCGCGCGCACGGCGGCCAGCAGCTCGGGGACGTCGGCCGCGTACAGCTGCGGGTCGAGGCGCACCGGCGGCGGGGTGCCCCACTCGGCGGAGGCCAGTTCCCAGGTCTGGCGGGCGCGCACGGCGGTGGAGCACAGCGCGAGGTCGGGGAGCAGGTCGGCCTCGGCCAGCGCACGGCCCGCGGCCGGTGCGTCCCGGCGGCCGCGCGGGGCGAGCGGGCGCCGGTGGTCGGCGACTCCCTCGGGCCACGCCGACTTCGCGTGCCGCAGCACCACCAGCCGGCGCAGCGGGCCCGTCCCGGCGCGCGCGATCACGCCGGGGATCCCAGGTCGCGGGCGAGATCCAGGCCGAGCAGCCGGTCGGCGTAGGCGAACGTCTCGAAGCGGGAGCCGTCCGGCAGATCCGGTTCGGTCTCCACCCTGGCCAGTACGCGCAGCACTCCGGGCACGTCCAGGTCGTCCTCCCAGGCGGTACGGAGCTGTGCGCGCACCCCCTCGGAGACCGGCCGCGAGGGCCGGTGCGCCCACCCGGCGACCGCCTGCCGCCAGCGGACGAGGGTGTCGTGGGCCTCGTTCAGGGCGGCCGGGTCGAGCCGGACCGGCGTGCTCCGCCGCTGGGCGAGCAGGGCCAGGCGCAGGGCGGCGGGATCGACGCCCTGGGCCGGGTCGGGCGCCTCGGTGTGGACGGGTGCGACGGCGAGGCGGACGCCGTCCGGTGCGGTGCCGCCCTCCGCCACCACATGGATGACCTGTTTCTCGCCCAGGCCGGACCCGACGTCCGCGGCGTCCTCGAAGGGCCGTACGCCCAGGGCGGCGGCGCCGGCCCGCAGCTCGGCCCACTGCCGTTCGCCGCGCAGCACCGCCCAGACGGGGGTGCCGCCCAGTTCGAGGGCGCGGACGAGGAGATCGGCGACCAGCAGCACCCGCAGGGCGCCGGTGTCGAAGCCGGGCGCATGCGCCTCGACACGGGTCAGACCACGCCGGGCGGGCGCGGCGTCGACGGGCTCGCCCGTTCGGGCATCGATGATGCGCAGCACGGGCTGAGCGTAGGCGGGCACGCGCTCCGGCGCAGGCATCCGGAGCGTATTGCGGACGCCGTGGCGGAATTCCGCCGCGCGGAGGGGCGGTGCGCGGCCGGTTCCGCGAGGGCAGGCCCGCCCCCTGGTGGTCCCGGCCGTGCGGACGCCACGCCCCCAGGCGCGGTCAGGCCAGCGTCCCGAGGAACCGTACGTGCGGCCGGTCGCCCTCCCGGGTGACGGCGGCCCGTACGCCGTACACATCGGCGATGAGCTGCTCGGTCAGGACCTCGGCGGGGGGCCCGGCCGCCACGACCCGGCCGGTGCGCAGCACCACGACCCGGTCGCAGTACATGGCGGCGAGGTTGAGGTCGTGCAGGGCGACGACGGTGGTGACGGGGAGGTCGGTGACGAGGGCGAGCAGGTCGAGCTGGTGGTGGATGTCGAGGTGGTTGGTGGGCTCGTCCAGCAGGAGTTCGCGCGGTTCCTGGGCGAGCGCGCGGGCGATCTGCACCCGCTGGCGCTCGCCGCCGGACAGGGTGTGCCAGGGCTGTTCGGCACGGTCGGTGAGGCCGGTGCGCTCCAGGGCGGCGCGCACGGCCCGTTCGTCGTGCGCGGAGGCGGGCGTCCACGCGCGGCGGTGCGGGACGCGCCCCAGTCGTACGACGTCCAGGACCGTCAACTCCACCTGGGTGTCGGCCTGTTGCTCGACCACGGCGAGCCGGCGGGCGATCTCCCGGCGGAGCAGGCCCGCGAGGGGTTCGCCGTCGAGCGTGACGACCCCGGCGGTCGGCGCGAGCAGCCCGGCGAGCAGGCGCAGGAGCGTGGACTTTCCGGAGCCGTTCGGGCCCAGGAGGCCCACGGTGGAACCGGGTTCGGGGGCGAGGGTGACGTCGTCCAGGATGAACCGGCCGTCGGCCCGTCGGCGCACCCGCTCGGCGTGCAGGCTCATCGCACCCTCCGGGTCCGGTACAGCACGGCCACGAAGGCCGGGACGCCGATCAGTGAGGTGGCCACGCCCACCGGCACCTCCTGCGGGTCGAGGACGGTGCGGGCCAGCGTGTCGACCCACACCAGGAACACCGCCCCGGCCAGCGCGGTGACCGGAAGCAGCCGGGCGTGGCCCGGTCCGGCCAGGGCGCGGGCGGCGTGCGGCAGGACGAGGCCGACGAAGCCGATGGCCCCGGCCGAGCTCACCAGCGCGGCGGTGAGCAGGGCGGTGACGCACAGCAGCACCAGGCGGGTGCGGGCGACGGACACCCCGAGGGCGGCCGCAGCGTCCTGCCCGAAGGCGAAGGCGTCCAGGACGCGGGCGTACGACAGACACACCACCAGCGCCACGGCCAGCACCGACAGGCACACCCACACGTCGGTCCAGCCGGCGCCGCCGAGCGAGCCGAGCAGCCAGAAGAGGACGCCGCGGGTGGTCTCGGCGTCGGCCGCGGTCAGCACCACGAAGGAGGTGAGCGCGGAGAAGAGCTGCATGGCGGCGACGCCCGCGAGGACGACCCGGTCGGTGCTGCCGCCCAGGGTGTGGCTGAGGAACAGCACCAGCGCGAACGACACCAGCGCGCCGAGGAAGGCCCCCGCGGACACCGACACCGCACCGCCGCCGACGCCCAGGACGACGACGGCCACGGCCCCGGTCGAGGCGCCGGAGGACACTCCGAGGACGAAGGGGTCGGCGAGCGGGTTGCGCAGCAGCGACTGCATCACCGCGCCGCACACGGCGAGTCCGGCCCCGCACACGGCCGCGAGCAGTGTGCGCGGCAGCCGCAGCTGCCACACGATGCCGTCCCGGATCGGCGTCAACTCCGAGGTGCCGACGCCGAGATGGGCCGCGACGACGGACCACACGTCGGCGACGCGGATGTCGGCCGGGCCGATGGTGATCGCGACGGCGAGGGAGCAGCACAGCAGGACGGTGCCCGCCGTGCCCAGCACAAGCCCGCGCAGGGTCACTTCACGAGCCCGAACTCACGCAGGGCCGCGGCCACTTGCTCGACGCCTTCTACCGTGCGGATGGTCGGGTTCATGGCCTGCCCGCTGAGCAGCACGTAACGCTTGTGCTTGACGGCGGTCATGTTCTTCGTGACGGGGTCGGACTCCAGGAACGCGATCTTCTTCGCCGCGGACTCGGCGGTCTGCGACTTGCGGGTCAGGTCGCCGATGACGAGGACGTCGGGGTCGCGGTCGGCCACGGTCTCCCAGTTGATCTGTGGCCACTCCTCGTGCGTGTCGTCGAAGACGTTCCGCGCGCCGAGGGCGCGGGTCATGACGCCGGGGGCGCCGCAGCATCCGGCCATGTAGGGCGACTCGGAGTTGGCGAACCAGTAGAGCAGGGTGACGTCCGAGGCGTCGATGCCCGAAGTGGCCTTCGCCATCCGCGTCTTGAGGCTCGCGACGAGCTTCTCGCCCCGCTCCTCCACGCCGAACACCTTGGCGAGGTCGCGGACTTCGCCGTACACGTCGTCGATGGTCAGCGGGGTGTCGCGGACGCCGTCGCCGCCCCCGGAGTTGTCCTTGCCCACGCAGTCGGACGGGGAGACGTAGGTCGGGACGCCGAGCTTCTCGAACTGCTCGCGGCCGGCGACGCCGCCCTTGCCCAGGGTGGAGACGAAGGAGGCGGTGACGAAGTCGGGTTCGGTCTCCAGGACCCGTTCGAAGGACGGGTTGTTCTCGGCGATCCTCGGCACCTTCGCGTTCGCCTTCGCCAGTCCCTTCAGCACGGGGTCGGTCCAGGTCGCGGTCCCGGCCATGCGGTCGGCGAGGCCGAGGGAGAGCAGGATCTCGGTGGTGCCCTGGTTGAGGGAGACGGCGCGCCGCGGCGGCTGTTCGACGCGGACGGAGTGCCCGCAGTTGTCGAGGGTGACGGCGGCCTTGGCATCGGTGGCGGCACTGTCGTCGCCGCAGCCGGTCAGGAGCAGGGTGGAGGCCGCGAGCAGGGCGGCGGGGCGGGTGAGACGTGCGAAGGGCACGGGGTTTGTCCTCAGTCGTCGAGGGCTCGAACGCGGAGCCCGGTCGTACGGTGCTCCCCCGCCGTGCGTCGACCGCGGGGGCCGCCAGCAGGTCTTCGGACTCGGGTTCACCCGGGTCGGAGCGCCTTCCCGGACGACGTACGCCGTCCAGTGGCCGAGGCCCCGCCCGTCACCCTCACCGCTGCGCGTCAGCTCCGGATTCGCACCGGATTCCCTGACCCACGTTCATGGGTTCGACTGGCTTCGGCAAGCTATCACGCGGCCGCCGGGAATCACCGGGCGCCGTCGGCCGTTGTGCGGTCGAGAGCCCTGTCATGAGGTCGAGGAGGCCCACCGGTGTACGGCGACGACGAGACGGTCCGCAAGATCCTCACGGAACTCGGCGACACCTGGGCCGTGGTGGGCCTGTCGACGAACCGGCGGCGCGCCGCCTACGGCGTGGCCGAGGTGCTCCAGCGCTACGGCAAGCGCGTGGTGCCCGTCCACCCCAAGGCGGAGACGGTGCACGGCGAGCAGGGCTACGCCTGCCTCGCGGACATCCCCTTCGACGTGGACGTCGTCGATGTCTTCGTCAACAGCGAGCTGGCCGGGCCGATCGCCGACGAGGCGGTGGCCAAGGGCGCCAAGGCTGTGTGGTTCCAGCTCGGCGTCCTCGACGACGCCGCGTACGAGCGCACCCGCGCCGCCGGCCTCGACATGGTCATGGACCGCTGCCCGGCCATCGAGATTCCCCGGCTGCGCTGAGCACCCCCGGTGGCCGGTCCGGACAGGAACGTCGCGTAGACATGGACGGTCCGCACCCGCGCCCCGAGGAAGAAGCCGATGCACGAGCCCGCCCCTTGCTGTATGCCGTCCGCCGGGAGCGGCCCGGCCAAGCCGCTGCGCATCGCACCGCCGGCGCCGGCCGTCGCCGGGTCCACGGACGGCATGGTCCTGCTTCCCGGTGGCGAGTTCCTGATGGGCGCCGAGGACGCCGAGGGGTTCCCGGCCGACGGTGAGGGCCCGGTGCGGGCCGTGCGCGTGGACGCCTTCCGTATCGACGCCTGTGCGGTGACCAACGACGCGTTCGCCGCGTTCGTCTCCGACACCGGGCACATCACCGACGCCGAGCGCCTGGACTGGTCGTACGTCTTCGCCGGGTTCCTGCCGGGCGCCCTGCGCCGGGACGCGCCGCGGCCCGAGCAGGCCCCTTGGTGGTGTGCGGTCACGGGGGCGGCCTGGAACCGGCCGGAGGGTCCCGGGAGTGACCTCGCGGGCCGCGGTGACCATCCGGTGGTCCATGTGTCCTGGTACGACGCCGCCGCCTATGCGGCCTGGGCGGGCAAGCGGCTGCCCACCGAGGCCGAGTGGGAGTACGCGGCCCGCGGCGGCCTGGAGCAGCGGCGCTACCCCTGGGGCGACGAACTGAACCCCGACGGCGCCTACCGCTGCAACATCTGGCGGGGCACCTTCCCCACCAAGAACACCGCCGACGACGGCTACCGCGGCACCGCGCCCGTGGACGCCTTCGAGCCCAACGGCTTCGGCCTGTACAACACTTCGGGCAATGTGTGGGAGTGGTGCGCGGACTGGTGGAGCACGGAGCGCCGCGGGGCGGTGAACCCGGCCGGACCGGCCGAGGGCACCGCCAAGGTGATCCGCGGCGGCTCCCACATGTGCCACGCCTCCTACTGCAACCGTTACCGCGTCGCCGCCCGCAGCTCCAACACCCCGGACAGTTCCAGCGGCCACGCGGGCTTCCGGTGCGCACGCGACGCGTGACTCCGGCGACTCCCCGTACCGCGCCGGGCCCCCACATAATGCTCGGGTGACCACGACCCCCCACCCCAACTCCCGTGCCGCACAACGCTTTCCGGTCGTCATCGTCGGCGCCGGACCCGCCGGGCTGACCCTCGGCAACATCCTGCGGGCCGCCTCCGTCGACTGTCTGGTCCTGGAGACCGAGAGCCGTGCGTTCATCGAGCAGCGGCCCAGGGCCGGTGTCCTGGAGGAGTGGGCGGTACGCGGGCTCGAACAGCGCGGCCTCGCGGACAACCTGCTGGCGCGGGGGCAGGTGCACAACGAGTGCGAGTTCCGGTTCGCCGGGGAGCGCTACCGGTTGGCGTACGCCGAGCTGACAGGTCATCACCATTTCGTCTATCCACAGCCGTTGCTCGTCACGGACCTGGTGCGGGAGTACGCGGACGTGCGCGGCGGCGCCGTCCGGTTCGGCGTGCGGGACGTCGAGCTGCACGACCTGGACACGGGTCGCCCCTCGGTGTCGTACATCTGCCGGGAGTCGGGGCAACGGCAGGTCGTCCACTGCGACTTCGTGGCGGGCTGCGACGGGGCGCGCGGGGTGACGCGGGCCGCGGTGCCGGCCGGGCGGGCCCGTGTCTCCCGGTACGACTACGGCATCGGCTGGCTGGCGCTGCTGGCGGAGGCGCCGCCGTCCAACGACTGTGTCGTGTTCGGCATGCATCCGCGCGGATTCGCCGGGCACATGGCCCGCAGTCCGGAGGTGACCCGCTACTACCTGGAGTGCCTGCCCGGCGACGACCCGGAGAACTGGTCGCACGAACGAGTGTGGGCCGAGCTCCAGGAGCGGCTCGGCGCGGCCGGCGCGCCACGGCTGACGGAGGGCCGGCTGATCGAGAAGCGCGTGCTGGACATGCACAGTTACGTCGTCGAGCCCATGGCGTTCGGCCGGCTCTTCCTGGCCGGGGACGCGGCCCACCTCACGGCGCCGATCGCGGCCAAGGGCATGAACCTCGCCCTGCACGACGCCTTCGTGCTGGGCGATGCCCTGGTCGCCGCGCTCACCAAGGGCGACACCACCGGCCTCGACGGCTACTCACGGGCCTGTCTGGGGCGGGTGTGGGACTACCAGGAGTTCTCGCAGTGGCTCTCCGAGGTGTACCACGGCACGTCCTCGGGCGATCCGCACCGCGCGGGCACCGCCCGGGCCCGGCTGCGCCGCCTGTTCGGCTCTCCGTCGGCGGCCCTGGCGTTCGCCGAGCAGTACCTCGGCAAGAACGCCGTCCACTGATCCGCCCGTCGCCCGGGTCAGGCGACGCCGAGCCCCTCCAGCACCACGGCCCCGGGCAGCTCGGCGAATGCCTTCCCCGGCACCAGCAGCTTGCCGCGCCGGCGTCCGCTGCCCACCAGGACGTAGGGCAGATCGACGACGGCGGAGTCCACCAGCACCGGCCAGTCGGCGGGCAGCCCGATGGGCGTGATGCCGCCGTACTCCATGCCGGTCTCGCCGGTGGCCGTGTCCATCGGGGCGAAGGAGGCCTTGCGGGCGCCGAGTTGGCGGCGTACGGCGCCATTGACGTCGACCCGGGTGGTGGACAGCACCACACAGGCCGCGAGGCTGCTCTCACCGCCCCGCTTCCCGGCCACCACCACGCAGTTGGCGGACTGCTCCAGCAGCTCCTTGCCGTAGTGCTCCACGAAGACGGCCGTGTCGGCCCACTGGGGGTCGGTCTCGACGTAGAGGATCTGGTCGGCCGGGACGGCGCCGCTCCAGCGACGCACGGCGTCGGCGACCGGGTCGGTCAGCTCGTCGAGGCAGTCGGGGGCGGGGGTGGCGGTGTCGAAGTCTCCGATCGGTGCGCGCATGGCCGCACCGTAACAGCCGTACGCCGACGGCCGCCGGGGCGTCTCAGCGCACGGGCGGCACCGAGACGCACAGCACCATCTCCATCGGGACGTCGCCCGGGTTGGCGTAGGTGTGAGGCGCGTTGGCGTCGAAGGAGGCGCTGGAGCCCGCCGGTACGCGGTACTCGACGCCGTCGACGGTGAGCGCGAGCTCCCCGGCCGTGACGTGGACCAGCTCGACGGTGCCGACCGGGTGCGGGTCGGAGGAGCTGTCCTCGCCCGGCATGATCTTCCAGTTCCACAGCTCCAGCGGTCCGGGCGCCTCGGTGCCGGCGAGCAGCCGGCTGTAGCTGCCCGCGTCCGTGTGCCACAGCCGTACCGCCTGCTCGGCGGGGACGATCCGCACCTTCGGGCCCTGCTCGTAGTCGAGCAGCGTGGTGATGCTGATGCCCAGCGCGTCACCGATCTTGACCACGGTGCCCAGGCTGGGGTTCGTCCGGGCCTGCTCGATCTGGATGAGCATGCCGCGGCTGACACCGGCACGCGCCGCGAGCGCGTCCAGCGTGAAGCCGCGCTCGGCGCGCCAACGCTTGACGTTGCGCGCCAGGCACTGGGTCAGCAGGTCGAGGTCCGACACAATTCATCCCATTCCGGAGTCCAATATTCTGGATGACTGGGTTCAACCCTATGCACTACGGTGTGGTGCACATGATCGTGCACCGAACTGTACTGCGAGGCGACCCGTGACAGCATTCTTCGCCCTGGCCACGAGCCTGCTCTGGGGGCTGGCCGACTTCGGCGGAGGACTGCTGACCCGGCGCCTCCCGGCCCTCACGGTGGTCGTCGTCTCGCAGACGATCGCGGCCGTCGTCCTCGGCGCGGTGGTGGTGGCCACGGGCGGCTGGAGCGAGGCCGGGCCCCGCCTGTGGTTCGCCGTGGGGGCGGGGCTGATCGGCCCGATCGCGATTCTCTGCTTCTACGAGGCACTCGCCCGTGGGCCCATGGGCGTCGTCTCCCCGCTCACCACGCTCAGCGTCGCCGTCCCCGTCTCCGTCGGGCTCCTGCTCGGCGAGCGCCCCGGCCTGGTCCAGATCGCGGGCATCGCGGTCGCCGTGACGGGCGTGGTCCTCGCGGGCGGGCCACAGCGCGGCGGCGGCTCGGTGGAGCGGCGCACCATCGTCCTCACCCTGTCCGGCGCGTTCGGCTTCGGCCTGTGCGTCGCGCTGATCAGCGAGGCGTCCACCACGGTGACCGGCCTGTTCCTCGCCCTGTTCGTACAGCGTCTGACCAACGTCCTCGTGGGCGGTACGGCTCTGTACGTCTCGGTGCGGCGCGGCTCCGTAGCCCTGCCGCAGGGCGGCTTCCCCTGGGGCACGCTGCCCGCGCTCGCCTTCGTGGGCCTCGCCGACGTCGCCGCGAACGGCACCTACTCCGTAGCCGCCCAGCACGGCCCGGTGACCGTGGCCGCCGTACTGGCCTCCCTGTATCCCGTGGTGACCGCGGTGGCCGCGCGCGGCATCCTCGGCGAACGGCTGCGCGGAGTACAGGCGGCGGGCGCGGGCCTGGCCCTGACGGGCACGCTGCTGCTGGCCACCGGCTGAGCCCCGATCAGGACGACTCGGCGTCCAGCTCGGCCAGCCGCGCCACCGACTCCTCGTCCAGGTCGGCCAGCGCCTGAAGCTGCTCCGGAGTGATCCCGTCCGGTATCGGCACCGGCGCCGGCGTCCGCAGCGGCGGCTGCCAGCCCTCGGCCGGCGTCCAGCGGCGTACGACCCGGGCGGGTGCCCCCGCCACCACGGCGTGGTCCGGCACCGTGCCGCGGACCACGGCCCCGGCCGCCACCACGACGTTCCGCCCGATCCGCGCGCCCGGCAGGATCACGGCCCCGGTGCCTATCCAGCAGCCCGGCCCGATCGACACCGGCTCCATCCGCGGCCACTGCTTGCCGATCGGCTCGTGCGGATCGTCGTAGGAGTGGTTCGTGGACGTGACGTAGACATACGGGCCGAAGTAGCAGTCGCTGCCGATGGTGACCGTCGTGTCGGCGATGACATGGCTGCCGCGGCCGAGGACCACGCCGTCGCCTATGCGCAGGATCGGTTCGGGGCCGAGGTCGAGGTCGGGCATCAGGCCCGCGGTCAGCGTGACCTGTTCGCCGACGATGCAGTGGGAGCCCAGGTGGATCCAGGGCTCGCCGAAGACGGTGCCGAGCGGGAAGGCGAGCCGGGTGGCCTCGCCGATCGCGCCGAAGCGGAAGCGGCCGGGGCGCTCGGCCGTCACCGAACCCGTGCGCTGCACCCAGGCCCAGCCCGCGTGGACGGCGCGCTGAGCGAGGCGGTGTCGCCAGGATGAGAACGTGTTCTTGCGCTTCGGCACGCGCTTACGGTACTGAGCGCGCGGCGCCCGTATGACGTCGAAGGGCTGTGATCTTCGCCCCAACGGGTGGCGTACGGTGACGTGTACCACGTGATCAGGAGGCGATGATGATCAAGGGCATCGGCGGCCGGGAGCCGAAGATCG
This sequence comes from Streptomyces sp. NPDC079141, assembly GCF_040686775.1. NCBI lineage: Bacteria > Bacillati > Actinomycetota > Actinomycetes > Kitasatosporales > Streptomycetaceae > Streptomyces > Streptomyces sp. NPDC079141. The sequence continues at coordinate 93,629 of NZ_JBFBLP010000003.1, read as the reverse complement.
ACGAGAGCGTGTTCGTGGCGCCCACGGCCGCGGTGATCGGGGACGTGACCCTGGAGGCGGGCGCGAGCGTCTGGTACGGCGCGGTCGTGCGCGGCGACGTCGAGCGGATCTCCGTCGGGGCGCAGAGCAACATCCAGGACAACTGCACGCTGCATGCCGACCCCGGCTTCCCCGTCACGATCGGCGAGCGGGTCTCCGTGGGACACAACGCCGTGGTGCACGGGGCGACCGTCGGGGACGACTGCCTGGTCGGCATGGGCGCGACGGTGCTGAACGGCGCGGTGATCGGGGCAGGGTCACTGGTCGCGGCGCAGGCCCTGGTGCCGCAGGGGATGCAGGTGCCGCCCGGATCGCTGGTCGCCGGGGTCCCGGCGAAGGTGCGGCGGGAGCTGACGGAGGAGGAGCGTCAGGGCGTCACACTGAACGGCACGATGTACGCGGAGCTGGCGAAGGCGCACGGCGAGGTGCGCGAGACGCCGTGAGGCTCAGTCGGTGGCCGCCACCGGCTCGGGCTCCGGCTCGGCCACCGTCTTCTCCGCCGCCGCGTTCTTGGCCTTCCGCTTCAGCACCAGCATCGACGTGAGGCCCACCAGAACCGCCGCGACCAGCCCCAGCCAGGAGAACCGCTTCAGCCACTCCTCGGCGACGATCCCGACGTAGTAGATGACCGCCGTCGTACCGCCCGCCCACACGATGCCGCCGAGGACGTTGGCGATCAGGAACTTCCAGTACGGCATCCGCAGCACGCCCGCGAGCGGCCCGGCGAAGATGCGCAGCAGGGCGACGAAGCGGCCGAAGAAGACGGCCCACATGCCCCACTTCTGGAAGGAGCGCTCGGCCGTGGCGATGTGCCCCTCGCCGAAATGCCGGGGGAACTTCTTGCCGAGCCAGGCCAGCAGGGGGCGTCCGCCCTTGCGGCCGATGGCGTAGCCGATGGAGTCGCCGACGATGGCACCGGCGGTGGCACAGGCGCCCAGGATGACGGGGTTGATGTCACCGTGCTGCGAGGCGAGCAGCGCCGAGGAGACCAGGATGATCTCACCGGGCAGCGGGATCCCGAGGCTCTCCAGCCCGATGACCAGGCCCACCAGCAGATAGATGGCGAGCGGGGGCACCGTTTCGAGCCATTCCTGGACGTGCAACGCCAGTTCCTCCCATTCGCGTCCTGCATTCCCGGCGCGCGCCTCGCACGGGCGCACGCCGGGAAGCCTACCGGGTCACCCTGTGCCGCCCGCGCCCCACAGGTCGCACTGGTGTTCCTGGTACACGGTCGTGCTCGGGGTGTTACCGCCCGCGGACACCGTGCGCAGGGAGAGCACGGTTCCCGAGGCACCGTCGGGCATGGCGGGCTGTCCGGCGGCCCGCGGGATCCCGGTGCGGACGAAGGAGCCCCAGTACTGGGTCATCTGCCGCGCCAGCACCTTCTGCTCGGCGTTCAGCGGGCTGGTGAGGCCGAAGTGCTTGAAGAGGTACTGCACCTCGTTGACATGGGTGGCACCGAAGTCGAAGTCGGTGTCCAGCTCGCGCAGCGAGGCGAAGGGCGGAGAGGTGCGGTCGGCGAACTCGTACGCGAAGACCGGGCCGCGTCCGGCAAGGCTGCCGTCGAGCCGCAGCGCCGGGCAGGCGAAGAGCATGTCGCCCAGCGCGGTACCGAAGCCGATGCTCGGGGAGGGCTGGCCGGAGAGCGGGTAGCGGGCCGGCACCTCGTCCCCGAAGACGGAGCTCATGACGGACGGGTACTGCTCCGCCGTCAGCGGTCCGCCCGCCCCGTCGAACGAGGCGAAGGCGAACAGCCGCCCCTCGTCCCGGTTGGCTCCGTTCATCACCGGGATCCGGGCCGCGGCCCCCGACTCGAAGGCCCGCACGGGCTGTACGGGCAGGAAGGCGCCGCCCGTCACCGGGCCCCAGTCGAATCCGTCCTGGGCGGCGAGGACGTCGGCGGCCGACTTGCCCCGCAGACAGGCCACCGTCGTGCAGCCGAGCTTCTCGGCGAAGGCGGCTCCCTGGTCCACGGCCGCCTCGTGCGTCCGGGCGGCGCAGTCGTCGTAGGCGCCGCTCTGGATGATGCCCGCCCGGAACAGGCCCTTCGCCGTCGGTGAGGCCAGCTGGGTGCAGACCGAGCGGCCGCCCGCGGACTCGCCGGCGATGGTGACCCGGGCCGGATCCCCGCCGAAGCGGGCGATGTTGGCGCGCACCCAGCGCAGGGCGGCCTGCTGGTCGAGCATGCCGAAGTTGCCGGAGACCCGGTCGCCGGCCTCGTCGTCGAGGCCGGTCGTGGCGAGGAAACCCATCGCCCCCAGGCGGTAGTTGACGGTCACGACGATCGTGCCGGTCTGCCGGGCGAAGCTGTCCGGGACGACGTCCTGCCCGGCCCCGGCGGTGAGGCCGCCGCCGTGGAACCAGACGAGGACCGCGCGGCGGGCGGAGTCCTCGGGGACGTACACATTGAGGTCGAGGCAGTTCTCGGTATGGCTGGGCTGCTCATAACCGGGGTCCCAACTGGAGCCCTGCACACACTTGTTGCCGAAGTCGTCCGCGTCGCGCACCCCTTGCCAGGGGCGCACCGGCCGCGGCTCCTTCCAGCGGAGCGCGCCGACGGGCGGTTCGGCGTACGGGATGCCGAGGAACTGCCGTCCCTCGGCGGTGGTTTCACCGCGCACCAGGCCGGCCTCGGTCCGGACGACCGGCTCGGCCGCCTGAGCCGCTGCGGGTGTCAGAAGGGCGGCGGCGAGGGCCGCCACCGCGATCACGGCGCGACGTATCACCGGGTCACCTCCACGCTCGTACGCAGCCGCAGGTCGCCCGCGGACGCTCCGACCCACACGGTGCGGCGGCCGGTGCCGAGCACCCAGTCGTGCCGGTCCGGATCCCAGGAGGACAGGGTGCTCCTGGTGATCCGCACGGTGATCCGGCGCCGCTCCCCCGGCCGCAGTGCGAGCCGCCGGTAGCCGCCCAACACCCGTACCGGCTGGTCCAGTTCCAGGTCGGGCGAGGGGCCGACGTACACCTGCGGGACCGCGATCCCCGCGCGCGTGCCGGTGTTGCGGACCGTGAAGCCCACGTCGAGGCCGCGCCGGTGCCGGCGCGCCGACACGCCCTCGTAGCCGAAGGACGTGTACGACAGCCCGTGTCCGAAGGGGAACAGCGGCCGCTCGTCCTCCGCGTCGTACCAGCGGTGTCCGACATGGACGCCCTCCGAGTACTCCTCGACGCCGTCCGCGCCCGGGTAGCGGCGCGGGTCCCCGGCGACCGGGTGACGGTCGTCGTCGACGGGGAAGGTCTGGGTGAGCCGGCCGCCCGGGTCGCAGTCGCCGAACAGGACGGCGGCGGTGGCGGCCGCGCCCTCCTGGCCCGGGTAGTACATCTGGAGCACGGCACCCGTGCGCTCCAGCCAGGGCATCGAGGTCGCCGACGAGGTGTTGAGCACGACGGTCGTCCGCGGGTTCGCCGCCGTCACCGCCTCGATCAGGCCCGCCTGGTTGCCGGGCAGCGCGATCGTCGTGCGGTCCTGGCCCTCGGTGGCGTCCTCGTAGGCGAACAGGACGACATGCCGGGCGGCGCGCGCGGCACGTACGGCCTCGGCGACGTCCTGCGCCCGGGTCGCCCGGGTGATGCGGCGCAGCCGGAACGACTGGCCGCTGTCGCCGCCCTGAGCGGTGATCTTCAGCTCGTGCGTGCCCTTGGCGAGGGTGACGGTCCTGCGGCGCACGGACATGCCGTCGGGCGCGGTCGTGACGAAGCCGCCCATGAAGTACTCGCCCCAGCCGGGCACGAGGGGGAAGAGCTCCTCGCCGTCCAGCACCACCTTGGGGCGGATCGTCGGCGCACCCGAGTAGTGGATGACGAAGGTCCACTCGTCGGCCTCGGTGACGCCGAGCGTGCCCTCGTAGGTCCAGGTCTGCCCGGCCTCCACGCGCCGGCCCTCGCTGTCGAAAGCGGGGGTGAGCGCCGAGGCGGGCACGGCCTTGCCGAAGACGTCCTCGCCGAGCGTGTACGTCACCTCGCCGCCGCGTGCCCTGATGGCGTCGAGGGGGCTGTCGGCGCGGTCGGGCACCACGTGCGCGCTGCCGCCGCCGCTGACGAAGGGCAGGGAGCCGGTCTGGCCGATCACCGCGATGCCGCCCTCTTCGGTCAGCGGCAGGGTGCCGCGCTCGTTGCGCAGGAGCGTCGCGCCCGCCTTGGCGACCTCCAGCGCCACGGCCGCACCGGCCCGCGCGTCGCGTTCGGGGCGCGGCGGCACCTGTCCGCCGAGGAGCCCGAAGCGGTCCATGACGGACAGGATCCGGCGTACGGCCCGGTCGACGTACCGTTCGGGCACGCTGCCGTTCTCCACGGCCGTCTTCAGTGCCGTACCGAAGTAGGTGCCGTCCGGCATCTCCAGGTCGAGGCCCGCGGTGAGGGCCTTCTCGGTGCTGTGGGCGGCGAACCAGTCGGTCATCACCAGGCCCTGGAATCCCCAGAGTTCGCGCAGGATGCCGGTGAGCAGGGTCTCGTTCTCGCAGGCCCAGGTGCCGTTGACCTTGTTGTAGGCGCCCATCACGGCGCCTGTGCCGGCGGCGACGGCGGCCTCGAAGCCGCGCAGTTCGACCTCGTGCATGGTCCGCTCGTCGACGCGGACGTCGATCGAGTCCCGGTCCTTCTCCTGGTTGTTCATGGCGTAGTGCTTGACGGTGGCGACGAGGCCCTCGCCCTGGATGCCCTCGATCTCGGCGGCGACCAGGTCGGAGGCGAGCAGCGGATCCTCGCTGAAGGTCTCGAAGTTGCGCCCGGCGTACGGGGTGCGGATGAGGTTGACCATCGGGGAGAGCAGCACGTCCTGGCCGAGGGCGCGGCCCTCGTGTCCGATGACGCGGCCGTAGCGGCGGGCCAGCTCCGGGTCGAAGGCGGAGGCCAGCAGGACGGGGGCGGGCAGGGCGGTGGCGTGCGCGGTGGCGTGCGCGGTGACGCGGACGCCGGCCGGGCCGTCGGCGAGGCGGAGCGGGGGGATGCCGAGGCGCTTCACTCCGGGGATGTAGCCCGCCTGGCCGAGCGGGTCGGGGTCGGTGGCGCCGTGCAGGAGGGAGATCTTCTCGTCGAGGGTGAGTTTCGCCAGGAGCCCTTCGACGCGCGGGGCGGCGGGCCGGTCGGGTCTGCTGCGGGCGTGGGCGGTGAGGGGCATCAGGCCGCCCGTGGCCACGGCGGCGACGGCGATGGCGCCGCTCAGCAGCCGCAGGGCGGATCGCCGGGAAACAGTGTCGGTCATGGAGCCGTCACTCCTTCGGTGTGCGGGCACGACGATGTGAACCGCGGTTGCGCGACGGCGCCCCGGTTGTGTTCGCCCTCTGAACGCACTATGCGTCAGACCGACTTGACACCCCGTGAGAAACGCCACCGGCGCGTCGGACCGTAGAACCGGCGGTGACTCGTGTCAACGATCCGAACAGGAAACGGCTGTTCGTCGACAAGAAACGAAGACGGGGCCGCCCCCGGCGGGGCGGCCCCGGAACGCGCTCGGCCTAGGACAGGAGGCCGTCGAGAGGTGCGGTGACGGTGTCGGCGACCGTCGACACGAGGGTCACGGCACCGGCCGGGTCGATTTCCTGGCGCTGCTCGGGCTCCGCGCCGGAGCCGACCTGGGCGACCCGCGTCTCGTACGGCCCCTCCCCGGCCGGGGGCTCGTCCGTGTGCGAAGGGCTCTCGGTGTCGGGCGCGCGTCGCGGCTCGGCCTCCCCCGACTCCTGCCGCTTCGGTTCGGCACCCCCGGCATCGAGCAGCCACCGCTGCCCCGTGGAGCCGTCCCGCTCGGTGACGACCACATGCCCGTCGTCGCCCGGCGCGACGGCCAGCCCCTTGCCGCGGCGCGGCAGGAGTTCGCCGTGGACGGTGTAGTCGTAGCGGACCTCACCGGTATGGACCAGGCAGTCGGCGAGAAGGACCACTCCGTCGTCCGCTCGGGCCTGGGCTTCGGCGTCGAGGCAGAGGGTGGGGTCGGCGACGCTGCGCAGCAGACCGTCGTCGCGGTACGACCACTGCTGGGAACCGGCGGACGAGCAGCCCGCCAGCACGGTGACCGCACCGGCGCGGACCGCACCGTCCTGGAGGTCGAGGCAGAGGCCGGTGCCGAGGTTGCGCAGCCTGCCGTGGCCGAGTTCGACGGGCCGGCTCGCGGAGGCCGCCGTCGGGGTGCCGGGCGGGGCGCTCGGGCGGACGGTGCTGCCACTGGGGGCGCCCCAGGTGGCATGGGGGCCGGGGACACCGTTGTCATCGGACCGGCCGTGGGCGACGAGCAGGGTCGTGAGCAGGGCGAGGGCCATCAGGCCGACGCCCGCGACGGCCTTCGGGCGTCCGCGGCTCGGGGTGAACGGCCGGGCCGGGGTGGGGCGATGGCGTCCGCCGCGCGGACGGACGGGCGCCACGGTCCGGGCGGGGCGCGAGTCGAGATAGCGCCGGGCGCCCCAGCCGAGGACCGTCTCGGCGAGCAGGTCCCCGAGGCCGCCCTCGAAGTGGCTGAGCTGTTCGGCGGCGTGACGGCAGTACCGGCACTCGGTGAGGTGCTGACGCACGTCGGCCAGGAGGGTGCCCCCGCGGCGCAGGGGAACCTCCAGAAGGCGGTTGTGGAAGCGGCATTCCCGGGTGGGCGCGAGTTCGCGGTGGGCGCGTACGCAGGCCGCGCGGAATTGGTCGCGCGCCTGCTCCAGTGCCGCCGATGCCGTGGCGTCGTCCACGCCCAGCAGACCGGCCGGTACGGATATGGGTTCCGCCTCGACCTCGGTGTGCCACAGCAGGCATTGCGAGGCGCCGGGAAGGGCCCGGAATGCGTGCTCGGCAAGACGCCGCCTTTCGGGCGTCACCGACCTCGCCGCACGCAGTCCGCGGCCTCCGGTCGGTTTGCGGAGTTCCGGCAGCACGGCGGAAATACGGTCCTCGGCCGCCCACTCCTTGACCGTCTCCCGTACGGCGACGAGTAGTTGCGGGCGCAGTGCGCCGCCGGACGGCTTCGCGAGTACCCGGTGGAATGCGGCGGCTGCCGCCATGGCGGCCGAACTCCCGGGTGAGGCAAGGCAGATCACGGCGTATTCGTGGGCGGCCCGCCAGTGCCGCGCCATCAGCAGCGCAACGGCGTCGGTGCCGGTGGTTCCCAGTCGGGCGACGAGATGGGGGTCGGAGTCGGCGGAACTCGCTCCGGGGCGTGGCGGGTAGGGCGGGCGTGAGGGGTGTGGGAAGTGTGGGGAGTGTGGGGGGTATGGGGACTGCACTGAACCATTTCCTTCCAAGCCGTTGGACGACAGACGGAATTCGCGTCCGTCGCGTCCGTCGGAAAGCAGGCACGTGATTGGTGCATACCTATGCCGCGTCAGATGCGGCCGCTGATCGGTGCTGCTGATCGGAGGCCATTGATCGGGGCCGCTCACTTTCGCACAAGCTACTCACAAGAAACAAGGAGTTCGAGCGGCCCCTTCTCAAAGGGCGGGCAATTCAAAACAGTTACCGCCGGTATCACTGACGGGATTCGTAGAGCACCGTGTGGAAGCGGCCCTCGTCTTCCTTTCCCACCGGGTCGATTGCCTGATGGCGGAGGGTCTCGATCGCGTACCGCCGCTCGTGGTCGTCCGTGAACAGCCGCTGTGGCCAGGTTCGCGCGGGATCGCTCGTCGTGTGCATCCCATGTGCTGCCAGGGCCTCGGCAATCGGCACGTAGGAGACCGTTCGCAGGACGAACGCACTCACCCACAGCGGACGCCGCACACCGGACAGAAGCGCGGTGAACGTCCGGTCGGTGACGTAACTGCCGCCGCCGCTGAGGGTGACGAGCCCCACCTGTTCCAGCGCGCGGTTCAGTTCCGGCCCTGGCTTCGAGTGTTCCAGGTCATCGGTGAACCCCGCGTCGAGGAGGCCCACCCGGCGCGCGTAGGCCACCGCACGAGGCGCGACGTCCAGGCCGTACACGGGGTACACGTCGGTCCGGCGCCGCGCGGCGTAGAACTCCCGGTCCCAGACGGCCAGTTCGTCCGTCGACATCGCCCGGGCCCGTCGGCCGGTGTATCGCGTGTAGAGCTCGGCCAGCGTCACGTCGTGGTTCAGCAGAGCCGCGTTGATTCCGTACGAGCAGCACACATCCAGCACCGCCGGCCTTCCGGCGCCGCTGTCCGCCAGGGCCTCGCGCTCGGCGGCCGCACGCCGGAACGCGGCCTGGGCATGGTGCGGGATCTCGTACTCCAGCGGAGCCAGCCGAGTGAAGTACGCCCGGGGATCAGTGCGGTCGTAGATGTCGTCGAACCGCGTCTTGCCCACGGCCTCGGGGGCGTCACCCTGCGCTTCGGAGGTGGCCATGAACGTGCCCCTTCTGTCGTCAGCGTCCAGGACTGTCGTGGTGCACGGCCGCCGAACGGAGCCGGCGGACTTCCCGAGATCATGTTGGGCGGACACCCGCATCCCGTCCAGACCGCACCTGCATTCACCGGCCTCAGGCGCAGAGCGTCGCCGCACAGCCCTCTCCCATGTTTCTCCCGGCGCGCTCTCATCCGCGTGCGCCGGCATGAGCGGCATGATCGTCCCCCACACGGCTTCCACCCCCACCCGCGCGGTGCGCAAGGCGGTCGTCCCGGCCGCCGGGCTCGGCACACGCTTCCTGCCCGCGCCGAAGGCGACGCCGAAGGAGATGCTTCCGGTCGTCGACAAGCCGACCATCCAGTACGTCGTGGAGGAGGCCGCCGCGGCCGGTCTCGACGACGTCCTGATGATCACCGGCCGGCACAAGCGGGCCATCGAGGACCACTTCGACAACGCCACCGAACTGGAGCAGGCGCTCGCCGCCAAGGGCGACACCGTACGGCTGGACGCGGTGCGCGACCCGGCTCGCCTGGCGAGCATCCACCACCTCGGACAGGGTGAGCCGCTCGGCCTCGGCCACGCCGTCCTGTGCGCCCGCCGCCATGTCGGCGACCAGCCCTTCGCCGTCCTGCTCGGCGACGACCTCATCGATCCGCGCGAGGACCTCCTGACGCGGATGCTCGACGTCCGCGACCGCCGCGGGGGCAGCGTGGTCGCGCTGATGGAGGTCCCGCCGGAGCAGATCCACCTCTACGGCCGCGCGGCCGTGGCACGGACCGACGAGGAGGGCGTCGTCCGCGTGACGGGGTTGGTCGAAAAGCCCTCACGCGCGGACGCGCCCAGCACGTACGCCGTCATCGGCCGCTACGTCCTCGACCCGGAGATCTTCGGCGTCCTGGAGCGCACGGAGCCCGGCCGGGGCGGCGAGATCCAGCTGACCGACGCCCTCCAGGACCTGACCGCCGCCGGCACGGTGCACGGCGTGATCTTCGACGGACTGCGCTACGACACCGGCGACAAGGCCGACTATCTGCGCACGGTGGTCCGGCTGGCCTGCGACCGCCCGGATCTGGGGCCGGAGTTCATGGCGTGGCTGAGGGAGTTCGTGGCGGACAGGGCGCCCCGAAGGGGCGCGGGGAACTGCGCGACCGGCCCCCACCGGCCCGCAGTCAGTTCCTCGAACGTCGCCTAGTTGTTGGGCCGCAGCGTCCACACCACCGTCATCTCGGTGGTCACGGCCCCGTCCTCCCGCCGGATGGCCACCGTCACCGGAAACTCCGGCCGCGTCCCCGCGTCCAGTTCGGCGACGACGTCGGCGATCGGCCGTCCCAGCGTCGCGGTCGCCGTCACCGGTCCCAGCGCGATCTTCTTGAAGGCGATCTCCGCGTTGACGGGCAGCGGTACGGCCCGCGACAGCTGGTCCCCGAACGCCGCGAGCACGATCGCGCCGCTCGCCGACTCGCCCAGGGTGAACATCGCGCCGGCGTGCGGACCGCCGACGTGGTTGCGGTACTCGCTCTGGTCCGGCAGGGCCAGCACGGCCTTCTCCGGGGTGGTCTCCAGGTACTCCAGGTTCAGCGTGCGAACCATCGGGACCGTGGCGGCGAGCAACTCGCCGATCGACATCTGGTCTGCGCTCATGACCGGGAGGTTACCGGCGAGTAGCCTCTTCTGGCCAGGACCTGCCGGTGTGATGATCGCCGTATTCTTTCGGCCCATGTGGCCAGGACAGCAGCCGGAGAGCAGTCGGGACCCACGGCAGCAGCAGGTGGAGCCCAATCCCTACCACCAGCCGGGGTACCAGCAGCACAACCCGTACGTCGCGCCGAAGCCCGAGGGGGGACGCCGCACGAGGACGATCGCGATCAGCGTCGCGGCGGTCGTCGTGGTGGCCTCGGCCGTGACCGGCACCGCCCTGCTGGGCGGGGGTGACGACGACGGGGCCGAGCCGGTCCCGACCTCTCCCGGCACCGCCTCCGCGTCGCCGACCGCAACGTCCGAATCGCGCGATGGCGAGGATCTGAAGCCCACCGTGGCCGGCTGGAAGGTTGTGGTGAATCCCGACATCGGGGTCGCCTTCGACGTGCCGGCGGACTGGGCGCGACAGTCGAAGGACTGGGTCTCCTATGTCGCGGAGGACGACGACCCCGAGGAGACGCCCCTGGTCGCCATGAAGGCGCCTGCCGTTCTGAAGGAGCAGTGGTGCACCTCCGACGACGACAAGGACGGCAGTGCGGAGCACACCGATCTGGCCAGTGCGGGCACCCGGGGGAACAAGAGGGGGAAGAGCACCGAGGACATCGCCCGCACGGACTCCGCGAACTGGGTCTACGGCGCCTACACCCAGCCGGACCGGACGAAGGTGACGACCGGCTCCGTCGAGGCCTTCACGACAGCCTCCGGACTGGTCGGCAGCGTGGCCACCTCGGAGTCGAGCGGGGTGACCAAGCAGGACAAGTGCGACTCGGACGGCAAGGCGACCACCTTCGCCTTCGAGAATTCCGAAGGCGACTTCGCGTCATGGTCGTTCGTCGGCGTCAAGGGTGCGCGGGACGAGGTACCGGACGCCACGATTCGGCAGATCATGGACACCGTGCGGCTGTACCCGCAACCCACGGATCACTGATTTGCTACGTCCCTGACAAGGGCCGGTGACCGAAACGTGTCCCGGGCGCAGCTAGGGTGGCTCCTCATGTGGCCAGGACAGCAGCCGCCCGGGGGCGAGCAGAACCCGCAGCAGTCGAACAACCCGTACCAGCAGCCGGGGTACCAGCAGCCGAATCCGTATCAGCAGCCCGGTTTCCAGCAGCCCAACCCCTATGCGCAGCAGCCGCAGTGGGGTGCGCCGACCCCGGCGGGGTCACCGGCACCGCAGGGCGGTGGTGGCGGAAACCGGACCAAGCTGGTCGCGATCGTGGCGGCCACGGCCGTGGTCGTGGCGGCCGGTGTCACCGGTTTCCTGGTGCTGGGCGGCGACAAGGACGACAAGGCGGACGGCAAGGCCTCCCCGAGTCCGACCGCGACCAAGTCCGCCGAGCCGACGGCCTCGGAGTCCGGTTCCGGTGACGATCCGCGTGGCGACGGGGAGTTGGCGCCGACGATCGAGGGCTGGAAGGTCGTCGTCAACCCGCGCTTCGGCACCATGTTCGACGTTCCCGCCGACTGGGAGATCGAGAACGCCGACACGAGCGTGGGCTTCGAGTGGGAGGAGAAGGACGGCACGACCGACCGCACCAGCGTCACCGCGCCCGCCTACCTCAAGTCCCAGTGGTGCACGGTCGACTCCGACAAGGACGGCCGCACGGAGGACACCGCTCTCGTCACGGCCGGTACGCGCGGCGAGAACGGCGCGAAGGACCTGAACGAGGCGGCCGAGACCCGCGTGCCGTGGTGGATCTACGGCGGCTACACGCAGCCGGACCGCAAGAGCGTGAAGTACGACAAGCCCAAGGCGTACACCACGGCCTCGGGCATCAAGGGCAGCGTCGCCACCGCGCACTCGGAGAACACCCCGCAGAACGGCAAGTGCGACAGCGACGGCAAGGCGATCACCTTCGCGTTCGAGAACGGCGCGGGCGATTTCGTCACCTGGAACCTGTACGGCGCCAAGGGCGTCAAGGGCGAGATCCCGGAGGCGACCGTCCAGAAGATCCTGAGCACGGTCCGGCTCACCGAGGAACCGCCGACGGATTCCTGACCGGCGGTGGCGGGGCCGCGTATGCATGGGAATGCATTTGGCAAGTCGGCCCCGCCCCGGCGATAGTCCTGAGGTGATCGCCACCCCCTCGCTCCGCCGCCCGGCCTGGGCGGGCCGCAACTACTCCTTGCTGACGGCCGCCGCGTTCGTGACGAACCTCGGCAGCCACGGGGCGCTGATCGCCGCCGCGTTCGCCGTGCTGGAGGCGGGCGGCGACGGTGGCGACGTGGGCCTGGTGGCCGCTTCCCGCACCCTCCCGCTGGTGCTGTTCCTGCTGATCGGCGGCGCCGTCGCGGACCGGCTGCCACGGCACCGCGTGATGGTCGCGGCCAACGCCCTCAACTGCCTCTCGCAGGCCGCCTTCGCCGTGCTCGTCCTCACCGGCGAGCCGCAGCTGTGGCAGATGATGCTGCTGACCGCGCTCGGCGGCACCGGCCATGCCTTCTTCAGCCCGGCGGCCGAGGGCATGCTCCTGTCGTCGGTCCAGGGCGAGCAGGCGAGCCGCGCGTTCGCGGTCTTCCGGATGGCGATGCAGGGCGCGGCGGTGGGCGGTGCCGCGCTCGGCGGTGCGATGGTCGCCGCGATCGGCCCCGGCTGGGTGCTCGCCGCGGACGCCGCGGCCTTCGCCGTGGCGGGCGCCCTGCGGGCCTTCCTCGACGTGAGTCACATCCCGCCGCGCGTCGCGGGCGGCGGGCTGCTCGCCGATCTCAAGGAGGGCTGGCGGGAGTTCGCCGGGCGGCCGTGGCTGTGGGGCATCGTCGTCCAGTTCTCCGTCGCGAACGCCGTGGTCGGCGCCGCGGACGCGGTCTACGGCCCGCTCGTCTCCCGGGACCACTACGGCGGTGCCGCACCCTGGGGCCTGGCCCTGGGCTTCTTCGGCGCGGGCACGGTGGCCGGCGCACTGCTGATGACCCGCTGGAAGCCGCGCCGTCTGCTGCTCGTCGGCACCCTGTGCGTCTTCCCGCTGGCCGCACCGTCCGCCGCCCTCGCGATACCCGCACCGGTCGGCGTCCTGTGCGCGGTGATGTTCGTCACCGGCGTGACGCTGGAGGTCTTCGGCGTCTCCTGGATGACCGCCCTGCACCAGGAGATACCGGAGGACAAGCTCTCCCGGGTCTCCGCCTACGACTGGTTCGGCTCCGTGGCCCTGCTCCCCCTGGCCACCGCGTTGGCCGGCCCGGCGGAGACGGCGTTCGGCCGCACCTCGGCCCTGTGGGGCTGCGCCGCGACGGTCGTCGTGGTGACGGCGGCGGTCCTGTGCGTACCGGACGTCCGCAATCTGCGACGCCGCACCAAGCAGGTGACCGCGAGCCCCCGCCCCGACTCGGCCGACACGGAAAGCAAGGTCGGGGAGCTCGGCTGACAACAGCGTCATGTCGGCGCCGAAGGCCGCCGAGACGGCGGTTGCCGTCCGTTCGGTGCCGCCCGTGACCCGCAGCGCGATGTCGGAGCCGGGGGCGGGGGACGCGGGGCTCACCGAGATGCCGCCTCCGTCCGCCGCGTGTGCTCTCGGCGGCCTTCGTCGCCGACGCGACGCTCCGGCGTCACCTCCGGGCCCGACTCGGCCGACACCGAAAGCCGCATCGCGGCGCGCAGCTGACGACCGGGGCCCGCGCGCCGCACCGCGGAGGAACTCGCCTGACCACCGGCGCCGCACCCACGGGCCGGCCTCACCCGATCCCGAAGGCCCCGTCCGGCGGCTCGGGCGACGGTACGGCGTCCTCGTCGCGCACGGGCTGCGCGCCGCCGATGAAGTCCCGCAGGCCCGTCCCGTGCTCCACCCGGGCCGGGAAGGCGTCGGCGGCGGTGCGTCGGGCCAGGGACGCGGTGTCGACGGGGTGGTGGGAGGCGACGAGGACCGCGTTGCCGAAGCGGCGGCCGCGCAGCACGGCCGGTTCGGCGATCAGTGCCAGTTCCTCGAAAACGGTGGCGAAGGTGGCCAGTTGGGAGCGCAGGAAGGCGAAGGGCGTCGCGTCGGCGAGGTTCGCCAGATAGACACCGGTGTCCCGCAGGACGCGTCCGGCCTGCTGGGCGTAGGCGACGGACGTGAGGTGCGCCGGCACGCGTGAGCCGCCGAAGACGTCGGCGACGAGGACGTCGGCCGAGTCGTCCGGCGCGGCCTCCAGCCAGGCGCGGGCATCCGCGCCGTGCAGGGTGATGCCGGAGCCCGCCGGCACCGGCAGATGTTCACCGACCAGCTCCATCAGCCCGCGGTCGGCCTCGACTACGTCCTGCCGGGACCCCGGCCGGGTCGCGGCCACGTACCGGGGCAGGGTGAGCGCCCCGCCCCCGAGGTGCAGCACGTCCAGCGGACGCCCCGGCTCCGCCAGGGTGTCCAGGACGTGCCCGAGACGCCGCGCGTACTCGAACTCCAGATACGTGGGGTCGTCCAGATCGACGTACGACTGCGGCGCCCCCTCGACGGTCAGCAACCAGGCCCGCTCCCGGTCGATGTCGGGCATGAGCTTGGCGGTGCCGTGATCGACGGCGCGGGTCACGGGGATGGGTTCGGTCACCTGTCCATTGTGCGGGGTGGCAAGCGCCCCGAAGCGGCGCGGGGAACTGCGCGACCAGCCACAACGGCCCCGCAGTCCCCCGCACCCACCGAAAGCGCCCTCACTCGACGGCAGTCACGGTCCCCGCCCCGACGGTCCGCCCGCCCTCACGAATGGCGAAACCGAGACCGGGCTCCAAGGGCACCTCACGCCCCAGCTCCACGGTCATCGCAACCGTCTCCCCGGGCCGCGCCACACCCACCTCACCGAGGTCGATGTCACCGACCACATCCGCCGTACGGATGTAGAACTGCGGCCGGTACCCGCTGGCGACGGCCGTCGTACGGCCGCCCTCACGCGCGGACAGCACATACACCTGCGCCGAGAACCGGCTCCGGGGCACCACACTCCCCGGCGCCGCCACCACGTGCCCCCGTCGCACCGCGTCCCGGGGAACCCCCCGCAACAGCAGCGCCACGTTGTCGCCGGCCTGCGCCTCCTCCATGGGCTTGCCGAAGGTCTCCAGACCGGTGACGACGGTCTCGACCTCCGCGCCGAGCACTTCGACCCGGTCGCCCACCCGCACGGTGCCCCGCTCGACGGCGCCCGTGACGACCGTCCCCCGGCCGGTGATGGTGAGCACGTTCTCCACCGGCAGCAGGAACGGCGCGTCCAAGTACCGCTCCGGCATGGGCACATACGTGTCCACCGCGTCGAGCAGCGCCTCGATGGACGCCGTCCACTTGGGGTCGCCCTCCAGCGCCTTCAGCCCGGAGACCCGTACGACCGGTACGGAGTCGCCGCCGTAGCCCTGCGCGGTGAGCAGGTCGCGGACCTCCAGCTCGACGAGGTCGATGAGCTCCTCGTCGCCCGCGTCGGCCTTGTTGAGGGCGACGACGATGTGGTCGACGCCCACCTGCCGGGCGAGCAGCACGTGTTCGGCTGTCTGCGGCATGATCCCGTCGAGCGCGGAGACGACGAGGATCGCCCCGTCGAGCTGCGCGGCCCCGGTGACCATGTTCTTGACGTAGTCGGCGTGGCCCGGCATGTCCACGTGCGCGTAGTGCCGGGTGTCGGTCTCGTACTCGACGTGCGCGATGTTGATGGTGATGCCGCGCGCGGCCTCCTCCGGCGCCCGGTCGATGCGGTCGAACGGGACGAACGTGCCGGATCCGCGCTCGGCGAGGACCTTGGTGATGGCGGCGGTCAGGGTGGTCTTGCCGTGGTCGACATGGCCCATCGTGCCGATGTTGAGATGCGGTTTCGTGCGGACGTAAGCCGTCTTGGACATGGCTGTACCTCGAAGTCACTGCGTAGGAAAGGGGACCCCGAGGACTCGCCGACCCTCCCCCTGCGGGGTCCGCCGGACAATCCGGGGAGGGTCAGCTTCGGGCGCCGTCGACGGCTGTCAGAAAGACGGGAACGGCAGCCTTCGGCGCATCCGCGACTGCGGATGCTGCAAGGAGGAAGGCGTGCCGGAACATGACGTCGATCATTACCGACGCCCTGCCCGGCGTCGAATGGTTTTCCCGGTACGGGGCGTCAGGCGCCGATGTTCTTCAGCGCCTCGCGCACCGACAGCGGCGCGAAGCGGCCCTTCTCCCGCGCGAGGAAGGACCGTACGGCCTCCGGGTCGGTCTTGGCGTACTCGCGCAGCGCCCAGCCGATCGCCTTGCGGATGAAGAAGTCCGGGTGTCCGGACTGCCGTACGCAGTAGGCGAAGAGGCGTTCGGCGTCGGTGCGCTCCTTGTAGCGGAGCTGGTGGAGCAGGGCCGTGCGGGCGACCCACAGGTTGTCGTCGCCGATCCAGTCGTCCATGTCCGCGGTGAGCTTCGCATCGGCGGCGACCAGAGTGCCGACGACATGGGCGGCGAGCAGGTCGACGGTGTCCCACCAGGGGACGGTGGAGACGAGGTGCCGGGTCACGGGCAGGAAGCCGGAGGTGCACACGCGCGCGTGGCGGCGCAGATAGTCCACGGCGAAGTACTGGTACTCACGCTCGGGCAGCCGCCAGCAGCGCAGGGCGATGGCCGTGCAGTCGGCCTCGTCGGGGCGGGGCGTGCCCTCCAGGACGGTCCGGGACAGCTCCCGGCGCACGGGTGTGGTGAGGCCGAGAAAGGGGGCCACGTCCTTCATGTACGCGCGCATGGCCGCGCCCCGCTCCGGGTCGGCCGCGGCCCCGTACACGGCGGTGAGCCGCTCCAGCACGGTGTCGGCGAGACCGCTGTCCGGGACACCTGGTGTTCCCTGGCCGGTGGCCTTCATGAGACGAACCATACGGCGATCACACACATATGTCGGTTACTGTCACCGGATGCTCGATGCTGCCACCACCCGCTCTGGGGGCACCGCGACGGCCGCTCCCCCGGCCGCCGCCATGGAACTCGCCGCGGCCGTGCCCGTGCCCGTGGGCTTCGCCGCGCGCTGCACGAGAGTGCTGCTCTCGCCGTGGTCGCGGCTGTCCCTGCTGGTCGCCGTGCTCGCCTCGGCCGCCATCTGTGTGCTGCTGTTCGAGCCGCAGCGGCTGCTGGCGGACGGCTGGCCGCCGCAGCTCGGCGGGGCGGCGGCGACCGTGGTGTTCGCGGTGGCGTACGGGCTGTGCGCGGTGGCCTTCGTGCCACGGCCGCTGCTCAATCTCGCGGCGGGCGCACTGTTCGGTTCCCAGCTGGGTCTCGCCTCCGCCCTCGCGGGCACGGTGCTCGGGGCCGGGCTCGCCTTCGGGCTGGGCCGGACGCTCGGGCAGGACGCCCTGCGCCCGCTGCTGCGGGGCCGCTGGCTGCAGGCTGTGGACGGGCAGCTCAGCCGGCACGGCTTCCGCTCGATGCTGGCGGTGCGGCTGTTCCCCGGGGTGCCGTTCTGGGCGGCAAACTACTGTGCCGCCGTCTCCCGCATGGGCTATGTGCCGTTCCTGCTGGCGACGGCGCTCGGCTCGATCCCGAACACCGCTGCCTACGTCGTCGCCGGCGCCCGCGCCTCCGCACCGACGTCCCCGGCCTTCCTGATCGCGCTGGCCTGCATCGCCCTGCCGGCGCTGGCGGGCGTGGTGGTGGCCTGGCGCAAGCGCCACCACCTGCGCGGCCGGTGAACCGTTACACCGACTCCAGGATCATCGCGTTGGCGAGGCCGCCCGCCTCGCACATCGTCTGCAGGGCGTAGCGCGCGCCGCGCTCGCGCATCGCGTGCACCAGGGTCGTGGTCAGGCGGGTGCCGCTCGCGCCGAGGGGATGGCCGAGGGCGATCGCGCCGCCGTGCACATTGACCTTGGCCAGATCGGCGCCGGTCTCCTGGCGCCAGGCCAGTACGACGCTGGAGAAGGCCTCGTTGACCTCGAACAGGTCGATGTCGTCGAGGGTCAGGGAGGCCCGGCGCAGCACCTTCTCGGTGGCCGGGACGACTCCGGTGAGCATCAGCAGCGGGTCGGAGCCGGTGACGGCGAAGCTGTGCAGGCGGGCGAGCGGGCGCAGGCCGAGGCGGGCCGCGGTCTCGCTCGATGTGATCAGCACGGCGGAGGCGCCGTCGTTGACGGGGCTGGCGTTGCCCGCGGTGACGTTCCACTCGATCTGCGGAAAGCGCTCGGCGAAGGCGGGGTCGTAGTAGGCGGGCTTGAGGCCGGCCAGGATCTCGGGGCTGCTGCCGGGTCGTACGCACTCGTCGCGGGCGACGCCGTCCAGGGGCGCCACCTCGGCGTCGAAGAGGCCCTTGTCCCAGGCCTCGGCCGCACGCTGGTGCGAGGAGACCGCGAAGGCGTCCATCTGCTCGCGGGTGATCGACCACTTGGCGGCGATGAGTTCGGCGCTGATGCCCTGCGGGAGAAGGCCCTCGGGGTAGCGCTCGGCGACGCCGGGGCCGAAGGGGTCCTTGCCGGGCGGCACGTTGGACCACATCGGCACGCGGCTCATGGACTCGACCCCGCAGGCGACGACGAGGTCGTAGGCGCCCGCCATGACGCCCTGCGCCGCGAAGTGCACGGCCTGCTGGGAGGAGCCGCACTGGCGGTCCACGGTGGTCGCCGGGACCGACTCCGGGAAGCCCGCCGACAGGGCGGCGTAGCGGGTGGTGTTCATGGCCTGCTCGCCGACCTGGTCGACGGTGCCGCCGATGACGTCGTCGACGAGCGCCGGGTCGACGCCGGAGCGCTCGACGAGGGTGCGCAGCGTGTGGGCGAGGAGTTCGACGGGGTGGACGTGCGCGAGGGAGCCGTTCGGCTTGCCCTTGCCTATGGGGGTGCGTACGGCTTCGACGATCACTGCGTCACGCATGATGCGGGCCTCCACGGCTACCGGTCGGTAGGAAATCCGAACTCACCATAGCGCCGCGAGTTGGAAATTCAAACCCTCACCTAGACTGGTCGCCATGGCCGCCCCCAAAGACCCGCGCCCCTGTTCCGTCGCCGACACCCTGGCGCTCGTCGGCGAGAAGTACTCCCTGCTCGTCCTGCGCGAGGTCTTCCTCGGCAACCGCCGCTTCGACCAGCTGGTGCGCAACATCGGCGCCCCGCGCGACATCCTGGCCACCCGCCTGCGCCGGCTCGTCGACGCCGGGATCCTGACGAAGCGGGCCTACAGCGAGCGGCCGCAGCGCTTCGAGTACCGGCCCACCCAGGCGGGCATCGAGCTGGAGCCGGTCCTGCTGACCCTCATGGCCTGGGGCGACCGCCATCTGTACAAGGACGACGACCGGCCGATGGTGATCGAGCACGTCTGCGGCAACGAACTGGTGCCCGTCGTCACCTGCTCGACCTGCGGCGACCAGGTCCGCCACGAGGACCTCACGGCCCATCCGCAGGCTCCGGGCTGGACGCTGGCGGGGCCGCTGCCGGCGGCCTGAGCCGGCTACACGTGCGCGCGGCAGAAGGCGCGCACCGCGCGCGTGAAGCCCTCGGGGTCCTCAAGGTTGCTCATGTGCCCCGCCCCGGGCAGCACCACCAGCTCGGCGTCCGCGATCGCCCCCTCGAAGTGCCGGGCCACGTCCAGGGGTGAGCGCACATCGGCCTCACCCCAGACGAGCAGGGCGGGCACCTCGATCGCGGGCAGCAGATCGTCGAGATCGGCCTCCGCCATCATGAACAGCTGCGCGCCCATGGTCTGCGGGCGCACCTCGCGCTGCATCGCGTCGAGCAGCGGCACGAACGCCTCCGGCGGCCGGTCACCGGCGAACAGCCCCGGCAGCGTCGGATCGAAGGCCTCCCTGGGCGCCGCCAGCATCCGCCGGGCGCCCTCGACCCGGGCGGCCACCTCCTCGGGCGGCAGCGAGCCCTTCCAGCCTGCGTAGGTGTCCACCAGGATCAGCGTGCGGACCAGATCGGGGCGGAGCCGGTACAGCTCCAGCACGACGGTGCCGCCCCAGGAGAGGCCGGCGACCTGGGCCGGACCGAGCCCCACCGCCTCGATCACGGCGACCAGGCAGTGGGCGTAGTCCGCGAGGCCGAATCCGGCGGGCACGTCCGAGGACCGCCCCGAGCCCGGCTCGTCCCAGGCCACCACTGTGAACTCGTCGGCCAGCGCCTCGACTTGCGGCTGCCACATCCGCCCGTCCAGACCCGCCCCGTGCACCAGCACCAGGGGCGGCCCCGGTGCGTGCCCCACGCGCGCGTAGACGACATCGACGCCGCTGACCCGGACCGTCGGCATGGTTCCAGGCTAGCCACGGCCGCGCACCAGTGCCCAACGGACGCCCCTGCGAAACCCCTGTGCCACCCCTGTCACCGAGGGACGCTACGCTGCCCCTCGACACTTGTGATCACCGCGCCCCACGGCACGGTGTGCCCATCGCGTCCTCCACCATCAGCACTTGGACTCCGTAACTTCATGTCTTGGTTTGAATCCCTCATCCTCGGACTCGTCCAGGGGCTGACCGAGTTCCTCCCCGTGTCCTCCAGCGCGCACCTGCGGCTGACCGCGGCGTTCTCCGGCTGGGAGGACCCGGGCGCGGCCTTCACCGCGATCACCCAGATCGGCACGGAAACGGCCGTGCTGATCTACTTCCGCAAGGACATCGGGCGGATCATCCTGGCCTGGGCGAAGTCGCTCACGGACAAGGCGATGCGCCGCGACCACGACGCCCAGATGGGCTGGCTGGTGATCGTCGGCTCGATCCCGATCGGTGTACTGGGGCTGACGCTCAAGGACCAGATCGAGGGGCCCTTCCGCGATCTGCGGATCACCGCGACGATGCTGATCGTGGTCGGCATCATCATCGGCATCGCCGACCGCATGGCGGACCGTGCCGAGAGCGGCGGGCGGCACCGAGCGGCCAAGCAGCGCAAGGAACTGGGGGACCTGAACGTCCGCGACGGCCTGATCTTCGGCCTCTGCCAGTCCGCGGCCCTGGTCCCGGGCGTCTCCCGCTCCGGCGCCACCATCAGCGGCGGCCTGTTCATGGGCTACTCGCGCGAGTCCGCGGCCCGTTACTCGTTCCTCCTCGCGATCCCCGCCGTGCTCGCCTCGGGCCTGTTCGAGCTCAAGGACGCGATGGAGACCGGGCATGTCGACTGGGGCCCCACGGCCTTCGCGACGGTGATCGCGTTCGCGTCCGGCTACGCGGTGATCGCCTGGTTCATGAAGTTCATCTCCACCAAGAGCTTCATGCCGTTCGTCTGGTACCGCATCGCCCTCGGCATCCTGATCGTCGTGCTGGTGGCCACCGGTGCGTTGAGCCCGGACGCGGGCGAACCCGCGCACTGAGACCGGGAATTCAGTGACTCATCGCACGCGGGACGAGTAGCCGTTCGGTAGCGCAGCGTCAGTGCTTGCCCCTAGGCTGGTCCGCATGTCCCCCGATTCCGTAGCCGGTGGTTCCGTGCGCTCTGCTGCCGAGGTGAACGAGCAGATCCGCGCCCTGTGGGTGCGCGCGGGCGGCACCCTGTCGGCCCAAGAGCGCACGGAGTACGAGCTGTTGGTGGTGGAGTGGGCGGCCGCGATCCGCGGCGAGGTCATCAAGGCGGCCTGAGCCGCTATGCCCGCAGAGGGGCGAGGATCTCGTCGTCGAGCGGATACGGCCGCTCCTGCGGCAGCAGTTCGCGAGCCCGCGCCGTCTCGCCCGCCCGCACCAGGGAGCGGATCTCGCTCGCCAGCGGCGTCACGTCCTCGATGCCGACGGTCCATTCGTCGGCGTAGCGGGCCGCTGCCCCTCCCGAGAGTCCCAGTTGCAGCGAGCGGTGGGGCAGCGGGTTGAGGTGCAGATCGCGTTCCGGATCCCACTGCACGCGCGCGGGTGCCTGCCTCAACTGCCGCTTCCAGTCGGCCCGGTCGCCGTGCAGGTCCGGTACGTAGTGCGACAGGCACGCGTTGCGCAGCGCCCAGACGAAGCCCTCCCGGCTGATCTCGACGGCCAGAACGGTCTCCTGGCCCTCCTTCGTGCCCCAGCCGCAGCGGTACATCATCCACAGGAAGGACGGCTTGATCCAGGTCATCCGGTCCCGCTTCCAGGACGCCGGAAAGCGCCCGGTCCGGGCCGCGGGCCCGCCGATCTCCGGCCGGTAGGCCTGGTAGACGGTGACCGTGGACTCCGTGTGCCGGGCCCGTACCCGGAACCTGGGTTCGGGCTGTGCTGCTTGATCGTTCACCCCGCAAGACTGGGCCCCGCGTCCGTCCTCCGCCACCGAATATCGCCACCGTCGCCGCACACCTCTTGGCTCGGCCCACCCCATGCCCAACACTGAGCCGATGACGCAGCGTGTGGAGCTCGCGACCGTGATGGACCGGCTGGCCGTCGACGGGCTGATCACCGAGTACGCGGTGGCGGTCGACGACGGTGACTGGAAGGCGTACCGAGGACTGTTCACCCCCGACGGGCGCGCGGACTACCGCTCGGCGGGCGGCATCGAGGGGGACGCCCAGAACGTCGCGGCGTGGCTCGCCGAGAGCATGCGGCTGTTCCCGATGCGGCAGCATCTGATCGTCAACCGCCGGGTGCGCTTCGGGATCCTGGAGCAGGACACCGGCGACACGGCCCACGTGCAGGCGGACTACGTCAATCCGATGCGGCTGGCCCAGGAGGACGGCGGTTCGGCCGCCCCCGACTTCGTGTGCGGCGGCCGGTACTCCTTCGGGCTGACCCGCACGTACGACGGCTGGCGGCTGCGCGAGGTGATCGTCCAGGAGAAGTGGCGGCGGCTGCCCGGACCCGCGGCGACACGATGATCGATTCGTCCCGTGCGCTCTGTCCCGCGGGCGACTCCAGCGCGCACACTGGAGGCACCACGGGGTAGGAGGCGCTGCATGAAGAGGTTCGGCCACTGGCTCGTCTCCCCGTGGCGGCGCTCGCTGGTCGCCGCACTGGCCGGTGCGCTGCCCGTGCTCGCCTTCCCGGCGCCCTCCCTGTGGTGGTTCGCCTACGTCGCCCTGGTGCCCTGGCTCGTCCTGCTGCGCTCGGCGCCGACCGGGAAGCGGGCGCTGTACGACGGCTGGTGCGGGGGCTTCGGCTTCATGCTGGCGATGCACCACTGGCTGCTGCCGAACCTGCATGTGTTCACCTTCGTCATCGCCGCGCTCCTCGGCGTGCTGTGGGCCCCCTGGGGATGGCTGGTGCGCCGTCTGCTGGCCGGGGAGCCCGGGCCGGGCCGGGTGGCGGCCGCCCTCGCGGTGCTGCCCTCGGGCTGGCTGATGGTGGAGCTGGTGCGCTCCTGGCAGGGGCTCGGCGGCCCCTGGGGGATGCTCGGCGCAAGTCAGTGGCAGGTGGACCCGGCGCTGCGGCTCGCCTCGGTCGGCGGGGTGTGGCTGCTCAGCTTCCTGGTGGTCACGGTCAACGTCGCCGTCGCCGTCCTGGTGGCGGTCCGCCGCTCCCGCGTCCCGGCCGTGGCCGGTCTGGTCGCCACCGCCGCCGTCACCTCGACGGCCTGGGTGTGGTCGCCCCGCCCGGACGTCGAGGGTCGGGTGAGGATCGCCGTCGTCCAGCCGGGCGTCATCCACGGCGTCGACAGCGGCGACCGGCGCTTCGCGCGCGAGGAGCAGCTCACCCGTGAGCTGGCCGGCCAGGACCTGGACCTGATCGTGTGGGGCGAGAGCAGCGTCGGCTTCGACCTGGGCAGCCGGCCCGACCTGGCCGAGCGCCTGGCCGCGCTCTCCCGGGAGACCGGCGCCGACATCCTGGTCAACGTGGACGCCAAGCGCTCCGACAAGCCCGGCATCTACAAGAGTTCGGTGCTGGCCGGCCCGGACGGCCTGACCGGCGACCGCTACGACAAGATGCGGCTCGTGCCCTTCGGCGAGTACGTGCCGTTCCGCTCGCTGCTCGGCTGGGCGACCTCGGTGGGCGAGGCGGCCGGCGAGGACCGGCGGCGCGGCTCCGCGCAGGTGGTGATGGACGCCGGGGACGGCCTGCGGGTGGGCCCGATGGTCTGCTTCGAGTCGGCGTTCCCGGACATGAGCCGCCATCTCGTCGAGGACGGCGCCGAGGTGCTGATCGCCCAGTCGGCGACCTCGACGTTCCAGCAGAGCTGGGCACCCGAGCAGCACTCCTCGCTCGCCGCCCTGCGCGCCGCGGAGACCGGCCGCCCGATGGTGCACGCGACGCTGACCGGTGTCTCCGCCGTGTACGACGCGCGCGGGCAGCGCGTCGGCCCGCCGCTGGGGACGAGCGCGAGCACGGCAGCGGTCTACGACGTGCCACTGGCCGACGGGACCACGCCGTACGTCCGGTTCGGCGACTGGACGGTGCAGGCCGCGCTGCTGGTCATGGCCGCCTGGTGCGGCGGTGAGGCCGCCCGGGCGCTCAGGCTCCGGCGGCCTGCTCCTGGACCGCGCGTACCACCCGCTCGCACAGCTCATGGGTCGCCAGCGCGTCCCGGGCGCTGAGCACCTTCCCCGCGCGCACGGCGTCCAGGAACGCCAGCACCGCCTGCTCGATGCCGCGCTGCCGGGCCACCGGCACCCAGTCGCCGCGCCGGCGCACGGTCGGCTGCCCCTTGTGGTCGATCACCTCGGCGAGGTTGAGCACCTGCCGCTTGGTGTCCTGGCCGGAGACCTCAAGGATCTCCTCGGCCGAGCCGCTGAGCCGGTTCATCACTCCGAGGGCGGTGAAGCCGTCCCCGGCGAGCTGGAGCACGACGTGGTGCAGCAGCCCGCCCTCGGTGCGGGCGCGCACGGTGACGTCGTCGATCGGGCCGGGCACCAGGAAGCGCAGCGTGTCCACGACGTGGATGAAGTCGTCGAGGATCATCGAGCGCGGCTCCTCCGGGAGCCCGATCCGGTTCTTCTGCATGAGGATCAGCTCGCGCGGGTGGTCGGCGCACTGCGCGTACCCGGGGGCGTAGCGCCGGTTGAAGCCGACGGCGAGGCTGACCCCGCGCTCCTCGGCGAGCTCCACCAGCCGCTCGGAGTCGGCGAGTTCGTACGCCATCGGCTTGTCGACGTACGTCGCCACGCCCGCCTGGAGCAGCCGCGTCACGATCTCCGGGTGTACGGCGGTGGGCGCGTGCACGAACGCGGCGTCCAGGCCCTGGGCGAGCAGGGAGTCGAGGTCGGTGTGGCGCTGCCCCTGGGGAAGGTGGAGGCCGTCGGCGACCCGGGCGAGAGTGGCGGGCGTGCGGGTCTGCAGATGCAGTTCGACGCCGGGCTGGTGGCCGAGCACCGGTAGGTAGGCCTTCTGCGCGATGTCCCCGAGTCCGATGCAGCCGACCTTCACTGGCTCTCCCTACCGCGTGCCTGGGTGTGACACGACCGAAGCATACGGCGGCTGCGGGGGCCGCCAGTCGGCGATGCCGTCGAAGCTGCGCACCAGGGACGCGGGCGCGGCCTTGGACAGGGCGGCGATCGCGGTGTTGCGTACGGCGATGCCGACGCGGCCGGTCATCAGGTTGACGCGGGCGACCTGGGCGGACCTGCGGGCGACGGCGGTCGTACGGGGCAGCCGGGCCGCGGTGTAGCCGGGGAGGTCGTCGCGGTGGTGGGCGAGCACCACGGCGTCCTCGACGGCCTGGTTGCCGCCCTGTCCCAGCAGCGGCGGCATGGCGTGCGCGGCGTCGCCGACCAGGGCGACCCGGCCGCGGTGGTAGGCGGGCAGCGGCTCGGCGATGTGGTGGACGTCGTGGCGCAGGACGTCCTCGGGGCGGGCGGCGGCGAGGATCGCGGGGACCGGCTGGTGCCAGTCGCCGTAGCGGCGCAGCAGTTCGGCCCTCTCGTCGTCGGGTGCGCGCTGTCCGGCGGGCGTCCGCGCCGCCGCGTACGCGTACACGCGGCCGTCCTTGAGCGGGTGCGAGCCCCAGATGCGACCCCGGCCCCAGGTCTCGTGCGAGGCGAACTGGACGCCGGGCAGCGGGACCACGATCCGCCAGGTGGTGAACCCGGAGTACACGGCTCCGGGGTGGTCCGGGAACAGCACCCCGCGGACGGCCGAGCGGACGCCGTCGGCGGCCACCACCAGGTCGGCCTCCAGTTCGCCGTCCGGGGTGGTCACGCGGGCCGGGCGGTTCGCGTCGCCGGGGTCGGCGACGGTCGCGGTGACGCCCGTACGGACGGCGTCCGGCGGGAGTGCCCCGGCCAGGCTGTTGACGAGGGTGGCCCGGTGCAGCAGGACGAGGGGGCCGCCGAAGCGTTCGGCGACGGCGGCGGCGTCGGTGCGCGAGAGCCAGCGTCCGGACGGGGTGCGCAGTCCCCCGTCGCCCTGCCAGGCGGCCAGGTCGCGGATCTCGTCCCCGAGCCCGATGACGTCCAGGGCGCGCAGGGAGTTGGGCGCGAGCGAGATGGCCGCGCCGACCGGTTCGAGGGACGGGGCCCGCTCCAGCACGGTCACCTGGCGGCCGGCGAGGTGCAGTGCGGCCGCCGCCGTCAGACCACCGATCCCGCCGCCGATCACGACGACCCGCTTCGTCCGTGCCATGGGGTTCCTCCCGGTCGAACTACAGGTGTAGTACCGCTGCGCGTCGACTGTACTACAGCCGTAGTGCGACAGGTAGGTTGGCCTTCATGTCCGTACGCACCACGAGCGCCTCGCGCGCCGACCTCGTCGCCGACACCGCCCTCGCCCTGCTCGCCGAGCGCGGGATGCGCGGGCTGACGCACCGGGCGGTCGACGAGGCGGCGGGGCTCCCCCAGGGCTCGACGTCGAACCTGGCCCGCACCCGGCAGGCGCTCCTGGAACTGGCGGTACGCCGGCTCGCCGAGCGCGAGGCACGCGTCCTGGCCCTGGACGAGATGCCGGACCCGCGCGCCGGCGTCGACGCGTTCGTGGACGGAATGGCCCTGGCCACCCACCGCTCCCTGACCCGCAACCGCGACCTGACGCTCGCCCGCTACGAACTGGCCCTGGAGGCCACCCGCCGCCCCGAGCTGCGCGCGTACTACAACGCGACGGGCGCCCGCTTCCGCGACCAACTGGCCGCGCTGCTCACGGCCATGGGGTCGGCCGATCCCGCCCGGCACGTGCTGTCGCTGGTCGCCTGGGCGGACGGGCTGATGTTCTCCTGCGTGGCCGGGTCGTTCAGCGCTCAGGCCCCGAGCCTGGAGCAGGTGCGGGCCGGGCTGCGGGAGTTGCTCGACGGCATGCTCGGCGACCGCAAAAGCATTGGAGGGCCGGAGTGAGTCTGCGCAAGGATGCGCCCATGACAATCGAACGCCATGAGCCCGCCATCACCGCCGACGAGCGCACCATGCTGGAGGGCTGGCTGGACTACCACCGCCAGACGCTGGCGTGGAAGTGCGAGGGCCTGACCGACACCCAGCTCAGGACCGCCTCCGTGGAGCCGTCCGAGCTGACCCTGATGGGGCTCGTGCGCCATATGGCCGAGGTGGAGCGGTTCTGGTTCCACGAGATCCTCGTCGGCGAGGACCTCGGAGTGCTCTACTGCTCCGAGCAGGACCGCGACGGCGACTTCCACTTCTCCGCGACGGACACCTGGGAGGAGGCGCACACGACCTGGCGCGCCGAGATCGACAGGGCCCGGGGCAACGTGGCGGACCGCGGCCTCGACGACCTCTCCAAGGGCACCAGCCGGTCCGGTGAACGCTTCAACCTGCGCTGGATCTACACCCACATGATCGAGGAGTACGCCCGCCACAACGGCCACGCGGACCTGCTGCGCGAGCGCGTCGACGGGACCACCGGCGACTGACGTCACCCTCGGCGGACGCACGCCCTCCGTACGGGGGCGGAGATCACCCGTGCGGGGCATCCTCCGCTTGTCCGCTGTCCCAAAGGGGGCCGGAACCAGCAGAGTTGCGCGGGTGCATCGAACGACGACCACCGCAGCGCTCCTGGTCACCGTGGCTGTCTCCGCCCTCTCGGGCTGTGTGACGGTCCAGCGCCCGCCCGTCACCGCGCCACCGGCACCGCCGTCGCAGCCGCCGGCGCCCGGGGCGAACGGCCGGTCGGAGCCCCAGATCGTGCAGGCGCCGGCGCAAGAGGCACTGGAGCTGATCGGGCCGCCCCGCCACCCGGACCGCAAGAAGCTCGCGTCCGAGCAGCCGGCGGCGCCGTCGGCCGACACCCCGACACCGGCCCACCGGCCGTCCGCCCCGCACCCGCAGCCGCGCCGCCCGCACCCGAAACAGCAGACCCCGGACGTGATCCCGGCACAGCCGCGCGTCGAGATCCCCGACGTGTCGGAGTCGGTCCGCAAGAACACGGACGTGTGCGGCCTGGGCAAGAAGTACGGCGGCTGGCACCGGGACAGCCCCGAGGCGGCGATCTGCGAGCAGGCCTACGGCCGCTGAGGGCGCGGCCCGCCCATCCCCCGCACCTCCACCCGCGCACGAGCGGGGCCTGCCATCGTCGGCGCCCCGGATTTCCGTCGCAGTGAGGGGCGAGCGTGATGGGACGTTCCGTCGGCGAGTCGTACGACCCTCTGGGCGCGCATCTGCAGGATCCGTACCCCTTCTTCGCGCAGGCGCGCGAGCAGGAGCCGGTGTTCTACTCCGAGGTGATGCAGGCCTGGGTGGTCACCCGGTTCGACGACGTCCGTACGGTGCTCCAGCGGCACGAGACGTTCTCCACGGCGAACGCCCTGCGCTCCCCGCTCCCGCTGCACCCCGACGCCGTCGCCGTCCTGCAGCGCGGCTATCCGCCGTCGTCGGCCATCATCAACGTCAGCGGCGAGCGCCATCTGAAGGTGCGCGCCCCACTGGCCAAGCGGCTCGGCACGGACGCCGTCGCGGAGATGGAGCCGGGCATCCGCGCGCGGGCGGCCGCCCTGGTGGACGCCATGGAACGGGACGGTTCGGCGGAGTTGATGGACCGGTACACGCGCGTGCTGCCGGTGGACACCATCGCCGAGATGTGCGGGGTCGAACCACAGGACCGGGAGATCATCCGGGACGGGGCCTACGCCTGCGTGGCCGTCATCACCGGTGGCGCGCCCCGGGACGAAGAGGTCGCCGCGGCCGAGCTGTTCCTCAAGTTCCAGGACGTCATGGCGCGCTACGTCCGTGAGCGCAAGGAGCGCCCGGGGACGGACGCGTTCAGCGAGATCGTCGGCGTGCTGGCCCCGCCGGGGCCCCTCGACGACGAGCACCTCGCCGAACTGGTGTGGACGTTCATCGGCCTGATCACCGCGGGCCACTCGACCACCACGGCCCTGCTGGGCAACGGCCTGTGGCATCTGCTGTCCCGGCCCGAGCAGTGGCGGCTGCTGTGCGAACGTCCTGAGCTGATCCCGGGCGCCGTGGAGGAGATCGCCCGCTACGACACCCCCGTGCACGCCTTCTTCCGGGTGACCACGCGCGAGGTGAGCCTGGGCGGGCACACCCTGCCCGAGGGCGCCGATGTCGTGGCCCTCTACAGCGCGGCCAACCGGGACCCCGAGGAGTTCGACCGGCCCGAGACGTTCGACATCACCCGGCAGATCACGCGGCATCTGACGTTCGGGCACGGGGTGCACGCCTGCGTGGGCGCCCGGCTGGCCAGGCTCCAGCTCGCGGTGACGCTGGAGACCCTGTCCGCCCGCCTTCCCGGGCTCCGCCTGGTGGACAGGGAATCGGTGCGGATGGCCCGGCAGTTCGTCGACCACGCCCCCGTGGCGCTGCATGTGGCGTGGTGAGGGGCATGGACGGGAAATCGGACTCCGCGCCGGCCCCTGCCGAGCTCCAGGCCCGGGCGCTGGAGCTCGTCCACGCGTACCAGGCCTCCCAAGTCCTCGGGGTGGCGGCCCGTCTGCGGCTCGCCGACCTGCTGCACGACGGCCCGCGGAGCGGTGCGGAGCTGGCGGCGGCCACCGGGACCCACGAGGACTCGCTGCACCGCCTGCTGCGGGCCCTGGAGAGCCTCGGCGTGGTGCAACGGCACGGCCGCACGGGCCGGTTCGCGCTCACCGGCTTCGGTGAGGTCCTGCGGTCGGACACCGGGGCTCCGGCACGGGCGCTGGCCGACCTGTTCACCTCCGAGGCCGTCTGGCGCCCCTGGGGCGAGCTGCTGCACAGCGTGCGCACCGGACAGACCGCGTTCGAGCACGTCTTCGGCATGCCCGCCTTCCCGTACATCGGCGGGCGGCCGGACCTGTCGGGCCTGTTCAACGCCGCGATGGCGGAGACCGCGCGCGGTGCGGCCGATGTGGTGGTGGCCGGTTACGACTTCTCCGGCTTCGACACGGTGGTGGACGTGGGCGGCGGCAACGGCACCCTGCTCGCCGCCCTGTTGACCGCGTGCCCCGAGGGTCGGGGCATCCTGTTCGACACCCCCACGGGGGTGAAGGAGGCCGCCGAGGTGCTGGCCGCGGCCGATGTCACCGACCGCTGCACGATCACCCCGGGAGATTTCTTCACCGCGGTGCCCTCCGGCGGCGACGCCTATGTGCTGAAGAGCATCATCCACGACTGGGACGACGACAGTTCGCGTGCCGTCCTGAGCAACTGCCGCCGCGCCATGCCGCGGCACGCGAAGCTGCTGCTGGTCGAGCCGGTGCTGCCCGGCGACGACGGAGGGCCGGCGGCGCTGAGCACGGTCCTCAGCGATCTCAACATGCTGGTGATGGCCGGTGGCCGGGAGCGCACCGAGGCGGAGTTCGCCGCCCTGCTGGACTCCGCCGGCCTGGAGCTGACGCGGGTGGGAGAACCGCTGGCCCCCACCCACTTCCAGGTGCTGGAGGCGGTCCCCCGCTAGGCGACAACGCACAGGGCCCGCCCCACAGATGGGACGGGCCCTGCATTCGGAGCGCCGGGCAGGCCTTGCACCTGCATCTCCCCGCAGGAAGCGGGACGTCTTTCCTTGGACCACCAACGCAAGCCCCGGTCCGCCGCGCTTGCGGCGACCAGTGCAAGGTCAACTATACGGCATCACGCGCCAGTTCTACGACGCCCAGGTCAGGGACGCTGCCGCGGCGGCCCCCAGCCGCCCTCCGCCGACGGACCGCCCTCGCCCAGCCGCAGCTCCAGGCGGCTGATCGCGGCCCGCACCCCGTCGCCGTAACCGTCGTCGGCAAGCGCGTCGGCCGTCCCACGGGCCCGGCGCAGATGGGTGCGGGCGGCCTCGGAGCGGCCCAGCTTCACATAGTCGGCGGCGAGATTGAGATGCAGCGAGGGGTACAGCGCACGCACCGCGAGCGCGTCCTCGTGCTCGGCGAGCCGGTCGTCGGTCAGCTCCTCCGCGGCCGTCAACGCCCGCAGGTCCCAGGCCAGTTCGTCCCAGGGGTCGTCCTGGGTGTCGGCCAGGTAGTGCGCCAGGGTGCAGCGGTGCAGCGGGTCGCCGTGCTCGCCGATCTCCGCCCACAGGTCCAGGAAACGGTGCCGGGCCTCCTCGCGGTCCCCCGCGTGATGCAGCATGACGACCTGCCCGATCCGTGTCATCACGGCGTCCGGCACCGTCCGCTCCTGTCGCTCCGCCACCGCATCCTCCACACGCTCGCCGGCCGGGGTCGCTGTCGACGCTAACGGCAGGCACGGACAATCCGGGCGAGGCGGGGCCGACCCGTCGGACCGGCCCCGCTCCAGGTCAGCCCAGGTTCGGGATGCGCCAGTCGATCGGCTCGTGGCCCTGCTGGGCCACCGCCTCGTTGATCTGGGTGAAGGGACGGGAGCCGAAGAACTTCTTGGCGGACAGCGGGGAGGGGTGCGCGCCCTTGACCACGACGTGCCGCGTCTCGTCGATCAGCGGGAGCTTCTTCTGGGCGTAGTTGCCCCACAGCACGAAGACCGCCGGGTCGGGACGGCCGGCCACGGCCTTGATCACCGCGTCGGTGAACTTCTCCCAGCCCTTGCCCTTGTGGGAGTTGGCCTCACCGGAGCGGACCGTGAGCACCGCGTTGAGCAGCAGGACGCCCTGCTGCGCCCACGGCATCAGATAGCCGTTGTCCGGGACGGGCAGGTCGAGTTCCGCTTGCATCTCCTTGTAGATGTTGCGCAGGGAGGGCGGGGTCTTCACGCCGGGCCGGACCGAGAAGCACAGGCCGTGGCCCTGGCCCTCGCCGTGGTACGGGTCCTGGCCGAGGATCAGGACCTTCACCTTGTCGTAGGGAGTGGCGTCCAGCGCGGCGAAGACCTCCTCGCGCGGAGGGTAGACGGGACCCTTGGCCCGCTCCTCCTCGACGAACTCCGTCAGCTCCTTGAAGTAGGGCTGCTGGAGCTCGTCGCCGAGAACCCCGCGCCAGGACTCGGGCAGCATGGCGATGTCGGTCACGTCAACTTCCTTACGATCTGCGGTCGCTTCGTCGGCACAGAACTTACCGGCGACCACTGACATCGGGCCTACCAGCTGGTCTTGCGGTAGAACTCGCCCATCATCATGATCGTCGACGGGTCCAGGGCCCGCTCGGCGCCGGAGATGTCGTTGTCCGCCGCCACGTACTGCCGGCCCTGCCACAGCGGCAGCAGCCGCGCGTCCTCGACGAGGATCTCCTGCGCCTCCTCGAAGTCCTTCTCCACGTTGGAGCGGTCGCTCTCCTGGCGGGAGCGGGGCAGGATGTCACCGGTGATCTCGGGCGCCGGGTAGGGCGTGCCGAGGGCGTTCTGGTCGCCGACGAAGGGGGCGATGAAGTTGTCGGCGTCCGGGAAGTCGGGGGCCCAGCCGCGGCCGAACACCGGGTACTCGCCCTTCTGGTAGCCCGTCACATACGTCTTCCAGGGGCGGCTCTTGAGGCTGATCTCGAACAGGCCGGTGTCCTCCAGCTGCTTCTTGATCTCCTCGAACTCCGCCTTCGTCTCGGAGCCGTAGCGGTCGGTGGTGTACCAGAACTGGAGCGGGACGGGCTCGGTGATACCGTCCGCCGCCAGGATCTGGCGGGCCTTGTCGGCGCTGGGCTCGCCGAAGTCGTCGAAGAAGCCGGTGGTGTGGCCGGTGAGCCCCTTCGGGACCATGGAGTACAGCGGCTCCACCGTGTCCTTGTAGATCTTGTGCGCGATCGCCGGGCGGTCGATGATCTGGGCGATGGCCTTGCGCACGGCGGGCTTGGCGGCCCAGGGGTCCTTCGGGTTGAACACCAGGTAGCTGATCTGCGTGCTGACGCTCTCGATGAGCTGGAACTCCTTGCGCGCCTCGAACGTCTGCAGATCGAGGATGTCGTCGGCGGCCAGACCGCGGAAGGCGACGTCGAGATCGTGGTTGCGCAGGGCGCCGACCATGGTGGCCGAGTCGTCGAAGTAACGGATGGTCACGGCGCTGTTCTTGCGCTCGGCGTAGCCCTTGTAGCTGTCGTTGCGGACGAGTTCGGCCTTCTCGCCGTCGTCGTACGACTCCAGCGTGTAGGGCCCGGAGCCGACGACCGCGCCGTCCTCGCGCAGGGAGTCGATCGGATAGCCGGCCGGGTCGACGATCGACATGGCGGGCGTGGCGAGCACGAACGGGAAGGTGGCGTCCGGCTTGTTGAGGCGGAAGACGACCTCGCGCTCGCTCGGCGCCTCGACCTTGTCGAGGCTGCCCAGCAGACCGGCGGGGCCACCGTTGACCTTGATCTTCGTGATCCGGTCGATCGAGTGCTTCACGGCGGCCGCGTCGAGCGTGCTGCCGTCGGAGAACTTCAGCCCCTCGCGCAGCTCGCAGCGGTACACGGTGTTGGAGGTGTCCGTGAACTCGCAGCTCTCGGCGGCGTCGGGCTCGGGCTTGCTCGCGCCCGCCGGGTAGCTCAGCAGCGTCTGGTAGATGTTGCGGAACAGCTCCCAGGAGCTGTCCCAGGAGGCGGCGGGATCCAGCGTGCTCGGCGCACTGGTCGTCCCCACCACGATCGGCCCCTGCTCCTCAGAGGAATCCGACGACAGGATTCCGCATCCCGCCACCAGGGACGATATGGACGCGATGGCCGCCACCTGCCGCAGGCCTCGGATCCGGTTGAACACGCGCACGCTCCTCGATCTGCCATACCAAGGGTCGGCAGACCATACCGCAGAGATTCGCCGGTTGAACCGGTGTCTCACGGGGGCGCTTGATCGATAAACCTGTGACTACGTTGTCAACGTGCTTTGATCTGACTTGCCATGGACGCCCGTTCCGCTTCTGTAAAGCGGAACGGGCGTCGTCGCGTGCTGGGCGGGTCAGCCGACGCCGGCGTTGAGGAAGATGCCGCCGTCGACGACGAGCGTCTGGCCGGTGACCCAGTCGGACTGCGCCGAGGTGAGGAACGCGGCGGCGCCCCCGATGTCCGACGGCACACCGAGGCGGCCCAGCGGATAGGCGGCGGCCGCCTCCGCCTCCCGGCCCTCGTACAGGGCCTGCGCGAACTTGGTCTTCACCACCGCCGGGGCGATCGCGTTGACCCGCACCTTGGGCGCGAACTCGTGCGCGAGCTGCGCGGTCAGGTTGATCAGGGCGGCCTTGCTCACGCCGTAGGCGGCGATGAAGGGCGAGGGCGCGAGGCCCGCGACGGAGGCGATGTTGACGATCGCGCCGCCGTTGTCCTTCTGCCAGGCGTGCCAGGTCTTCTGCGCGAAGCCCAGCGCCGAGATCACGTTGGTCTCGAACACCTTGCGGGCGACGTTGAGGTCCAGGTCGGCGATCGGGCCGAACACCGGGTTCGTACCGGCGTTGTTGACCAGGAAGTCGACGCGGCCGAACGCCTCCATGGTGCGCTCGACGGCGACGGCCTGGTGGGCCTCGTCGTGGGCCTTGCCGGCGACGCCGATGACCCGGTCGGCGCCGAGTGCCTCGACGGCCTCCTTGAGGGCGTCCTCGTTGCGGCCGGTGATGCAGACGCGGTCACCGCGGGCGACCAGCGCCTCGGCGACGCCGTAGCCGATACCGCGGCTGGCGCCCGTGACGAGGGCGACCTTGCCGGAGAGCTCGGGAAGTTCAGTCATGTCCGTGATCCCTTTAGTCGAGCGGTCCGCCGGCGACGTACAGCACCTGGCCGGAGACGAATCCGGCCGCCTCGCCGGTGAAGAAGGCGATGGCGTTGGCGATGTCGTCCGGCTCCCCGACGCGCTGCACGGGGATCTGGGTGGCGGCCGCGGCCTTGAAGTCGTCGAAGCCCATGCCCACGCGCGCGGCGGTGGCGGCCGTCATGTCGGTGGCGATGAAGCCGGGGGCGACGGCGTTGGCGGTGACACCGAACTTGCCGAGCTCGATGGCGAGGGTCTTGGTGAAGCCCTGCATACCGGCCTTGGCGGCGGAGTAGTTGACCTGGCCGCGGTTGCCGAGGGCGGAGGAGGAGGACAGGTTGACGATGCGGCCGAAGCCCGCGTCGACCATGTGCTTCTGGCAGGCCTTGGACATCAGGAAGGCGCCGCGCAGGTGGATGTTCATGACGGTGTCCCAGTCGGAGACGCTCATCTTGAACAGGAGGTTGTCGCGCAGCACGCCCGCGTTGTTGACGAGGATGGTCGGCGCGCCCAGCTCCGCGGCGATCCGTGCCACGGCCGCCTCGACCTGCGCCTCGTCGGAGACGTCGCAGCCGACCGCGAGGGCCTTGCCGCCGGCCGCGGTGATCTTCTCCACGGTGTCCTTGCAGGCGGCCTCGTCGAGGTCGAGCACGGCGACCGCGCGGCCCTCTGCGGCCAGCCGTACGGCGGTGGCGGCGCCGATACCGCGCGCTCCGCCGGTGACTACGGCGACCCGCTGCTCAGTGGTGGACATGGCTGCTTCTCCTCGCCCTTGGGGTGCGGCCCAGCGGCTCGCCCATGGGTGAGCGACCGCTTAGTACCTTCAGCAGACGTGACGCTAGAAGCCCTGGCACGCGGTGTCAACGCCAGGCTCGCCACGTGTGATCCATTACCTCTGCCCGCGACGGCCATGGTCCCGCACGGGCCTCCCCGGGGGCACCCGATCAGCGCATCTGAGCGCGGCCCCTGAGCCATGTGGCTCATAGCGTCGAACCCGGGCCACTCATTGGCCGGAAAGGAGACGTGCCATGCGCCGTCGCACCGGTGCCGTCGGCACACTGATCGCGATAGCCGCGATCGTGCCGCTGGCCAACACCGCTCACGCACAGGATCTGGACTGCGCGAACTTCACCTACCAGGAGGACGCGCAAGCCGTGTACGACGCCAACCGCCAGGATCCGAACCGCCTCGACGAGGATCAGGGCCCGGACGACGGGATCGCCTGCGAGGCGCTGCCCCGGCGCGGCTCCGCCGTGACCTCCGCGACGCCCACGCCCACCGCCGTCACCCCGACGCTGGGCGTGCGTGGCGGGCTGGGCGGAGCGTCGGATTCCGGCCCGAGCGCCTGGGAGACGGGCGCCGGGCTGGCCTTCGTCGCCGGCGGCGCCCTCGCGGCCGGTTACGTGGTCCGGCGCCGCCGGTCCTGAGTCACCGTACGAGCAGCTCCAGCAGCCGTTCCGTCTCGGCCGCCGGGTCGGCTGTCAGGCCGGTGTGGACCGGGCCGGGCTGGACGATGGTGGAGCGGGGGGCGATGAGCCAGCGGAAGCGGCGGCCCGCGTCGTCGGAGGCGGCCTGGCCCGCCGTGTCGCCGCCGGAGCAGACGCGCTCCACCGCATGGAGCGCGGCGCGTACGCCGGCCAGGTCGGCGTTCGGGTCGAGGGCCAGCAGTCGGGCCTCGTCGAGATGGGTGCGGGCGCCGACGTAGGCCTTGGCGCGGCAGTAGACGAGCACTCCGGCGTTGATGCACTCGCCGCGCTCCACGCGGGGTACGACGCGCAGGACGGCGTACTCGAAGACCTCGCGGTCGCTCGGGCCCCCCTTGATGAAGTGGCGGTCATCGCTCACTTGGTGCCCTCGATTCGCTCGTGGATGACGCCGGCCCGGGCCAGGAGCGGGCGCGCGTAGGCCCGCCTGAGGTCCTCCGGGTCCTCGAAGCCGCGCTCCCCCGCCAGCCAGTCGTCCGGGATCTCGGCGGTGACCTCGGCGAGGAGGTCCTCGGTGACGAGGGGCGCCAACTCGGCGGCGGCCGCGGCGACATCCGGGCCGAAGGGCGCGAGGGCGTGGTCGGAGGCGTCGTAGGGGCGGGCCGCGGAGGCTTCGGCGCCGGGCCAGTTGTGGTGCCAGATCATGGTGGCGCCGTGGTCGATGAGCCACAGTTCGCCGTGCAGCATCAGCAGGTTGGGGTTGCGCCAGGAGCGGTCGACGTTGTTCACCAGCGCGTCGAACCAGACGATCCGCCCGGCCTCCTCGGGGCTGACGGTGAAGGCCAGGGGGTCGAAGCCGAGCGCACCGGACAGGAAGTCCATGCCGAGGTTGAGGCCGCCGCTGGACCTGAGGAGGTCCTGCACCTGCTGCTCGGGTTCGCCGAGGCCCAGCACCGGATCGAGGGCGATCGTCACGAGACGGGGCATGCGGAACCCCAGCCGGCGGGCGAGTTCGCCGCACACGACCTCGGCGATCAGCGTCTTGCGGCCCTGTCCGGCTCCGGTGAACTTCAGGACGTAGGTCCCGAAGTCGTCGGCCTCGACGAGCCCCGGCAGCGAGCCGCCCTCACGCAGGGGCGTGATGAAGCGGGTCGCGATCACTTCCTTGAGCATCGCCCCAGGTTACTGGGGAGTCGTCGGCGGCCTGAACGGCGGACGCGCCTGGCCCGTACCTCTGAGTGTGATCCGAACGTGGAAGGGAAGGCCGGCATGACCAGCGAATCGCTCCAGCCGCTCGCGACCCCGAGCCGCCGAACCGTCGTGGCGGCGGTGGGCGCCGTGGGACTGTCCTTCGGGCTGAACGCGTGCGGGTCGGAGGACGAGTCGTCGTCCGCGTCCGCCGGGACCGTCGTGGCGAAGACCTCGGACATCCCCGAGGGCGGCGGCAAGGTGCTCAAGGACCACAAGGTGGTCGTCACCCAGCCGACGCAGGGCACGTTCAAGGCCTTCTCGTACGAGTGCACCCACCAGGGATGTCCGGTGACGGGCGTCTCCGGCGGCTCGATCACCTGCCCGTGCCACAAGAGCAGGTTCTCGATCGAGGACGGCAGCGTGCAGGGCGGACCCGCGCCGAAGCCGCTGCCCGCGCGCGAGGTCACCGTGGACGGGGACTCGATCACGCTTGCCTGAGCCGGCCCCGTGACCGCCTCAGGGCGCCGATCGCCTCGTCGGTGGTCACCAGGGTGGCGACCAGGGCGAGCGTGTGCCGGATCATCGCGGGGGTGTACTCGGCGGGCACGCCGGCTATCGCGTCCGTGGGCACGACGGCGGTGTAGCCGCGGTTCACGGCGTCGAACACGGCGTTGGGGATCGCCACGTTGGCGGAGACCCCGGTCACGACCAGCGTGCGGCAGCCCAGGTTGCGCAGCAGGGCGTCGACGTCGGTGCCCTGGATCGGCGACAGCCCGTGCAGCCGTCGTACGACGAAGTCCTCCTCGGTGACCTCGATCGGGGCGGCGATGCGGACGGCGGTGGTGCCGGACAGCTGCTGGACGGGGAGGCGTTCTGCGGCGCGGAAGAGGCGGGCGTTGCGGCTCGCGCCGCGGCCGTCGGGGCGGCGCTCGGCGACCGCGTGGACGACCTGAACGCCGGTCTCGTGGGCCACCTCCACCAGGCGGGCGACGTTGGCCAGGGCGCCCGAGGAGCGGGCCTGCTTGGCGAGTTCGGGCAGTGCGCTGTCCGGTCCGACGACGCCCTGCTGGCACTCGACGGTGAGCAGCACGGTGCGGTCCGGGTGGAGGAGTTCGCTGAGCTGGTCGTTCGACGGCATGTGTGCCCCCTGGGAGCCGGCGGTGTGGGGCGGGCGAGGTTAGCCACCATTGCGCGACGACGGAAGACGACCCATCCTTTTCTGACGTGATGTCAGAGGATCTCCTCATCGGGGAGGACCTTCTCTGGCACGACGTGGGAGAAGAGGGGGCCGTATGACCGTCACTCAGCGCCGGGGCCGGAAGATCATGATGACACCGGTCGAGCTGGACGAGTTCCTGACCACCCAGCGCACCTGCCGGCTCGCCACGGTGTCGGCGGACGGCGCTCCGCACGTGAGCACGCTGTGGTTCGCCTGGGACGGGACCTCGCTCTGGCTGTACTCGGTGGTGCGCAGCAAGCGCTGGGCCGACCTGCGGCGCGACCCCCGGGTGGCGGTCGTGGTCGACACGGGCGAGGAGTACGACGAGCTGCGCGGCGTCGAGCTGTCCGGCACGGTGGAGTTCGTGGGCGAGATCCCGCGCACCGGGGAGCTGCGCGCCGAACTCGACGTGCCGGAGACGCTGTTCGCCCGCAAGAACTTCGGCCTGGAGGAGATGCCGCACGACGGCCGGCACGCCTGGCTGCGACTGACGCCCGCCAAGACCGTGTCCTGGGACTTCAGGAAGCTGGCGACCCTGTAACGCTCTCCCCCGCCGCCCGCAGTGCCTTCACCGCCGCCCTGATCGAGGGGCGGCGGTCGGCGTCCGCGCGCCACACGACGTACACATGGCGCCGCACCCGCTGCTTGAGCGGCACGGTGACGACCTCGGGCGGCATCGGGTGGCGCCCGAGCAGCGGGACGACGCACACACCCAGCCCCGCGGCGACCAGCCCGAGCTGGGTGTGCGTCTCGGCGGCGCGGTGGCCGACGATCGGTTCGATGCCCTTGGAGCGCAGCGTGAACATCAGCCACTCGTGGCAGAACTCGCCCTGGCCCCAGGTGATCCACTCGTCCTCGGCGAACTCGGCGAGGTCCACCTCCGCCCGGCCGGCGAACCGGTGGCCGACCGGCATCGCCACATCGGCGGGGTCGTCCAGGATGGGCGCCTTCACCAGGCCGTCCGGCAGCGGCATCGGCTTGTTGTACCAGTCGAGCACCACGGCGAGGTCGAGATCGCCGCGCACCACACCGGCGACGCCGTTCTCCGGCTCCAGTTCGCAGGAGCGCAGCCGCAGCGCCGGGTGCTCCGCGCGCAGCGCCGCGAGGGCGGTCGGGAACAGCCCGCGCGCGGCGGTCGGGAACGCCGACAGTCTCAGCTCGCCGGCGACCTGACCGCGCTGCGCCTCCAGGTCGGACTGGGCGAGCTCGACCTGGGACAGGATCCGCGCGGCGTGCTCGGCGAGCAGCCGGCCCGCGTCCGTGAGCCGCACGCCACGGCCGTTCTTGGCGAGGAGCTGCTGGCCGACCTCGCGCTCCAGCTTGGACATCTGCTGGGAGACGGCGGACGTCGTGATGTGCAGCCCCTCGGCCGCGCCGCTGACCGAGCCGTGCCGGGCGAGGGCGTCGAGGGTGCGCAGGCGCTCCAGGTTCAACATGTAAGCAATACTACGAGATACGGCTCGGAAAAACTCACTTGTGCTACGAGGTTTTGGTGCCGCAGGGTGATCCCATGACCACCGCCACCGCTTCCCGTGCGGCGCTCGACTGGCGCCTGCGTTTCGCCACCCTCTCCCTGATCTGGGGCTTCAGCTTCCTGCTCATCAAGGTGGGCACCGAGGGCTTTGCGCCCTTCCAGGTCACGCTCGGCCGGCTGCTGTTCGGCACGGCGGTACTGGCGGTGGCGATGGCGGTGAAGCGGGAGCGGCTCCCGCGTGGGGCACGCACGTGGGCCCACCTGACGGTCGCCGCGTTCCTCCTGAACGCGCTGCCGTTCTCGCTGT
Organism: Streptomyces sp. NPDC079141; assembly: GCF_040686775.1. Taxonomy (NCBI): domain Bacteria; kingdom Bacillati; phylum Actinomycetota; class Actinomycetes; order Kitasatosporales; family Streptomycetaceae; genus Streptomyces; species Streptomyces sp. NPDC079141. The sequence continues at coordinate 53,341 of NZ_JBFBLP010000003.1, read as the reverse complement.
TCTCGTACGCGGAGCTGACGATCCCGTCGACGCTCGCGGGCATCTGCAACGCGACCTCGCCCCTGTGGGGCATGGCCCTGTCCCTGATCGCCCTGTCCGAGGACCGACCCACCCGGCTGCGCGTCGCCGGCCTCGGCCTGGGCTTCCTCGGCGTCCTGACGGTGCTCGGCGCCTGGCAGGGCTTCACCGGCCTGGACGCCAGGGGCACGGGGATGGCCCTGCTGGCCTCGCTCAGCTACCCGATCGGCTGGATCTACGTCCGCCGCACACTCGCCGGCACCAACTCCTCGAACCTGTCCCTGACCGGCGCCCAGCTGCTGCTGGCCACCCTCCAACTAGCGCTCGTCACCCCCCTGTTCACCTCGTTCCCCACCCACTTCCCCGTCCTGCCCCTGCTCGCCGTCACCGCCCTCGGCGCCCTCGGCACCGGCATCGCGGTCCTCCTCCAGTACGGCCTGGTCGCCGAGGTCGGCCCCACAACGGCCCAGATGGTCACCTACTTCATCCCGGTCATCGCCACGGCCGCGGGCGTCGCCCTGCTCGGCGAATCCCTGACCTGGTCGACCCCCATCGGCGCGGCAATCGTCCTGGCGGGGGCAGCCTTGACGCAGATGCGGCCGCGGGCGCAGGGCAGCACCGGCGAGAAGCCCGGGCCTGACGGGACGACGACAGAGCGGGTGCCCGCCGAGGCGAGGCCTTAGACGAGCCCCCGACCCGGCGCCCGCCCCACCGCCGAAGCGATTGCGTCCGCGAGGCGCGTGGTGTCCGCGTGGGTCAGTGTCGAGATGGTGACGCGGATGCCGGGCTGGGCGCTGCCCATGCGGAAGCGGGCGCCGGGGGCGACGGCCCAGCCGACGTGGAGGAGGCGGGCCACGGCACCGGTTTCGTCGGGGACGGGGATCCAGACGTTCATGCCGCTGCGGCCGCGGGCCTCGATGCCACGCTCCGCGAGCGCGTCGATCAGCAGGTCGCGGCGTCGGCCGTAGGCCGCCGCCACCGACTTGGGGTCGATCACGCCGTCGTTCCACAGCCGTACGACCGCGCGCTGGACGATCAGGCTGACCCAGCCGGGACCGAGGCGCTGGCGGCCGCGCACCCGGTCGAGGGTGACGGGGTCGCCGGTGAGCACGGCGAGCCGCAGGTCGGGGCCGTAGGCCTTGGCGACCGAGCGCATGAAGGCCCAGTGGCGGGTGGTGCCGGCCAGCGGGTGCAGGGGCTGGTCGACGATCGCGTGCCCGTGGTCGTCCTCGATCAGCAGGGTGTCGGGGTGCTCGCGGAGCACGGATCGCAGCGCACGCGCGCGTGCGGCGCTCACCGCGGCGCCGGTCGGGTTCTGCGCCCGGTCGGTGACGACGAGGGCGCGCGCCCCGGCGTCGAGGGCGCGGCGTACGTCGTCGGGGAGCGGGCCGTCGTCGTCGACGCCGACGGGGGCGATCCGCAGACCGAGGGCCGGGATCAGATCGAGGACGCTGCCCCAGCCGGGGTCCTCGACGGCGACGGTGTCACCGGGCTTCAGATGTGCCGCGAGGACGCGCTCTATGGCGTCGAGCGAGCCGGAGGTGACGGCAATCGGCCCGTCCGGCACACCGTCCGCGTCCAGCCCGGTCCGGGCGGCGCGGGCCAGCTCCGGGTCCACGGGTTCGTCGCCGTAGAGCACCGGATGCCGGTCGCCCCGTTCGGCCGCGGCCGCGAACACGCCGGCCAGCGGCGGCAGCAGCGCCGGATCCGGGTTGCCGTTCGCCACGTCGCGCACTCCCGTGGGGACATCGACCCTGACGTACTCGCGCCCGGTGGTGGCGGGTCTGGGCCGCACCCGGCTGCCCCGGCGTCCGGCGGTCTCGATGACCCCGCGCTCGCGCAGGGTGCGGTACGCGGCGGCGACGGTGTTGGGGTTCACCCCCAGCTCGATCGCCAACTCCCGCATGGGAGGCAGCAGTTGTCCGGGCTCCAGCTCCCCCGCACCCACCGCCGCCTCGACGCTCGCCGAAATCTCCGCTGCACGCCGACCCGTGATCCGATATCCTCCTAGCACAAAGCAGATTATGCACTAGTGCAATGGAGATCGCAATGCCGGGGACCCAGCAGCCGACGTCACAGCCCGCCGCCTACACGCCGACCGACCGCACGGTCCCCACCCGTTCCGCCGAGCGCGCGTCGTACGACAAGGAACTGGTGCACTCGATACTCGACGAGGCCTACGTCTGCCATCTCGGCTTCGTCCGGGACGGCGCGCCGGTGGTGCTGCCGACGCTGTACGGCCGGGTCGGCGACCGTCTCTACGTCCACGGCTCGACCGGCTCGCGCCCGCTGCGGATGACGGGGCAGGCCGACCCGGGGCTGCCGGTCTGCCTGACCGTGACACACGTCGACGCGCTGATCCTGGCCCGTTCCGCCTTCCACCACTCGATGAACTACCGGTCCGTGGTCGTGCACGGCGTCGCCCACCAGGTGACGGACCCCGAGGAGAAGCGGATCGCCCTGGACGCGCTGGTCGACCACGTCGTGCCGGGCCGCTCCGCGGACTCCCGCCCCGCCAACAAGAAGGAACTGGCCGCCACGGCCGTCATCCGCCTCGACCTGAATGAGGTCTCCGCCAAGCTCCGCACCGGCGGCGTCAACGACGAGCCCGAGGACCTCGCGCTGCCGTACTGGGCCGGCGTCGTCCCGCTGCGCAAGGGCTACGACACGCCCCTCGCCGACGCCGACCTCGCCCCCGGCACCGAGGTCCCCGAGTACCTCAAGGCCCGGTGAGCTCCCCCGCCCGGCGGGTCTCCGCCGCCGCGAGCCCGGCGACCGACCCCAGCATCAGCAGGGTGCCGGCCAGCGTGGCGGCGGTCAGCCGTTCACCGAGCAGGACGACGGCGAGCCCTGCCGCGGCGACCGGCTCCAGCAGCATGATCACGGAGACCGTGGCGGACCGTACGACCGCGGCGCCCGCGAAGTAGAGGGCGTAGGCGAGCGCCGTGGGCACGGCCGCGATGTAGGCCAGCAGCCCCAGCAGCCGGACCGGTTCCGCGGTCTGCGGCAGCAGCCCCTCGGCCAGCGCGAACGGCAGCAGGCACAGGCTCGTGACCGCGAACGCCCCCACCGTCGCCCCGGAGACGTCGCCGTCGCCGCCCCAGTGGCGGGCGAGGAGGGTCATGACGGAGTAGCCGGCCGCCGAGACCAGGGCGAGGAGCACGCCCAGCGGGCGTACGGTCGCGCCCCCGCCGCCGAGCACGAGGACGGCCAGTCCGGCGAGCGCCCCGGCAACGGCGGCCAGGCCGCCCCGGCCGAGCCGTTCGCCGAGGGTCAGCCGGGCGCCCAGCGTGATGAGCACGGGACCGGCGCCGAGGGTGACGACGGTGGCCACGGCGAGGCCGGTGATCTCGACGGCGGCGAAGTAGGCGGTCTGGAAGACGGCCAGCCCGATGCCCGTCACGCCCGCCCGCAGGAGCCGCCGGCCGAGCGGTCCCGGCCGCCCGGCAGCAGCGCGCGGCCGCAGCAGGTGGACGGCCAGCAGCAGCGCGAGTCCGGTCGCGCAGCGCCAGAAGGAAAGGGCGACGGGCCCCATGTCACTGGTCCGGTAGACCAGCGAGGCGGCCGCGCCCGCGGTGCCCCAGGCGACACCGGCAACGATCAGATACAGCAGGCCTCGCCCGATGGGCAGGCCGGAAGCAGCATGCGACACGTGTTCTCTCCGCAGATACGCAGAAGGTCAAAAGGACTGCGTCTGCGGGCAGCACCGTCCGCCCCGGCGGCATGCCGGGGCGTCGACCGGAGGCCCGCCTCAGGCGGCCGGCGGCGGGAGGACGAGCGTGTGCGCGTACATGATCGGGACCCTAGGAGGCGGTGGTGCGGGCCGACAACTCCTTTTCCCCGGCGCCGCTGGCCACCGGCTCCGCGGACCCCTTGGCGGGGGCCGTGGACTGGGCGATGAGGGCGCCGAGCAGGACGACCGCGCCGCCGATGATCTGCGGAGCCGACAGGTGCTCGCCGAGCAGCACCCAGGCGAGCACGGTCGCGATGACCGCTTCGAGGCAGGCGACGACGCCCGCGACCTGCGGCGAGAGCCGGCGCACCGAGACCACGCCGGTGACGTAGGCGAGGACCGTGGCGACGAGGACGATCCAGGCCAGCAGCACTCCGGCCGCGACCAGTGTGCCGTTCATGTCCACGGTGTCGGTGAGGACGGACCGGTCCATGGTCCAGGGGCGGGCCACGACCGTCAGTACGGCGGCGCCGACGAGCAGGCCGTAGGCGATGACGCCGAGCGGGTCGGGCGCCTGCTCGGCCGCGTCGGTGCCCTGGTCGGACAGGACGAAGTAGCCGACCTGGCAGCAGGCCGCGCCGAGCGCGAGCAGCAGGCCCAGGGCGTCGAAGCCGAGGCCGGACCAGATCTCGACGACACAGGCGAGGCCGCCGACGGCGAGGACCACCCCGAGGGCGGCGGCGCGCGTCACCGGCCGCCGCTGCACGAACCGCACCCAGCCGAGCACGAGCGCCGGCGCGAGGTACTCGACGAGCAGTGCGACGCCGACCGGGATACGGGAGATGGAGGCGAAGTAGAAGGCCTGGACGCCGGCCACACCGAGCAGTCCGAACCCGGCGAGCAGTGCGGGGCGGCGGCGCAGGAGCGCGCGGTGGCGCACGGCGAGGGGCAGCATCACCAGCGCCGCGCCGGTCACCCGCAGCCACACCACGTGCAGCGGGTCCAGGCCCGCCTCGATCAGCGGCTTGGCCGCGACACCGGATCCACCGAAGGCGAGCGCGGAGATGAGGGCGAGGCCGAGCCCCATGCCCTCTCTGCGGCTGCCCTGACTGCTGTCTGTCGTACGCACCGGCACATGATGACAGGGGATGACATGAGCGTCACCCCCAATGACACCTGTCTCACCGGCTGGACGGCGGCAGGCCCTCTCAGCAGCCGGGCTCGACGCGTTCGTCGGGCCGGCTGTCGATGCGCTCGAAGACCTCGCCCGGGTCGATCCCGGCGCGGGCGAGCACCTCCACCGCCCGGGCCTCCTTGTCCACGACGATCGCCGCGAGCAGGTCGACCCCGCGCGCGGGTTCGTCGCCCCGGCGCGCGGCGCGCTCACAGGCGTACTCCATCGCCCCGGCGGCCAGCGGCGAGAAGCCCTCGGCCTCGGTCACCACGGGGACGGCGCCGGAGTCCTCGACGCTGCCCTGCCAGCGCAGTCCGTAGCCGATGCTGCGCTGGACGAGATAGCCGAGCAGCCGGGCGATCTGCGGGGCGCCGTCGAACACGGCGCGCACGTCGGGGTCGTACTCCAGCAGGGAGTGCAGCAGATGGGCCGTGTCGACCTGACGGTCCGCGTCGCGCACCGCCCGGCGGCGGGCACCGGAGATGACCGCTGCCAGTTCGGCACTGAGCCTGGCATCGTTGTCCGGGCGCCGTCCGGCCTGGTCACGGGCCGGCTGGTGGGGGATACGCGGTTGCACGTCCCCACCTCATCAGCCGCTTGCCCTTGGGTCATCCCCGGAGGGATGCATTTTCGCGTCCCACACAGAGTGGACTCGGCGGGCCGGAATCTCCTCCTTGGGGATGAGATCACGCCGTTTCCCCCGAGGGGCGCGCGCCGCGTTGCTCCGCGCCCCGCGCGCAACCGTGGCCCCTCCACGCCCGTCCAACAGAGGTATGGAGAGCAGGTGCTGGCTGGTGGCGTTGCCGGCCGTCGACGGCAGACAGTACGTCTACCGGGTCTACGCCCCGGAGGACGCGCTGCTCGCCGACCTGTTCTGGGACGCGTGGCACTGCCACGACGAGAGCACCTTCCCGCGCGCGTGGGATCTGTTCGACGCGGCGGTGATACAGCTCGTCGGCTGAGGGTGCCCGGTGTCCCCGTACCGTCCCCGCACCTCCACATTTCCTGACGGTTCATCAGTATTGAATGTTGCAGGGCCTGCGGCTACGTTCCGCGACACCACAGCCCGAGACGAAGAGGTGGTCGCATGGCCGAAGTCAGCGCGGAGGCACGTATCGGGGCACCGGCCGACAAGGTGTGGGCGCAGCTCACGGACTGGCCCGCGTACGGCGAGTGGAACGCGACCCACACCAGTTTCCCGCTGGGCGGTCCGACGGCCCTCGAAGTGGGCGGCACCTTCCAGGAGAACATGAAGCTGATGGGTTTCCCGGCCGAGGTCGAGTGGACCATCGAGGAGCTGGAGCCGGCCCGGGTGCTGGCCCTGCGCGGCAAGGGGCCGATGGCGGTGAGCGTCGCCACGCGCTACACGCTGACGCCGTCCCCGGACGGGGACGCCACGACCGTCCGCATCGACGGGGAGTTCACCGGTGCCGCGGTGTCGTTGATGGCGGGCCGGCTCAAGGACTCGGGGACGGCGGCCCTGAACGAGTCGCTGCGCAAGCTGGCCGGGCTGGTGAGCTGACGGCCGTACGGCAAGGGCGCCCCGCGGATCGCTCCGCGGGGCGCCCTTCTCACGGCGGGGAGGCCGTCGCTTCTCGTCGGCCCTCGGCCGTCAGTCCTCGTCGGCGAGGATCAGGTACAGCTTCTTGCGGGCCTCGTTGATGACGGCGAGGGCCTTCTCGCGCTGTTCCTTGCTGCCGGTCTTCCAGACCTGGCCGAAGGCCTCCATCAGGCCGAAGCCGGCCTGCCGTATGTCGTTGACGACCTCCCAGTCGACCCCGCGCGAGGCCTCCTCCCAGGGGGCCTCGGGGCCGTCTTCGGCCGCCGTGCGACCGGCCCCGGTGAGCGAGAACAGCTTCTTGCCGCCCTCGCTCGCGCTGGTGATCAGGCCCTCGTCCTCCAGCAGTTGGAGGGTGGGGTACACCGAGCCGGGGCTGGGCTTCCACGCCCCGCCACTGCGCTCGGCGATCTCCTGGATCATCTCGTAACCGTGCATCGGCCGGTCCTTGAGCAGGGCGAGGATCGAGGCGCGTACGTCTCCGCGCCGTGCCCTCCCCCTCGGTCCGCCGCGACCCCTGGGCCCCCAGCCGCCCGGGCCGAAGCCCGGTCCGCCGAAGCCGGGACCACCCGGCCCGAAGGGCCCGAAGGCACCACGCCGACCGTCGAATCCACCCCGGCCCTCGAAACCGCCGCGGCCCTGACGACCGGCACCACCGTGTCCACGTTCGAATCCATGGGAACGCATCGCAATCACTCCATTCAGTCGTTGATCAGTCGCGATGCTTCAACGATATATCGGAATACTTCGCGTGGCAAGGCCCGGGAGTCTCAGGTGATGTGGGCCCGGAGCGGGGAACGCCGGCTGCTGTCTCAGCTGATCCGCCGCAAGAGCCGTCGTCGGCCATGTCCGGTGTGGGTATTGTTCCGCCCGTGGGCGGCGGGGCGCCCCGAAGGGGGAGCAGTGGAGACGAACAGTGAGCGGTCGCGGCTGGTCGCGACCGGGGGCGACCATCGGGTGACACCGGCCGAACTCTTCTTCGACCTGGTGTTCGTGTACGCGATCACACAGGTCACGGCGCTGATGGCGGCTGACCCGAGCGGGCTGCGGCTGCTCGGCGGGATGGTCGCGATGGCGCTGCTGTGGTGGTGCTGGTGCTGTTTCGCCTGGCTGGGGAACGTGGTGCGGGCCGACTCCGGCGCGATGTTCACCGTGTTGGTGTCCGTCATGGCCGTTGTCCTGATCGTGTCGCTGACCGTGCCCGAGATCTACGACGACGCGCCCGGCGGACTGCCCGCCCCGCTGGTCTTCGTCCTCTGCTACGGCGCCGTCCGCGTCCTTCACCTGGTCACATACCGGCTCGCCGAACCCACCGACCAGGCCCTGCACCGCGTCCTGCGCCGCACGGCCCTGCTCTCGGTGGCCCCGCCCTTCGCCCTGCTCCTCGTGGGCGCGGCCTTCACCGGCATGGCTCAGATACTGATCTGGCTCGCCGCGGTGGCCATCGACTACCTGGGTATCTTCCTCACCGGAAAGTCGGGCTGGCGGGTCGCCTCACCTGGCCACTTCGCCGAACGCCACGGCCTGATCGTCATCATCGCCCTCGGCGAGTCGATCGTAGCCATCGGTGTCGGCGTGTCCGGCTTCCCGCTGAGCACCCCGGTCGTGGCCGCCGCCGCACTGGGACTGCTCGTCTCTGCAGGCCTGTGGCGCCTGTACTTCCGTCAGCTCGCCGAGACGGCCGAGCAGCGGCTGACCACTCTGTCCGGCGACGACCGCACCCGGCTGGCCCGTGACGCGTACACCTTCCTCCACCTTCCGCTGGTGGCAGGAGTCGTCATCACGGCCCTCGGCATGAAGAAGGCCCTCCAACAGGTCGCCGACACCGACCACTACGACCTGGCCGAACCCCTGCACGGCATCGTCGCCTGGGCCCTGCCCGGAGGCGTCGGTGTGTTCCTCCTCGCCTCGGCCGCCGTGCTGCTGCGCACCGCGAACCACCGCTCCCCGGCCCTTCTCGTCAGCGGGGCCGTCTGTCTCGCCGCCGGCCCCGCTGTCACCCTCGTCCCGTCCCTCGTCGCCCTGGCCCTCCTGGCCGCGCTGGTGACGGCCCTGGTTCTCGTTCAGGACTCCTTGGCCCGGCCGCATGTGACCGTGGTGGCTACCCCATCGGACCAGATCGGCTGAGACAGGGGCCGGCTCAGCAGAGACGGCACAGTCCTTGTGGACCGTGAACTCACTTCAGGTGCCGGTCGAAGAACCGGGTCCCGTCCTCCAGCTCGAACCACGGGGTGCCGGTGTGCCCGCCCAGATTGGCGTGCAGCGTCTTCTCCTCGGTGCCGAAGGCGTCGAACAGGTCCAGGGCCCGCTGACGGGGGTTGCCTTCGTCGTCCCACTGCAGCAGCAACAGCAGCGGGACGGTGATCTGCCGGGCCTCCTCGCGCTGGGCGCGGGGCACGTAACCCCCGGCGAAGAAGCCGGCGGCCGCGATACGCGGCTCGACCACCGCCAGCCGAATGCCGACGGCGGTCCACCCCGAGTACCCGACCGGGCCACCGATCTCGGGCAGTGAGAGCAGGGCATCCAGAGTGGTCCGCCAGTCCGGGACCGCCTTCTCGACCAGCGGGCCGACCAAGGACTCGAAGATCTCGTCGACCGGCTCGCCGGCCTGCATCGCCCGGCGCAGATCGGCGCGGGCCCGCTCGTCGGCGGCGGAACGGGGCCGTTCACCGCACCCGGCGGCGTCGATGCTTGCCACCGCGTAGCCGCGCGCCGCGGTGTACCGGGCCCGGGCCACCAGCCGGGGTTCCGCCTTGGGCAGGCCGTTGTTGTGGGCCATCAGGATCAGCGGGGCCGGTTCGGATCCGGGCGTCCACAGGGTGCCGGGGATCTCGCCGAGGATGAACTCGCGTTCGAGGACGCCGTCGTCGAGGCGCCGTTCGGAAGTGAAATGCATGGTCGTGCCCTTCGGGAGTGCGCGTGAACGGCGCTCCCGGACGACCTATCGCCCGACCGTGACCCCAGAGGGGAGCACCCATGTCGATACTGCGTTCACGGGTACCACCTCCTCGTCCTCTCGCACGGTCACCGGGAAGTTAGCAGGGGTCGCCGGGCCCCGCCAACGGGTTTTCGCGGGGGCCGCGGAGCCACTCTGACGGTCGCGGCGGGTGTCGGTGGCTCCGGCTACGGTTCCTGCGTGAACGGATCGAATGCGTCAGCCGGCGGCCCCGGCCACCCCCACCCGTTGCTGCCTCTCTTGGGCGCCGATGACGAGGCAGTCGCGTTCTTCGCCGGGATCGCGGATCTCGACGCGACGGACCCGGCCTCCCACGAACTGGAGGACGGGATCCGGCTCGCCTCCGGAGCCCGGTTGGAGCAGTTCGCGCGGGCAGGCTCGGGGGACGCCTATTGCTTCGTCGGCGAGGGCGGCAAGGAACGCCCGGTGGTGTACGTCAGCCTCGACGGCGAGGCCGGACCGATTGCGCTCGGGCTGCCGGAGTTGGTGCGGCTGTGTCTCGTGGCACCGTGGTGGCGGGATGCTCCCGGACGGACGACCGAGGCACTCCGGGCTGTCGCCGACGAGTACCTGGCGGACCTGCCCGACTTCCACGGGCAACGCGACCGCGCGGCCCGGGCGCTCGGGATCGATCCGGCCGGGCTGCCGTCGGAAGCGGCTGTCCTCTCCCGGTTCGCGGAGCTGTCCCGGGGGCCGGTCGCGGCAGCCTGCCTCGTCGTCGGACACGAGGGTGCGCCGCTCGACCCCTTGTTCGGCGCGGTCCCGGACCGCCCCTGACCGACCGTCCGAGTCCGAGCCGAGTTCCGGGCGGGCCCCTCACGACCCGGACCGCAGCCGGCGGCAAGCGGTCAACGTCCCACGAGGCGGACCGGCCAAGTCGGTCCAGATACCCGGAATTGGCCTTGGCCTGCGGCTTTCCCGGGCCTCTACCGTCGTGCCATGCGTATCCGAATCGTCGACGCCTTCACCGATCGCCCGTTCTCCGGGAACCCGGCCGGAGTCCTCCTCCTCGACAGCTTCCCGGCCGACGACTGGCTCCAGAAGGTGGCCATGGAGGTGAACCACGCCGAGACCGCGTTCGCCCACCGTCTGTCCGACGACGCGGAGGCCGACTGGGCGCTGCGCTGGTTCACGCCCGCCACGGAGGTCGCGATGTGCGGCCATGCCACGCTCGCGACGGCCCACGTCCTGCACACCACCGGCGCCCATGAGGGCCCGGTGCGGTTCGCCACCCGTAGTGGCGTGCTCGTTGCGACGCCCGGCGCGGACGGCTCCTGCACGCTGGACTTCCCGACGGCACCGCTGACCCCGGCCGAGATCCCCGCCGGGGTCGCCCAGGCGCTGGGCGCCGAGCCGCTGTCCGCCTTCGACACCGGCCCGAACGTGGGCGACCTGCTGGTCGAGCTCGCCGACGAGAAGACGATCCACGCGCTGAGGCCCGACCACAAGGCCCTCGGCGCCTTCTCGGAGCGCGGCATCATCGCCACCGCCCGCGCCGAGGACCCCGCACGCGGCTACGACTTCGTCTCCCGCTGCTTCTTCCCGAACGTCGGCATCGACGAGGACCCGGTCACCGGCAGCGCCCACACCGCGCTGGCCCCGTTCTGGTCCGAGCGCCTCGGCCGCGCCGAGCTCACCGGCCTCCAGGCCTCCCCGCGCGCCGGCCGCGTCCGCACCGAACTGCGCGGCGACCGCACGCTGCTGAGCGGCCGCGCGGTGACCGTCATCGACGGCGAGCTGCTGGCCTGAGGCAGGGGCTGCCGGCGGTTCAGGCCGTCGGCAGCCAGTCCACCTTTCCGGCGAGCAGGGCGTAACCCACGAACGCGCCGATGTCGAGCAGCGAGTGGGCCACCACCAGGGGCCCCACCCGGCCCCAGCGGCGGTAGAGGTAGACGAACACCACGCCCATCACCATGTTGCCGATGAAGCCGCCGATGCCCTGATAGAGGTGGTAGGAGCCGCGCAGCACGGAACTGGCCAGCAGTGCGGCGCCGGGCGTCCAGCCCAACTGGCCGAGCCGGCGCAGCAGATAGCCGACGACGATGACCTCTTCGAGGATCGCGTTCTGCAGTGCCGAGAGGATCAGCACCGGGTACTTCCACCAGACCTCGGGCAGCGCCTCGGGCACCACCGTCAGATTGAAGCCGAGACCCCGTGCGGCCAGGTAGAAGGCGATGCCGGAGCTGCCGATGACGGCGGCGATCGCCGCGCCTCGGCCGAGGTCCGGCCACGGCCGGGTGCGGTCGAAACCGAGGGTCCGCAGGCTCTCGCTCTCGCGCTGCAGGAAGTGCGCGACGAGGAGCACGGGAATCAGCGACGTGGCGATCCCGAAGAGCTGCCAGGCGAGATCGAGCCAGGGACGTCCGGGCGCGGCCGAGGCGTTGAGGGTGGCCGCCTGGTCCTTGAGGCCGCCCGGTTTGGTGACCGATCCGACAAAGCTGATCAGGGCGGACACGCCGCTCGCACCCAGCGAAAGCCCCAGCACGAGCAGCGTCTCGTCACGGAAGACCCGCCGCGAGGGCCGCTCCCGCGGAAAGGATTCGGCCACAGGGCCCGCCTCAGCCTGCACACCGGCCTCCAGACATGGGACGTCACAGCTTGCCCGACCAGTATGAGGCGGGCGGCAGGGACCCCCGTCCACGGGTACGCCGCCGCACCGTGGCTGCCGCGACCGGCCCTGTTCCACCCGGGGGACGGCTCGCTCCGGCTGGACCACCCCTATGTGCTGCTCGACGCCTCCAGGCCGCCCCTCACCCCAGCGGCACCGGCTCCGGCAGCCCCACCGGCCAGGTGTGGACGGGCTCGCCCAGGTGCATCAGCTCGCAGTAACGCCGGGTCGTGGCGGCCAGCGCGGACTCCCGGGACAGCCCCAGTTCCAGGAGGCGGTGGAAGGTCGCGGACTGCCAGGAGGCGCCGTTGGAGCGGCGGCGGCACCGCTCCTCGATGACACCCAGATAGAGGTCCCGGTCGGCGGGCTCCACGCCCCAGGCGTCCAGGCCCGCCTCGGCCAGCGGCAGCAGCTCGTCGCGTACGAGGCTGACGGCGTCGACCTCCACCGTGCCGCCGTACCGGCCGCGGCGCGGCCACTGCAGACGGGCGTCGATGCCGTGCCGGCAGGCGGCGTCGAAGTTGGCGGCGGCCGCCTCGAACGGCAGCCGGGTCCAGACCGGGCGCGACTCCTCGGCGAGGGCGCGGACGACGCCGTAGTAGAAGGCGGCGTTGGCGACGACGTCCGTGACGGTGGGGCCGGCGGGCAGGACGCGGTTCTCGACGCGCAGGTGCGGGACGCCGTCGGCGATGCCGTAGACCGGGCGGTTCCAGCGGTAGACGGTGCCGTTGTGCAGGACGAGTTCGGCGAGTGTGGGGACGCCGCCCTCGTCGATCACCCGCAGCGGGTCCTCGTCGTCGCAGATCGGCAGCAGGGCCGGGAAGTAGCGCAGGTTCTCCTCGAACAGGTCGTGCGCGGAGGAGATCCACCGTTCCCCGAACCAGGTGCGCGGGCGTACTCCCTGGGCCTGGAGCTCGGGCGGGCGGGTGTCGGTGGACTGCTGGAACAGCGGGGGCCGGGACTCGCGCCACAGCTCACGGCCGAACAGGAAGGGTGAGTTGGCGCCGACGGCCACCTGGGCGGCGGCCACGGCCTGCGCGGCGTTCCAGACGTCGGCGAAGCGGGCCGGGGTGACCTGGAGGTGCAGTTGGACCGAGGTGCAGGCCGCCTCGGGCGCTATGGACTTCGAGGTGCAGACGAGGTGCTCCACGCCTTCGATGTCGAGCACGAAGTCCTCGCCGCGGGCGGCGACGATCTGGTCGTTGAGCAGCGTGTAGCGGTCGACGTCGGAGAGGTTGGAGGAGACCAGGTCGTCGCGGTCGAGGGTCGGCAGAATGCCGATCATCACGATTCCCGCGGCCAGCTCCCCGGCTTTTCGGTGGGCATATGCCAAGGATGTGCGGAGTTCCTCGGCGAGCCGGTCGAATACCCGGCCACCCAGGCGATGTGGGGCTATGTTGACTTCCAGATTGAACATGGCGAGTTCTGTTTGGAAATCGCGGCTCGCGATCCGCTCAAGAACCTCTGCATTCAACATTCTCGGCAGACCGTCGGCTCCAGCGAGATTCAATTCGATCTCAAGCCCCATGAGATTCTTGGGGCGATCGAACCGCTGCTGGGCCAGGAGCCGCTCCAGGCCCGTCAGGCACTGCCGGAGCTTGTCCCGGTAGAGCTGCCGATCGGACAGGTCGAACCGGCCTGCCACGACCTTCTCCCCCATCGAAGCGTCCCTCCTCGAATGGGCGGACCGGCGATCCGGCCGCCGGCGTCCCGGGTCCGGATGGGATGATGCCCAGCCGAAGCGATCGATAACGTCCCGGACGGGCCCGCCGCCCGCTAGGCTGTCGCACGTGACCGGCGGCACATTCGCCGGGCATGGAGCAGAGCGCAGTTTCGAGTGATGCACGATCTCGTGAAAAATGCCGACGACAATTGGCCGACCGCTTCTCGTGCATTTCCCGAGGTCATCGCCTCCTGACCGTTCCGGAATCGGGATGATTCCCGCGTATCGCCGACCGAATGCGCCCTTGTCGAGTGGGCTGGAATCGGCTAGACGAAACACCGACTGAACACTTGTCGTATAAACTCCGCGAACAAGGCAGAAGGTTGATGCCCGGTCCGAGAACCTGCCGTAGGGGATGACGTACGGCAGGTCTCACGCACACCCACGTTTCCCGGGACTCGACCCTCGCCTCTGCACCCCCGCGAGCTGACAGCGCCGTCCGCCCCGCCCTCGCGCCACCGTGCCTGTCGAATGAGAGGCGACCCACCATGCCGCTGCATGTCCCCCCGGCTCCCGCCCCCGCACTGCGCTCCGTCCTCACCGCGCTCGGTTCCCCCACCGCGGTCCGCGAGGCCCGAACCCCGTCCCTGCGCACCGCCCAGGGACCCGCCACCCCCGAACTGCCCCTGCCGGTACACATTCTGGACGACATCACCGCGACGACCGCCTCCGCCACCCGGCTGGCCGGCTGGCGCTTTCTGATCCGCTGCGGCGACCGCGCCGTGGCCGCGGCCGAGACCCGGCTGACCCCCGACGGCTGGGCCTTCTCGCACTTCTTCGAGGGCCCCTACATCGCCTCCACCGAGCGCGCGCTGCGCCAGGCCGAGACGATGGCGCAGACCTACCAGCCGCGCCTGCTGTCGATCCCCGGCCTGTACATGCTCGCGCTGTGGCTGCACGGCGACTGCGCCGCCGACGCCACCGTCGGCCATCCCGCGCCCACCGATCTGCTCGTCCCGCTGGCCCCGGCACCGCCCGGCATCGCGGCCCACCGGCCGCACCGCGCCGCCGACCTCCTCCCGCTGCTCACCCTCCGGGTGGCACCGGCACCGCTCCTCGGTTCGCCGGCCTGAGACCCCGCTCGCGACGCCTCCGTACCCCGCCACCGGACACCCCGGTCGCGGGGTACGGCGCTGTCCGCTCCGACGAGCGCCAGGGCGCTCCCAAGAGCCGCTGACCGGTACGGACTAGCCCCATCCGGCCATGCCGAACCATCCGAAGTGACAGTGCAGTTGGACTGAACCGTCCGCGCGGGTGATGCGTCCTCAACCTGTGAGAAGCGGTGCTCCGAAATCCCTGCGGATTGACGCCCGTGGGGCAACACTGGGTTCGAGCCGACTTATCACAACGGGGGCAGGCCATGAACATCACGACAGAGCGAAAGATCCCACCCATGTGCCAGCACCAGCCATCGTGTCCCTCCGCAGACTCCGCCGACCGGGAATCCGCGCGCCTCCTGGCGCACCACCCCGAGCAGGGCTGGAGCCTGCTGTGCAACGGAGTTCTCCTCTTCGAGGACACCGGTGAGCTGCTGCCCGACGGCCAGATCATCGCCCCGCACCGCCCGCTGGGCGCCGACCAGGTGATGACCGCGGCCTGAGGGGCCGTCCGGACGGTCCGTCGAACCGTCCGGTGACTTTGGGGGCCGGCCCGCAGACCCGCTCTGCGCACCGGCCCCGACGTATGTCCGGACTTCCCTCCAGCCCTCGTTTTCCGGAAGACTTCTGGAAGTTTTCGACAGCAGGTCGACGGAGGTGGGGAGTTGGCAGCACACGAGACCGATCCCGGGGGCAAGGTCACCATCACGGAGATCGCGCGCCAGGCCGGGGTCTCGGTGCCGACCGTGTCACGAGTCGTCAACGGCCGGTCCGACGTGTCGCCCTCGACCCGGGCCCGAGTGGAGGAGCTGCTGCGCCGGCACGGCTACCGCAGGCGCCCCGGGGGCTCCGGGCACGGCGCCACCCTCCTCGACCTCGTCTTCAACGACCTCGACAGCCCCTGGGCGGTGGAGATCATCCGTGGCGTGGAGGAGGTAGCGCACGCCTCCGGGGTCGGCATCGTGGTGTCGGCGATCCACGGCAGGTCGGGCGACGCCCGTGAGTGGATGCGCAATCTCAGGGCCCGCGCCTCCGACGGCGTCGTCCTGGTCACCTCGGCGCTGGAGCCGGGCCTGCACGAGGAGTTGCGGGCGCTCGGCGTGCCGCTGGTGGTGGTCGACCCGGCGGGCTCCCCGGCGCTCGACGTACCCACGATCGGCGCCGCCAACTGGGCGGGCGGGCTGGCCGCCACCCAGCATCTGCTGGCCCTGGGCCACCGCAGGATCGGCCTGATCGCGGGGCCGCCGCGGCTGCTGTGCTCGCGGGCCCGCTTCGACGGCTACCGGGCGGCCCTGGAGGGCGCGGGCGTCACGGTGGACGACTCCCTGGTGGTGCCCGGCGACTTCCGGCCCGAGTCCGGGTGCTCGGGCTGCACCGCGCTGCTGGACCTGCCCGAGCCGCCGACCGCCGTGTTCGCGGCCAGTGACCAGATGGCGCTCGGCGCGATCGAGGCGCTGCGCCGGCGGGGCCTCAGGGTGCCGGAGGACATGAGCGTGGTCGGCTTCGACGACCTTCCGGAAGTCCGCTGGTCGGCGCCGCCGCTGACCACCGTGCGCCAGCCGCTCGCCGATATGGGCAAGCTCGCCGTCCGCACGGTGCTGCGGCTGGCCGCCGGGGAACGGCCTGACTCGCCGCGGGTGGAGCTGGGCACGGAACTGGTGGTGCGGGCGAGTACCGCACCACCTTCCGCGCGGTGAGCGTTACTTCAGCGCCTCCCGGATCGCGTGGTACGCGGGCTTCGGCTGGAGCTGCTCGTCCCAGGGCAGCGCCGCTCCCTCGCCCTCGAAGAACGCCGGGATCCACGAGTACTTGTCCGTGTAGTCCCACAGGGTGATGCCGACGCACCGGCGCACCGCGAGGCACGCCTCGGTCACGTTGCGGTACCACTCGGCCTGGGTGGCGAGCTTCTCCTCGTCCGCCGGCAGGTACATGCGGATGTCGACCTCGGTGAGCGAGGTGTCCAGGCCGAGCCGGGAGAAGCGGCGGAGGTTGTCCTCCAGCGTGGTCGGATAGCCGTACTGGAGCGCGAGATGGGCCTGGAGGCCGATGCCGTGCAGCGGCACGCCCTGGGCCCTCAGCTCCTGGGCGAGCTTGTAGTAGGCGTCGCTCTTCGGGCCGATGGCCTCGATGTTGTAGTCGTTGAGGTAGAGCTTCACGCGCGGGTCGGCCTGGTGGGCCCAGCGCAGCGCGTCGGCGATGTAGCCGGGGCCGAGCGTCTTGTAGAAGATCGTCTCCCGGTAGGTGCCGTCCTCGTTGAAGGCCTCGTTGACGACGTCCCAGGCGAAGACCTTGCCGCGGTAGTGCCGTACCTCGGTCTGGATGTGGTTCTTCAGGACGGCCCGCAGCTCGGGCGCGGTCCACTCGCGGCCGGTGAGCCAGTCGGGCAGCTGGCTGTGCCAGACCAGGGTGTGGCCGCGGACCTGCTGGTGGTTGGCGCGGGCGAGGTCGACGATCTCGTCGCCCGCGGAGAAGTCGAAGACGCCCTGCTGCGGCTCGGTGGCGTACCACTTCATGCCGTTGCCGGGGGTGATCTGGTCGAACTCGCTGCCGAGGAGCGACACATAGGGGGCGTCGGTCAGCTCGGGGTTGTCGGTGGCGCTGCCGAAGTAGCGGCCGTGGCGCTGGGCGAGTTCGGCGAGGGTGGGCGGCTCGTCGTCCTGCGCCTGGGCGGCCGTGCCGGTGACGGCGACCAGCAGGGCGGCGAGGACGCCGACGAGTCTGAGGCGGTTCTTGCGCATGGTGCGACTCCTCACGGAAGAGGGGTGTGGGTGAGCCGTACGTCCGTCGGCGGGTGTCATCCCTTGGTGGCGCCGGCGGTGAGGCCGCCGACGAGCTGGCGCTCGGCGACGGAGTAGAAGGCCAGGGCGGGGACCATGGCGAGGACGAGATAGGCGAAGACGCGGGCGGTGTCCGAGGAGTACTGGCCCTGGAACTGCTGGACGCCGATGGGGATGGTCCACCACGTCGAGTCGGTGAACACCAGCAGCGGCAGGAAGAAGTTGTTCCAGCTGGTGACCACCGCGAGGACCGAGACCGTGCCGAGCGCGGGCCGCGCCATGGGCAGCAGCACCCGCCAGAAGAAGCCGAGCGGACCGCAGCCGTCGAGGGTGGCCGCCTCTTCCAGCTCGCCGGGTATCTGCCGGAAGAAGCCGCGCAGAATGATGATGGTCATCGGCAGTCCGAAGGCGGCCTGGGGCAGGATCACGCCGAGGGGATTGTCCAGCAGGCCCATCGAGCGCAGCAGCAGGAACAGCGGCAGCGCCGCCACCGCGAAGGGGAACATCAGCCCCATGGTGAACAGGGTGAACAGCAGTTCCCGGCCGCGGAAGGCGAACCGCGCGAAGGAGAAGGCGGCAAGCGCGGAAGCGGCGACGACGATGACCGTGGTGCCCACCGCGATCAGGGTGGAGTTGCCGACCAGCCGCCAGAAGTCGTTTGAGGCCAGGATGTCGGTGTAGTTGCCGCCCACCCACGGGTCGGGCAGCCCGATGGGGTTGCGGGAGAGCTGGTCGGTGGACTTGAAGCCGGAGACGACGGCGTACAGCAGCGGTACGCCCATCAACGCGCCGACCGTGATCAGCAGGAGGTGCAGTGGCAGCGTGCGCCCCTGGTTCTTGCGTCGGACGGTCACTTGCTGCCTCCCCGCATGGTGGTGGTCGCACCCTCCAGGTCGCGGCGCAGCACGAATCGCTGGTAGGCGAGGGCGAAGACGAGGCTGATGCCGAACATGACCACGCTGATCGCGCTGGCGTAGCCGACCTGGTAGCGCTTGAAGCCGAACTGGAACATGGTCACGGCCATCGTCTCGGAGTGGTGGTCGGGACCGCCCGCGGTGACCACCCAGACCAGGTCGAAGAGCTGAATCGCCCCGATCACGGACAGGAACACGCTGATCCGCAGGGTGGGCGCGAGCAGCGGCAGGGTGACATTGCGGAAGCGCTGCCAGGGCCCGGCGCCGTCGATGAGCGCCGCCTCGTGCAACTCCCGCGGGATGGACTGGAGTCCGGCCAGGTAGAGCATCATGTGAAAGCCGAAGTACTTCCACATCATGACCAGGAAGAGGGTGGCCATCACCGTGTCCGGGTCGGCGAACCACTCACCGCCCAGACCGTCGAGGCCGATGCCGCCGAGGATCTGGTCGGCAAGGCCGTCGTCCGGGGCGAAGATCATGCTGAACAGCACGCCGGTGATGGCCTCGGACAGGACGTACGGAGCGAAGAAGAGCATCCGGTACACGGCCCGGCCGCGCATGCGCTGGTTGAGGGCAACGGCCATGGCGAGCGCGAACGGCAGTTGCAGCGCGAGCGACAGCAGCACCAGGACGAGACAGCGCCACAGGTCGCCGATGAACACCGGGTCGTCGAAGAGCCGGGTGAAGTTGTCGACGCCGATGTAGTCCTCGGGCATGCCGAAGCCGCCCCACCGGAAGAAGGCGGCGTACAGCGCGAACAGAATCGGCAACAGGACCAGGACGCCGAAGAGCACGAGGGCGGGCACCTGGAATCCGACCGCGGTGAGCCAGTTGAGCGTCCGCCGCCTGGCCCGCCCCCGGGCCGCCTGAGCGGCCGGGGGCGGGCGGTCGGCGCCGGGGCCGGTCCGCTTGTCCGGAAGGAACGTGGAAGTCATCGGCGCTTACTGCTCTTCCTTCGCGGTCTGCGTGATCGACTCGGCGACCTGCTCGGGAGACTTGGAGCCGGCGATCAGCGCTCCCACGCTGTCGTTGACCTCCTGACCGAGAGCGGGCGCGTACGCCTGGTCCAGATAGAGCTGGAAGCCGGTCGACGCCCTCAACTGCGTCTGAACGCCCTTGATGTTGGGGTCGGTGATGGCACTCTCGGCGGCCGGGACCACGGGCAGGACACCGGTCTTCTTGACCAGTTCCAGGTCGGTCGCCTCGGAGGCGAAGAACTTCAGGAAATCGACGGCCGCCTGCGGCGCGTCCCGCCGCAGGGCATGTCCGCCGCCCCCGCCGAACACCTCGGTGATGGCGCCCTTTCCGCCCTCGACCTCGGGGAACGGGAAGAAGCCGAGGTCGTCCCCGAGGCCCTTGCCGGCGTCCGCCTGCACGATCGGCGCCCACTGGCCCATGAGCTCCATCGCCGCCTTGCCGTTACCCACGGCCGCGGCCTGGCCGGTGGGGGTGGAGTACGCGGCGCCGAGGAACCCCTTCTGGAACGGCTGGAGGTCCACGAGTGCCTTGAGGTGCTCGCCGGCCTGGACGAACTCGGCTCCGCTGAAGTCCTTGTCCTCGTTGGCCTTCTCCAGCGCCGCGGCGCCCGCCGTCCGCATGGCGAGGTACGCCCAGTAGTACATGCCGGTCCAGGTCTCCTTGCCCGCCAGGGCGAGGGGCGTGACGCCGGCGGACTTCAGCTTGCCGACCGCGTCGAGGAATCCGCTCCAGGTGGTCGGAGGCGCGGCGATGCCCGCCTTCTTGAACAGCGCCTTGTTGTACCAGAAGCCGATCATGCCGATGTCGAACGGTATGCCGTACTGCTTCTCGTCGATCAGGTACGGCTCCATGGCGACCGGCAGCAGCTCGTCGGCCCACGGCTTGGTGCGGTCCGTGAGGTCCTCCACGAGTCCGGCGTCGACCTGCTGCTTGAGGACGCCGCCGCCCCAGGTGTGGAAGATGTCGGGGAGCTTGCCGGAGGCGGTCAGCGCCGTCATCTTCGACTTGTACGCTTCGTTCTCCAGCTGGACGATCTTTACCTTGACCTTGGGGTTCTGGGCCTCGAACTTCTTGGCCAGGGCCGCCCAGACGTCCTTGGCGGGCTGGGTCGTGGAGATGTTCCACCATTCGATCGTGGTCGTTCCGTCGGACGACCCTCCGTCCGAGTCGCCGCCACAGCCGCTCAGTGCCGTCATGCTCAGACCGGCCGCGGCCGAGGCCGCCAGGAAGCCGCGGCGGGACAGTGCCGGGTCGCCCATCATGCGCTCCTTGAGATACGGGACGGCGTCCACTCCGCCCACGCGGGAAATTCGAAAGTTTCGGCGCGAATCCAGAAAGGTTCGTTGCTGCCGCACCCTAGAGACAGCGCCTGATGGGTGGCAACCCCTCGTACACAGGGAATCCGCCAACGACTCCTCCGCGGCTTCCCACAGTTGGGCCGGCCGGCCGCGGTGTCCCGCTCCTGGCAGTCGAATGGATCGAAGGCCGCACTGCCTTCGGTGACGCGTATGTCGATCACCCGGCCGGTGCGGCCGCTCGCCATCCGAATGGACGGACAGCGCCCGTCGACTTCGGCCAATCGCACGGCGCCTTCGGCGGTTTCGACGGAGAATGCGATCGTGTCGGGGCGGCCGGCGCGGGCCCCGGGGCCGGGCGGCAGGAGATTGAAGAAGCCGCACGGGCAGGTACCGAGCAGCACCGCCCACCGGCTGCCGTCGGCCGCCCGGAAGAGGCCCGCGCGGCGAGCGCTCGGCAGCGACGAAGAAAATGCCCCCGCCACCGATGTCCGTGAGGGAAGATCGGGTCGGGGCGGAAGCCGGCCAGGACGGGTTGTCGTACGTCCGCATGCTTCAGCCCTTCCGGAGAACGGCCGAAACATTCGGTCTCATCGGCGAACATTACGAAGCGGGCTGCAGGAGAGACGCACGGGTCGGACAAGGCGGGCCCGGCGGACAACCGCCCCCGCCCTGCTCACGGTTCGAAGCGGTACCCCATGCCGGGCTCGGTGATGAGGTAGCGCGGATGCGCGGGATCGGTTTCGAGCTTGCGGCGCAGTTGGGCCATGTAGACCCGCAGGTAGTTGGTCTTGCTGCTCCGGGAGACCCCCCACACCTCCTGGAGCAGCTGCTTCTGGGTGATGAGCCGGCCCGGGTTGGTGACCAGGATCTCCAGGAGGTGCCACTCCGTCGGGGTCAGACGCACATCGCGCCCGTCGCGGACGGCCCTCTTGGCGAGCAGGTCGATGGTGAAGCCGTCCGTGGTCACCAGCGTCGAGTCAGACGTGACCGGCAGGTCCTGGGTGCGGCGGACGGCGGCCCGCAGCCGGGCCATGAGCTCGTCCATGCTGAACGGCTTGGTGATGTAGTCGTCGGCGCCCGCGTCCAGCGCGGCCACCTTCTCGTCGGACGCCCGCCGGGCCGACAGCACCAGGATCGGCACACGGGTCCAGCCGCGCAGGATCCTGATCACATCGACGCCGTCCATGTCGGGCAGCCCGAGGTCCAGCATCACGACGTCGGGCCGGCGTGCCGCGGCCAGCCGCAGGGCGGTGGCTCCGTCGGGCGCGGCGTCCACCCCGTAGTGGCGTGCCTGCATGTTGATCACGAGGGCCCGGACGAGCTGAGGGTCGTCCTCCACCACCAGCACGCGCGTCATCGGGGTACGCCTTTCCACTCGTACAACGGACTGCGGGAGCCGGCGGACCCGGGCAGTGCTCCGGGCCGCCGGCTCCCGCGGGGGTCGGGTAACGCCATCAGCTCTTCGCCACAAGTTCCTTGAGGGCGATGTTGAGTTCGAGGACGTTCACACGCGGCTCGCCGATGAAGCCGAGGGTGCGGCCTTCGGTGTGGTCCTCGACCAGCTGCTCGACCCGGTCGAGCGGCAGACCGTTGCGCTCGGCGACCCGGTGCACCTGGAGTTCGGCGTACTGGGGCGAGATGTCCGGGTCCAGGCCCGACGCGGAGGAGGTGACCGCGTCGGCGGGGACGTCGGAGGACTTGACCTTGTAGTCGGCCGTCGAGTTCTCCTTGACGACCTTCGCCTTGGCCTCCTTCACCCATGCAATCAGCTCGGCGTTGTCGGCGGAACGGTTCGTGGCGCCCGAGAGGATCAGCTTGTACTGGGTGTTGACCGAGTTCTCGCCCAGGCCGTTGGCCGGACGCGGCTGGAAGTAGTCCAGGCTGTAGCCCTGTTGCCCGATCAGCGAGGAGCCGACGACCTTGCCGTCCGCCTTGATCTCGGAGCCGTTCGCCTTGCCGCCGAACAGCCCTTGGGCGATGCCGGTGACGACCAGCGGGTAGATGACACCGGTCACCAGGGTGAGCACAAGGAGGGCGCGCAGTCCCGCCCCGAGCAACCGGGCTGTGTTCACAAAGGGGTTGTTCATGTCCTTCAGCCGATCCCGGGGATGAGAGAGATGAGTACGTCGATGAGCTTGATGCCGATGAAGGGTGCGACCAGACCGCCGAGACCGTAGATCCCGAGGTTCCGCCGCAGCATCTTGTCGGCGCTGACCGGCCGGTACTGCACGCCCTTGAGCGCCAGTGGCACCAGCGCGATGATGATCAGGGCGTTGAAGATGACCGCGGACAGGATCGCGGAGTCCGGCGAGGACAGGTTCATGATGTTGAGCTTGTCCAGGCCCGGATACACGGCCGCAAACAGCGCCGGGATGATCGCAAAGTACTTCGCGACGTCGTTGGCGATGGAGAACGTGGTCAACGCGCCCCGGGTGATGAGGAGTTGCTTGCCGATCTCGACGATCTCGATGAGCTTGGTCGGGTTGGAGTCGAGGTCGACCATGTTGCCGGCCTCCTTGGCGGCCGACGTGCCGGTGTTCATCGCGACGCCGACGTCCGCCTGGGCCAGCGCCGGGGCGTCGTTGGTGCCGTCGCCGGTCATCGCGACCAGCTTGCCGCCGGCCTGTTCCCGCTTGATGAGCGCCATCTTGTCCTCGGGGGTGGCCTCCGCGAGGAAGTCGTCGACGCCCGCCTCCTCGGCGATGGCCTTGGCGGTCAGCGGGTTGTCGCCGGTGATCATGATCGTCTTGATGCCCATGCGGCGCAGCTCCTCGAACCGCTCGCGCATGCCGTTCTTGACGACGTCCTTGAGGTGGATCACGCCGAGGATCCGGGCGCCGCGGTCGTCCTCGATCGCTACGAGCAGCGGTGTGCCGCCGGCCTCGGAGATCTTGTTGGAGATCGTGTCGGCGTCGTCGGCGACCGCGCCGCCCTGCTCCTTGACCCAGGTGATGACGGAACCCGAAGCGCCCTTGCGGATCTTCCTGCCGTCGACGTCCACGCCGGACATCCGGGTCTGGGCGGTGAACTCGATCCAGTGGGCGTGGGCAAGCTCGCCCTGGTGGCGCTCCCGCAGCCCGTACTTCTCCTTCGCCAGGACGACGACGGAGCGGCCCTCGGGTGTCTCGTCGGCCAGCGAGGACAGCTGGGCGGCGTCGGCGACCTCGGCCTCGGTGGTGCCGCGCACCGGCACGAACTCGGCGGCCTGACGGTTGCCGAGGGTGATGGTGCCGGTCTTGTCGAGCAGCAGCGTGGAGACGTCACCGGCGGCCTCGACCGCGCGGCCGGACATCGCCAGGACGTTGCGCTGGACCAGGCGGTCCATGCCGGCGATGCCGATCGCGGACAGCAGCGCGCCGATGGTGGTCGGGATGAGGCAGACCAGCAGTGCGATCAGCACGACCATGGTCAGCTCGGTGCCCGCGTAGTCGGCGAACGGCGGCAGGGTGGCCACCGCGAGGAGGAAGACGATCGTCAACGAGGCGAGCAGGATGTTCAGCGCGATCTCGTTGGGGGTCTTCTGCCGGGCGGCACCCTCGACCAGGTTGATCATCCGGTCGATGAAGGTCTCACCGGGCTTCGTCGTGATCTTGATGACGATGCGGTCGGACAGGACCTTCGTCCCGCCGGTGACCGCGCAGCGGTCGCCGCCGGACTCGCGGATGACCGGGGCCGACTCACCGGTGATCGCCGACTCGTCTACGGAGGCGACACCCTCGACAACATCGCCGTCACCCGGGATGACATCGCCGGCCTCGCAGACGACCAGGTCGCCGACCTTCAGCTCGGTACCGGCGACCACGGTCCCGTCGACCTTGCGGGCCACGGTGTCGGTCTTGGCCTTGCGCAGGGTGTCGGCCTGCGCCTTGCCACGGCCCTCGGCGACGGCCTCCGCCAGGTTGGCGAAGATCACGGTCAGCCACAGCCAGGCGCTGATCGTCCAGCCGAACCAGTCGCCCGGGTCCTTGAAGGAGAAGAGCGTCGTCAGCACGGAGCCGACGAGGACCACGAACATCACGGGAGACTTAATCATCACCCGCGGGTCCAGCTTGCGGAAGGCGTCCGGCAGCGACTTGACCAGCTGCTTGGCGTCGAACAGCCCGCCGCCGACCCGCCCGTCGGGCTTGTGCCCGGTGGGCGCGTCCTGGTGGGGCGCAAGGGTGGGAGTGGACATGGAGTCCTGCTTCTTTACGTCGGTGGTCATGCCGCCAGCCCCTCGGCGAGCGGGCCCAGCGCAAGGGCCGGGAAGTAGGTCAGACCGGTGATGATCAGGATCGCGCCCACCAGAAGGCCGGTGAACAGCGGCTTCTCGGTGCGCAGGGTGCCCGCGGTGGCCGGGACCGGCTTCTGCCCGGCGAGCGAACCGGCCAGCGCCAGCACGAACACCATCGGCAGGAAGCGGCCGAGGAGCATGCACAGGCCGAGCGTGCTGTTGAACCACTGCGTGTCCGCGTTCAGACCGGCGAACGCCGAACCGTTGTTGTTCGAGGCGGACGTGTAGGCGTAGAGGATCTCGGAGAAACCGTGCGCCCCGCTGTTGGTCATCGAGTTCGCCGGCGTCGGCAGGGCCATCGCGAAGGCGGTGAAGACGAGCACCAGCGCCGGGGTGATGAGGATGTAGCAGGCCGCCAGTTTGATCTCGCGGGTGCCGATCTTCTTGCCCAGGTACTCGGGCGTACGGCCGACCATCAGACCGGCGATGAACACCGCGATGATCGCCATGATCAGCATGCCGTAGAGACCGGAGCCGACTCCGCCGGGCGCGATCTCGCCCAGCATCATGCCGAGCATGGTGATGCCGCCGCCGAGGCCGGTGAAGGAGGAGTGGAAGGAGTCCACGGCGCCCGTCGAGGTGAGCGTCGTCGAGGTCGCGAAGATCGCGGACGAGCCGACGCCGAAGCGGACCTCCTTGCCCTCCATCGCGCCGTTCGCCAGCTCGAAGGCCGGGCCGTGGTGCGCGAACTCGGTCCACATCATCAGGGCGACGAAGCCGACCCAGATGGAGGCCATCGTGGCGAGGATCGCGTACCCCTGCCGGACCGAGCCGACCATGACGCCGAAGGTGCGGGTCAGCGAGAACGGGATCACCAGAATCAGGAAGATCTCGAACAGGTTGGAGAAGGGCGTCGGATTCTCGAAGGGATGCGAGGAATTGGCGTTGAAGTAGCCGCCGCCGTTGGTGCCCAGCTCCTTGATGGCCTCCTGCGAGGCGACCGCGCCGCCGTTCCACTCCTGCGTGCCGCCCATGAACTGGCCGACCTCGTGGATCCCGGAGAAGTTCTGGATCGCACCGCAGGCGACCAGCACGACGGCGGCGACGGCGGCCAGCGGGACCAGGATGCGCACGGTGCCGCGGACCAGGTCGGCCCAGAAGTTGCCCAGCTCACCGGTGCGGGAGCGGGCGAAGCCGCGGACCAGCGCCACCGCGACCGCGATGCCCACGGCGGCGGAGACGAAGTTCTGCACGGCCAGACCGGCGGTCTGCACGACATGGCCCATGGCCTGCTCGCCGTAGTACGACTGCCAGTTGGTGTTGGTCACGAACGACACGGCGGTGTTGAACGCCTGGTCCGGATCGATCGCGGCGAAGCCCAGCGAGCCGGGCAGCACGCCCTGGAGCCGCTGAAGGCCGTAGAGGAACAGGACACCGACCGCGGAGAAGGCGAGCACGCCGCGCAGGTACGCGGGCCAGCGCATCTGTGTGTCGGGGTTGGCTCCGATGCCCTTGTAGATCCACTTCTCGACGCGCCAGTGCTGGTCGGAGGAGTAGACCTTGGCCATGTAGTTGCCAAGGGGGACGTAGGCGAGCGCCAGTGCCGCTGTCAGGGCGAGCAGCTGGAGGACGCCGGCGAGTACGGGACCCATATCGGCTCTCAGAACCTCTCCGGGAAAACAAGGGCGAGGACGAGATAGCCCAGCAGGGCGACGGCGACGACGAGGCCGACGATGTTCTCGACGGTCACAGCTTCGCCACCCCCTTGGCGACAAGGACCACGACCGCGAAGACCGCGACCGTGATGACGACGAAGGCCAGATCGGCCATCGTGAGCTCCTGGAGTTGAGGTTCGGTTGGACAACGACGGTTAGAGGAAACCGCTTCTCTGTCCGGAAACGACCGCCGTTGACGGGTCCCTTACGGGGCGCTGCGCGGCTTTGACGGGTCTCTTACGGCTCCCATGACGCCGGTCTCAGCGCAGCCGGAACCGCAGCCGGCAGATGACGGCGTCCGTCTCCCGCCGCACGGCGTGCGCGACGACGGCTCCGCGCTGGTTCTGCAGCAGCCGCTGCCACAGCCGCTCCGGCTCGGTCTCCGGGATCAGCACCGTGACCCGCGTGGCCGGCTCCGCCGCCGTGACCTCACGGACGTAGGCGGCGACGGGGCGACCCAGCGAGCGGCGTTCGCAGGTCAGCCGGACCAGCGGCACCCCCGGGTCCCACTCGGCCCAGGCCTGCTCCAGCGCGTGCAGCGCGGCCCGGTCCTCGGCGTCCGGGTGGCAGACGGTGACCGCGCGCACCTCGTCACCGAGGGAGGCGGCGGCGGTCAACGCCTCGGAGGTCAGCCGGGACAGCGAGGAGACGGGCACGATCACGACCGAGCGGTCGCGGTGCGGGGCCTCAGGTATCCGACCGAGACCGAGCCGCTCGCCGATCCGGCTGTAGGCGCGGTGCACGGTTTCGAAGGCGAGCACCAGCAGGGGCAGGGCGATGACGATCAGCCAGGCGCCCTCCTCGAACTTGGTCGCGGTGACGACGACCGCCGAGACGCCGGTGAGCAGGCCGCCGAAGCCGTTGAGCAGCGCCTTGCCGGGGATGCCGGCCTGACGCCAGTGCCGGACCATGCCCACCTGGGCGATGGTGAAGCCGACGAAGACGCCGATGGCGAACAGCGGCACCAGCGTGTTGGTGTCACCGCCGGAGAAGACCAGCAGCCCGGCGGAGACGACGGCCAGCGCGAGCACGCCGTGCCGGTGGACCTGACGGTCGGCCTTCAGGGCGAAGACGTGCGGCAGGTAGTTGTCGCGGGCGAGCAGCTTCAGCAGCACCGGGAGCCCGCCGAAGGAGGTGTTCGCCGACAGGGCCAGCAGGATCATCGTCGCGCACTGGATGACGTAGAAGGCCCAGTTGTGGCCGAGGGAGGCGTCCGCGAGCTGGGCGAGGACGGTGACGCCCTCGACCGGCTGGAGATGGAAGCGGGAGATCAGCACCGACAGGCCGATCAGCATCACGCCGAGCACGGCACCGAGGGCGACCTCCGCGTGCTGCGCACGCCGGACGCGCGGGACGCGGAAGGACGGGACGGCGTTGGCAATGGCCTCGACTCCGGTGAGGGCGCTGCATCCGGAGGCGAACGCCTTGAGCAGCAGCAGGGCGCCGACCGTGGTGGCGTTGTCGGCGAGCACCGAGGCGTGCCCCTCGGCGGTTGCGGTGCTGACGGGCCCGGACCGGAACAGACCGACGACGATCAGCACGAGGACCGACCCGACGAACACGACGGTCGGCACGATGAAGACCCTGGCCGACTCGACGATCCCGCGCAGGTTGACGCCGGTGATCAGCACGAGGACGGCCAGGCACAGCCACAGCCGCTCGTCGTAGAGCCCGGGGAAGGCCGAGGTCAGGGCGGCCACACCGGCCGTGACGGCGACGGCGACATTGAGGACGTAGTCCAGGACGAGCGAGGCGGCGGCCACCAGACCGGTCCGGGCGCCCAGGTGCCGCCTGGCGACGGCATACGAGCCCCCGCCGTCCGGGAAGGCCGCGATGACCTGCCGGTACGAGGCCACCAGCACCGCCAGCAGAGCCGCGATCGCCAGCGTGACAGGAAGGGTGAACCCCAGGCCGTGGGCGCCGGCCGCGGCGAGGACGAGGACGATCGCCTCGGGGCCGTAAGCCACCGAAGCCATCGCGTCCAGGGACAGGGCGGCGAGACCTGTGACGGCGGTGAGCCGGTGGCGTTCGCCGGTATCCGGCGGCTCCTCGTCGGCAGGGGTGGCGCCGGGCTCGACGGTCAGGACGGACATGGACGGGTGCCCCCTCGTACGGTGTCGATGACGCACCCAGGTTCTGTCCGGACCGCGGGGCCGCCGAGCGCCCC
Source organism: Streptomyces sp. NPDC079141 (assembly GCF_040686775.1). Classification (NCBI taxonomy): domain Bacteria; kingdom Bacillati; phylum Actinomycetota; class Actinomycetes; order Kitasatosporales; family Streptomycetaceae; genus Streptomyces; species Streptomyces sp. NPDC079141. The sequence continues at coordinate 24,472 of NZ_JBFBLP010000003.1, read as the reverse complement.
TTGCGGGTTCTTCGCGCCGATCCGGGCGGCTTTGACGGAACGTTGACAACGGGTCTTCCGACGGCCGCGCTTCAGGGGCGTCAAGAACGGGCAACGGCCCGTCAGAGTCGCGTCAAGGTGCGTCGGCCTCGCGTGAGCGGTCTCTAGCGTCGGCCCCATGGGACACCGCGACCACGCGCCGGACGGCATCTTCAGCACCCCTGTACGGCAGGAGGACACGGTGGTCCACGACCGCCAGTGGGGGCCCGAAGTGCGCAGCTCGGTCGGCCACTCGGCCGCGCTCCTCACCCTGCTGCTGATCGTCGACCACGGGGCCGGCACCCTCACGCCGGAGCGCGGGACGCTGTGGGTCACGCTCGCCGCGCTGCTCTTCGTCGTGCTGTGCCCGGCCCGGGTGAGCGCGGGCGCCGGCTGGCTGGAGACACGCCGGCTGCTGCGCACCCGCCGTGTACGCACCGATCTGCTGGTCTCCGTGCGCTGTCTCGACGGCGTGGCCCGACGGCTCGTACTGCGGGACGCCCTCGGCGGCCGACTGGAGCTCGACCCCCGGATCCTCGTCGACAACCCCGACCTGTGGCACCGCCTCGACGAGGACGCCCAACGGTCCCTGGCCACCGGATCCCTGCTCTGCGGGGCGACCGCACTGCGCCAGGTGGCGCGACGCATCGAGTGCGAGACCGCCGAGACGGTCTTCAAGGTCTCGGGACTGGAGTAGCCCGCACGCGAGCGGGGGTGGCGATCAGCCCACCGCCCCCAGAGGTCCGGCTCGTCTCGTCCTGGTCACCGAGCCGCTGGAAGGGCCCAGAGGCGCTCGCGTCCGGTGTACACCTTCTGCGACTTGGCAAGGGACGCCCACGCAAACCGTTCGTTGCGGCCACGGTCGAGCAGGATCAGCACTACGTCGTTCAGAGCCGGGCCGAGATCGACCGCACCGGAGGTGTCGAGATCGGCAAGCAACTCCTCATCACCCGGGGCGCGTTGACCACCTTCTCCATCACCAACGACGTCGCCAAGTACTTCGCGATCATCCCCGCGATGTTCGCCGGCACCCACCCGGGCCTGAAGTCGCTGAACAGCGTGGGCCTGCACAGCCCGACCTCGGCCATCACCTCGGCGATCATCTTCAACGCGCTGATCATCGTCGCGCTCATCCCGCTCGCCCTGCGCGGCGTCCGCTACACCCCCGCCTCCGCCCACGACCTGCTGCGCCGCAACCTGCTCGTCTACGGCCTCGGCGGCCTGGCCCTGCCCTTCATCGGCATCAAACTCATCGACGTCCTGATCTCCGGGGTGCCCGGCCTCGGCTGAGCCCCCACACAGCCCGTCAGGAACACGTATGCGCACGTCAGAGGCGTGTCAGGGAACCTCGGCCGAGCTTGTCCGGAACGTGCGGAACGGCTTCCATGGTGGCCGTGAACAGCGCCTGGCTCCTCTTCGACCGGCCGCCGAGTCCCGCTCGGCCGCTCCGTCGTGCGCCGCGCTGCCCGGAGACGACCGCGTCCCGTTGACGCTCGTCCCCGTGACCCGAGGGGCGCCGTGATTCGGTCCGGCGCCCCTCGTCCTTTCAACTCCGCACGTCCGCAGCCCCCTTGAAAGGGGCTGCGGCGCGTGCCCGTACCTCCGGATGGACCATGTCTGACTCCGACCTCTCCTCCCGTACCGTGCTCGTCACCGGTGCCGTCTCCGGCATCGGGTTCGAGACCGCCCGGCAACTCGCGCAGCGCGGTGCCACCGTGCTGGTGCACGGCCGCACCGCCGAGGACGCCCGTGCTGCGGCCGACGCCCTCGTCGCCACAGCCGGCGTCGACGCGAACCGGCTGTGTACGTTCGCCGCCGACTTCGCGCGCCTCGACGAGGTGGAGACCCTCGCCCACAAGGTCGTCGCCGAACACCCGCGCCTGGACGTCCTGGTGAACAACGCGGGCATGGCCGCGCCCGAGCGGCACACCGTCACCGCCGACGGCAACGAGATCGCCTTCCAGGTCAACTTCCTCGCCCACTACCTGCTGACCTGCCTGCTGGAGCCGGCGCTCACCAGCGACCCGGGCGGACGCGTCGTCAACGTGTCGTCGTCGCTGCACCGTACGGCCTCCATCGCCTGGTCCGACCCGAACCGCGCCCGCCGCTACTCACGCCTCGCCGCGTACGCCCAGTCCCAGCTGGCCCTGACCGTGTTCACGGCAGACCCGCGCGTCACCGCCGTCTCCGTGCACCCGGGCGTCTGCGACACCGCCCTGCTCCCGCTGTACGCCCACGAGGGCGTCACCGCCGCCGAGGGCGCGGCCCACGTGGTGCGGCTGTGCGACCCGGCCGTCGAGATCGTCAACGGCGCGTACTACGACCGCGGCGAGCGCGTCGACCCGGCCCCGGCCGCGACGGAGGACCGCACGGTCAAGCGCCTCAGCAAGCTGGCCGACCTGCTGGTCGGCCGCAGCGCCGCTTGAACTTCACAGCACGGAAAGGGACTTGAGAACGATGTCGAAGCGCGCCCGCAAGAAGAAGGCCCGCCGCAAGAAGAAGGCCAACCACGGCAGCAAGGCCGGCCAGCGCTAGGGCCTGTCCGGCAGGTCAGGCCGCAGGAGAAGCAGCGGCCTGTTCCGACGGACCGGCTTCGGCCCGAGCCGTCACCCAGGGCGGGCGCGAGAAGCCGTACTCGCTTCCTCGCGCCCGCCCTTTCCTGTCAACCGTCAGCGAGGTTCCCATGATTGAACTCTCCCCCGGCCGTCTTCCCGCCCTCACCCGCTGGTTCCCCGCGGCCACCCCCGGCCCCGCCGCCGTCGGCGAGCACGTCCTGGCCACCGGCGTCGGCCGCTGGTGGGCCGACCGGGCCGACCGGCCGCGGGCCGTCGCCGTGTCCTGCGCCGGCCATGTCGTCCTGCGCGGCGCCCCGGACGCGCTGACGCCGGAGGCGCTTGCGCCACTTGCGGGCAGCCGCATCGAGGCACCCGAGCGCTTCCTGCCCGCCCTCGGCGCCGCCTTCGACCGGCTCACCCCCTGGGAACGGATGATCTGGACCCTCCAGGCGGAGCCGCAACCCGCCACCGTCCCGCTCGGCGTGACCCTGCGCCGGCTGCAGCCGGCCGACACCGACGCCCTGGCGGACCTCGGCCCGGACGCCTCCTGGCTCTCCGCCAGCTGGGGCGGACCGCTGGGCCTCGCCTCCTCGGGCCACGGCTGGGCGGCCCTCAGCCGCAAGGGCCGGATTCTGGCCGTGGCCTGCACCTACTTCCGGGGCAGCCGGTACGAGGACGTGGCGGTCTTCACCGTGCCGGACCACCGCCGCCACCGCCTCGCGCTCGCCTGTGTCACCGCCCTGTGCCAGGACATCGCCGCCCGCGACCGCGTCCCCGGCTGGAACTGCTCCGTCCTCAACCGCGCGAGCCGCCTGCTCGCCTGGACCGCGGGCTTCCGCCTGGTCCGCGAGTACGTCCACTACGCGGTCGGCGGCCCGGCACACCGCACCCCGCTCAGCGCCGCCGGCGGGCCGACCGGACACCGCCGTACATGACGCTGGGTGTCCGCTCCGGCCGTACCGCCCAGCCGCACCCCCTACAGCCCAACGGCTGCGAAAGGGGTCCTGGAGTTCACTTCTTGACGTGCAGCCCACGGCGACAAGGTCGTTCTTAACGGAAGCTTGACGCCCACGAGCCCCTCCCGCGTGGGCCCAGGCGTAACTCTCCGCTTACGCTGATGTCGCCGTCCGCCCGATGGCCGGAACCGCACCCCGAGCCGCACATCAGGAGCCCGCCCATGTCCACCACGGAACACGCCCCGTCCAGCCGCATACGCGCCTGGATGCTGGAGGGCCTGTCCGACATGGGCAAGGGCCACGGCCCCCAGGGCCCGCACGCCGAACCGGAACCCGCCCACAAGGGCCAGCCCTGGTACCGGGTGATGTGCCTGACCGGCGTCGACTACTTCTCGACCCTCGGCTACCAGCCCGGCATCGCGGCCCTCGCGGCCGGCCTGCTCTCGCCGATCGCGACCATCGTGCTGGTGATCGTCACTCTGGCGGGCGCGCTGCCCGTCTACCGGCGCGTTGCCGAGGAGAGCCCGCACGGCGAGGGCTCGATCGCGATGCTGGAACGGCTGCTGTCCTTCTGGAAGGGCAAGCTGTTCGTCCTCACCCTGCTGGGCTTCGCGGCCACCGACTTCCTGATCACCATCACCCTGTCGGCGGCCGACGCCTCGACCCACCTCGTCGAGAACCCGCACCTGAACGAGGCCCTGCACGACCAGCAGATGCTGGTCACCCTGGTGCTCATCGCCCTGCTGGGCGCCGTCTTCCTCAAGGGCTTCCTGGAGGCGATCGGCGTCGCGGTGGCCCTGGTGGTGGTCTACCTCGGGCTCAACGCCGTCGTCGTGACCGTCGGTCTGTGGCACGTGGTCAGCGAGGGGCACGTGGTCACCGACTGGTCCAGCGCCCTGACCGCCGAGCACGGCAATGTCTTCGTGATGATCGGCATGGCCCTCATCGTGTTCCCGAAGCTGGCCCTCGGCATGTCCGGCTTCGAGACCGGCGTCGCGGTGATGCCCCACGTCAAGGGGGACCCGGGCGACACCGAGGAGCACCCCAAGGGCCGCATCCGGGACACCAAGAAGCTGCTCACCGCGGCCGCCCTGATCATGAGCGTCTTCCTGATCGCGACCAGCTTCATCACCACCCTCCTGATCCCCGAGGAGGACTTCGAGGAGGGCGGCCCGGCCAACGGACGCGCCCTGGCCTACCTGGCGCACGACTACCTCGGCGGCGCTTTCGGCACGGTCTACGACGTCTCGACCATCGCCATCCTGTGGTTCGCCGGCGCCTCCGCGATGGCCGGCCTGCTGAACCTGATGCCGCGCTACCTGCCCCGCTACGGCATGGCCCCGCAATGGGCGCGCGCGGTCCGCCCGATGGTCATCGTCTTCACCCTGGTCGGCTTCCTGGTGACCTGGATCTTCGACGCCGACGTCGACGCCCAGGGCGGCGCGTACGCCACCGGCGTCCTGGTCCTGATGTCCTCCGCGGCCATCGCCGTGACCATCGCCGCGCGGCGGGCGGCCCAGCGCAAGTGGACGATCATCTTCGCGACCATCTCGGCGGTCCTGCTCTACGTCACCGTCGTCAACGTCATCGAGCGCCCCGACGGCGTGAAGATCGGTGCCTGCTTCATCGCCGGCATCATCCTGATCTCTCTGCTCTCCCGCCTGCTGCGCGCCTTCGAGCTGCGCGTGACCAGCGTGACGCTCGACGACATGGCGGAACGATTCGTCCGAGACATGGCCAGCCGGAAGATCCGGTTCATCGCCAACGAGCCCGACAACCGCGACAAGGCCGAGTACCGCGACAAGATCGAGCAGATCCGGCACGACAACGACATGCCGGAGCAGGAGGACTTCGTCTTCGTCGAGGTCACGGTCGGCGACCCCTCCGAATTCGAGGCGGGGCTGACGGTACGCGGCGAGGTGCTGCACAACCGCTACCGCGTACTGACCCTGGAGTCCTCCTCGATCCCGAACGCGCTGGCAGCTCTCCTCCTCCACGTCCGCGACACGACGGGCCGCACCCCGCACATCTACTTCGAGTGGACCGAGGGCAATCCCTTCGCCAACTTCCTGCGCTTCTTCCTCTTCGGCCAGGGCGAGGTCGCCCCGGTCACCCGCGAGGTCCTGCGCGAGGCCGAACCGGACCGGGCTCGCCGCCCCCGCGTCCACACGGGCTGACACCTGTCCCCAGGGGCCGACGACCTATCGTGACCGGCATGCAGTCCTACACGATCGGCCAGGCCGCACGACTCCTCGGCGTCAGCCCGGACACCGCACGCCGCTGGGCGGACGCGGGCCGGGTGGCGACCCACCGCGACGACAGCGGACGGCGACTCATCGACGGGCGGGCCCTGGCCGCGTTCTCGGTGGAGCTCGCCAAGGCGGGGTCCGGCGACGAGGAGGCCCCGTACACCTCGGTCCGCAACGCCTTCCCCGGCATCGTGACCGCGATCAAGCTCGGTGATGTGGCGGCCCAGGTCGAGATCCAGGCCGGCCCGCACCGCCTCGTCTCCCTGCTGACCCGCGAGGCCGTGGAGGAACTGGGTCTGGAGGTCGGCATGGAGGCCACGGCGCGCGTGAAGTCGACAAACGTGCACATCGACAGGACCTGACAAGACTCAACCAGACGCCCCTCCACCTCCGCACGTACGAGCATCCAGTCGCCGTATGCCTTGCTCATGCGATGAGACAGGAGACTTTCCCCTCGCAGATGCGCCAGTATGATCGGCGCACCGGCGGAGTTCCCACGCACTCCGCCCCAGGGAGACAGAGGGAGCGCCACCGTGATGACCCGTTACGCCCGCCGGACCCGCCGGACCCTGCAGGCGACCGGCGCGGGAGCCGCCGTACTGCTCCTGCTGAGCGCCTGCTCCTCGACCTCCGACTCCGCCGACTCCGCCGACCCTTCGAAGCCCTCCGGCACGATCACCGTCTTCGCCGCCGCCTCCCTCCAGGAGAGCTTCACCGAGCTCGGCGCACGGTTCGAGAAGGAGCACCCGGGCACCAAGGTCACCTTCAGCTTCGGCGGCAGCGACACGCTCGCGGCGAACATCACCGGCGGCGCCCCGGCGGACGTGTTCGCCGCGGCGAGCCCCAAGACGATGGCGATCGTGACGGACGCGGAGGACGTGACCGGCACACCGGCCACCTTCGTCCGCAACGAGCTCCAGATCGCCACGCTGCCGGGCAACCCCGACAAGATCTCCTCCCTCAAGGACCTCACCAAGTCCGGGCTCAAGGTCGTCCTCTGCGACGAGACCGTCCCGTGCGGCGCCGCCGCGCAGACGGCACTGGAGGCGGCCGGCCTCAAGGTCACCCCGGTCTCCTACGAACAGGACGTCAAGGGCGCCCTGACCAAGGTCGAGCTGAAGGAGGCCGACGCCGCACTCGTCTACCGGACGGATGTGAAGGCAGCGGGCGACAAGGTGGAGGGCGTGGACTTCCCCGAGTCGGCCGAGGCCGTGAACGACTACCCGATCGCCCGGCTCAAGGACGCGCCCAATCCGACGGCGGCCGAGGCGTTCATCGAACTGGTGCGGTCGACCGAGGGCCAGAAGGTCCTGACCGAGGCCGGCTTCCTCAAGCCATGAGCCGCCCCACCGCACCCGCCGGACAGGCCCGCACGGTCCCGCTGCCGCTGCTGCTCCCCGCCCTCGCGGGACTGGCCTTCCTGCTCCTCCCCCTGGTCGCCCTGCTCGTACGCGCCCCCTGGCGCACCTTGCCGGAGCAGCTGACCAGCCCCGAGGTCTGGGAGGCCCTGCGCCTGTCACTGGTCTGCGCCACGGCGGCGACCGCCCTCAGCCTGCTGATCGGCGTCCCCCTGGCCTGGCTGCTGGCCCGCACGGACTTCCCCGGCCGAGGCTTCGTGCGCGCCCTGGTCACCCTGCCCCTGGTCCTGCCCCCCGTGGTCGGCGGCGTGGCCCTGCTCCTCGCCCTCGGCCGCAACGGAGTCGTGGGCCAGTGGCTGGACTCCTGGTTCGGCATCACGCTGCCGTTCACCACCGCGGGCGTGATCCTGGCGGAGACGTTCGTGGCGATGCCGTTCCTGGTCATCAGCGTGGAGGGCACCCTGCGCGCCGCCGACCCCCGCTACGAGGAGGCGGCCACCACCCTCGGCGCCTCCCGCTTCACCGCGTTCCGCCGGGTCACCCTCCCCCTCATCGCCCCCGGTATCGCGGCCGGCGCCGTCCTGGCCTGGGCCCGCGCCCTCGGCGAGTTCGGCGCGACGATCACCTTCGCCGGCAACTTCCCCGGCCGCACGCAGACCATGCCCCTCGCGGTCTACCTGGCCCTCCAAACCGACCCAGCAGCAGCCATCGCCCTGAGCCTGGTCCTCCTGGCCGTCTCCATCACAGTCCTGGCAGCCCTGAGAGACCGCTGGCTGACGGCACCATGACTCCAACCACCACCCAGCCTGCGGACATACGCGCCACTCACGCCGACACCTACCCGACCAGACTCCACCGGCCAACCACCCAGCCTGCGAACACGCCCACTACCCGCACCCACCCGAGCAGACGGTTCCGATGCAGCCGCCGACCCTGCGGGCATCCAAACCGCCCGGACCGACACCCACCCAACCAGACGGCACCGACGAAACCGCCGACCCCGCGGGCACACACACCACTGAGACAGCGCCCACCCAACCAGACAGCACCGACGAAACCGCCGACCCCGCGGGCACACACACCACTGAGACGGCGCCCACCCAACCAGACAGCGCCGACGAAACCGCCGACCCCGCGGGCACACACACCGCTGAGACGGCGCCCACCCAAGCAGACAGCACCGATGCGGGCGTCGTCTGCGGGCATGAGTGCCGCCTAGGGCGGCACGGGTGGGCGCAGGCGGCACCCCGCAAGCGCCGGGCCGCGCGACCCACCCCCGGCCGGCACCAACCCCGGCGCACCCCAAGCCACCCCCAACCCCCGCCGCCCCTGGACACGCCCACATGACGAACACCGACCGCCCCGCACAAGCCCAAACCACCCCCACCCCCACCCCCGCCAACACCCCCCAAGGCCTGGACACCCACCTCACCGTCCACCGCGGCAGCTTCAACCTGGACATCACCCTCACCGCCACCCCCGGCGAAGTCCTCGCCCTCCTAGGCCCCAACGGCGCCGGCAAAACCACCGCCCTACGCGCCCTCGCCGGCCTCGTCCCCCTCTCCCCCGGCAGCCACCTCCACCTGGACGGCACCCCCCTCGACCACACACCCCCGGAAAACCGGCCGGTCGGCGTCGTCTTCCAGGACTACCTCCTCTTCCCCCACCTCTCCGCCCTCGACAACGTCGCCTTCGGCCCCCGCTGCCACGGCACCCCCAAGGCAGAGGCCCGCGCCCAGGCCACCGCCTGGCTCACCCGCATGGGCCTCGCCGACCACACCACCACCAAGCCCCGCCACCTCTCCGGCGGCCAGGCCCAACGCGTGGCCCTGGCCCGCGCCCTTGCCACCCACCCCCGCCTGCTCCTCCTCGACGAGCCCCTCGCCGCCCTGGACGCCCGCACCCGCCTGGAGGTCCGCGCCCAACTCCGCCGCCACCTCGCGGAGTTCGAGGCGGTCGCCGTCCTCGTCACCCACGACCCCCTGGACGCCATGGTCCTGGCGGACCGCCTGGTCGTCATCGAGGACGGCAGAGTCGTCCAGGAGGGCACCCCCGCCGACATCGCCCGCCACCCCCGCACCGACTACATCGCCCAACTCGTCGGCCTGAACCTCTACAAGGGCCGAGCGGACGGCCACATCGTCCACCTCGACACGGGCCCCGCCATCACCACCACGGAGGACCTCTCCGGCCCGGTCTTCGTCGCGTTCCCACCCAGCGCCGTGACCCTGTTCCGCGACCGCCCCTCAGGCTCCAGCGCCCGCAACCTCTGGCACTGCGAGGTCGCCGGCCTGGAAACCCACGGCGACCAGATCCGCGCCGACCTCACCGGCGAACTCCCCCTCGCCGCCGACCTCACCACGGTCGCCGCGGCCGAACTCGACCTGCACCCCGGCGCCTCGGTCTGGGCCACGGTCAAGGCGACGCAGACACACGCATACCCGGCGTGACCCACTGGGCGGACTACGGTAAGGAGCGCCGTACACACCCCCACAAAACCACACAAACCCCGAGGCACTCCTTGAGCCTGAGCATCCGCAACCAGCTCCCCGGCACCGTCACCGCCATCACCCGCGGCGAGGTCATGGCAACGGTCAGGATCCAGCTGACCGACGGCCGGCCCCTCACCGCGGCGATCACCCGTGACGCCGTCGACGACCTGGCCCTCGCCACCGGCTCCGCCGTACACGCCCTCGTGAAGTCGACGGAGGTCTCCCTCGCCACGGCCCCGGTCGAGGGCCTGTCCATCCGCAACCAGCTCCCCGGCACCATCACGGACGTCACCACCGGCGGCGCGACAGCCGCGATCCGGATCACCACCGACACCGGCGACCTCACCGCCGTCATCACCAATGACGCGGTCACCGACCTCGGCCTGACGACCGGCATCCCCGTCATCGCACTGATCAAGTCGACCGAGGTGGCACTGGCCACCCCGTGACACGCAAAAGGGGGCCCCGCCTGCCCGGCGGAGCCCCCTGAGCGTCAGCTCACTCAGTCCTCGTACGCGTCCAGCGGCGGGCAGGAGCACACGAGGTTCCGGTCACCGAAGGCCTGGTCGATCCGGCACACCGGCGGCCAGTACTTGTCCGCGGCGGAGACCCCGCCCGGGAACACGGCCTCGTCACGGCCGTACGCGTGCTCCCACTCGCCACCCAGCGCGGCGGCGGTGTGCGGAGCGTTCCGCAGCGGGTTGTCCTCCGCGGCCCACTCGCCGGCGGCGACCTTCTCGATCTCCGCACGGATCGCGATCATCGCCTCGCAGAACCGGTCCAGCTCGATCAGGTCCTCGGACTCCGTCGGCTCGATCATCAGCGTGCCGGCCACCGGGAACGACATCGTCGGCGCGTGGAAGCCGTAGTCGATGAGCCGCTTGGCGACATCGTCGACGCTGACGCCGGTCGCCTTGGTCAGCGGCCGCAGGTCGATGATGCACTCGTGCGCGACCAGCCCGCCGGGCCCGGTGTAGAGCACCGGGTAGTGCGGCTCCAGTCGCTTGGCGATGTAGTTGGCGCTGAGCACGGCCACCTGCGTGGCCCGCTTGAGTCCCTCGCCGCCCATGAGCCGGACGTAGGCCCACGAGATGGGCAGGATGCCCGCGGAGCCCCACGGCGCCGCAGAGATCGGCCCCACACCCGTCTCCGGGCCGGCGGCCGGCTGCATCGGGTGGTTCGGCAGGTACGGCGCGAGGTGCCCGCGCACCGCCACCGGCCCGACGCCCGGACCGCCGCCGCCGTGCGGGATGCAGAAGGTCTTGTGCAGGTTCAGGTGCGAGACGTCACCACCGAAGTGCCCTGGCTTGGCGAGCCCGACCAGGGCGTTGAGGTTGGCCCCGTCGACGTACACCTGGCCACCGGCCTCGTGCACCTGCGCGCAGATGTCGGCGACATGCTCCTCGAACACACCGTGCGTGGACGGGTACGTGATCATCAGCACCGCCAGCTCGTCGCGGTACTGCTCGATCTTGGCCCGCAGGTCCTCGACGTCGACCTCGCCGTCCTCGGCGGTCTTCACGACGACGACCTTCATGCCCGCCATCACGGCACTCGCCGCATTCGTGCCGTGCGCGGAGGACGGAATCAGACACACGGTCCGCTGCTCGTCCCCGTTGGCCCGGTGGTATCCGCGTACGGCGAGCAGACCGGCGAGCTCACCCTGCGAGCCGGCGTTCGGCTGGAGGCTGACCTTGTCGTACCCGGTGACCTCGGCGAGACGTTCCTCCAGCTCACGGATGAGCGTGAGGTAGCCCTGCGCCTGCTCGGCCGGCGCGAAGGGGTGCAGCTGCCCGAACTCGGGCCAGGTCACCGGCTCCATCTCGGTCGTCGCGTTCAGCTTCATCGTGCACGAGCCCAGCGGGATCATGCCGCGGTCGAGCGCGTAGTCGCGGTCGGCCAGCTTGCGCAGGTAGCGCAGCATGGCGGTCTCGGAGCGGTACTGGTGGAACACGGGGTGGGTCAGGATCTCGTCGTCGCGCAGCAGCCCCTGCGGCAGCGTGTCCTCGGCCCGCGCGTCCAGCGCCTCGATGTCACCCTCGACCCCGAACGCGGCCCACACAGCGCCCAGCTGCGCCCGCCCGGTGGTCTCGTCACAGGAGACGGAGACCTGGTCGGCGTCGACGAGGTGCAGGTTGACGCCGTTCTGCCGGGCAGCGGCGACGACCTCGGCGGCCCGGCCCGGAACCCGCACGGTGACCGTGTCGAAGTAGGAGCCGTGCACGACCTCCACCCCGCCCGCGATGAGCCCCGCGGCGAGGATCGAGGCGTACCGGTGGGTCCTGCGGGCAATCGCCTTCAGCCCGTCGGGCCCGTGGTAGACGGCGTACATGCCGGCCATCACGGCGAGCAGCACCTGCGCGGTGCAGATGTTGCTGGTCGCCTTCTCCCGACGGATGTGCTGCTCACGCGTCTGCAGCGCCAGCCGGTAGGCCCTGTTCCCGTCGGCGTCGACGGACACACCCACGAGCCGCCCGGGCAGGCTGCGCGCGAACTTCTCGTGCACGGCCATGTAGCCGGCGTGCGGACCACCGAAGCCCATCGGCACACCGAACCGCTGCGTCGTACCGACCGCGATGTCCGCACCGAGCTCACCCGGCGACGTCAGCAGCGTCAGCGCGAGCAGATCGGCGGCGACGGTGACGAGCGCTCCGAGCTCATGGGCCTGCTCGATGACAGGCTTGATGTCGCGTACGACACCGGAGGCGCCCGGGTACTGGACGAGCACGCCGTTGATCTCACGCGAGGTGATCCCGGCCGGGATGCCGTCGCTGAGGTCGGCGACGACGACCTCCACGCCGGTCGGCTCGGCACGCGTCTCGATGACGGCGATGGTCTGCGGCAGGACGTCCGCGTCGACCAGGAACAGGCCCTTCTTGTTCTTGCCCATGCGCCGGGACAGGGCCATGGCCTCGGCCGCCGCCGTGCCCTCGTCGAGCAGCGAGGCGCCGGAGGTCGGCAGACCGGTCAGATCGGCGACCATGGTCTGGAAGTTCAGCAGGGCTTCGAGCCGCCCCTGCGAGATCTCCGGCTGGTACGGCGTATAGGCCGTGTACCAGGCAGGATTCTCCATGACATTGCGCAGGATCACCGGCGGGGTGAAGGTCCCGTAGTACCCGAGTCCGATCATGGAGTCGAGCACCTGGTTCCGATCGGCCAGCGAACGCAGCTCCGCCAGCACCTCGGCCTCGGTACGCGCATCCGGCAGGTCGAGCGCGTCGGCGTTCTTGATCACATCCGGCACGGCGGCGGCGGTGAGCTCGTCGAGCGAGCCGTACCCGACCTGGGCAAGCATCTTGGCCCGAGCCTCATGATCAGGACCAATATGACGCTGCTCGAAGGGAATCCCCTTCTCAAGCTCGGCGAGCGGAATGCGATGGGCGGTCATTGCGGAGGCCTCCTGGTCTGACGCGACCTTCGAGGGCACCACGGAACGGGTGCCCGGACGGCCTCCCCCTCTGTCATCTCAACCTGAGAGCTTCACCGGGTGCTCGCGAGGGCACCCGGCTTTCACCGTCGGTGAGAGCGGAAGCCGTCGACACCCGCCCTGCTTTCCAGAGTGACCTCGTCCGTGCGGTACGTGTGCCTGAGAGATTCCGGGGAGGATTTGCTCCTTCGGCGCCTCCGGATGGGGTCCGGAGGACTCTCCCGCACGGGGTCAGCAGCCGCTGTCAGCCTACCAGCGAGGTCAACGCCCAGGCGTTCGAGTGGCCGGGCGCCCGAATGTGCTCTTTCGTAGTGCTTACGGATGAGTTGCGACCAAGTGGAGGGCACGTGCAGACCGACATCGATCCGCGCAACCTGATCGGCCGCAAGGCGTTCGACCGCAACGGCACCAAGATCGGCACAATCGACGAGGTCTACCTCGACGACGCGACCGGCGTGCCGGAGTGGGCGGCCATACGCACCGGCCTGTTCAGCCGGGACGCATTCGTCCCCCTGGAGCCCAGCGAACTGGTCGAGGGCACCCTGCACGTCCCCTTCGACCGCACCCTGATCAAGGACGCCCCCGACTTCGGCGTAGGCCGCCACCTCTCCCCCGAACAAGAACTCCAGCTCTACCACCACTACGGCCTGGACGTCGCCCCACCCCCACCCCTCCCGGACCACGACTTCGGCAAACTGGCAGGCACAGAAGACGCAGACGCCTGAACCCCACACAGCTCAGCCCACCACCCACCCCAGCAGCCAACGCCGAGGCAGCCGCTGAGACGGCACCCACCCAAGCAGACGCTGCCGACGCGGCCGTCAGTCAGACGCTGCCGATGCAGCCGTCAGTCTGCGGGCATGCGTGCCGCCTGGGGCGGCACGGGTGGGCGCAGGCGGCACCCCGCAAGCGCCGGGCTGCGCACCCACCCCCCGGCAGCACAACCGGCGGCACCCCCCACCAACGCCGGTCGACAGCACCGACGCAACCCCTCACGCCCCAACGCCCCGCACCGAACCCCCCGACACCAACGGCAACGGCTCCGCCGCCTCCAGCCCAGGATCGTCAACCCGAAACGTCCGCACCCGCCCCGGCCCCGAATCCGGCGTCTCGAACCGCACTGTCACCCGCCCCAGCCCGCTCCCCTGCACCCACCCATGCCCGAACTCGGCATGCCGCACGTCATGCCCCGCCACCCACCGCCGCTCCTCGGACGCCACCCGCTCCTCGACAGGCGCATCCGGAGCGTCCTCCTCCAAGAACCCTTCCCCCCGCTCCCCCGCCGCCTGCGCGAACAGATCCTCCTGCGTGTAGTCGGCCAGCCCGCTGACCCCCACCCCCAGCAGCCGCACCCCACCCGTCGTATCCACAGCCTCCAGCAACCGCGCCGCGGCCTCCCGCACCACCGCCGGATCATCCGTCGGCCCCCGCAAGGTCTCGGACCGCGTCAGGGTCGAGAAGTCATACCGCCGCACCTTCAACACGATGGTCCGCCCCGACAGCCCGGCCCCCCGCAACCTCCGCACACACCGGTCGGCCAGCCGCTGAACCTCCAGCCCCACCCGAACCCGGTCATGGATGTCCACGTCGTACGTGTCCTCCACCGACACCGACTTCGTCTCCCGCTCGGCCACCACGGGCCGCTCGTCGTGCGCCAGCGCCATGGCGTACAACGCATGCCCGTGCGCCTTCCCCAGCAGCCGCACGAGCTCGTCCTCACCGGCCTCGGCGATCTCGTCGACCGTGGTGATCCCGGCCCGCCGCAGATGGTCCCCCGTCGCCGGCCCCACCCCCGGCAGCGTCCGCACCGACATCGGTCCGAGCAGCGCCCGCTCGGTCCCCGGCTCGATCACCACAAGACCGTCCGGTTTGGCCTGCTCCGAGGCAATCTTCGCGAGCATCTTGGAGGCCGCGAGCCCCACGGACCCCGTGAGCCCGGTGACCGCCCGTATGTCGGCGCGCAGTCTCACCCCCACCAACCGCGCCGACTCCTCGTCCCAGGCCGCACCCCCGGCCTCCAGATCCACGAACGCCTCGTCCAGGCTGAGCGGCTCCACCAGCGGCGACAGCTCCCGCAGCAGCCCCATCACCTGCTCGCTGATCGTCCGGTAGAACCCGAAGCGCGGCACCAGATACGCGGCGTTCGGCGCAAGCCGCCGAGCCTGTGCCATGGGCATCGCCGAATGCACCCCGAAGACCCGCGCCTCGTACGACGCCGTCGCCACCACACCCCGAGGCCCGAGCCCGCCCACGATGACGGCCTTCCCACGCAGGCTCGGCTTGGACGCCTGCTCCGCCGAAGCGAAGAAGGCATCCATGTCGAGGTGCAGGATCGTGGGCGCGCTTCTCACATCTCCGATGCTGCCCTACGCCACTGACAATGCCCCGCGTACCGCCCCGGGCAGGGCCTCACACCGCCCGGTTACGCCGCCGCGCCAGCTCGTCCGCCGGATTGTGCCCGACGAGCGTCTCCCCGGTGTCGATCCGCTCCCCGTGCAGCTGCGACAGCGCGCTCTCCACATCCCGCCACACCACGCCGACGGCGATCCCGAAGATCCCCTGCCCGCCCTGGAGCAGCGCGTGGACCTCGTCGGGAGAGGTGCACTCGTAGACCGTGGCGCCGTCGCTCATCAGCGTCATGCGCTCCAGATCACGGAACCCGCGCTCACGCAGGTGCTGGACCGCGGTGCGGATGTTCTGCAGCGACACACCGGTGTCGAGGAACCGCTTGACGATCTTCAGGACTACGACGTCCCGGAAGCTGTACAGCCTCTGCGTCCCCGACCCGTAGGCGGGCCGCACGCTCGGCTCGACGAGCCCGGTACGGGCCCAGTAGTCCAGTTGCCGGTAGGTGATGCCGGCGGCCGCACAGGCCGTCGGCCCGCGATAGCCGATCTGCTCGGACGCCATGGACGTCGCCCCTCCGCTGCTCGGCACGGCCGCCGGTCGCTGCGGAGCATGGTCGGCCGCGCTGCCGTGAAGCGGGTACGGACCGCTCGCCCCGAGACCGCGTCCGGGGGCACCCCCAGCCGTACCGTCGCCGCTGCTTCTCACGCCGACCTCCGTCCTTGACCTGCCTTCTCGACGGTAGGCAGTCACCAGGGGTGCGTCAACGATCGCCACACTCGGCACGCCGAGTGATAATCACCCTAGGAGTGGTTTCCCGTACCCCACCGCGGGGAAAGGCTAGCCGAATGCGCTCGGGCCGGGCCGCAGGACGCTCTCACTCGCCGCTGGCAATTGCCGACGCCCGAGCCGACAGCCGACCGTAGGCCACCCGCACCGGACCGTCCGTCCGCTGCCCGCCCACGCGCGCTCACTGGCTGCTGGTGCCGAAGTCCTCGGGCGAGATCTGGTCGAGGAACTCGCGGAACTTCTCCACCTCGTCCTCCTGCTCGTCCGGAATCGCGATACCCGCGTCGTCGAGCACGCCGTCGCTGCCGTAGATCGGCGTCCCGGTGCGCAGGGCCAGCGCTATGGCATCGGACGGGCGGGCGCTCACCTCGACCCCACTGGCGAAGACCAGTTCGGCATAGAAGACGCCCTCACGCAGGTCCGTGATGCGCACTTCGGTGAGCTCCTGGCCGACGGCCTCCAGCACGTCCTTGAACAGGTCGTGGGTCAGCGGTCGCGCGGGGGCCATGCCCTGCTGGGCGAAGGCAATCGCCGTCGCCTCCCCCGGCCCGATCCAGATGGGGAGGTAGCGGTCGCCTCCCACTTCACGCAGGAGCACGATCGGTTGGTTGGAGGGCATTTCGACCCGGACACCTACGACATCGAGCTCGTTCACACAGCAACCCTAGGCCGTGCCCGGGACGTTTGGGTAGTCGGGCAGGAAACGGGCGGCCCATCCTGCCTTCGGGAGCGGACCGGCTCAGGGCAGCCGCACTCCGAGGGCGGTCTTCACCAACGCGGCGTGCAGTTTCACGGTGAGCCCCGCCAGCTCCTTCGTACGGGCCTCGGCGTGCGCCCTGGTCTGCGGGTTCCGGTGGCGCCTCAGCGGGGCCACGACCTGGTCCACCAGCCCGGCCTCCCGGTCGGCGGCCGCCTTCATCACGCGCAGATGCCGCGGCTCGATCCCGAACCGCCCCAGCTCGGCCACGAGCGAGGCCACGGTGACCGCCTCCGCGTCGTACGCCCCGTCCGGCAGCGGGGCGATGAGCCCGTACGACTCCCACTCCTGGAGCTCCTGCTCACCGATCTCGGCCGCGGCCAGCAGCTCGGCCCGCCCGATGCGCGCCGCCGTGGGCCCCTCGGAGAACTCCGGGACGCTCTCGCCGTCGCGCTGACGCCCCACGGTCGGCAGCGGTACGGCCTCACCGCGCTCCATGGCGTCCAGATGCTCCCGGATCACCTTGAGCGGCAGATAGTGGTCCCGCTGCATCCTCAGGACATGACCGAGCCGCTCGACGTCGTCGGCGCTGAACTTGCGGTACCCGGAAGGAGTCCGCTGCGGCTCGATAAGCCCCTCCGACTCCAGGAAACGGATCTTGGAGATCGTCACTTCGGGGAACTCGTCACGCAGCACGTTCAGCACCGTGCCGATGCTCATCAGCCCACTGTCCGGGGCGGCGGTGCCGTGCCCGGCACCACCGCTCGGTGTTTGAAGCATGGACCTTCCCTGGGGTCCGCCCGGAGCGAGTCCGGGGGAGCGTCAGTAGCCCCGCTGGCTCGCGTAGAAGACCAGCCGGTACTTGCCGATCTGCACCTCGTCACCGTTCGACAGAGCGACCTGGTCGATCCGCTCGCGGTTGACGTACGTGCCGTTCAGACTGCCCACGTCCGCCACCGTGAACGAGCCGTCCTGAGCGCGACGGAACTCCACGTGCCGACGGGAGACCGTGACGTCGTCCAGGAAGATGTCGCTCTGCGGATGGCGCCCGGCCGTGGTCAGGTCACCGTCCAGGAGGAAGCGGCTGCCCGAGTTCGGTCCGCGGCGCACGACCAGGAGCGCGGACCCCAGGGGCAGCGCCTCGACAGCGGCCTGCGCCTCGGGAGAGAGCGCCGGCACCGCCGTCTGACCGGTGGCCTCGGCGTCGTAGGCCTCAAGGCCGGAGATGGAGATCGTGGACGTCGTCTCGGACGGACGCTCCGGCACGGCGCCCGGCCGCAGCGGAGCACCGCAGTTGGAACAGAAGCGGCTGTTCTCCGCGTTGCGGTTACCGCACCTCGTACACACCAGGGCCGACATCGACGGATCCTCCTGCCGCGGCTGCCCCGCCGGGGCATTGGACGCGTACGGGTCGGCGGAGAACCCTCCACCCGTACTTGAGGTTGACGGTTGCCCGAAACCTATGCCTCCGGACTGGGCAGGGTCAACAGACGGCACGCCCTGACCTCCGGAAATGTCACCGCCCGGACCAGGCACCTGGTCCCGGAACAGCGGCCGCTGGCCCTCTGCGTCAGGCTGTGCGCGATGACGGGCGGTCGCGTTTTCGCTCCCCTGTCGCGCGCTCTTGCCGAACAACTTCGCAAACAACTTCACGGGCGATTCCCCTTGACTGAAACAGACCCGCCCGTGGGGCAGGACGAACCCTGACTGCACACACCGGCCGACCCGGACATCATCACAACGTCCGTCTCCACCAGACAGTTTCCACCACGCACCACCCATTCGGTGCGCCGACCCCCCGCAACCTCATGCCCTCGCCGGACGTCCCCCATGCACCCCCGGTTCACTGGGAGGACGACCGAGCGTAGTCAGGCCGCTCCGCCGCCCGCAAGGCGTCCACAACGATCTTGTCGGACCGCTCGACGGTCACGGTGGCCTGCTCCTTCTCCAGAGTCTGCACCACGCCTCCAGGGATGTTGAGCGCCGGTTCGAGGTCCTGCGGCTTGCCGATGACCTTGAAACGATAGGGCGCGTCGATCTTGTTCCCGTCGACGCTCACGCTGTTGCCGGAGTCCGTCAGATAGGTGCCGGCGACGACCCGCACGCCGTTCACCTGGATCGCCTCCGCACCGGCCGCGCGCAACTCCTGAATGGCGTCGAGCAGCATGTCCGCCTCGACCGTCCCCTTCGTGTCGTCGATCGTCATCGTGATGCCGGGTCCCTGCGCGGCCACCGTGCCCGCCAGAATGCCGAGTTGCCGCTCCTTCTCGACCGTCTGCTTGCGAGCCTCCTCGGCCTGGTTCGAGCTGTTCTCCAACTCGTCCCGCTGCTTCTCAAGACCCTGCTTCTCGTCCTCAAGACGCTGAGTACGGTCATCCAGTTCATCGAGGATCCGGACAAGATCCTCCTGGCGCGCCCCGCGCAGGGCACTGTCCCCGTCGCTGTTCGAGGCCACCTGGACGGCCAGGCCGAAGCCGAGGCCGAACAGCAGCAGGGCGACGATGAGTTGGGCCCTGGTGACCCGCGGCGGCCACAGCCCCTTCACCAGCCGCTGGCGGCCGGTCAGCCCGGGCGGCGCCTTCGGCGCACCCGCGGCGGTCTCGGCGGCCGCGGCCGGCACCTCGTCGGGCAGTTCCTTGCGCAGCCTGTTCTGCGCCGTCCCGTCCTGGTCGCTCATCGGCCTCACGCCCGGAAAACGTGCCGACGGATCGCCGCGGCGTTCGAGAAGATGCGGATTCCGAGGACGACGACGACGCCGGTGGACAGCTGGGCGCCCACGCCCAGCTTGTCGCCCAGGAACACGATCAGCGCGGCCACGACCACATTGGACAGGAACGACACGACGAAGACCTTGTCGTCGAAGATGCCGTCGAGCATGGCCCGCAGACCACCGAACACGGCGTCCAGTGCCGCCACGACGGCGATCGGCAGATAAGGCTCGACGACCGCCGGAACCTCAGGCCGGACCAACAGGCCGGCCACGACTCCCACGACGAGGCCCAGTACGGCGATCACGATGTGCCCTTCTCGGATTTCTCGGTGTACGGCTGTGCTGTACGTACGGTCACACTCGGTGCGGCGGGCAGCCGGAGGTCGTCCTCCACGGAGATGGCGGTCCGGATGCCGTAGTTCTCCTGCAGGGCGTGCAGATACAGCCCGTCGGCGCTGTCCTGGAACCTGGTGCTCAGCCGCTGACCGTCCCCCACCGCGAGCACCGTGTACGGCGGAACCAGCGGCTTGTTGTCGACCAGTATCGCGTCACCCGCGGCCCGGATCGCCGACAGCGCCGTCAGCCGCTGCCCGTTGATGGAGATGGCCTCGGCACCGGACTCCCACAGCCCGTTGACCACGCGCTGCATGTCCCGGTCGCGAACCCGCCCGGTGTCGGAGAACCCCGAGGTCTCGCGCGGATCCCCGTCACTGCCCCCGCCGGACTCCTTGGCGTCGTCCACGACCAGCTTCACCCCCGGACCATGGACTTCCACGGCACCCGACAGAATGCCCACGAGCTCCCCCTGCTCGCTGCCCCCGCTCTCCTTGAGGGCCTCACGCTGCCGCGCGCTCACGTCGTCCCGCAGCTCGTCGACCGTGTCCTCAAGCTCGTCAGCGGCCTCGGTCTCCTGATCGATACGGTCGATCAGCTCCTCGCGCTCCTTCGCCACCACCGGAGCCGCCACGCGCGCCTGTGCCGCACCGACCGTGACGACCAGGGCGGCCAGCACCAGTCCGGCGGCGAGCCCCAGCTTGGCCCGGAGGGTCCTGGGCAGACCGCCGTTGCCCGCGGCCTCCTTCCGGGCCGCCGCCTCGGCGTACCCGTCGTCGAGGCTGTGGTCCATGACGTTGGTGAGCAGCGACATGGATGCGTCCGGGCGCGAGGGGCGCGTAGGTGTGCTCCGAACGGGGGGCTGCTGCGGCATGCCGCACATCGTCGCACGTCGCGCCGCATACCTCCGAATGGCCCCACCGGCGTGCCGGACAGGCCCCCTTGGGGACACTTGTCCGGCACGCGCGCGTGTTACGTGCTCAGCGTCCGGCGCTGTCCACGACCGCCGACCACTCGTCGAGCAGGGCCTGCGCGGAGGCGTCGTCCGGCCCCTCCGCCCACAGATGGGTGACCGCCTCGGCGGGATCGGGCAGCACCATCACCCAGCGCCCGTCGGTCTCCACGACCCGCACCCCGTCCGTGGTGTCCACAAAGCGGTCTCCGGCCGCTTCGACGACCCGCCGCATGACGAGCCCCTTGACCGCCCAGGGAGTCGCCAGATCCCGCCTGAGGACGTGCGCCCGCGGTATCCGCGCATCGATCTGGCTGAGGGTGAGCTGCGTCCGGGCCACCAGCCCGATGAGCCGCACGAAGGCCGCCGCGCCGTCGAAGACGCTGCTGAACTCGGGGACGATGAAGCCACCCTTCCCGTCCCCGCCGAAGATCGTCGTCTCGTCCCGCCCGACCCTCGTCAGATCGTCGGGCGACGTCGTCGTCCACTCCACCTGAGTCCCGTGATATGCCGCCACCTGCTCGGCGATCCTCGTCGTGGTCACCGGCAGCGCCACACGTCCGCTGCGCCGCTCCGCGGCCACCAGGTCGAGCATGACTAGCAGCGCCCGGTCGTCCTCGACGATCCGCCCCTTCTCGTCGACGAGCGACAGTCGCTCGCCCACGGGGTCGAACCGTACGCCGAACGCGGCCCGCGCGGACGCGACGATCTCTCCCAACCGCACCAGCCCCGACCGCCGCGCGTCCGCCGTCTCCGTGGGCCTGGACTCGTCAAGACCCGGATTGATGGTCAGCGAGTCCACACCGAGCTTCCCGAGCAGGGAGGGCAGAACGAGCCCGGCACTGCCGTTGGAGGCATCGACGACGACCTTGAGCCCGGACTCGGCGATCCCGGTCGTGTCGACATTGCGCAACAGCGACCCGGTGTAGGAGTCGAACACGCTGGCCGGGAAGTGCAGATCCCCGATCTCACCCGGGAACGCACGCCGGTACTCCTGACGCGCGAACACCCGGTCCAGCTTCCGCTGACTGCCCTGCGAGAGATCGGCACCCCGGCCGTCGAAGAACATGATGTCCACGGAATCCGGCACTCCGGGCGTCGTCCGGATCATGATCCCGCCGGCACTGCCTCGCGCGGTCTGCTGCCGGGCAACGGGCAGCGGTACGTTCTCCAGGTCGCGTACGTCGATGGCGCTGGCCTGGAGCGCGGAGATGACCGCACGCTTCAGCGCCCGCGCACCACGCGAGTGGTCCCTGGCCGTGGTGACCGTGGACCCCTTCTTCAGGGTCGTGGCATACGCACCGGCGAGACGCACCGCCAGCTCCGGCGTGATCTCCACGTTCAGGATTCCGGAGACCCCACGGGCGCCGAAGAGATGCGCCTGGCCCCTGGATTCCCAGATCACCGACGTGTTGACGAACGCGCCGGCCTCAATGGTCTTGAACGGGTAGACCCGCACATTTCCCTGAATGATCGATTCTTCGCCGACCAGGCACTCGTCGCCGATGACGGCGCCGTCCTCGATCCGCGCCGCACGCATGATGTCGGTGTTCTTTCCGACAACACAGCCCCGCAGATTGCTGTGCTGCCCGACGTACACGTTGTCGTGCACAACGGCCTTGTGCAGAAAGGCCCCGCTCTTCACGACGACGTTCGAGCCGACGACGGTGTGCTCACGGATCTCGGCGCCGGCCTCGACCTTGGCGTAGTCCCCGATGTAGAGGGGCCCTCGAAGAACGGCATCCGGATGCACCTCGGCACCCTCCGCCACCCACACGCCCGGAGAAATCTCGAAGCCGTCGAGCTCGACCTCGACCTTGCCCTCCAGGACGTCGGCCTGGGCCTTCACGTAGCTCTCGTGGGTACCTACGTCCTCCCAGTACCCCTCCGCCACATACCCGTAGATCGGCTTGCCATCCTTCATCAACTGCGGGAAGACATCACCGGACCAGTCGACAGGCACATCGGCCTCGACATAGTTGAAGACCTCGGGCTCCATGACGTAGATACCGGTGTTCACCGTGTCCGAGAAGACCTGACCCCAGGTCGGCTTCTCAAGGAAACGCTCGACCTTGCCCTCTTCATCGACAATGGTGATGCCGAATTCCAATGGATTGGGCACACGCGTCAAGCAGACCGTGACGAGCGCACCCTTCTCCTTGTGGAAATTGATCAGCTCGGTGAGGTCGAAGTCGGTCAGAGCATCGCCGGAGATCACCAGGAAGGCATCGTCCTTCAACGCCTCTTCGGCGTTCTTGACGCTTCCGGCGGTACCGAGTGGCTTCTCCTCGTTGGCATAGCTGAGCTCCATTCCGAGCTCTTCGCCGTCACCGAAGTAGTTCTTGACCAACGAGGCCAAGAACTGGACAGTTACGACGGTCTCGTTCAGCCCATGCCTTTTGAGCAGCCGCAGAACGTGCTCCATGATCGGCCGGTTGGCCACCGGTAGGAGCGGCTTGGGCATGCTTGAGGTCATGGGGCGAAGGCGTGTGCCTTCGCCTCCGGCCATCACGACGGCCTTCATGTCGGAAGCGTCCTCCTCTAAGAGACGACGGTCTAGCCGACTTCACCCGTCCAGATTGTCCCGCACTTTTCCGCCGCGGGCCATCGAGCCGCTGGGGCGCATCAATGGGCGGGGTCAATCGGCCATGGCGTCCGCACGAACCAGGCGGCGGACCTGAACCATGTAGAGGACTCCTGCCCACCAATAGAGCGTTGTACCCCATCCGGCGAACGCCCATCCGAAAATAGCAGCGAGTGACGGAAGCCACCCGCTTCCGTCGCTGAGCAGGAGCAACGGGAAGGCATACATCAGGTTGAAGGTAGCTGCCTTCCCCAGGAAGTTCACCTGGGGCGGCGGATAGCCATGACGCCTGAGGATGCCCACCATCACCAGCAGAACCAGTTCTCGCGCAAGAAGTACGGCAGTCAACCAGAGCGGCAGAATCTCGCGCCAGGTCAGTCCGACCAAAGTCGAGAGAATGTAGAGCCGGTCTGCAGCGGGATCCAGGAGCCGGCCGAGGTTGCTGATCTGGTTCCAGCGCCGCGCCAACTTGCCGTCCAGGTAGTCGCTGATCCCGCTCAGCGCCAACACCAGAAGCGCCCAGCCGTCGCTCTCCGGCCCTCCGAACTCCGGCCTGAGGATCAACCACAGGAAGAGCGGCACGCCGGCGAGCCGCGCCATGCTGAGGATGTTGGGGATGGTGAGCACCCGGTCCGTCTGGACACGGGTCTCCTGGACCTCCACCCGGGGGCCTCCTGTGGGAAACGTGCGAACGATGCCCCCTGACCCTACCTCAACGCAAAAAAGCTCTGGCTCTTGGGCGGTATGCCCAAGAGCCAGAGCTGTAAAAGGAGTTCGGCGGCGTCCTACTCTCCCACAGGGTCCCCCCTGCAGTACCATCGGCGCTGTGAGGCTTAGCTTCCGGGTTCGGAATGTAACCGGGCGTTTCCCTCACGCTATGACCACCGAAACACTATGAAACTGTGAACTTCTGCCGCACCGTATGTGACCTATACGGGGCCGTTCGTGGTTTCAGAACCAACACAGTGGACGCGAGCAACTGAGGACAAGCCCTCGGCCTATTAGT